>NZ_KV810449.1 GCF_001812805.1 Corynebacterium sp. HMSC078H07 | reverse complement strand
TGTGGTTGTTGGCTGATGGCAGTTGGGTGACAACACAAGCTACGGGCCCGCTTGCACCCTCGATGCGCAGGTGGGCGCGCACTGTTGCCGAGGATGTTATGGCACACCGGGCAAAGATGCATGAAGACGCCAAAGCGTTGAAGGTGGAGTTAGATAGCGGTGAGATCGTGGAAGTCTTTGATATGACCGACCCGGCAGACCGCGACAACAGCAGCGGTGGCGATATTCCCTTCTAGAAGGTTGGGGCGGCGATGCGGCTGGCATGCTCGTCGAACTAAACGACGATGATGGTGAAGCGGGTGGGACCCGGCGAAAAGTGAGACTTGGGAATCGGTGATTTTTCCTATCGTCGTCAGAAACGACGACGCCGGCGGAAGGTTTATCTTTCCCCCCAGAACAAAGTTTCCTCGTTGCCGTAGACGACGAAAAGGTGGCGGCGCCATATTGAGAGAGGGAGATAGGAATCGTCGTCTAGAACGACGAGATAGGAAATGAGCGTATCGAGTATAAGGATCGTCGTTTCGTACGACGAAAAAGAGCGCTCGGCTGGGGGAGGGCAGGGTCGCTAGGTGGCTGTGGTCGGCTTCTTGTGGGTGTGTTTATGGCTGTGTGGCGCCCATATGCGCGGAGAAAATCGCTTGGATAAGGTCCGTAACCTTCTGTTTACCTGCGCATAACCTTCGCGATGTAAGTGCCCCGATGGGAATTTTGAGGCCCAGATCTCTGATTGGGGTGACGTGGGTGACAGGAAAACCGCTGGAAAACAGCACTTTTTCCGGTGGGAAAAGTGTGCCGGAAGGGTTATGTGGGGCCACTGGTACTTCAAATTACAGCCAGGTGACAAAGGTCACATTCTGAAATTCTCTTACGGATTTCAGTTGGAATTCTCCGCAATGGTCCGGTTGTTGTCGAGTCTTGTGGTGGCTTGTCGTCGCAGGTGGGAGGGTGTGAACGGTGGCGCTTGCGTGTTAATGGTGTCTGAGTTCTCGGGCCAGTCTCATTTGGGTTGACGTTTGGTAACAGGACGGTAACGGAGTGGGATTCGTGTTTCTGACTCGACATCGCTTGTGATGGTTTCGTAACCTATTCGAGACATTGAGTTACCGACACGGTGTACCAAGCACCGGTGCTCAATACGAACTGAAGATTTAAGCGCCGCGTCTGGCCCCTCCTAAAATTTGGGGGTCGAGCGGAGGTGGCCCTACAGGAATGGGTCACCGTCGAACGCTAGGCCCGCCCATGGGTCAGAGCTTTCGTTGCGCTCCGGGAGAACTACGTTCTGTGTGGAGGCGGCGAAGGTAGGCGCACTGGAAGATTTGGAGTTTGAATTCGTGGCTAAGCACCGTCGCCAGGGCAACCTGAACACCCGTCGCATTGCAACCACCGCTGCTGTCGCAGCAACCGCAGCCGTTACCGTACCGGCTGCCGCCAACGCCGCCGAGGTCGTCGTTCCGAACACTGACATTCGCTTCGAGGTCGCTGGCTTGGAGAACGTTCCGAACATCAAGCAGGTTCCGAACGTTGATAAGTACGTCCCGTCCCTGAAGTCCAACCAGGGCTCCGACTACGCTGCCTCCGTTGAGGTGCCGGTAGTGCAGGAAGCTCCAGCCCCTGCCCCGGTTAAGTCTGTTGGCGAGAAGGTCCTCGAGGCTGCTCGTTCCGCAGTCGGCTCTCCGTACGTTTACGGCGCCAACGGTCCGAGCGCTTTTGACTGCTCTGGTCTGACCTCCTGGGCTTACCGTCAGGCTGGCGTCGAGATCCCGCGCACCTCCCAGGCACAGGCATCTGCCGGCACCCAGGTTTCCCTGGATGCTCTTCAGCCGGGCGACATCATCGTTTACTACTCCGGTGCATCCCACGTTGGTATCTACACCGGCCATGGCACCATCATTGACGCGCTGAACACCGGCACCCCTGTGGGTGAGCGTTCTCTGAACTACATGCCGATCCACTCGGCTGTTCGCTTCTAAAAGACGGCCCAGAGGACATTTTTAACCCCTTCCGCCACACTCGTCACGTCGAAGATGAGAGTGGGGAAGGGGTTCCGCTATTGTTATTCGGTAGTCTTTTGTTTTCCCTTGGCTGAGGCTATACTTCAGTCAACTATTATTATTTTCTTAGGATCCTGGGGTGTCTATGTCGCGTCGCCGTCTTGCTTCTGTTATCACCGCATGTGCGGTGACGGCAGTCCCACTGACCGTTGTTGCTCCTTCGGTTGTCGCTCAGGAGGTTCAGCAGGAGGACGCGCCGGAGGATCTCGCGGGGCTCATCGAGCGTATGGCGGACGTCGCTCAGCGCGTGTCCGCCAAAGGCGAGGAGGTCAAGGGCCTCGAGGATGAGATCGAGAAGACCGAAAAGCGAATTGGCGAACTCGATGAACAGGCAGCGGGAGCTCAGCGCAACGCTGATGAGGCCACCGCAGCAGTAGCGGAACAACAGAAGCACATTGATGCGTTAGCGCAAAAGCGCTATCGGCGTAACGCGGCGTCGCCAATCGCAGCGGCGCTCGATGCTGAAGATGTCGCTAGCGCTGTGGAGCGCATGGGCTACCTTGGTGCGTTATCGAAGGCTGCTAAACGTGAAGAAGAGGCCATGGTGGCCGCCTCCACAGCGGCTGATTCTACTCACCGGGAAGCGGTCGATGCGGCTGAGGAGGCACGCCGTACCCGTGATGATTTGCAGGCCAAGCGTACGGCCCTCATGGAGGAGCAATCTGAGCTCGAAGAACAACAGAAAGAGCTTGAAGAGAAGGTAGATTCTCTCAGTCCTGAGGCACGCCAGGCATGGGTTGAGCACTTTGGCGGCCTTTCCGATATTGACCTTGCTGCCCTTGCGGATGGTTCTGGCTCTGCTGCCGTGCAGGCGGCAATGACTCGTCTGGGCGCGCCGTATGGTTGGGGTTCTGCAGGGCCGGACACCTTCGATTGCTCAGGTCTGATGGTGTGGAGCTATAAGCAAATGGGCAAGAGTATTCCGCGCACGTCGCAGGCGCAGATCGCTGGCGGCACGCCGGTGCCGCTGGATCAGTTGCAGCCAGGTGACATTGTGGGCTACTACCCAGGTATTACTCACGTGGGCATGTATATCGGCGATGGCCAGGTGGTTCATGCATCGACGTACGGTGTTCCGGTTGCTGTGGTGCCCCTTAATTCCATGCCAGTTCAGGGCGCTGTCCGGTACTAGCGCATGTCACGGACACTCCTGGTCACGAATGATTTCCCGCCCACCATTGGGGGAATTCAGTCCTACCTGCGAGATTTCCTCCGCACTCTGGACCCGCGGGACGTCGTAGTTTTTGCCTCAACCCAGGATGCGGATGCAGCCGCTGATTACGACAAGTCGGTGGACTATACGGTGGTGCGCTGGCCGCGTAAGGTGATGCTGCCGACCCCGGCCACGGCCCGTGAAATGCAGCGCCTCATCCGTAAACATGACATCGAGACTGTGTGGTTTGGTGCGGCGGCTCCTCTCGCGCTGATGGCATCCGCGGCACGGAAAGCTGGGGCGCGTCGCATCGTGGCGACGACGCACGGACACGAAGTGGGCTGGTCTATGTTGCCTGGGGCCCGCCAGGCGCTGCGCCGGATTGGAGACACATCTGATGTTGTCACCTACATTTCGGAGTACACCCGCCGTCGATTGACTAGGGCCTTTGGCCCACACCCGCGGTGGGTACACCTGCCGTCCGCGGTAAGCCTCGAGGACTTTGTGCCCGCAACGGAGACACAGAAGGACAATGCGCGCCAGTATTTTGGCTTGGGTAAAGGTCCCGTCATCGTATGTATCTCACGGTGGGTGCCACGCAAAGGCCAGGACCAACTGCTGCGCGCCATGCCGCGAGTACGGCAGACTTATCCGGATGCTCAGCTGCTTATTATTGGCCGTGGAAGCTATGGGTCCACACTGCGGGTTCTAGCGAAGCAGTACTGTCCTGATGCTGTGCTTAGAGAAGCGAGGGACAGCGAAGAATTGCTCATGGCACTGCATGCAGCAGATATATTTGCCATGCCGGCTCGTACCCGCGGGGGAGGGCTCGACGTCGAAGGCTTGGGAATCGTCTACCTCGAGGCGCAGGCGGCGGGCCTGCCGGTCATCGCGGGGGATTCCGGTGGCGCCCCGGAGACTGTCACCCCAGAGTCGGGCGTTGTGGTGCGAGGAGCGGTGCTTGCGGAGTTGGAGGAAGCGGTGGCGCGGCTGCTTGGCGACGTCCCCCTGAGGCACCGCATGGCGATCTCCGGACGCCGCCACGTGGAGGAGCACTGGACGTGGGAAATTATGGGAGCGCGTCTGCGCGAGGTTCTTGAATGTGACCGGAGCTAAGCCGACGGTATATCCTACTAGTCATGCTTGAACACTCTCCCTCGGCCGACGGCGACCACACTGGCCTCACCATTGGTTTCGATATCGGCGGCACCAACCTTCGTGCTGCAGTCATCGATGCAGCTGGAGAGATTGTAGATTCCACAAGCGTGCCCACAGCCACCGATGCTGGCCAGCTGGAAGATGACATCGTTCGGTGCGTAGAGGAACTTTCAGCTCGACATGACATCACCGCGGTAGGACTCGCCCTCGCCGGGTTCCTGGATCCTGACTGCGAAGTGGTGCGTTTTGCTCCGCACCTGCCGTGGCGTGACGCCGCTGTGCGCGAGACGTTGAGCAAGCGAATAGACGTACCGGTCCGCTTGGAACACGATGCCAATTCGGCTGCGTGGGGCGAGTGGCGTTTCGGCGCCGGCCGCGGTGCCAAGGAATGGGTCTTTTTTGCCGTGGGTACGGGCATCGGCGCTACGTTATTTACCGAGGGGCGCATCTACCGAGGAGCGTTCGGGACTGCCCCCGAGTTCGGGCACCTGGTTGTCAACCCCGGCGGACGCTTATGCTCCTGTGGCAAGCGCGGTTGCTTGGAGCGCTACGCGTCCGGCACGGCGCTGCCGGACACCTTCGCAGAATTGCGTGGGAAGTATGAGACCGCGCTTCCTAACAAGCCCTCCGGTGAGGACATCACGGCTGCGGCTCGTCAAGGAGATCCGCTGGCCACAGCCGTCATGGAGGACTTCGGGCAGTGGCTCGGCCAGGGTCTGTCTATGGTGGCGGACGTGCTCGATCCAGAGCTCATTATCATCGGTGGAGGCGTCTCGCAGGACGCAGATTTATTCCTCGATGTGGCCCGTGAGCGCATGGCACAACAGATTGTCGGTGCCGGTCACCGCCCCGTGGCGCGCGTCGCGACCGCCGAGTTGGGCTCGGCGGCAGGTATGATCGGTGTCGCAGATCTCGCCCGTCAGGAGCGCCGAGGTTAACACCGTATACTTGCCCTTCGTGGAGTCATCCGCGGGGCCGGCACAACCAGAGATAGGACTATAAGCGATGCGAAACAAGTGGTATTGGGCTTTTAAGCACATTTTCTTTGGGCCTGCCTTGCGGGTATGGAACCGCCCTTGGTCTGAGGGTATGGAACGCATTCCAGAGTCCGGCCCGGCCATCTTGGCTTCCTCGCATCAGGCAGTAATGGATTCTTTCTACTTTCCGCTGTTGTGCCCGCGGCAGATCACCTTCCTGGCAAAGAGCGAATACTTTACTACCCCCGGACTGGTGGGACGTGTGCAGAATTGGTTCTTTAGCTCCGTGGGCCAGGTGCCGATTGACCGTGTGGATAAGAACGCTAGCGATGCCATGTTGAGCAGCGCGCAGCGCATCATGGGGCGCGGCGATCTGTTTGGTATCTACCCAGAAGGCACGCGGTCGCCGGATGGCCGCATCTATAAGGGCCGCACCGGCATGGCCCGCATTGCGCTGACCACTGGGGAGAAGGTCCTGCCGATTGCCATGATCAATACGCGAAAGGCAAACCCCATTGGTACGTGGATTCCGCGTCCGGTGCGCGTCGGCATGCGCGTGGGCGAGCCCATCGATCCCACCGCGTGGGCAGCAGAACGTGGCCTTGATCCAGAGGATCACGACACTGCCCGCGCCTTCACGGACTATGTGATGAAGCAGTTGGCGGAGTTGACGGGGCAGCCATATGTGGATGTCTATGCCTCTGATGTCAAGGCATCCCTGCAAGCTGGACACGGCTACCCGGAAGGGGCCGAGCCCGGTTCGGAGGCGCAGTAATCTGTGAGCTCTTCTCTCTCTCAACGCCTTGCCTGGCCTGATGTAGCGAAAGGAATATCCATTCTTGGCGTGGTTTTGCTCCACGTCACCTTAGTCGTGCCTGAAGCCCAAGATACGTGGCTGGCCGCCTTTAATATGTGGCTGGATCCGTTGCGCTTGCCTTTGTTCTTCCTCGTCAGTGGCTACTTTTCCCAGAAGGTCTTTCGCTTTAGCTTTGCCGAGCTTGTCACGCGGCGTCTGTGGTACTTCTTTGTGCCCTATGTGGTGTGGATGCTCATTGAGCAGCAGACAAAACGAGTGGAGTATCACTGGGTCTTCGGGGATCCAATTTTTGACCCGAACCAGATGCTGGCTAGTCTTCTCGTCGGCCACTCCATGGCGTGGTTCCTCTATGCGCTTATTCTGTTCAATCTCTTCTTGTGGTGTGTGCGCACGCTCCCGGGATGGTTGGGGCTTTTATTGAGCTTTTTCCCAATCGTTTTCATGGCGTGGCAAGCGGAGTTTCAGTCTATCGCCAAGGCGGTCATGTTCCTGCCCGTGTTCGTGGCAGCGGCCTACTTCCGTGACGCGATTGCGGCCTTCGCCGATGCCTTAGAGGCGCCGTTTAAGGGGCGCTGGGGACAGCAGGCTTTTTGGGCTTATTCGGGCATGATGGTCGCCTACGCTGTAGGTTTCTTTATTCGTCGCGCCTGGGACCAGCGAGCTAACCCCGTGGAGGTGGCGTGGCCGCTTCCTGGCGCGGAGGTGTTGGCGGACCAGGACCTTCATATTCTGGTGCGCATGGTGGAGCAGTTCTTTGAGGTTCCCGTGGGTATCGCCGTGGCGGTGGCTGTCTCCTATATTCCAGCAGTGTCGACGGGGCTTAGATTCATCGGCGCACACACGCTCCCGATTTATCTGGGGCATCCGATTGGTCTGACTGTCCTGTATGGCTTCCCCATGGCGCTCTACCCACGAGACGTGTCTTTGACAGGGCAGTGGCCGTTGGATAATACGTGGTTCTGGCTGAGCATGTGCGTGGTCTACGCGGGGCTGGCGTCACTGACGCTGTGGGCCTTGGGCAAGATTCCGGTGGTGGGCTGGTCGCTGAAGCCGCCGGCGTTGGGACGTCGCCAAGCAGAGCCCGTTGAGCCACTGGACAACCACGATGCTGCGGCCATGAGCAGCTTGGTGACGAGGAAATAGTCGTTCCCGGGAATCTCCGCCACCAGGTCCAGGACATGTGTGGTAGCGGCGCTGAGTATAGGCCCCTGTGACAATGGGGAAGGGAAGAGAGACTAGGATACGAAACCGTGCGCTACTTCTACGACACCGAGTTCATCGAGGACGGATCAACCATCGAGTTGGTCTCCATCGGCATCGTGGGCGAAGACGGTAGCGAATACTATGCCGTATCCACCGATTTCGACCCCTCCAAGGCGAACGCCTGGGTACGTGAGAACGTCCTGGACAAGCTGCCGAGCCCCGGGAACCCGGTATGGAAGTCCCGCGCCACGATCCGTGAGGAACTCCTCGAGTTTATGGGCGGCCACTCCAGCCCCATTGAGCTGTGGGCATGGGTCGGCGCCTATGACCATGTGGTCTTGGCCCAGCTCTGGGGCGACATGGCTGGGCTGCCAAAGGGAATGCCGCGCTATACGCGCGAGCTGAAGCAGTATTGGGAGTTTGCTGGCCGCCCCACGCTGCCGCCAGTGCCGAATGGGAATCACGATGCGCTTGTCGACGCCCGCCATAACCTCGCCAAGTTCCGCACCTGTGAGCAACACCTGCCGTTGAGCCGTGGCAACCGCGTGAATCTATAAGGTGGGGTAATCGGGGGATTAACTAACGCACTATAGGTGCGAGATGGTTTAATACTGGGTGTGAGTTGGACAGTAGATATTCCCAAAGAAGTACTCCCTGATCTGCCACCGCTGCCGGAGGGGATCAACGAGAAGTTCCAGGATGCCATTGCCCGCGAGGCCAAACAGCAGCCCAGCTGGGACCAGCTGCAGGCAGACAACGTGCGCAAGATTCTGGAGTCGGTCCCACCCATCGTCGTGGCTCCGGAGATTGAGGAGCTCAAGCGCAAGCTTGCCGACGTCGCCTTGGGCAAGGCCTTCCTCCTCCAGGGCGGCGACTGCGCAGAGACCTTTGAATCCAACACTGAGCCGCACATTCGCGGCAACATCAAGACCTTGCTGCAGATGGCCGTGGTCTTGACCTATGGCGCGTCTACCCCGGTGGTGAAGCTGGGCCGTATTGCTGGCCAGTACGCGAAGCCGCGTTCCTCCGATCTCGATGCGAACGGCCTGTACAACTACCGCGGTGACATCGTCAACGGCGTCGAAGCCAATGAGGAGTCTCGCCGCCACGACCCGGCCCGCATGATTCGTGCCTACGCAAACTCTTCGGCCGCGATGAACCTGGTTCGTTCCCTCACGCACTCCGGCACCGCGGACCTGTACCGCCTGCATGAGTGGAACCGTGAATTCGTGGCAAACTCGCCGGCGGGCGCCCGCTACCAGGCTTTGGCCGATGAGATTGAAAACGGCCTGGCGTTCATGAATGCCTGTGGAGTGTCCGATGAAACCTTGCGCTCGGCGGAGATCTACTGTTCCCACGAAGCCCTGTTGAAGGACTACGAGCGCTCCATGCTGCGATTGGGTACGGATTTCAATGGGGAAACCAAGCTCTATGACTTGTCTGCACACCAGTTGTGGATTGGTGAGCGTACTCGCGGTATCGAGGACTTCCACGTCGCGTTTGCCTCCATCATTGGCAATCCGGTGGGCATCAAGCTGGGCCCAGGTGTGACGCCGGAGCAGGCAGTGGAGTACGCGGAGAAGCTGGACCCGAACCGTGAGCCGGGTCGACTCACCATGATTGCTCGTATGGGCCACGACAAAGTGCGCTCCGTTCTGCCTCCGATTGTCAAGGCAGTGGAGGAGTCGGGCCACAAGGTGGTCTGGCAGTCGGACCCGATGCACGGCAACACCTTCACCGCGTCCAACGGCTACAAGACGCGCCACTTCGACAAGATTGTCGATGAGGTTCAGGGCTTCTTCGAGGTTCACCGCGAGCTGGGTACCCACCCGGGCGGCGTGCACCTCGAGTTCACCGGTGAGGACGTGACCGAGTGCCTCGGTGGCGCTGAGGACATCACGGACGTGGATCTGCCGGGACGCTACGAGTCTGCCGTGGATCCGCGTTTGAACACCCAGCAGTCGCTGGAGTTGTCCTTCCTCATCGCGGAGATGCTGCGCAACTAGAAGCTAGTACGGTCTCCAGAGAATCGGCCACGTGCCGTATTCTCCGGAGCCAAACCACCACGCCGCCACCGCAACGGCGAGCGTGGCGAGGCTAACGAGGAGAAGGAATCCGACAAGGGAGATCGCGCTGCGGTTGGTCAGCGGGCGTTCCTCGGGCTCTTCTTCGGCACCGGCAGGAGCGTAGGGCTCCTCGACCGCGGCCGGCGGCTCAGCTGGAGGGGGAGCCACGGGCGGTTCGACGCGTGTCTCGAAGTCTGGTGCCGCTGGCTGGGGCGCGTCAGGTCGCGGAGTGTTGAGCGCCGAGGTTGCCTCGAAGACTCGGGTATTGCCTGTGCCGGCAAAGTCCGTGGGTACCGCGGCGGTGCGGGCAGCGGCCGAATTGTGGGGGATGGGGACTGTAAAGGCCGGCAGCTGTAGCTCGCGGGAGACATCGTCTAGGGCATCGAGGAACTCACCTGCATCGGCGAAACGCTCGGCGGGGTGGCGTGCCGTGGCGGTGGCCACGAGGGCGTCGAAAAGCATCGGCACGCCTTCGATACGTGAGGAAGGCGCGGGAACATCCGCGTGAACGCGGGCGGTGGCATGAGCCAGCGGGGTCTCGCCGCTGAAGGGAACCGTGCCTGTGAGTAGCTCGAAGAGGACAATTCCCGCCGAGTAGACGTCAGACGCCGGTGTGATGTCCGCGCCGGTAACCTGCTCCGGGGAGAGGTAGCTGACGGTGCCGACAATCTGGCCGGAGCTATCGTGATCCGCACTCGCCGAGCGTACGAGACCGAAGTCACCTACTTTGACGCGGTGCGTGTTCGTGATGAGCACATTATCCGGCTTGATATCGCGGTGTACGAGTCCCGCGTCGTGGACTTCGCTGAGTCCTGCCAGGACCGAATGCATGACACCAGCGGCGGCATGCGGTGGCATGGGACCGCGCTCGGCGAGAAGCTCGCGCAGGGTGCCGCCGGTGATGAGCTCCATAATGAGATAGATGGGCAGACCATCGGAAGAGAAGTCATGCACAGCCACCAGGTTGGGGTGGCTCAGCTGCGCCATGGCACGGGCCTCGCGCTCGAAGCGAGTGACGAAAACGGGGTCATCGTGATAGCGCTCATCCATGACCTTGGCAGCGACTGCGCGGCCTAAACGCATATCCACGCAGCGGTACACAGTGGACATGCCGCCGCGGGCGATCGGCTGATCGATGCGATAGCGTCCTTCAAGAATGTCGCCCACGTTCAGCCTTGTCATGGGTTCCAGTATGGTCGATCCTCTCCTCAAAGTGTGATCCCGCTACAGTTGTGTCTGTGACTAATTCTGCGAACCCTGAAGAGAATTCCCATCCCGAGCTGGCAGAGCTTCTTGCGGGTGAGGAGCTGCTGACGCTCAAAGACGTGGCTGAGAAGCTGGATCTTCCCATTACCCGCGTCTTTGACTTGCTCAATGCCCGCAAGTTCATTGCCTGGCGTGACCCGGAGGGCAACCGTCTAGTTCCCGCGTCCTTCTTTAACTCAAAGGGCGTCATTTCCAAGTACGTCTCGGGCGTGATTACTGTGCTTTCGGACAACGGATGGCACGATAACGAAATCCTCGCGCACCTCTTTACTGAGGATGACTCGTTGCCGGGACGTCCCATCGATGGATTGCATGGCCACCTCGCGCGCGAGGTTATTCGGCGCGCGCAGGCTTCGGCCTTTTAATCGTCGGCGTTTTAGACGCCGACCTGGCAGGAATACCGGCAAAGATCCACTGCGTGGCGCTCCACGCTACGACCACCATGCCGATAACCCAGAACCAGTTGTAGAGCTGGTGGTTTCCGTCACCAGCAAAGGCAACTCCAATGAAGAAGGTGACGCCCGTGGCTAGCTTGAGGATGGGCAGCGGCGGGCGGAACGTGCCCATTAGCGTGGACACTGAGGCGTAGTACCAGGGCAGCGTGACGGAGTTAAAGACGAATGCCACCTGGTAGGCCGCCGCCGTGGCGGCGATGGCTCGGCGCACGCCGGTGCGCCCCCACCACCACACCAAGACGAGCCCGAGCAGCATGAGGACCATGCCAGCAGAACGCAACACTCCGAGCACGCCGTTGTAGGTCGTGTCGGGTGAGAAGAATTGGATGAGGGGCACGAGGACGTCGGCAAGCAGCGTCGGCCCCGCCAACGGGTTGATCACCTTGGAGTTGCCGCTGATCTGTGAGAGCCAGCCCCACGAGCTTCCCGACGCCCACGTGATCACCGCAACCGCTGACGCGACCTCAGCCACGGCAATGATTCCGGACAGAAGGAAAATACCGACTCGTTTGAGCGCCTTCGTCCCTTCCGGTGCCCAGTGGTGAACCATGAGCCACACGATGAACGGCGCGGCGAACACGGCCGTCGCTTTGAGCGAGACTGCAATGCCCACGAGCAGGAGGCTGGCATGAAACTTGTGGTGGACCGCCGCGAGAAGCCCAAGCGAGACCAAGCCGACCATGACGGATTCGTTGTGCATGCCGCCGATCAGATGCAGAATCATGACGGGGTTGGCCACACCCAGCCACAACGCCAATGCGGGATCCCCGCCGATAGCGCGGGCTAGACGCGGGATGGACCAAGCGATGGCAGCGAAGCCGATGACGGAAACGATCTTGTAGACGATGATGCCGGCGGCAACGTGATCACCAACCAGCTGTGTGACGCCCTTGCCCATCCACAAATGCAGCGGCCCATAGGGCGTGGTGGTATTGCGCCAGTCGTGGGACACTTCCAAGAGGAATGGCCCGGGGTTGACCGCGGCACCTTCGGTGTAGGGATCGAAGCCGTCCCGCACCATGGCTCCCTGCATGAGATAGGAATAGACATCCCGGGACGCGAGTGGTGCGGCTATGAGCAAGGGAGCAATCCAGCTGAGCAACATACGTTGGATGTCGCGCAGACCGCCCTCCGGTTTCGGATCCGTGAGCTGCGGAGCAATGACGTGGCGCCCAGCCAGGACCCACGCACCGACAAGACCGAAGAGGCCAATCCAATACAGGACCATGCCGATGTTGCGGCCGTGTCCGTAAGCAAGGAAGCCAATATTGAGCGCCTCCAAGACGCCGCCCCGGTTGCGGGTAGCGCCGCCGGAGAAGGACGCCAACGCCAGAATGATGCTGGCGACAATGCCCAAGGGAAGCGGGTTGGGGATGCGTAGGGCAATACGCGTGGATGTGCGGGCAGCCATGTTACATCCGGCGGGCGGTGGATTTGCGGGCAAGATCCTCCAGCGTTGCAGTCACATCTGGAGAGACGTGGGCGTCGTACAAGTGCGACAGACCCGACTGTGTCAGCTCGGTGATACGCTGCTCGACGACGTCCGGCGCTCCCGACTCAGCGATAATCTCAGCCATACGCGAAATCTCATCGGGGTCTTCGGTCTGGCCAATGAGACGACGAAGCTCTGCCGCGGCGACGGGGTCAGTGGCATCCGTGCGCTGCAGCGCTAGGGAGAGCAACACGGTGCGCTTGCCCTCGCGGAGATCGTCACCGGCAGGTTTACCGGTAATAGCGGGGTCTCCAAAAACGCCGAGAAGGTCATCACGAAGCTGAAAGGCGATACCAATATCGCGGCCGTAGCCGCGGAAGGCAGCGATGAGCTCCTCCGATGCCCCTGCCACAGCCGCACCAAGGTGGAGTGGGCGTTCGATGGTGTAGGCGGCCGTCTTAAATCGGTTCACGGAATCCGCCAAGGAGGCATCCTCGGAGCCCTCAGCCTCGAGTGAGATATCCAGCATCTGGCCCCCGATAACCTCGCGGCGCATACCGCGCCAAGGCTCGCGCACGCGAGCAAGTGCCTCAGGGCTCAGACCTGAATCCTGGAGCATGTCTTCTGCCCAGACCAGTGCCATATCGCCGATGAGGATGGCGAGAGATTGGCCGAAGAAATCTGCGTCTCCATTCAATTCCAATTCGCGATGGCGGGCAGCGACTCCTCGGTGAACGGTGGGGTTCCCGCGCCGGGTATCGGAGGCATCCACAATGTCATCGTGGATAAGCGCGCACGCTTGAATGAACTCGAGTGAGGAGGCAGCGCGCAGCATTGCCTCCGGCGATTCCGATCCCTCCAGACCATGTGCGCCCACGAAGCCGGCCCAGGCATAGAGCGGGCGGATGCGTTTTCCACCATTAAGAACAAAGGATTCCAAGTAGGAGATGGCGTGGGTTACCGGCTGGCCAATAACGGCGATGGAGTCGCGCTGTCCGTCGAGAAAGAAGGCAAGCTCAGCGCGCACGGCAGCGGGGATATCGTCCAGGGTAGGAATCTTCGGTTCAGTCACACTTGTCACGATACCTGGCAGGGGCGAGCAGGTTAAGCGCCAGGTTGGGTGGTGTCGACGGGTGTGAGCGGTACGGAGGACTGCAGGATAGCGAAAGGCCGTGAATCGGCAGGGTAGTAGAGCTGGCGCAGGAAATCTGTAAAGCCCATGCGGCGATATAAGCGGAAGGCGGAGTTGGCTTCGCCTGGATGCTCGGGCGTGGATAAGAGGATGTAGCGCGCCGGCAGATTCCAAGCGAGGGCTTCGAGAATGCTGCGGCCAAGACCGTGGCCCTGTTCTGCTGGGCGGACGTGGATTTCTGCGAGCTCAAAATAGTTATGGAGGATGTCCTCCTGTTCCGGGCTGGGGCCGCCAATAGTCATCAATGCACGACGGAGCTGCCTATCCCACCACGTATCAGGGGAGCCCAAGAAACCGTAGGCAAAGCCGGAGATTCCGTACTCGGTGGTGGCGACCACGCAGGAAAAACCTGGCCGCATGAGGTCTGACTTCCAGCGCGCGATCGAGTTGTCACGCATGGCCTCTGAGTAGCCCATGGCCTCGATATAGATGTCTACCAACTGTGGAAGGGCAATCGCGAACTCTTGGGGGCTCAAACGGCGCAGCGTATAACTCACAGTTCTAATAACAACAGATCCGTACAGCCGGCGAAAGTGGAACCGAAAAATGAAGGTTGGAGTCGTCGCGTTAGCGTTCGAAAAACGAGGAATAATTTACTTAAACCGTTGCAAGATTCGAACACGTGGACTAATGTTAGGGGTGGATGTACGGAGGCGGTCCTACAGTGAGTCGCAGAAGCTTAGGGAAACGTCACAGGTGAGTGTCTCGGGCACACAGCCAGTAGGTGCGGTTATGGCAAACAAGGAGGAGTGGTCATGGCACAGGTAATTTCAGCAACAGCGGCAGCGCGGGGGCGTAGGCGAGAGTCAATGCAAAGTGTCCGGCGCGATCGCTTTCTAACTCAGGCCCTTGATTTGCTGGCGGATGCCCGCTCAAGTGCCGCGCAGGGTCGCTTTGAAGACGCTCTAGAGATGGCTTATCGTGCGTCGCTGCGTGCAGCTGGGGCGCGGGTAGCAGCATCGTCGGTGTCTCGGCGTCGCCGTCTGCCTACTTCTGCATGGGAGCAGGTTGCCCTCGTAGGTCCGGCGGACGCTCAGTGGGCGGCAGAGTTTAAGGAGTACTCGCGGGTGCGTTCTCGTGTGGCGTCGGGAATGGATCCAGTTCCTCATGAGGATGCTGTCTATGAGTATTTGGCGCTGTCTGCGCGATATGTCGACGCGACCGAATCTGAACTCGGTTTCGGTGGCTTGGCTGCGTAGTGGGATTAGCTGCAGTTGGCAGTTATTTTTGTGATCGTGGTGACGTAGTAGCCGGGCGCAGGGAGACGGACTGTCTTTGCGGGAACTATCTCGCTACTCTTGACGTTATAGAGGTAGACATTCCCTAAAAAGACATCATTTACCCGAATCTCACTACGGAGGACGCTGTGGCCCTTTCTGAGCAAGAACAGCAAGCACTGCGTGAAATTGAGCAGTCGCTGCTGGCCAATGACCCCGACTTTGGTGCGTCTGTAACTGGTGATTCCTCCTTTGGCGGGGGATCCGGTGCCATTACCCTCCGTGGAGTGGCACTCGTTGTCGTCGGCCTGTGTATGATGGTGGGCGGTATCGCTCTCGCGCAGCAGTCGCTATGGTTTATCGCACTCTCCATTCTCGGCTTCCTTGTGATGTTTGGTGCAGGTGTCTGGATGCTGCGTGGAAACTCTGGAGACTCCTTGGTGTCTGTTTCCACTGCCTCTTCGTCCCGTCCCCAGCAGTCGAAGAAACGACATGGTGGTATGGGCGATCGTTTGGAAGATAACTTCCGCCGTCGTTTTGAGGAGCGTTAAGAGCTCTCACTAGCTTTCTAGCGCCGTACTACTTTGCGGTGATGACGTTAGTCATCGCATGCAGAGTGGTGCGGCGCTTTTGTGTTTTGTCGGGCGCCTCACTTTGCCCCACATTCCCCACTTTGCCCCACTGGGTTGATAGTGGGGGTGCTGACGCTCGTGTTTATTGGATGCTTGGGGGTCAACCTTCGGGTGATTCTGCAGGAAAGGGAGAGCTGTAGAGGGAAGTGTGGGTAAAGCTACTTAAGTTACATGTGATTCTAAAGTGCTAGGTGGGGTTATCTGGGGGACGTGTCAAGAGGGTGTTGGGGAATTTCCCCCACCGAAAAACAGGCTATTTATCTGCGATAATCGTGAGACACGCGCGTGTAATTTGCCTTCAAAGTGTGGAAGGTGGGGGAAAGTGGGGTAGAGTGGGGCGTAGCGGAGGAGAGTTGATCTCCTGTCGCGAGAGGAATCCGGAGTTTTCGAGTGACAGGAAGGTGGACCCGGGATGTTTCTCGGTACCTACACTCCCAAGCTCGACGACAAAGGGCGGCTCACGCTTCCGGCGAAGTTTCGTGAAGAACTGGCCGGTGGCCTCATGGTCACCAAGGGGCAGGATCATTCGCTCGCGGTGTATCCGCGGGAGGAGTTCGCGGCACGAGCTAGGAAAGCGGCGGCTGTGTCACGTACCAACCCAGACGCGCGTGCGTTTATCCGTAACTTGGCTGCGAGTGCGGACGAGCAACGTCCTGACGGGCATGGGCGTATCACGTTGTCCGCGGGTCATCGCGAATACGCAAACCTCACCAAGGAGTGCGTAGTCGTTGGCTCAGTTGATTTCCTCGAAATCTGGGACGCAGCCGCGTGGGCTGAGTACCAGGCGCAAACTGAAGACGCTTATTCGGCAGCAGATGCCGACGACGTGCTTGCCGGCCTCTTGTAAGGGCCGGGACAACGAGAGTGCGTGTACGGACTCTGCCCGAGGAAGATGATCTGGTGTACTTCCCCGACATCAGAAGCCTTCCTCGGACAGGGCCCTATACGCACTCAATCTTTATCGACCAAACCAGACAGCGAACTCAGGCGCCTTGAGGAAGGGGGACAGCGGGCTGTGGCACAGGATGAGACCATCACCTACGACGTGAACGATAATCACGGTCACGTACCCGTCATGCGTGAGCGCATGGCGCAGTTGCTGGCACCCGCAGTTGAGGCCGCAGGGGAAAACGCCGTCATCGTGGATGGCACTCTGGGGGCGGGTGGTCACAGCGAGTACTTCCTCCAAAAGTTCCCTTCCGTGCGCATCATTGGCGTGGATAGGGATGGGCAATCATTAAGTAATGCTTCGCAGCGTCTCTCTGCCTTCCCAGAGCGCTTTGTTGGCGTTAATGCCCGTTTCGATGAGGTTGGTGGCGCCATTGCAAACGGTGAGGGTGAGATCTTTGCCATCGCCCGGGAACATGGCATTGCCGGGGCGCTGTTTGATCTTGGCGTGTCCTCCATGCAGCTCGACCAGGTTGACCGTGGCTTTGCGTACAAAACGGATGCGCCGCTGGATATGCGCATGGATCCGAGCCAGGGGATAACGGCTGCAGATGTACTCAATACCTACAGCCACGGGGACCTCGCTCGCGTGCTGAAAACTTATGGCGATGAGCGCTTTGCTGGCAAGATTGCCTCCGCAGTGCTCAAAGAACGGGACAAGGAACCGTTTACCACGTCTGCCCGTCTCGTCGAGTTACTGTATGACGTTATTCCGGCAGCCACTCGCCGCACCGGCGGGCACCCAGCGAAACGTACTTTTCAGGCGCTGCGCGTGGAGGTTAACCGGGAACTTGAGGCCATCGAGCAGGTTATTCCCGTCATTACGGACGCTCTCTCTGTTGGTGGGCGCGCGGTGTTCATGAGCTATCAGTCTCTCGAAGATCGCATAGTGAAGCAGGCCTTCAAAGAGCTCAGCACCTCCACCACTCCGGCAGGTTTGCCGATGGATCTTCCTGGAACTGCCGCCCACTATTCCATTGTGACGCGTGGTGCGGAAAAGGCTAGCGAGGAAGAGATTGCTGAAAACTCGCGGGCCGCGTCAGTACGCGTTCGCGCCTTGGAACGAGTGGATGGAACCCCATCGTTCCATGACTCGGGAGGAACATCATGACGCTTCGAGACCGCACAGCCCCTTCCCGCCACTACGAGAGGACCCCTACCATGGGAGCAAGCCGCGATTTCACCACTGGATCCGACTACGCTGGTCACTCAACTGCGCTGCTGGAACGCGGCGGTCGCACGACTCCGCTGCCCAGCCGCTCCCCGCACCGCGGCACCGTGCCTACTCGCCGCAAGAGCGAGGGGCTGCGTGGAGGCCGTCTCGGCTCGAAGCAGGTTGTAAGCAACCGCGGGCGCCGCGTTGTTCAGAAGCCCAAGAACAATGGACGCTTTGCGCGGCTGTCAGTCATCGCCATCACGTTGCTTATCACTGGTGTGATAGGAGCGATGTGGCTATCGGGTCTGTCGACCTCGCAAACATTCAAGATTCAACAGCTCACGGCACATGAGTCGACGCTCAACAACCAGCTGGAGACCCTCAACCGGGACCTTGAGAATGTTCGCTCTGCCTCGGATGTTGCCCGCCGTGCACACGAAGCCAACATGGGAATCCCAGTACAGCCGGGCATCGTTGAAGTAAATGGCGAGGGAAAACCTGAAGAGAAGCGTCAAGCGACTCCTGAGATGGAATCCGTCGTGGACGTCAACGGCGAGCCAGTTCGCCCGGGCCGAGCGTCGAGTGATCCAAACGCAACGGCCAATATGTCTGACAACCTTAATGTCCGTCCGAACCTCCACACCGGCCAGCCACACCGAGACAATGCAGAGCGCGATGCGTCTGCGGAGCATGAGGACCACGGGGAGGAATCTGCTCCGGCAGAAGGCGGCGTGGAGCTTCCGGATATTCCGGCACAGGCGCCCTACGCAGCTCGCGGTTAGATTCCGGCTCCTGCCCGCGCGTGCCTGCGCGGGCACGCGGTGATCATAGGGCACAATTCGGGGGTAAGTAGGCCCGCCGCTCCCGGCGGGATATCAGCCACATCCGCTGCAGAAAGAAAGGTGACGTGTGACTCCACCACACAGCGGTGGTCGGCGCCCGAGGCGCCCTTCCACGGCCCGTGCTTCCCAACCACGTGGCACAGCGCACCAGCCCCGGCAGCGATACGAGGCCGATCGGGTTATCCCCGCTACGCGCGACAAGAATCCGCGGACTGGAAAACCGGCCGTCAGCCAGCAGAAGACGATGCGCCGCCGTGTACATGTTGTCGCTTCACTGCTGCTTGTCGTCATGCTGGCGTGGATGGGGCGTCTTGCTTGGGTACAAATCGTGTGGGGGCCAGACCTCGCAGCGAAGGCCGCAGCTCAGCGAACCCGCGTCTATATCGACACCGCTGGCCGTGGTGAGATTCTTGACCGTGATGGACAGCGCCTTGCCTACACCATGCGCGCTCGCTCGCTGACGGTGTCGCCAACGCGTCTGCGTGATGAATTGCGCCAGCAAGAAAAGCTCGAGGCCGTCAACACCGCTGAGTACGCCGGCCTTGCCCCTGATGCCCAGGAGTCTTTCCTCGATAACAAGCTCAACGACCGCCTCACCGAGATGGCGGAGAGTATCCCGTCGATGCTTAAAGATGCTGGTATCGATGCTGGAGATGTGGATGCTGACCAGATTATGGACAAGCTCCGCGCTGATACGCAGTACGAGGTGCTCGTTCGCAACGTGGACCCAGATGTCGCAGTGGAAATTTCGGAGCAGTTCCATGGTCTTGCCGCTGATGAACAGCAGATTCGTCAATACCCCAACGGTTCTATCGCGGAAAACGTTATCGGCAAGGTGTCCATGGATGGCCAAGGCCAATTTGGATTCGAGGCTTCTGGAGACACCACGTTGACCGGCATCGACGGCAGCTCCACCGAGGACGTCTCCGCCAGCGGCCAGGTTATCCCGGGTACTCTCCGCGACCAGGTGCCGACCACCGACGGCAAGAACGTCACCTTGACCTTGGACCTCGACCTTCAGACCTACGTCCAGCAAAAGCTGGAGAAGGCCAAAGCTAACTCAAAGGCTAAGAATGCAGAAGCAGTAGTGCTTGATGCCGCCACCGGACAAGTCCTCGCCATGGCGAACACGGACACCATCGATCCGAACAAGGACATTGAGAAGCAGCTAGACAAGGATAAAACCTTCGATAACCTTAGTATCTCCCATCCTTTTGAGCCGGGATCAGTAGCCAAGATCATTACTGCAGCGGCAACTATTGAAGAAGGTTTGACCGATCCTGATGAGGTCCACCAGGTCCCAGGTTCCATTGATATGGCTGGTGTGACTGTGAACGATGCATGGCCGCACGGCGTCGAGCCGTATACGACCACGGGTGTCTTTGGTAAGTCTTCAAACGTGGGAACACTCATGTTGGCTGAGCGCCTAGGCCAGGAAAAATACGCCGAATACCTCAAGAAGTTCGGACTCGGCCAAACCTCGGGTATTGAGCTGCCAAACGAGTCTCCTGGTCTCGTTCCTGCACTGTCGCAGTGGTCCGGCGGAACTTTTGCCAACCTGCCGATCGGCCAAGGACAGTCGTGGACTGCTCTGCAGCTCGCGTCGATTTACCAGACCCTAGCTAATGATGGTGAGCGCATTGAACCACGCATCATTGATTCCATCACCGGTCCAGATGGCGCAAAGGAAGAACTTGAGGAACCAGAAAAGACTCAAGTGGTGAGCCCCGAAACGGCACGCACCGTGGTGGATATGTTCCGAGCCGTCTTCCAATCCGATGAGCGAGGTATCAATAACGGCACCGCCGGTAACGCAAAGATTGAGGGATACCAGCTTTCCGGTAAGACCGGTACCGCGCAGAAGGTG
This sequence comes from Corynebacterium sp. HMSC078H07, assembly GCF_001812805.1. Lineage (GTDB taxonomy): Bacteria > Actinomycetota > Actinomycetes > Mycobacteriales > Mycobacteriaceae > Corynebacterium. Next base: position 104,404 of record NZ_KV810449.1, on the reverse strand, counting down.
GATGAAGAGACCGGTGCTTACTCTAACTCCAAGTACTGGATCACGTTTGCGGGCATCGCGCCTGCCGACGACCCCCGTTTCGTCGTCGCCGTCATGCTCGACGAACCAGAGTCCGGCGTGAACGACGATGGTTCTGGCGGTCAGTCGGCCGCACCAGTCTTCAGTGACATCGCCGCATGGCTGCTCAACCGCGACAACATTCCACCGTCACCACCGGCCCCGCCGCTGACACTGCGTGCGGAGTAAGCCTTAACGAGTGAGAGAACGATACAGAATAGAAGCACAGAGAAGAGGAGACACAGAGTGACAAGCAGCATCAGCCTAGAGCGGCTAGCAGACATTGCCGGAGGCCGTGTGATCGGGGATGCCTCGGTCACCGTAGACTCGTGCGGCCTTAACTCCGCCACGCTGGCACCGGGCGGGCTCTTCGCGGCGCTGCCTGGTACTCGCGTGCATGGCGCGCGTTATGCCGCAGATACCCCGGCGGCAGCCGTGCTGACTGACGAGGAGGGGCAGGCTCTCCTTGCTGAGGCAGGGGAGTCCCGTCCCATCCTCGTGGTGGAGGATATTCGTGCCATCCTCGGTCTCGTAGCCGCGGAGATTTATGGACATCCCACCGAGAAGCTCACCGTCCTTGGCGTAACGGGCACGTCAGGTAAGACCACGACGAGTTACCTCCTCGAAGCCGGTCTCCTTCACGCTGGGTATTCGGTGGGCCTCATCGGAACGACTGGTACCCGCATCAATCGCGAGCTGGTGCCGACGTCCCTAACCACCCCAGAGGCCCCGACCCTTCAAGAGCTGTTCGCCCGCATGCTGTCTGAGGGCGTGACCCACGTGGTCATGGAGGTCTCCTCCCATGCCTTGGAGCTGGGGCGCGTACGAGGCACTCGTTTCGACGTCGGTGGTTTTACTAACCTGAGCCAGGACCACTTGGACTTCCATCCCACGATGGAGGACTACTTCGAAGCCAAAGCCGCGCTTTTCGACGGCCCCCAAGCCGCCAAACGTGCCGTCATCTGCGTCGATGATGACTGGGGCAAGTGTATGGCGAAACGTGCGGCGGCACTACCGCTTACGCGCGTTGCCACGCAGGACGACGCTGATATCACCGCACGCCAACTCAGCACTGAGGCCACCGGTGCCCAACAGGTGACATTGACGGTGGCTGCCAACGGCACGTCTTATGATCTCCGTCTTCCGATGCCCGGTAAGTTCAATATCGCCAATGCCGCTTTGGCGACTGGCATGGCCGCAGCCATTGGACTCGACCCGCAAACATTCCTCGAGGGCGTAGAAAAAGTCGCCGTGCCAGGACGCATGGAACGCATTGACCGCGGCCAGGACTTCGTGGCGGTCGTGGACTATGCCCACAAGCCGGCTGCCATCGCCGCGGTACTTGATACCCTGCGTGGACAGCTGGAGGGAACGTCCGGCCGTATCGGCATCGTCGTCGGTGCTGGCGGTGACCGCGACTCCTCCAAACGCCCGCTGATGGGAGCCGCGGCCGCGAAACGTGCCGACCTAACCGTCGTTACCGATGACAACCCCCGCACCGAAGACCCCGCCACTATCCGCGCGGCCGTCATGAAAGGCGCGCGTGAAGCGAACCCCGATGGCGATATTCGTGAAGCAGACTCCCGCGCCGCAGCTATCGACGAAGTTGTTGCGTGGGCACGGCCCGGTGACGCCGTCATTGTCGTGGGCAAAGGCCATGAAGTAGGCCAGCTCATTGGTGAGACGATGCACCACTTCGACGACCGCGAAGAAATGGCGCGAGCCCTCGACGACGTTCTTCGTCACAGCGCGAATCAGGCCTCAGCGGGGTACCGTGACAGCGACGATGATTCTCAGTCCAAGGAGGACGCATGATCGCCTTAAGCCTCAGGGAGATCGCTCAGATCACTGGCGGCCGTCTCGACCACGTTGAGAATCCGGATGCCCAGGTCACCGGCTTCGTAGAATTCGATTCCCGCAAAGTTACCCCGGGTGGCCTCTTCGTCGCGCTGCCTGGTGCACGCGTCGACGGCCACGACTTTGCCGCGACCGCTATCGAGAAAGGCGCGGTTGCTGTTCTCGCCGCACGCCCGGTGGGCGTTCCGGCCGTCATTGTTGAGCCTCGTGGGCGCGTCGAAGGTGATGGTGCCAATGCGGATATCTATGCCAACGATGAGGACGGCTCCGCGGCGGCGGTTGTCCGCGCGTTGTCCGCTCTGGCCCGCGCGGTCACCCAGCGTTTGACGCAGCACAATCTCAACATTGTGGGCGTGACCGGTTCTGCCGGCAAGACCTCGACGAAGGACCTTATTGCCACGATTTTCCGCTCGGTAGGGGAGACTGTGGCACCACCGGGTTCCTTCAACAACGAGATTGGACTGCCATACACGGCATTGCGCTGTGATGAGCATACCCAGTACCTCGTCGCAGAGATGTCGGCCCGCGGTATTGGCCACATTCGCCACCTCACCGATATCACCGCGCCGCGTATCGGCGTGGTCCTCAACGTTGGCTCTGCCCATTTGGGTGAGTTCGGCTCCCGCGAGAACATCGCGAAGGCCAAGGGCGAGCTTGTTGAGGCCCTGCCCACCGCGGACGAGGGCGGCGTTGCCGTTCTCAACGCCGATGACCCCTTCGTTGCCGCTATGGCGGCTCGCACAGACGCCAAGGTGGTGTACTACTCCACGGAGACCCGCCGTGGTGGTGCTCCGGCGGCGCAGTATTATGCCACGGACATTGTGCTTGATGACGTCGCCCGCCCCTCCTTCACCCTGCATAGCCCCGACGCCCAACCAGTGGACGTCAAGCTGCAAGTCTTTGGCTCTCACCAGGTCTCCAATGCGCTGGCGGCAGCAGCCGCGGCGATTGAGCTGGGATTGTCCGCGCAGACTGTGGCCAATGCGCTCTCTGGGCATCGCAACGCCTCGGAACACCGTATGGACGTGCGGACCCGCCGGGATGGCGTCACCATCATCGATGATTCCTACAACGCCAACCCAGATTCCATGCGCGCTGCCATCGCAGCCTTGGCGTACACTGCTGCCGCGCGTCCTGATGCCCGCGCCATCGCCGTTTTGGGGGAGATGGGCGAGCTTGGCAATGACGCTGAGTCAGCGCACCGCCAACTGGGTGAGGTCCTGTCGAAATACCACGTTAGTCACCTCATTGGAGTGGGAGAAAGCGCCAACTGCCGGGCGATGACGGAAGCCGCGGCCGAGCAGGGTATAAATACAATGGTGTGCGCCGATGCCGCATCCGCTGCGAAAGCTGTCGACGGTATCTTGCGCGCGGCCCCGGGAGGGGTCGATGACTGGGCCAACCGCACTGTCAAGGACGTGGTCTTGGTGAAGGCATCTAATGCCCAGCGGCTCTGGTTGGTCGCGGAAGAGCTGAACCACAGCTAGCCGCTAGAAAGGACTTCAAGCACGTGACTCAGATCATCATCGCTGGTGTGGTCAGCTTCCTCGTGGCGATCTTTACCACCCCGGTACTTATCCGGTACTTCTCTGACGCTGGCCGCGGTCAGGAGATCCGTGAAGACGGGCCTAAATCGCACTTGCGCAAACGCGGAACCCCCACCATGGGTGGCCTCGCCATTCTGGCGGGCATCTTGGTGGCGTACCTCGTCGTAGGTTTTTATGGCAGGCTTACCGGCCATGTGGGATTTACCGCGTCCGGTGTGCTCGTCCTGGGTCTTACCTTGGGCCTGGGTGCCGTGGGCTTTGCGGATGACTTCATCAAGTTGTTTAAGAAGCGCAACTTGGGCCTCAACAAGACCGCCAAGCTTGTCAGCCAGCTCGCGCTGTCCCTGCTCTTCGGTTTCTTGGTGCTGCGCTTCCCTAATGAGGAGGGGCTTACCCCAGGATCCACCAAGCTGTCCTTTACCCGTGACCTGAAGACCTTTGACCTCGCGGTCGGGGGAGCGGTGGTAGGTACCATCGTGTTCCTTATCTTTATGTATATCCTCATTGCGGCGTGGTCGAATGCGGTGAACCTGACTGACGGCCTCGACGGCCTTGCAGCGGGTGTGACCGCCATCGTTATGGGCTCCTATTCGCTCATGACCTTCTGGCAATTCCGCTATTCCTGTGCTTCCGAGTTCACCGCCGGCTGCTACCAGGTCCGTGATCCACTTGACTTGGCAGTCCTCGCCGCTGCCGGCTTGGGTGGCTGCTTGGGCTTCCTGTGGTGGAACGCTGCACCGGCCAAGATCTTCATGGGTGATACCGGATCCTTGGCTCTGGGTGGCCTCGTTGCCGGTATCTCCGTGGCCAGCCGCACGGAACTGCTGATGATTGTCATCGGTGCCCTCTTTGTTATTGAGACGGTGTCTGTGGTCATCCAAATTGTTGTTTTCCGCACCACCGGCAAGCGCTTTTTCCGCATGGCTCCCATCCACCACCACTTCGAAAACGGCGGCTGGGCGGAAACGGCCGTTGTGGTCCGCTTCTGGCTGCTGGCAGCAATGGCTGCCATGGCCGGCGTGGCAATCTTCTACGGTGACTGGCTCACCGCCAGCGGCATTGGCTTAAGCGCATGAGTCCCCGTCCTGATTTCCTCAACGGCCGCGTCCTCATAGCCGGCGCCGGTGTATCTGGTCGCGGGTGCGCCGCAGTACTAGCTGGCCTAGGCGTAGACATCACCGTCGCGGACGGCAATGCGGATTCTCGATCACGTCTCGAGTCCGAATTGAGCGTCGCTACCGTGGACCCCGACAAGGTGGATTGGGCGGACTATTCCCTTGTGGTGACCTCCCCGGGCTGGCGCCCGGATTCCCCGCTCCTCGCCGCCGCGGCGTCCCGCGGCCTCGACGTCATCGGCGATGTCGAGCTGGCCTACCGCTTGGACCGCGCGGAAGTATTCGGCGCACCACGCCGTTGGTTGGCTATTACCGGTACCAACGGCAAGACCACGACCACGGGCATGCTCGCGGCCATCATGGCTGCAGATGAGCAGCGCTCTGGCCTGCGTTCCCAAGCAGTAGGCAACATTGGTGTTTCTCCCTTCGAGGCCCTCGCAGCAACTCCCCGCGTGGACATCCTTGTGGCAGAGCTGTCCTCCTTCCAGTTGCACTGGTCGTCCCAACTGCGCCCAGAAGTCGGTGCGCTGCTCAACCTGGCAGATGATCACCTAGACTGGCACGGCTCCTTCGATGCCTATGCCGCGGATAAAGCAAAAATCCTAGGTGGGGACCATGCCGTGATCGGCCTGGATGACGCTTATGTTAGCGAACACTACGGCCACACTGAGCCGCCCCGCATCGGATTTACCCACACCGAACCTTCCCCAGGGCAGGTCGGCGTGAGCGCCGGAGGGCTCTTCATCAACGACGTCGCTGGGGTTACGGCCACCGTCATCGACGACGTAACGACCCTCCAGCCCGCGGGCCTGGCCGGCGTGCTCGATGCCGCGGCAGCTGCGGCCGTCGCTGCCCGTGCAGGGGCCCATCCTGAGTCCATCACGGAAGGGCTCCAGTCCTATGTCGTTGCCGGACACCGCGGCGAAATAGTGCACGAACACGCAGGCGTGACCTACATCGACAATTCCAAAGCCACCAATCCGCATGCCGCAGAAATCGCCCTGCGTGGCCTCGACTCTGTGGTGTGGGTCGCCGGCGGTCAGCTCAAAGGCGCAGACGTGAGTGAACTGCTGCGTACCCACGCGGACAGGATAAAGGCGGCGGTTCTGGTGGGCGTCGATAAGCACCTGCTCGCCCAAGCCCTTACCAAGGCCGCACCACACGTGCCCATCGTGCTGGTGGAAAGCCACGACCCCCAAACCGCCATGGACGAGGCCGTCGCAGCGGCGGTGCAACACGCCGACGCCGGCGATACCGTACTTTTGGCGCCGGCTGCGGCATCGTTGGATATGTACACCGGAATGAGCCAGCGCGGCGACATGTTTGCCGCCGCAGCCCGCCGCCTCGCCCGCTAACCAGGAGCATTCGCCGTGACCACTACCCAGAAGCCACCCCGCACGCTGGGCCACCGCGCGCGCGATATCCGCGAGCGCCTGCGCGCCTACCCAGGGCTGGATTATCAGATGCTGCGCATCGCTATTTTCTCGCTCATTGGTATCGGCGTGCTCATGGCCTTTTCCTCGTCGATGGCGACTTCGCTTTCGGAGAGTGACAGCCCCTGGTCGGCTGCTCTGCGCCAATGCATCCTCGTCGTCGCTGGTCTCATCGTGTTTTGGATCGGTTTACGGATGTCTCCGCGAACGCTGCGAGCGCTGGTGCCGTGGTTCCTGGGGCTGGCAATCGTTCTGCTCATCCTGGTTCTTATCCCCGGCGTAGGTACAGGACGTGCCGAGGTCGGTTCGCAGTCATGGATTATGCTGCCTGGCGGCGTTGCCTTCCAGCCATCCGAGTTTGCACGTGTGGCCGTGGGCATGTATGGCGCGTCCGCTCTAGCAGATAAGACTCATCGTTCGATGCGTCTGACAGACCCGTTCATGATGTACTCCATCATTTCCGGCATCATGTTCGTGCTCATCGTGGCGCAGGGCGACCTGGGCATGGGCGTGTCTTTTGCTTTGGTGGTGGTCTTTACCCTCGTCTTTGCTGGCGTGGACTGGCGTGTGCCAACGGTCGTTGGTGTCTTCGGTGTCATCGGCATGGCTACGGTTTTCCTGGCGGGCGGCTTCCGTTCCCACCGCTTCCACACCTATTTTGACGCCCTGCGCGGCAACATCGAAGACACGCAAGGGACAGGTTTCCAGGCGTACCAGGGCTTCCTCTCGCTTGCCGACGGCGGCTTCTGGGGCGTCGGCCTAGGCCAGTCACGCGCCAAGTGGTTCTACCTGCCGGAGGCAAAGAATGACTTCGTCTTCGCCATTATTGGCGAGGAGCTCGGCCTGTGGGGCGGTGCTTTGGTCATCGGGCTCTTTGCCATTTTGGGCTACTTCGGGCTGCGCACTGCCAAGCGGGCGCAGGACCAATTCCAGTCTCTACTCGCGGCGACGTTGTCCGTTGGCGTGGTGGTCCAGGCCTTCATCAACATTGGCTATGTCATCGGCGTGCTGCCGGTGACGGGTATTCAGCTGCCCATGATTTCTGCCGGCGGTACCGCTGCGATTATTACGATTGGCTCCATGGGTCTGTTGTGCAACGTTGCGCGCCACGAGCCGATGCAGGTCTCCGCCATGCAGAATTTTGGCCGCCCGCTCTTCGATCGCATTTTCCTCATTCCGGAACCCACTCCTCCCAATGAGCGTCGCGGCGGCGCGCACCGAGCAGATCGTGAGCGTGGCGGGCGAGGAGAGCGCGCTCAACGTCGTCAGCGCCCGCAAGCGCAGCGTCACACGGAGCGCAGCCGTGAGGAACGGTTTGGCCGCGCGGTCACTGGCCGCCGCGTCCCGCGCCAAGAAGCGCACGGGGACCGTCGGCGCGGCGAGCGTCGGTAGCGTAATGCTGCGCTGGTAGCCTGTAGGGCATGAATGCCACGCGAATTTCCGTCGTCATCGCAGGTGGCGGCACTGCCGGACACATTGAACCAGCGCTTGCCGTGGGGGAGGAGCTGCGTCAGCGCCACGGTGCGCGAGTGACCGCTCTGGGCACCCCGCGCGGTTTGGAAGGAGATATTGTTCCGGCCCGTGGCGTGGATTTGCGCATGATTACCCCGGTTCCCGTGCCCCGTAAGATCAATGCAGATGCGTTGAAGCTGCCGTGGCGCGTTTTAAAGTCCGTACGGGAAACCCGCGCAGTCCTCAAAGACGTGGCTGCGGACGCCGTTTTCGGTACCGGTGGCTACGTTGCTGCCCCCGCATATTTGGCGGCGAAGTCGCTGGGCATTCCTTTCTTTGTCCTAGAGACCAACGCGCTGGCGGGCATGGCTAACAAGCTGGGCGTGCGTCTGGGTGGAATCGGTTTCAACGCGCAGGAGGGGTCCGGCATGCCGGGCGAGGTCCTCGGCATCCCAGTACGTCCCGGTTTGGGGGAGGACCCGGATGGTTCCAAGGCAGCCGCCGCGCGTAAGAACTGGAATCTAGGTGACGAACGCCCCACCATCGTCGTGACGGGTGGTTCCCAGGGCGCAGTGAGCATCAATACTGCCGTTGCCGGTGCTATCGCCGACCTCACGCAGGACTTCCAGGTTCTTCATGCGTATGGAAAGAAGAACGACAAGCCAGAAGAACGCAGCAACTACACCCCGGTGCCCTATATCGATGACATGACCGGCGCCCTCGCCGTGGCGGATCTCATGGTATGCCGCTCTGGTGCCATGACCGTGGCGGAAGTCTCCGCCGCAGGACTGCCCGCCATCTACATCCCCCTCCCGCACGGCAACGGCGAGCAGGCACTGAACTCTCGTGCGCTCGTAGATGCGGGCGCTGCTGTCCAGATTCCCGATGCCGAACTGAGCCCCGAGCGCCTCATCCGTGAGGTACGCGCTATCCTCGGCAACCCCGCCACGCTGGATGCCATGCGCACAGCTGCGGATGCCAGCACCGCGGGTGACGTGGCTGCCACTATCGCTGACCGCATTGCGTCGAGTGCTCGCAACTAGGCCCTCTCCACCACGAACGAAGGATTATCCCTCATGACTGCTACTCCTGCTTCTACTGACTTGTCTCGCGTTCACCTTGTGGGCATCGGCGGCTCGGGCATGTCTGGCCTTGCCCGGATCCTTGTGACCCGCGGCGCGGTGGTGACGGGCTCGGACGTGAAGAAGTCCACCGCGGTGGAGGTCCTGCGCACGATGGGCGCTCACATTGCCATCGGCCACGCAGCCGAGAACCTCGATCTCGCCGGCGAAAAGCCCACGGTGGTGGTGACCTCCTTCGCGGCGATTCCACAGGACAACCCCGAGCTGGCTGCTGCACGGGAGGCTGGAATTCCGGTGATTCGCCGCTCCGACCTTCTAGCGGAGCTTATGGAGGGACACCGCCAAATCCTCTTGGCCGGTACCCACGGCAAGACGTCCACCACGTCCATGACGGTGAGCGCAATGCAGCAGGCTGGTTTGGACCCGTCCTTTGCCATCGGCGGCCAGCTCAACCGTGCGGGGACGAACGCGCATGGAGGAACCGGTGACGCTTTTGTCGCCGAGGCTGATGAATCCGATGCCTCACTGCTGCGCTATAGCCCCTCCGTAGCGGTGATTACGAACATCGAGCCGGACCACCTGGACTACTTCGAAACCCCCGAAAGCTACTTTAAGGTCTTCGACGATTTTGCTGACTGTGTCATCGACGGCGGCTATCTCGTGGTGTGCCTCGAGGATGCACAAGCGGTGGCTACCGGAGAGCGCGCGGCCGAACGCGGCATCCACGTCTTGGGGTACGGCGCGCACAACGAGTCCTCGCTGCCCTATGGTGTCGAAGTCCTGGAGGAGACGGTGTCAGCGGAGGGCGCGCATGTGCGAGTGCGCCTCACGCTTCCCGACGTCCCCCCGGAGGACCTCGCCTACGACCTCCACGTCCCAGGCCACCATATGGTGCTTAATTCCGCTGCGGCGCTACTTGCCGGCGCATTGGCAGGAGGTGAACCAGCGGAACTCGCTGCGGGTTTGACCGATTTTACTGGCGTGCGCCGCCGTTTTGAGTACCGCGGTTCCGCACAAGGGATTCGCGTCTTTGACGATTATGCTCACCACCCGACGGAGGTGTCTGCGGTCCTCACCGCTGCGCGCGCAAAGGTCGATGCCGAAGGCGAAGGCGCGCGAGTTATCGCCTGTTTCCAGCCGCACCTCTACTCCCGAACGATGAAATTCGATGCGGAGTTCGCAGAGGCACTAGCGCTTGCCGACGCCTCCGTGGTCCTCGATATCTACGGCGCCCGCGAGCAGCCGGTGGAGGGCATTACCTCCCGCATTATTACGGACAAGATGCCGGAGGATATGCCGGTCATCTTCGAGCCGGATTTCTCCGAGGCAGCGGGCGACGTCATTTCCCTGGCCCGGCCGGGTGATGTCGTGCTGACCATCGGTGCTGGAACGATTACCTATGTGGCGGGCGAAATACTTTCGAAGCTGGAGCAAGGTGAGGCACGGGCAGAATCCGCACAGCCAGGTGAGGCCGAGGGCCAGGATGTCTAAGAAGACGGGCGCGATTGCCGTCGGCGCGGTCTTTCTCGTAGCACTTGTGGCTGCAGCCGTCGTATGGCTTTTCCCGATTTTTAAGGTGACCTCTTTTGAGGTTGAGGGCAACGAGCACGTGGTGGCCGAAGACGCGGAGCAGGCCAGTGGTGTGGCTTCAGGTTCCAATTTGGTGCGCCTGAATGCGCGTGAGGCGGCCCATGGCGTGGCCTCGCTGCCGTGGGTGGAATCGGCAACGGTCTCGCGTGCCTTCCCGTCGACTGTGCATATCAGCGTGGTGGAACACGAGGCCGTGGCCTATGTTGAGGACGGTGGCCACACAGTGTTGGTGGATGACAAAGGTAAGGAATTTGCCGAGGACACCCCGCCGGCAGAAGCCATTCAACTGACTGGGCGCACGGAATCCGGTTCCCCGGAAATGCAGGCGGCGGTGGATGCGGTATCCGCGCTTCCTGCCGATGTACGCAAGCGCGTCAAGACCCTCGACATCGAAGACACCTATTCGCTGACCTTCGTCACGGATGACGATAAAACCATCTTCTGGGGAGCCGCAGAAGACAACGCCAACAAGGCCATCGCCTTCGAGGATGTGCTTCAGCTGGAGGGCGAATCCTGGAATATTTCTAACCCTTCACTGGTGACTCGCCGCTAAGCGCGTCGCCGGTGGTACGGGTGGGACGCCTGTTAATAAAACCGCACGTCAGCAACCCTAAAGTAGAGGTTGAGGGTACCGACACGCGGCAAAATGTGCGCCGAAATAACCCTCCTTTCGTTAAAGATGGATGTAACCGCCTCTCGCGAAAAAGGGGCGCCTCCTCGTTTACATAAAATCCTTAGTTGAAAGGCAAGAGACCCTCGTATGATCTCATCTAGCAACAACCTCGCGGACATCAAGGTCGTCGGCGTCGGCGGCGGCGGCGTCAACGCCGTCAACCGCATGATCGAAGAAGGCCTCAAGGGAGTCCAGTTCGTCGCCATTAACACTGACTCTCAGGCGCTGATCTTCTCCGACGCGGACACCAAGCTCGACATCGGCCGCGAGGCCACCCGCGGCCTCGGTGCTGGCGCTAACCCGGAGGTTGGCAAGACTTCCGCTGAGGACCACAAGACCGAAATCGAGGACGCCCTCCAGGGCTCCGACATGGTCTTCGTCACCGCTGGTGAGGGCGGCGGAACCGGTACGGGTGCCGCCCCAGTCGTGGCTTCCATCGCGAAGAAGATGGGCGCGCTCACCGTCGGCGTCGTCACCCGCCCGTTTAAGTTCGAGGGCGCTCGCCGTACCCGCCAGGCCATGGCTGGTATCGAGGAGCTGCGCGAGGTCTGCGATACCCTCATCGTTATTCCGAATGACCGCCTCATGCAGCTGGGCGGCGAGGAACTGTCCATCGTTGAGGCCTTCCGCGCCGCCGATGAAGTCCTTCACAACGGTGTTCAGGGAATTACCAACCTCATCACCATCCCGGGCATGATCAACGTCGACTTTGCAGACGTGCGCTCCGTCATGTCCGATGCCGGCTCCGCGCTCATGGGCATCGGCTTTGCCCGCGGCGACAACCGCGCGCTCAACGCAGCCGAGCAGGCCATCAACTCTCCGCTGCTGGAGTCCACGATGGAAGGCGCTAAGGGCGTCCTACTCTCCATCGCTGGCGGCTCCGATCTGGGCCTCCACGAGGTCAACGCGGCTGCCTCCATGGTGGAGGAGCGTGCCGACGAGGATGCCAACATCATCTTCGGCACCATCATCGATGACAACCTGGGCGACGAAGTCCGCGTCACCATCATCGCCACCGGCTTTGATGCACAGGCCAATATGACCTCCCAGCCGGTGCAGCCTGGTCAGGCAGCACCGCAGGGCCAGCACGCCACCCCGGCTGCTCGCCCGGGTTCCCTCTTCGAGAACCGTGCCGAGGCACAACCGGAATCCCCCGCCGCGTCCAGCGCGGAAGCCCCACGTGAGGAGTACACACGTGCTGAGTCGCAGGGCACCGAGCGCCGCGAGCGCGAGGAGTACGCTCCGCGCCACTCCTACGAGCGTGAGCAGCCGTCCGAGCCAGCTCCGTCCAGCGGACTGTTCACCAGCTCCGATCGCTTCCGCCGTGAGGAGCGCGAGAATCGCGACGAGTACCGCCTGTCCCGCCCAGACGAGCGCCGCCCCCGTGGCTTCGATGATGACGGCGACGACGATCTCGACGTGCCCTCCTTCATGCGCTAGTCGCAGCCCGCTACTCTGGAGTGCATGCCAGTAAACGAGGAAGCACACCCATCGAAGCGCCCCGTCCGCATGGTCTTTACCAGCCGTGCTGGCGGGGCGTCGTCGTCTCCCTATGACTCTTTCAATTTAGGTGATCACGTGGGCGATGACCCCGCCGCCGTGGCCGCTAACCGCGCCCGCCTTCTACGCGCCACAGGGCTCGACGACATCGTGTGGATGGAGCAGTTACATACCAATACCGTCACCACGGTAGGTGCGGAGCGCCGCGGCATGACCGAGCCGGTTGAGGCTACCGATGCCCTGGTCACCACCGAAAAACGTCTGGGCCTCGGCGTGCTCGTGGCCGATTGCACGCCGGTATTGCTTGTCGACGTCCCTGCCGGCGTCATCGCCGCCGTCCATGCAGGCCGCCTCGGCGCACGCAACGGCATCATCCGCAACACCGTCAACGCCATGATGGATCTCGGCGCAACCCCGTCGACCATGCAGGTTCTCATGGGGCCGGCCGCCTCAGGTCGAAACTATGAGGTTCCCGAGGAGATGGCGAGGGATGTTGAGAAACACCTTCCTGGGTCGTTAACGCGTACCACGAAGGGAACCTGGGGTGTCGATGTCCGTGCCGGACTGGTGCGTCAGCTCATGGAGCTGGGCATTACTGCCATTGAGTCTGATCCGCGCTGCACCATTGAAGATCCAGACTTCTTTTCCTATCGCCGTGAAGGCGTCACCGGACGCCAAGCCGGCGTGATTTGGTTGGAGGGATAACAATGACTGACCAGAACCGTCTCGAGGAACTGCGGGCCGGACTCGAGCGCACCCGCGCTGAGATCCAACGTTTCGCCGACGAAACTGGGCGCGAAGCACCCGAGCTGTTGCCGGTGACCAAGTTTCACCCTGCGGAAGATATCGCTCTGCTTGGGCAGCTAGGCATCACCGACGTCGCTGAAAACCGCGAACAGGAAGCTCGCGCCAAGGCCGAAGCGCTGCCCCATATGCACTTCCACATGATCGGCCAGATTCAAACCAAGAAGGCCAACCACGTAGCACGCTGGGCGCATAGCGTGCACTCTCTTGACTCTGAGAAACTTGCGCGTGCCCTAGACCGCGGCGTGGCTTTAGCCCAAGAACGAGGCCAACGCGACGGTATCTTGCCAGTTTTCATCCAGGTCTCCGCCGATGGCGATACTGCCCGTGGCGGCTGTCCGCTAGACCTCGTTTCTGACCTAGTGGACGTCGTTGAAGAGCTCGACAATCTTGAGCTGCAGGGCTTTATGGTTGTCCCACCTCTGGAGAGTGAACCGGTCGAGGTTTTTACACAAGTAAAAGAGCTTGTGGAGGAGACTTCTAAGCAGTTGGGGCGTCCCTTGAAACTCTCTGCCGGAATGAGTGCAGACCTGCAGGCAGCCATTGAATCTGGAACACATATCGTGCGTGTCGGAACCGGAATTATGGGCCCGCGGCCAGTAGTTTAAATGGCATCGCAAAAGCGCATTTCAAAGACACTAATCTCACAGAAAACTAGGTCAGAGGGAGACCCAGAATGTCACTGATTGATAGGACCAAGGAATTCTTCGGGCTGGGCCCGATGGACATGGACGCCGACGACGCCTACTACGCCGACGAGCGCACCTACAACGCTCCGTCGTACGCAGCACCGTCCTACGACAAGCAGGAAGAAGAATTCGTTCCGACCATCGTGGCCCTGTCGCTCGTCTCCTTCGATGACGCCGCCAAGGTTGGCGGCCCGTTCCGTGATGGTGACGCCGTAGTCTTCGAACTCACCGATGCCGACCGTGGCTCCGCCAAGCGCTTCGTCGACTTCGCAGCTGGCCTGTGCTTCGCACTGGAAGGCCGTATGAAGAACCTCACCAAGGGTGTTGATACCAGCCGCAAGGTCTTCGCCATTGTGCCGAAGGGCGCTGACATCTCTACCGTTGAGCTAGAGCGCGCTGCGCACCTGCGCTAAGAACTTGACGCTGCAGGGCCGCCCGAACCTGCCCCTCCCGTGTTGGCTTGTGGAGGAGGCTGGAGACGGCGGCTTCATGCGTTTTCTTGCGAACCGCCGGACGGGGAAGTACCGCCTGCGGGGGTGGTTCAGATAGGCTCGGGCGATGTGAATGCTTTAGGTTCGATTCTCATTCTTGCTGTGAGCCTCTATTCGTGGATTTTGCTCGCGCGCATCGTCATCGAGATGATTCAGTCCTTCTCACGCCAATTCAACCCGCCGCGGTGGTTCATGATGGTGGCAGAAGTGCTGTTTGTCCTCACTGATCCGCCCGTTAAGGCTCTGCGTAAAATCATCCCGCCGCTGCAGTTGGGAGGCATTGCTCTCGATGTCTCGGTTATCGTACTGTTCCTGCTCTTGGCAATTCTCTCGCGACTGATCGCGTGGGTATTTTTTGGTGCTGGCGGGCTCGCAGTCTAAATTGCGGGTGTATTAAACCCTTTTGTTAACGTTGAGACTCGTGCCTGCGTTAGATAATGTGTTGATTTGGATACAATGAGTTATCACAATCCGTATTATTAATCGCATATGTACCCGGCCTCTGGACCCACTAGAGGTTTGACCGATTCGTAAGGGGAAGAGAAGTCAATGCCACTGTCACCAGCTGATGTACACAACGTCGCTTTCAGCAAGCCGCCTATTGGCAAGCGTGGCTACAACGAGGACGAGGTCGATCAGTTCCTCGACCTCGTCGAAGATGCTCTTGCTCAGTTGCAGGATGAGAACGACGACCTCCAGGCCCAGGTTGAGGATCTGAAGGCACAGTCCAAGGGCGGCGCCGGTGCTGCTGCAACCAAGGTCGATGAGGCCGCCGTGCGCAAGGACGTGGAGTCCAAGCTGCGCGCTGAGTACGAGGCAAAGCTGGCTGACTCGAAGAACGAGGTTGCCAAGGCCAAGGAAGAGACCAAGAAGGCCCAGGAACAGGCCAAGGCAGCTCAGGCTCAGGCTCAGTCTTCCCAGGCTCCGGCTGCTCAGCAGCAGGACAATTCCGCAGAGCTCAAGGCCGCCCGTGAGGAAGCAGCCGCCGCGAAGCGTGAACTTGAGGCCTCCAAGCGCGAGCTGGAGAACACCAAGAAGGAGCTGGAGTCCGCCAAGAAGAACTCCAGCGCCTCCACCGCTGCCGCCGGCATTGCCGGCGCTGGCGCTGCCGAGACTGCGGATAGCCTGGCTACTCCGGAGACCCACATGCAGGCCGCTCGTGTTCTGGGCTTGGCTCAGGAAATGGCGGACCGCCTTACCAACGAGGCCAAGGCAGACTCCGAGTCCATGTTGGCCGAGGCCCGCACGGCTGCAGAAAAGCAGCTTGCTGAGGCTGATTCTCACTCCAAGGCTCAGTTGGCTGACGCCCAGAAGCGTTACGACGCACAGCTGCTGGATGCCGACAACCGTTCCAAGAAGCTCGTCGCTGACGCAGAGACCAAGGCTAAGCAGACTGAGTCTGATGCCACCTCCCGCGCTGAGGCTCAGATCCGCCAGGCTGAGGAGAAGGCAGCAGCCCTGCAGGCTGACGCGGAGAAGAAGCACACCGAGGTCATGAACACGGTCAAGCAGCAGCAGACTGCTCTCGAGGCCCGTATCTCCGAGCTGCGCACCTTTGAACGCGAGTACCGTACCCGCCTCAAGACGCTTCTCGAGTCCCAGCTTGAGGAGCTGGAGTCCCGCGGCACCGCGGCTCCGAACGGTGAGGCTGGCAAGGCCAACAACTAATCTGTGGCTAATGACTGAATCAACGGCGTCCCGCACAGGACGCCGTTATTCTTTTGGTAGGCCACCGAGGCCTCCGGTAGACACAAGACCAGTTTTCGTTGGAGAGGAGCGACGATGCTCATTGGCGCATTGGTTCTGGCGTTTGTAGCTTTCTTGGCTTTCGTGAACTACATCCTTACCGCCGCTGACTGGTCCCTGTACCTGCTGTTCATCTCTGCCGGCGTCGGCACCATTCTTTTCATCACCGATACAGTGGTGAAAATACGCCGCAAGCACGACGAGTAGCCCTCGGCCTCAAGGGGTTCCTGAGGCAGAGGGCTCCTGCGGTGGAGGGCCTTGGGCGGAGAGCTTCTGTCGAATAGTGACACGGCCCGAGCCTAGTGGCCACCGCTGCTAGGTGGCCCAACTCTAGGTGCCACCGCTGTCCGGCGGTCCAGTTGCCCTCCTAGTCGCCTGCCGTGGCGAAGGCGGTGGGAGAGGACCGAAGGTGCGCTTTACCGTCCCTTCAACCCGGGCCATCCGCCCACGCCCTGGCGGAGCATTGGGGTTATCTTGATTGACTCCGTTGTGGTACGGACACAACATCACGAGGTTCTCGGGATTGGTATAGCCGCCGTTCTTCCACGCGATGATGTGGTGCACTTGGCACTCATCGGCGGGCTTCATACAGTCATTCCATGCACAGACCGGAAACTCGGCCATAGCCATGATGCGCTGTTTGATGCTAGCGCTCCGCTCCTGCCGATAGAGGTTCACAGGTCCGCGGACGGGGTGAAAGAGCGTCGCCAATGTGCCGTCAAGGTCTATTTCACCGGAGATCACCTTGTTGACATACTCCGCACCCGTCATTGTCGCGCCATTGGTCATACGCAGCGTAACTTCCTCACCATCACCATTGAGAATCTGCGTCAACGCATCCAAGGGGACAAGGATATTGGTCTGCAGTCCTTTGCGTGGGGCCGCGCCATGAAAGAAGGCTTCCTGGATGGATTCGATAGGACGTTGCTCATCGACGGCGTCGTTAAGCTCAGCGATGACATGTGAAGGGGCTGTAATCGCCATCGTCCACAGCGAGTTTCGCCGGCGATATACCGTGACACCTGCCTTGGGTTGTGACGGCTTCGAGAGCTCTTTGAGCTTCTTCTTGGCCAGAGCTTCCATCGCCAACGTATCAGCGCTCGTGCGACACAGCTCAAGGCGCATCTGCCACCCCAAGGCCAGTGTCCGAGCTTTGCGTGCATAGCGGTCAATGACGTTGAGTGTGGGCAGAGAATGGCCGCGCTGGCGGGCTGCAATTACGGCGTTGCGTTGCATGCGAGTCATTGCAGTCGTGCCAAAGAAGCTCGAGTGCAAGCGCACCAATTCCTTGGCCGTTTTATCGGGTGATCCGGCAGCAATGAGATCCGCTTCAGACATGCCTTCGCACCCGGCGACGACATCAATGCCGGGCGCTAGGGCGTCAAGAAAAGTCTGAAGTGCGTTCATGATTCTGAAGCCTAAGGCTCACTGTGATCAGCCCGCACTAGAAAAAATGTTCCTGTGAATAACCTTTTCACCTGAGCATCGTGGGCACACACGGGTTTCTATTTCGGGATCTGGGGAACCTGTGGCTGTGAAAACTTGACCCCTCGGTTATACTCTGGAGCTACATGCAGTGAGCCGGCTATCACCGGGGAGCATTCCGGAAGAACGTGAGGCGCGCGAGCGCCGCATTATTAGAACCGGGCGGGTAGGGACCGTCATCTCCTTCACACAACGAAGCGGGACGCCTCGGCGTCCAAGCGGGGTGGTACCGCGAGCCGCAAGGCGCGTCCCCGTCACAGCGAACGAGTGAAGGAATTTTCAGATGAGCAACAACCCTACGAACGTCGGCAGCGTTTATCCCAAAGTCGATATGACAGCTGGGTCCTCCCGCTTCCCCGACATGGAGCAGGAAGTCCAGAAGTACTGGACGGCCGACGATACTTTTAAAGCCAGCCTCGAGCAGACAGAGGGTTGCCCCGAGTACGTCTTTTATGATGGCCCGCCCTTTGCCAATGGCCTGCCGCACTATGGCCACCTGTTGACCGGTTACGTCAAAGACATCGTCCCGCGCTACCGCACCATGGCCGGCAACCACGTCCCGCGCGTCTTCGGCTGGGATACCCACGGCCTGCCGGCGGAGCTGGAGGCAGAAAAGCAGCTCGGAATCACCGATAAGGCCCAGATCGAGGACATGGGCCTAGAGAAGTTCAACGAATACTGCGCCAAGTCCGTTCTGGAGTACACCGATGAGTGGGAAGAGTATGTTAACCGCCAGGCTCGCTGGGTGGACTTTGAAAACGGCTACAAAACCATGGACTTGGAGTACATGGAGTCTGTCATGTGGGCGTTTAAGGAGCTCTATGACAAGGGCCTGATCTACCAGGGCTTTAGGGTTCTGCCGTATTCCTGGGCTGAGCACACCTCGCTGTCCAACCAGGAAACACGCCTGGATGATTCTTATAAGATGCGCCAGGACCCGACCCTGACGGTGACTTTCCCAGTGGCTGGTGCGGTCGAGGGAAGCGCTGCGGAGAAGACGTTGGCAGATCACGCCGAGCTTGCCGACGCCTCCTTCCTCGCCTGGACCACCACCCCCTGGACCCTGCCATCCAACCTGGCTTTGGCGGTCCACCCGGAGGTCGACTACGTGCTGTTTAAGGCCACCGAGGGCGACTTTGCTGGCCGCACCTTCATCATGGCCGAAGCGCTCACCGGTACTTTGGCGAAGGAGCTGGGTGAGGCGGAGGTCCTCAAGACGTTCAAGGGCGCGCAGTTGGAGGGCTTTAAGTACCAGCCCATCTTCGATTTCTTCCCGGATGTCGAGAACGCGTATCAGTTACTGCTCGCGGATTACGTCACCACCGAGGATGGCACCGGTGTTGTCCACCAGGCTCCGGCCTTCGGTGAGGACGATATGATCACCTGCCAGAAGTATGGCGTGGGACTGGTCATCCCAGTGGATGAGGATGGCAAGTTCACCTCGCAGGTACCGCCGTATGAGGGCCAGCTGGTCTTTGACGCTAATAAGGCCATCATCAAGGACCTCAAGGCAGCTGGCCGCGTGGTGCGTCATGTGACCATTGAACACTCCTACCCGCACTCCTGGCGCTCCGGCGAACCACTCATCTACATGGCGCTGCCGGCATGGTTCGTCAAGGTGACCGAGTTCCGCGACCGCATGGTGGAGCTCAACCACAACGAGATTGAGTGGTTGCCGGAACACATTCGCGACGGTCAGTTCGGCAAGTGGCTGGAAGGCGCTCGCGATTGGAACATCTCCCGTACCCGCTACTGGGGCGCGCCGATCCCGGCGTGGATCTCCGATGATCCAGAGTACCCGCGCGTGGATGTCTATGGCTCGCTGGATGAGCTGGAGCGTGACTTCGGCGTGCGCCCGACCAGCCTGCACCGCCCGTACATCGATGAGCTGACCCGACCGAACCCGGATGATCCGACGGGCAAGTCCACGATGCGCCGCGTGCCGGACGTGCTGGATTGCTGGTTTGAGTCCGGCTCGATGCCGTTCGCGCAGAAGCACTACCCGTTTGAGAATAAGGAGTGGTTTGAGACTCACTCGCCGGCGGACTTCATCGTGGAGTACTCCGGCCAGACGCGCGGTTGGTTCTACCTCCTGCATGTGCTGTCCACCGCGCTGTTCGACCGCCCGGCGTTCAAGAAGGTCGTTGCCCACGGCATCGTTCTGGGCAACGATGGCCTGAAGATGTCGAAGTCCAAGGGCAATTACCCGAACGTGAACGAGGTCTTCGACCGCGATGGTTCGGATGCGATGCGCTGGTTCCTTATGTCCTCGCCGATCCTGCGCGGCGGCAACCTCATCGTGACCGAGCAGGGCATCCGTGAGGGTGTGCGCCAGGCCATCTTGCCGATCTGGAATGCTTACACCTTCCTGCAGCTTTATGCTTCCCAGGAAGCGAAATTCGATGTCAGCTCCACCAACGTGCTGGATCGCTACATCTTGGCCAAGACCCATGACTTGGTGAAGAACACGAATGACGCACTGGCGAATACTGACATTGCTTCGGCTACCGAAGAGGTTCGCCTCTTCGCGGATGCCTTGACTAACTGGTACGTGCGCCGCTCCCGCGACCGTTTCTGGGAGGGCGAGGAAACCCACGCGGAGGCTTTCAACACCCTCTACACGGTGCTGGAGACCGTTTCTCGCGTGGTGGCTCCGCTGCTGCCGCACGTGGCTGAGGTCATCTACCGCGGCCTGACTGGTGAGCGCTCTGTGCACTTGGCTTCCTACCCGAAGGCTGAGGACTACCCGGCTGATCACGACCTCGTGGCAGCGATGGATGCGACCCGTGCGGTGGCCTCGGCGGCGTCGTCGGTGCGCAAGTCCAACAAGCTGCGCAACCGTTTGCCGTTGCCGAAGTTGACCGTGGCGATGCCGGATTCGGCACGCCTGGCGGACTTCAAGGACATCATCCGCGATGAGGTCAACGTCAAGGACGTTGTGCTCACTGATGACGTTGATGAGGTCGGCACCTTCGACGTGGTGTGCAACGCGAAGGTGGCGGGCCCGCGCTTGGGCAAGGACGTGCAGCGCGCCATCAAGAACCTCAAGGCGGGCAACTACGAGCGCGAGGGTGACGAGGTTGTCGTTGACGGCGATATCCGGTTGAGCCCAGAGGAGTACACCGAGCGCTTGCAGGCAGCGAACCCGGAATCCACGGCACGCGTGGACGGCGTAGACGGTCTGGTTGTGCTGGATACCGAGGTCACCGAAGAGCTCGAGGCCGAAGGCTGGGCCGCGGATGTCATCCGAGGACTCCAAGATGCCCGCAAGGCCGAAGACTTTGTGGTGACTGACCGCATCACGGTGGTCCTCTGCGTTCCCGCAGAAAAGGAAGAGTGGGCCAACCGCCACCGCGATCACATCGCGGCGGAGGTGCTGGCCGTCGACTTCACCGTGACGACGGAGGCACTGCCGAGCGATGCTGGCCAGACGGTGCATGACGTCCTCAAGGGTGTCACCGCGACCGTGGCCAAGGCCTAGAACTTGGACAGCAGGGCGCAGCTGACCATGCGCTAAATATCGAGGAGAAAGGCTCCACGTCCCGGTAAGGGGAGTGGAGCCTTTCTTGTATTCGGAGAGCTAACGGCGAGCACCTGGCAAGTGTGCGCGCCACGCCATGACGACGTTGATGAGGCACAGTAGAGCGAGGACGCTACCAATGATGAAGAGGTTGGTAAACCCAATGTAAGGCGCCAAGGCGCTGAAGGCCATGGGGATGAAGAAGCCGGTGTAGGAGATGGAGTAGTAGACGGCGGTCAGGCCAGCAAGTTCACGTTCTCCTGCGATCCGCTGAACCTCAGAGAGGCCTGCGACGAGTGCGAGACCGTAGCCAGCACCCATCGTGGCTGCTGCGGTGATGCCCAGAGGCAAAGACAAGGTATGAGCGGCGAAAGCTGCGAAGATTGCTCCAACGGTGATAACGGCCATGGCGATCGCAGAAGCACGAGCAGATTTGTGTGTATCCACGATACGGCCGAGCATTTGCACGCCAACGCCGCAGCCAAGGGTGATGACGGTCATGAGACCGGAGAATGCGATGGGGGCGTTGCCGGCGGAGTCGGACAGCAATTGCGGCAGCAGAGCATAGGCAGCACCCGCACAGCCAAAGACCCAGGGGGCCACGGGCATGACAACGCGCACGAAGCGCCTGTGAGCGGCCGTCGGAACGTGGAGCATCTGGAGCATCTCGCGGACGGTGAGATCCAGGATGGTCATCTTCACAGTGCCATGGCTGGGCTGGCGGGTTTCCGGAGTGCGAAGAATCCAGATAGCAGTGACAACGGTGAGCAGCATATGGAGGATATATGCAGTGTGAGTCGGCCACGGACCCCACTGCGCCAGGACAGAAGCGATGCCCGCGCCCACGAGGAATCCCGCAGTCAAGCACAGTGATGCCTTGCGTGCACCGGAGGCCGGGTCACCACCGGCACGGGTAATGAGCTCAGTAATCCACGTTGAACCCACAGCCATGACCAGGCCCAACGCCATGCCGCATAGAACACGGCCCAAGGCAATGATGAGAGGTTCCTCGGGAGCGATAGAAAGAAGGAAAGAACCAGCAAGAGAGAGCGGAGCGGCCGGAAGCAGCATCGGGCGGCGGCCGATGAGATCAGAGAGCGGCCCGCCGATGAGCAACGCCGGAATAATGCCGACAACATACGCCGCGAGGAGGCCGTTGACGGTCACTTGAGAGAAGTGGGAGGTCTCGCGGTACATGACGAGAAGCGGCGTGAATTCATTGCCGCCCCAGGCCACAGCGACCATGGAGCCAGCAACGGGGAACCACGCGCGTGACGAGAGCGCGCCCTGGGAAGAAGACACGGTGGAGTCGGATGAGAGAGCGGAGTCGCTAGCAGATGCGTCGACCTCCGGGTGCGAATGTGCGGAGACAGTCACAGTTGCTTCCTTGAAGAGTTGAGGTGAGATTCGAGTTCGGTGAGGTAGGTGTCGAGGTGGCCGGCGCGGAGGGCGTCGGCCAGCAAGGCGTGCTGGGCAACGAAGGTACGTGCGCGCTCAACGCTGCGCCCCACGGCCGTGGCGGTGAAACGTTGTTGGCGCTCGCGCAAGGTGTGTCCCAGATTGGCCAGCAGACGGTTGCCACCGTTGTCCATGATGGTCTGGTGGAATTTCGCGTCGAGCCTGGCATAGGCGCGTAAGTCGTCCTTGTCGAGCGCGGCATGTTGTTCCGCAATGGTGGCGTCGAGGACATCGGCGATGAGGCCGCGCTCCTCGGCTGGTAAAGAGCAGATATGACGGGCAGAGTGCTCGTCGACGAGCATGCGTGCCTCGTACACTTCACGAATCTCGCGGGGACTAATCGGTACCACGAGCGCGCCACGCTTGGGGTAGAGCTTCAAAAAGCCTTCTACCTCGAGGCGGAGGAAAGCTTCACGCACCGGGGTACGGCTCATCCCCAGCTCTGAGGCGAGGGCAGCTTCGGAGAGCATCTCCGAGTCACCAACCTCGTCATCGATGATGCGGCGCTTGAGGTGTTCGTAGGCGCGTTCCGCAGCGGGAACCTTGTCTTTCTGCATGCATACATGATGCATGCATGCGGCATTCAAGATCTAGCGCAAACGCCAATTCGTGAGGCATCGATCACGCGTAGGACAAGTGAGAGCTAGTTCTCCGAATATCGAATGTGGCTAGGTGGGAGACGTGTTAAAGACGAGTGACGGAGGCGGTGGGGACGTCGTAAAGCACTGCCTCGCCCATGCCAACCCAACCGATAAAGGGATTATCCTGAAGCACGTGCGGAGTGTGGACATGGCCGAGAATCCATGCGTCGAAGCCACACGCCTGTAGTTGATTGGGCGTCGTGGGCAAGCACACGCCTTTTGAGAACTCACCAGTCGCTGACGAATGCAGCAAGCCTAGGTGCGGCTTGTCGCTCTGGCGAACTGGAAAGGTGAGCGCGCGGGGATCGGGGTCTGTGGCCACTGCGGCGGTGACAACGATTGCACCCGCGCACTGAAAGGCATGAACGTCGGTGGGATGAACCGTCACAGACGAAGGGAAGCTGAGGTCATGGTGGACGTCGTGGTTTCCGGAGACGAAATGGGCGTCGTCGAAAAGCTCGACTGCGCGGGCCATGACCTGCTGGGCCTGGGGGACGTAGGTATCTGTGTCGGCCGTACGGTCAATGATGTCACCGAGACAGATGCAGGCATCCGCGTCCGTGGTCTCCAGGACGTCGAGTGCCCACTCTATGCCCGGCGCGCCAGGCCTGCCAAGGTGAAGATCCGCGAAAATGAGAATGCTAGCCACGCGCCCGCCGTCCCTGCCACCAGGTGATAAGTACGAGCACGACGGTGGAGGTGCCTACACCGATGAGCGTCATGGCCATGGCTTCTGCGCGATGTCCTTGGTCAAATTGGTTCATAATCCAGGGCGCGAGGAGATTGAGCTGGCTCGGACGGATTAGGGAGGACATGACGAGCTCGCGGAAGCCCACAAAGAACGCCAGCAGCCAGCCGGCGAAGATACCCGGGGCGAGCAGGGGCAAGGTGATGCTGCGCAACGTGTGGGAGGCAGAGGCGCCAGACACGGCAGCGGCCTCGTAAACCGTGGGGGAGACTGCGCCGGCGGAGGTCTTGATGTTCTGCACCGCCATGGGCAGGAAGAGAACAGTGAAAGCCATGACGAGGATGATCATGGAGCCATAAGGTGTCCAGGGCAACCACGGCGCGTTCCACAGGAGAATGAAGCCAATGGCAAGCACAATGCCGGGAACGGTATCGGGTGCCACAGCAAGGAAGTCCGTGACACGGGCGCTGACCTGCTTGGTTCGCTGGGTGAGCAAGGTGACCGCAATGCCGAGGACCACCGCCGTTGTGGCACCGACTGCACCGAGTGCGATGGAACGCAGCAAGGCTTCCTGGGCAGAAGGCATCTGTAGGACGATGGCGAAATAGTCGAAGGTGAGGTTCTGAGGCGTTGGCGGCGCGGAGCGCAGAATGGTCATTGCTGCCAGGGTGATGGAAATATACGGGATGAGCACCGAGCAGGCAATGATGAGGAAAGTAACGGCGCCGCCAAGGGCCTTGCCTACAGCGCCAATGCGGAGCGAGACCTGGCGGGATACGCGTCCACCACCGGTAAGGTCGCGCCGCGAGACCCATTGCTGGAAGGCCCATGCACCCACGCCAAGTGCAAACAGCACAGATGAGGAGGCTGCTGCATCGGAGAAACTCAGCGGGTCGATGGTGACGTCTTGGTAGATGGAGGAGACGAGGACTGTAAAACCGATCGCATTTCCCAAGGTAACCGGGGTGCCAAACTCGCCGGCGGCCTTGATGAAAATGATCAATGCGCCCAGTGAATAGGGGCCCACGACGGTGGGCAGGATGATGCGACTAATTTGTTGCCACCGGCTGGCGCCGGCGACTTGAGCCATTTCCAGAGAGGATGCGGGAATTGAGGTCAGACAGTTGCGCAGGATGAGATAGAGGAAGGGGAAGAGCTCGCACGCCATGATGAAGGCCATGCCAGGAACCGAGTAAATGGCGTCGTGCGCGAGCTTGCCGACGGTATGCCCGAAGAGCAATTCGGAGACTCCACCGCGGCGGGTGAAATCCATCCACGCCATTGCTGCGGCAAAAGGCGGGGTCATGAAAGGAATCATGATGGCGATTTCTATCCAGTTCGCTTTAGAAAAAGGCGTCCACGCGCGCAAGAAGGCTAGCGGGGCGGCGAACAGAGTAGAAAAGACCACCACGAGGAGGGAGAGGACGACAGTATTAAGCAGGACCTCTCCCATGCCCGGCTCCACAATCTTGTGGAGAGAAGAAGGCTCATCGCGGTACCCCACCACAGCGCTGATGAGCACCGATACCAATGGCGCAGCGACAAGCACGAGCAGCACAAGGAGTACTGCATAAATGCCAAAAGTGCGCTGAGGGCTACGGGTAGTGGTGCTCATGAGGTGGGGTTACTCCGTGGTGAGAAAGAAGAGGTTACTTAAGGTAACGCTCAGCGAACTTTTCCTTGACGTCCTTGGAGGAGGAGGCGATGCCGTCAAGATCCTCGTTGAGGGTCTTAATCTCCTCCAGCTTCGGACCGTTCTTCGGGGCGATCTCGGTGTTGGCCGGGATCATGTTCTTGGAAGCAGAAATCTCCTGCGCCTCATCGGAGAACATGAAGTCAACAAAAGCCTCGGCAGCGTCCTTGTTATCGGTGGTTTTGAGGATCATGACCGGGCGCGGGGTGACAGTAGTGCCGGAGGAGGGGATAACAACCTCAAGCGGCTCGCCCTTGGCCTGAGCAGAGTATGCAGAGTAGTCCACGCCGCCCATGACGATGCCACGGGAGCCGGAGGTGACCTGGTCCAAGGCTGGACCGTTAGCGCCCTGGACAATCATGCCGTTGTCGAAGAGCTTGTCAAAGAGCTCCCAGGTTTTGTCTTCGCCCCACTGGTCCACCATGGCGGCAATGAGGTCAGCGGCGGTGCCGGATTCGCGTGGATCCGGCATAATGACCTGATCCTTGTACTTTTCGTCAGCGAGGTCCTCCCAGTCCTGCGGGACGGAGTCCACCACGTTGGTATTGGTCACCAGCGCAAGCGCGGAGCCATCACGGCCGGTAAAGGTGCCATTCTTAGATACCCAGCTGGAAGTGATCTTGTCAGCACCTTCCGGGGTGTACTCCTCCAGAGCGCCGGCCTTGTCCTGCTTGGATGCTGCGGACCAGGAAGCCAGGTAGACCACGTCTGCCTGCGGGTTGGCCTCTTCAGCCTTGAGCTTGGCGGTGATTTTTCCGGTGGTGTCGGCGAAGACGTTGACCTTGACATCGGTCTTTTCCTCGAAGGCTTCGACGAGGGCGTCGGTAAGGCCCTGCGGGTTCGCAGAGTAGTAGTCCAGCTCGCCGGACAGGCCCTCCGGGGCTTCCCAGGCCTCGGCGGTGGTCTCGGCACCGGTGTTGTCGGCAGAGGATGCGTCGGTGGAGTCAGCGGAATCAACGGAACCGCAGCCAGCCAGAGCTAGGGCGGAAGCAGCGGTGGCAGCGAGGGCGAGAGAAAGCTTCTTATACAGCATGGAGAATCCTTAAAAGTAGAAAACAGATGAGTTTAGTACGCGAGACGTACCTTCGAACCACGTTCGACTCGGGAGCGGCTGTAAGCCACCCAGGGTTCGTCAGCGCCCTCGACATCGCAGTGCAACTCGTAGCGCCCGCCGATGTACTGAGCAGTGCGGACGACCCCGTCCACGTGGTGCGGGAAAGACCCGATGTCTTCCTCCGCGCCAAGGACAGTGAGGTTTTCCGGACGGACGTCGGGAAGCCCAGCGCGGCGGTTCATGGTGCCCACGAAGCCGCCGACGAAGGGAGTGGCGGGGGAATCGTAGAGGGTAACAGGATCGGCGAACTGTTCGATGACGCCGTCCTTCATGACGACGACTCGGTCCGACATGGACAGCGCCTCGGACTGATCGTGGGTGACGTAGATGACCGTGAGGCCCAAATCGTGAGCAAGCGCGGTGAGCTCGGCACGAATCTGAACACGCAGGGCAGCGTCGAGCGCAGAGAGTGGCTCATCCATGAGAAGTAGCTGCGGGTTGGACACAAGCGCGCGGGCGATAGCTACGCGCTGCTGCTGGCCACCGGAGAGCTGATTGGGGCGAGCTTGAGCTTTCGGGGTAATACCGACCATGTCCATGCACGTGCGCACTCGTTCGGCGCGTTCCGCAGACGACAGCTTGTTTCCCGCGGTCGTGAGGGGAAACTCGATGTTCTTTTCCACGGTCATGTGTGGCCACAACGCCAGATCTTGAAACACCATGGACAAGTTACGCTTATTCACCGGAACGTTCGTGTGGGGGCCGAACATTTCTTTACCGGAAAAGGTAATGGTGCCGGCATCAGGAGTTTCGAGGCCTGCGATGCAGCGCAGAAGCGTGGACTTTCCACAACCGGAGGGGCCGAGGATAGAGATGAACTCGCCGGAGTTAATGACGAGGTCAGTGGCATGGAGACCGGTGTTGTCCGCGAACTCGCGCTTAATGCCGTTGATGACCACGTGGGCTTGGGAGGCAGGGTGTTGGGGCGAGAGCTGAGAAGTCACGGCGGAAAAGGTTAGGGGGAGAAAGTAAGCGGATAGGGGCATAAAAGTTACGAAGTTAATAAAGAAACATGAATAATGGGTTACCCGCGCGCGGTGTTTACACTGGAGCACATGCAACGCTGGGTCCTTCACATCGACATGGATGCTTTCTTTGCCTCCGTGGAACAGTTGACCCGGCCCACGCTGCGAGGCCGCCCAGTGCTGGTGGGCGGCGCGGGTGGGCGCGGCGTGGTGGCTGGAGCTTCTTACGAAGCCCGTGAATATGGTGCGCATTCCGCCATGCCCATGTTCCGCGCCCAGCAGCTGGTGGGCTACCAGGCCGTGGTGGTGACGCCGCGTCGAGCAGTGTATTCGGCGGCCTCACGCCGAGTCTTTGGCATCATCGCTGACCATGCGGGGCTCATTGAACAGCTCTCCATTGACGAAGCATTTATGGAACCGGCCGCACTGGTAGGCGCCGCGCCTGACGACGTCCACGAGTGGGCCGAGAACCTACGCCGTGTTATCCGCGAGGAAACAGGCCTACCCAGCTCTATCGGTGCGGGGGCGGGAAAACAAGCGGCGAAGATCGCCTCTGGGGAAGCGAAGCCGGATGGCACCTTTGTCGTGCCGCAGGAACGATTCGATGAACTTATCCACCCCTTGCCCGTGGGCAAGCTGTGGGGAGCAGGACCGGTGACGCAGCAGAAGCTCGCGGCCATCGGAGTAGACACCATTGGGCAGCTCGCGGCCATGAGCCGCAAAGAGGTGGAAATTTCCCTTGGTGGAGTGGTGGGCGTGCAGCTATGGCAGCTGGCGCAAGGCAGCGATGAGCGGCCTGTAGCTCCGCGCGCGATTTCCAAGCAGATTTCCACGGAGTTTACCTACCCCACGGACTTGCGCACGGTGCCGGAGGTGGATGCTGCGTTGACGCGGGCAGCAGAAGGTGCGCACCGCCGCTTGCTCAAGGATGGGCGGGGCGCTCGTACCGTGACAGTGAAATTGCGGATGGCGGATTTCCACATTGAGTCGCGCTCAGCCACCTTGCCCTATGCCACCGACGATCTAGAAATCCTCAAGGCGCGAGCGTTGAGTTTGGCGCGCTATCCCGACGAGCTAGGGCCCATTCGCTTGGTTGGCGTGAGCTATTCGGGATTGGAAACTGCCCGCCAAGACGTTCTTTTCCCAGAGCTGGACCGCGAAGTCGTGCGCCCAGCTCCGGATACGGACTACGAGACCGGAGTCAGCGACCACCTGCCCGGCGTGCCTGACACTGAAACAGAGACCGGCGCAGAGGCGGAATCGCTCAGGGACGCTGGGCCGGACTCGACGCAGCGCTGGCACGCTACTCAGGACGTCTATCATCCGGAGTATGGCCACGGCTGGATTCAAGGCACGGGGCACGGTGTGGTCAGTGTGCGGTTTGAAACGCGGGCGACGGGGCCGGGATTTGTCCGCTCCTTTGCTGCTGAAGATGAAGAACTGAGACCAGCCGATCCGCTGGATTCGCTGGCGTGGGAGGACATCCCGATGGAGGCAGACGCGGAGTCCGATGATGCGGAGGAAGAAGCACCGGCTGGAGACAGCTAGCTCGCGGTATACGTCGTGGCCTGCGGCGCGGAGCTAAACATGTCGGCCACCGGGGTGCCGGTAGCTAATGCTGCGGCGAGCAGAATACGGGCTTGGCCGGCGCGGAATCCGCCGGATGCTACCGCGCCCATCTCGCCCAAGGTAGCACCACCACCTGCGCCGCCATAGGCCAGCTTGGTCGTTCCATAGGGAGTGCGGGTGCTGATCACCACCGGCACTCCAGCCTGCAGCGCGCGGGCCACCCCGGCGCCCATTTCTTCGCCCATGTTGCCCGAGCCCATAGCTTCGATGACGAGGCCTTTGGTGTGGTTGAGGGAGGCGTCGACAAGCAGGGCGCCGGCACCCGGGTAGGCGGCGATGATCTCAACTGGGTGCTCCGCCAAGGACGCTAGGGGAAGCGGCGGCACGGCAGAGTCACCTACCGCCAGCTCCTCAAAGCCATTGAGATGCGAGGTGTGCCATTTGCGGGCACGCCGGCCGGGGATGGTCTTTCCCCCAAACTGAACCCACACACCAGGCTTGCCAGAGCGCAGAATGTCGTAGGCATCACGCAGGTTGCGCGGGCCATCGCCCTCTGGATGATCGAAGGCGCGCTGCGCGCCCGTGAGAACGATGGGGCCATCGCCTAAGTCAAACAGGGACAAAGCCAGCGCGGTTTCCTCCATCGAATCCGTGCCGTGAGTAATGAGCACGCCCTCAATGCCCGGGCGGGCAAGCTGTGTGCGCACGCAGAGCAGCAGCTCATCGAGATCAGCCAGCGTAACTGAGCTGGAATCCAGTGCGCGGAATTCCACGACCTCGATGTCGTTGCCCAGGGAGTCAGCCAGCTGTTGGCCGCTAACAGTGGGGACGAGGGAACCGTCAGCAATGGTGGTGCAGGCAATTGTGCCGCCGGTGGCGATGAGCGCGAAAGTCATTCCACCAGGGTACTTCAGGCGCAACGCTGCGCGGGAAACACAGGCTGGTGTGCGTGAGCGCTAGAGTGAAAGAGATTAACCACGACCCCTACGTGAGGAGTATCTGTGAAATCCATCAAGCTGAGCGCCGCCATCCTGGCCTTGGGCGCTAGCACCGCCCTCGTTGCCTGCTCGTCTTCGGACGAAGACTCGGCGAATTCCAGCAGCGCCGCAAAGCCTACCGGTGAGACCTCTGCTTCCCAGGTAGTCTCCACCGAGATGCCGTCCGTGGAACAACTCAACGAGATCCTGGCGAAGGCTTCTGACCCGAACGTGCCGCAGGAAGAGAAGGTTCAGCTGGTCCAGGGCAGTGAGTCGGCGCCGGAGCTTTTCGACGTCATGTCTCAGTCCCAGGCCGAATCCGGCGCCACCTTTGAGGTCGTTGCCCCGGTCATCCCAGGCTTGGTGCCGGATTCTGCGCTGGCTACCGTCCACATCAATACCCCAGATGGCCAGCAGCAGACCGCCGATCAGGTGGAGTTCATCAACGATGGCGGTACGTGGAAGCTGTCCCAGACGTGGGCCTGTGTCCTTGTGACCAATATTGTGCCGCCGGAAGAGGTTCCGGAGATGTGTGCCGATTCCGCAGCAGAGGCGCCTGCCGGTGGCGGTGCTGAAGGCGAGATGCCAGCCGAGGGCGACGCCCCCGCCGATGCCGCCGACGCCCCCGCCGAAGGCGAGGCTCCAGCGCAGTAAGGTACTCGCGGAGCACGGTCCGTGCATGGTAGCTGCGAGGAGCGCGCCTCGAAAGCTCAAGCGCCCAGTCAGTCCTGGTAGGAAACCGGGGCCGACGGGCGCTTTTTGCGTAGGGAGGAGCGTTTAGTCGGTGGAAAAGTCCATCTCGGTAGCGCTGGTCTGCAGGACACGCAGGTCCGAGCCTTCTGCGCCATAGGAGATGACGGTGGTGATGGAGACGTCGCCAGCCGTCGGCAGCGGTTTGGTCAGATCCACGGTGACGGTGCCCTCGGACTGGGTTTTGGTGTCGAGGACCTTGAGTTCCTTGTCCTGGAGCTCTTCAGGGGCGTCGGCGCCGTCGAAGGACAGCGCGCCCAAGGACGGGCGCTGTTCCACAGAGACACTAAGCGTTGCCACATCGCCGTCGAGCTTGTCCAAGGTGTACGTGGTGGTCTGCAACAGCGTGGACTCACCAGTGACGCGAGACTCCACCGTCCACTCCGCGCCGGGACCGATCTCTTCTTCAGGGAAGACAATGGGCAGGGACGTCAGGCTGGTAATTGCGCGCTCCACGGCACTGCGCGCCTCATCAGTGGCTGCTTGCGGCGCGGCGAGGCGCAGCGAGTTCATTTGGCCGGTATCGGTGCCGCGCCAACCAAACTGGAAACCTTCAGCAGACTCCACATCAGCACCTTCTGCTTCGGGTTTACCCACGGTGACGAAGGCATTGCGGCTCGCCGGCAGCTGGCCTTCGACGTTTTCGGTAGCCGCCTCCACGGAGGCCTGCAGCGGGAGGGTGACTTTATCGGTGGCTTCGGGCGCAGTGCCCTCGCTGCCATCTTTGCGCAGCTCCTGGTCAAAGCCAGTGGCGACGGTGTAGGTCAGGGACTGCTCGGAATCAAGGTCCTGATAGGCCAGCACGCGGCCGGTGCCGTCACCAGGGGAGTGGACGGTGACGCGAGGGGCGTCGAGAGGCAAGCCCACGGGTTCTTCCACCGGCTTGGCCGGTTGGGAATAGGAACAGCCAGCAAGAGTGCCGGTCAAGGCCACGGCTGCAGCGGACAAAACTGAAACGACTCTCACACGAAACACGCATTCCAAAATACCGGATGGGGCTGTTTAGAATGGAACGGGTGAAGGCAAGGAGATATATCGGAACAATGGCCGCGGTGGTGCTGGGAGTAGCTGTCGTGGACCAAGCAGTGAAGCAACTGATGCTGTCGATCCTTACCGAAGGCGAAGCGCTGCCGGTGATTGGTGACTGGTTCCGCTTCTATCTCCTTTTTAACCCCGGTGCGGCTTTCTCCATGGGAGGGGAGGGCTCGACGTGGCTGTTTACCACCATCCAGCTGGCCTTCGTCGTCGGTGTTGCTGTCGCTGCACCGAGAATTCATGACAAGTGGCAGGCGGTAGGCTTGGCCATGATTGCGGGCGGTGCGCTGGGTAATTTTATTGACCGCCTGGTGCGCGAGCCGGGATTCTGGTTTGGACACGTGGTGGATTACATTTCCGTCGGCAACTTCGCCGTCTTTAACATCGCGGATGCCTCAATCACGTGTGGTGTGGTGGTGTTTATCATCGCGATGTTCATGGCAGAGCGGAAGGAGGCACACGAGTCTGATGCGTGAAAGTCGTAGGTTGCCGGTACCTGAGGGCCTTGAGGGTATGCGTGCCGATGCTGCTTTGGCCAAGCTCTTGGGTGTTTCCCGGGCCAAGGTGGCGGAGCTGTGCGCGGCAGGGGACGTGGAGATCGACGGCGTGGCGGTGGGCAAGTCCGAGCGGCTGAGCGCCGGCGGCTGGATTGACGTCATGATGCCGGCGCCGGAAGAACCGCTGGTACCCAAAGAGGAGCTGGTGGAGGGCATGGATGTCCTCTACGAGGATGAGGACATCATCTGCGTGTTCAAACCCGTCGGCGTAGCCGCGCACCCAACGTTGGGGTGGGAAGGGCCGACCGTGATCGGCGGGCTTCGTGCGGCGGGCTATGCGCTTGCCGACGCCGGACCTACCGAACGCAAGGGCATTGTGCACCGCCTCGACGTGGGTACCTCCGGTGTCATGGTGGTCGCCGCCAGCGAGCGCGCCTACTCCCAGCTGAAGACCGCCTTCCGCGAGCGGACCGTGGACAAGACCTACCACGCGGTGGTCCAAGGCCTGCCAGATCCGATCGTCGGTACCATTGACGCCCCGATTGGGCGTCATCCGTCGGCGGGCTGGAAGTTCGCCGTGGTGGAAGACGGCAAGCCGGCGGTTACTCACTACAAGCTGCTGGAGGCCTTCCGCGAGGCCAGCCTGTTGGAGGTCCACCTCGAGACTGGCCGCACACACCAGATCCGCGTCCACATGTCCGCCACCGGACATCCCTGCGTGGGTGATCCGATGTATGGCTGCGACCCGAACCTGGCTAAGCGCGTTGGCCTTATCCGGCAATGGCTCCATGCGGTGTCCTTGGGCTTTACCCACCCGGGCACCGGCAAATGGTTTGAGTGCACCGCGCCGTACCCGGAGGATCTTGAGCACGCAGTAGAGGTCTTGCGCGGATGACGGGGAAACGCTCCACTCGCCAGCGTATTTATCGCCGCCGTCGCATCGCAGCCTATGTGTTGCTCGCGGCGACAGCGCTGCTCGTGGTTCTCGCCTTTGGCATGTTTGGTACGCAGCCAAGCACCGCGCTCCAGGGAGACCAGCTAGGCCCAGACGGCTCCGAGACTGCCGCCGAGTACCGTGAGCGCGCCGAAGCGTCGCTGGCCCAAGCCGATGAGCCGACGTATGCGCTCGTGGGGTTCCACTCGGCGCTGTCACCGGAGGACACCGCTGAGGTACTGAGCCCAGCGCAGCGCATGGATGCCATCATCATCGGACTGGCCGCCCCCGTAGCAGTCCCGGAACCCACAGCGGGTAAAAACCGCGCTGATGTCATTACTACCGTCCTTCAACGCGTGGCTCACACTGCCGGCGATGGTGGCGAGACTCCAAAGCAGGTGGATGCCGCGGTGGTCTATTCCAGCGGCGCTGAATTGCGAGCCCTAGCTTCCGACCCTCGCGTAAAGACAGTGGAAGCCGCGCCTGCCGACGCCGCCTGGGGTTCCTTCGGCGTGCGCCCACCTTCCAACGCCCAACAACGAGCACACCAGTAAGGAGCGATGATGCGACTATTCCCTAAGACCTCAACCTGGCCTGCCAACTACCGCTTCGCCTACATCCTTGTATGGGCAGGAGCCATCATCACAGTCCTCGCCGCCATCGCGCTAGCACTCTTGGGCAGCGATGGGCTGACGCTGGGCATCATGATTGTTGTGGCCCTCTACTGCATCGCCATGGCCGTGCTTATGCCGAGATGGGCGCTCAACGGCCAAGAGGAAGCCGCCAAGCGGGCCCGAGCCAAGGAAGCCCGTGACGAGCTGCGCCGGGTGAAGAAGCAGAAGTAGGCGCGCTACAGCCTTCTAGGCGGCAGTCTCTTCGGTGCGGGGGTGCGGGGAGTGGAGGCGGGCGCGGCGTCGGGAAGCGCGGCCCATCCGCACCAAATCCGCCAGGTAAATGATGACCGCTACCCAAATAATAATGAAGCCGATCCAACGCTCAGTCGGCATCTCCTCCTGGGTGACGAAGACCGCCCACAGCATCTGCATAATCGGCGTCATGTACTGCAGCATGCCGATGGTGGATAGGCGCAGATGCTTAGCGCCCTGTGCAAAGCAGAGCAGCGGCAGGGCAGTCACCAGTCCGGAGGTAACGAGCAGCGCCATGTGGCCAGGGCCTTCACTAGAGAAGGTGGATTCGCCCTGGACCTGTAGGTATCCCAGGTACATGAGTGCAAAGGGCAGCATGACGATGGTTTCCGCGGCCACGGAGCCCATGGAAGAAACCGAAATCTGTTTCTTGAACAGACCATAAAGCGCGAAACTAAAGGCGAGGGCCAGCGAATAATAGGGCGCCTGGCCGGTCATAAACGTCAGCCACAGGACCGCCACGAAGGCAATGCTGACCGACGCCACCTGTGCCTTCGTCAGTGTCTCCTTGAGGAAAATAATGCCCAAGGCCACTGAGACGAGCGGGTTGATGAAATAGCCCAGTGCGGCGTCTGCCACGTGGTCGCTGTTGACCGCGATGACGTACGTACCCCAGTTGATGGTGATGGTAATACCGCAGCCCAGCATCCAGCCCCACGTGCGCAGGCTCATCTCTTTGAGCTCACGCCAGCCGCCGGTCACCACCAGCATGAGGGTGACGAGCACCGCAGTCCACACAATGCGGTGCGCGAGGATTTCAAACGGACTGGCGGGGCGCAGAAGCGGGAAGAACGCCGGGAAAAAGCCCCACATGAGATAAGCGGCAATAGTGTAGAACATCACAGAAAAATGTACAGGACGTTGAGTAATCCGGGAAGTTTGACGGCCCCGCTAAGATGACCGCATGGCCAAAAACTCATCCTTCGTCCACCTGCACAACCACACCGAGTTTTCCATGCTGGACGGCATGGCAAAGGTGGATATGTTGGCGGATGAGGTGGTCCGCCAAGGCATGCCCGCCGTCGGCATGACAGATCACGGCAACATGTACGGCTCCAATGCCTTTTACCAGAGGATGACGAGCGCAGGCGTCAAACCCATCATCGGCATTGAGGCCTATCTCGCGCCGGAGTCGCGTTTCAATAAAAAGCGCGTGCTGTGGGGAACGCCGGATCAAAAGCGCGATGATGTTTCTGCCTCCGGTGCCTACCTGCACCAGACCATGCTGGCGGAAAATGAAACAGGTCTGCGCAACCTGTTTAAGCTCTCCTCGCTTGCCTCCTACGAAGGCCAGCTGGGCAAGTGGCCGCGTATGGATGCCGAGCTTATCGCTGAGCATGCTGAGGGCATTATCGCGACCACCGGCTGCCCCTCCGGCGATGTCCAAACCAGGCTTCGTCTAGGCCAGTTCAATGAGGCCCTCGAGGCCGCTGCGATGTGGCAGGACATCTACGGCAAGGACAACTTCTTCTTGGAGCTCATGGACCATGGGCTGGATATCGAGAAGCGCACGCGTGATGGTCTGTTGGAGATTGGTCGCAAGCTGGACCTGCCGCCGCTGGTGACCAATGACTGCCACTACGTGCTGGAGTCTCAAGCCCCAGCGCATGAGGCCATGCTGTGCGTGCAGACGGGCAAGACCTTTATGGACCCGGACCGCTTCAAATTCGACGGCACCGGCTACTACATCAAGTCCGCCCAACAGATGCGTGAGCTGTGGGACCACATGGTCCCTGAAGCGTGCGATAATACGCTGTGGATTGCGGAGCGTGTCCAAGACTACGGCGCCATTTGGGAAGAACATACCCACGACCGCATGCCGATTGCCGACGTCCCCGAGGGCCACACCCCAACCTCGTGGCTGACCCACGAGGTCATGGAGGGCCTTAAGGATCGTTTCAACGGCGGGGATGTGCCGCAGGAGTACATCGACCGCGCTGAGTATGAAATCAGCGTCATCGATATGAAGGGCTACCCTTCTTAC
This sequence comes from Corynebacterium sp. HMSC078H07, assembly GCF_001812805.1. GTDB lineage: Bacteria > Actinomycetota > Actinomycetes > Mycobacteriales > Mycobacteriaceae > Corynebacterium. Next base: position 68,132 of record NZ_KV810449.1, on the reverse strand, counting down.
TTTCTCATCGTGGCCGAGCTCATCAAACACGCGCGGTCCATCGGTATTCGCGTGGGCCCGGGCCGTGGTTCGGCAGCCGGTGCGCTCGTGGCATATGCGCTGACGATTACCAACATTGACCCCATCGAGCACGGCCTCCTCTTCGAGCGATTCTTGAACCCGGAGCGCCCCTCCGCACCGGATATCGATATCGACTTCGATGACCGCCGCCGCGGCGAAATGATTACCTACGCTGCTGAGCGCTGGGGCGAGGACAAGGTTGCCCAGGTGATTACCTTCGGCACTGTGAAGACCAAGCAGGCCATTAAGGACTCCGCCAAGGTGCACTTTGGCCAGCCGGGCTTCCAGATGGCCGACCGCATCAACGGCGCGTTGCCGCCCGCCATTATGGCCAAGGATATTCCGCTGGCTGGTATTACCGATCCGGAGCACGAGCGCTACTCGGAGGCCACCGAGGTCCGCCAGATGATTGAGACTGACCCGGACGTCAAGAAGATTTATGAGACCGCGCGTGGTCTTGAGGGCGTCGTCAGGCAGGCCGGTGTGCATGCCTGTGCGGTGATTATGGCTTCGGTCCGCCTCATGGACCACATTCCGATGTGGAAGCGCCCAGCCGACGGCGCCTACATCACCGGCTGGGACTACCCCGCCTGTGAGGCTATTGGCCTGCTGAAGATGGACTTTCTGGGCCTTCGCAACCTCACCGTGATTGGTGACTGCCTAGAGAACATCAAGAAAAACCGCGGCGAAGAAATCGGGCTGGAGGAACTCCATGCCGATGACCCGAAGGTATCTAAGGTCTATGACCTGCTCTCACGCGGCGATACTCTGGGCGTGTTCCAGCTCGACTCGGGCGGCATGCAGGAGCTGCTCAAGCGCATGAAGCCGACAGGTTTCAAGGATATTGTCGCGTCGCTGGCGCTCTACCGTCCGGGCCCGATGGGCGTGAATGCTCACTGGGATTACGCGGACCGCAAGAATGGGCGTAAGGAAATTACGCCGATTCACCCAGAGCTGGAAGAGCCGCTCAAGGAAATCCTCGATGAGACCTACGGCCTTATCGTCTACCAGGAGCAGATCATGCGTATCTCGCAGAAGGTGGCGAACTACACCGCCGGCGAGGCAGACGGCTTCCGCAAGGCCATGGGTAAGAAGAAGCCGGAAGTCCTGGCTCAGCAGTACGACAAGTTCTGGGGCGGTATGAAGGACAACGGCTACTCCAAGGAGGCCATGGATGCGCTGTGGGGCACGATTGAGCCTTTCGCTTCTTACGCGTTTAACAAGTCTCACGCCGCGGGCTACGGCTTGGTGTCTTTCTGGACGGCCTACCTCAAGGCCTACTATGCCCCGGAGTACATGGCAGCGCTTCTGACGTCGGTGGGTGACAAGAAGGATAAGTCCGCTATCTACCTTGCCGATTGCCGCCACCTTGGCATCCGCGTGCTGTCCCCAGACGTCAATGAGTCCCAAGAAACCTTCCAGGCAGTGGGGGACGATATTCGCTTTGGCATGGGCGCTATCCGCAATGTCGGTGGGGAAGTGGTCGATTCCATCGTGAAGACCCGCCGGGAGAAAGGCGCATATACGTCCTTCTCTGACTATTTGGACAAAATCGAGCTAGCAGCCTGCTCCAAGCGCGTGACGGAGTCCCTCATCAAGGCCGGCGCTTTCGACTCCTTGGAGCACCCACGCAAGGGCCTTATGCTCATTCACGAGGACGCAGTGGACTCCGTTCAGACCACGAAGAAGGCAGCTGATAAGGGCCAGTTCGACCTTTTCGCCGGCTTCGGTGGCGGCGACGAGCAAGGCGATTCTGGCTCCGCCTTTGCTATTGACGTCCCCGATGAGAATTGGGATCGCAAGCACGAGCTGGCTCTAGAGCGTGAGATGCTGGGCCTCTACGTCTCCGGCCACCCGCTCGACGGTTTCGAGGAAGCGCTCGATGCACAGACCGATACGCCGATTACCAAAATTCTTAACGGTGAAGTCGGCAACGGGCAGGAGCTGGTGATTGGCGGCATCATCTCGGGCGTGGACAGGCGTTTTTCCAAGCGCGATGGTTCTCCATGGGCCATCGTCAGCATGGAGGATCATAACGGCGCTCAGGTAGATATCCTCGTGTTCAACCAGGTGTACTCGCTGGTGGCTCCGCAGATTGCGGAAGACAACATCATCTTGGCCAAGGTTCAGGTGAAGATTCGTGATGAGCGCATGTCTCTCTTCTGTTCCGATATTAAGGTGCCAGACTTGGGCCCCGGCAATGGAGCGGGCCTGCCGCTGCGCTTGACCATGCGCACGGACCAGTGCACGATGGAAAACATTGCCAAGCTCAAGCAGGTACTGGTCAATAACAAGGGTGAGTCCGACGTGTACCTCACGCTTGTCGACGGTGAAGAGTCCACCATGATGGTCCTCGGTGAGCATTTGCGTGTGGAGCGCTCGAGCAACCTTATGGGTGACCTCAAGGCCACGATGGGGGCCGGCATCCTCGGGTGAATTTAAGTTGAATCGAGATCCCATGGGAACCAGGCTCCTGGGTTACTCTAGACAGCATAGTCTAGAAGAAAGGAAGCCTGTTTCCCATGGTGAACAAGATTCGCACCACCCACGTCGGCTCGCTGCCTCGCACGAAGGAGCTGTTGGAGGCTAACCTCGAGCGCTCTGCCGGCACCATCTCTGACGAGAAGTTTCACGACATCCTGGAGCGCTCCGTAGCGGATGTGGTGAAGCGCCAGATTGATCTCGGCATCGACATCATCAACGAGGGCGAATACGGACACATTACTTCCGGCGCTGTGGACTACGGTGCGTGGTGGAACTACTCTTTTACCCGCCTGGGTGGTCTGACCATGACGGACAAGGACCGCTGGGAAATCGGTGACAAGGTTCGTTCCGAGCCGGGTAAGATTCGCCTTTCCTCGATGAAGGATCGCCGCGACCGTGCGCTGTTTTCTGAGGCCTACAATGACCCGGATTCGGGCATCTTCACCGGCCGCAAGAAGGTAGCTAACCCGGAATTCACCGGTCCGGTAACCTACATTGGCCAGGAGCAGGTTGAGGCGGACGTCAAGTTGCTTGCCGACGCCCTCCCCGAAGGCACCGAAGGTTTCGTCGCCGCCCTGTCCCCGGGTGCTGCGGCACGCCTTCCCAACAAGTACTACGAGGACGAGTCTGAGCTCGTTCGCGCCTGTGGTGAGGCACTGAAGGTCGAATACAAGGCCATCACGGATGCGGGTCTCACCGTGCAGTTCGATGCGCCGGACCTGGCGGAGGCATGGGATTCTGTAGTGCCGGAGCCAACTGTAAAGGATTTCCAAGCCTTCCTGCACGAGCGTATTGAGATTCTCAACGACTCCATTAAGGATATCCCGCGCGAGCAGACCCGTCTGCACATCTGCTGGGGTTCCTGGCACGGCCCGCACGTCACGGACATTCCGTTCGAGGATATTATTGAGGAGATTCTGCAGGCCAAGGTAGGTGGCTTCTCCTTCGAAGGCGCTTCGCCGCGCCATGCGCACGAGTGGCGCGTGTGGAAGAATCACACGCTGCCGGAGGGAACTGTCATCTACCCAGGCGTGGTCTCGCACTCGACCAACGCTGTGGAGCACCCGCGTCTGGTCGCTGACCGCATCATCCAGTTTGCTGATCTCGTGGGCCCAGAAAACGTCATTTCCTCGACCGACTGTGGCCTAGGCGGCCGCCTGCACCACCAGATTGCGTGGGCCAAGCTCCAGTCCCTCGTTGAGGGAGCAGAGCTTGCGACGAAGGAACTGTTTTAAGTTCTCGTCTCATCGGTCCTGACGGGTCAAAACGAAGGAGGCGCTGCGGAGAAAATCTCGCAGCGCCTCCTTTACTATCCCCATTGGAGCGGGATTAGTCTTCGTCCTTCTCGACTTCTTCCTTCTTCTTGGAGTTATCCCAATAGAAGCCCATGCTCTTGAGGAAGGCACGCAGGCCATTCAGGATAGATGGGTCGAACTCAGCGGCGACGACGAGAACTCGAATACCCACGGAGAGCAATGCCAGTGCACCGCCAACCCAGGCGTAAATCTCCTTGGACTTTTCCGTTGGACGTGCAGACTGAACGAACTCGGGCATCTCGTCCCAGTCCTTCTGCAGCTTCGCTTCCTTTTCTTCCTCAACGCAATCCGGGGTGTCCGGCATACCGGAGGAGCCGTAGCCGTTGAGCACACCGTTGGCCAGCTCCTGCGGGCCCATGAATGACGAACCTGCGGTGCCATCAGCGACGGCAGCCTCGTGGTCCTTACGCGCCTGGTTGACCTGGTCGGCACACTCCTGAGAGAGATCTTTGGTGCTGGTATGGCCAACATTCAGAGAACTTCCCAGAGCCTTGGAAGAATCCTCTGCTGGCTCCTTCGCGGACTCCTCGGCAGCCTTCTTCTCGGATACGTCTTCAGCAGCCTTCTCTTCGGAAGCTTCCTCGGAGGCGTCCTGCGTGGCGGACTCCGGGGAGGCCTCGTCAGCCACGGTAGAGGTGGCTGTCGCGGTCGAGCTGGCAGAGGCGGACGAATCGTCAGCAGCGGCCAGTGGGGTGACCAGTGCCATGGTCGTGGCACAGATGGCGACGAGGGAAGTGGAAAGACGCATATCGAGGGTTCTCCTTGGGAAGGGAAAGGACAGTTATGAAAGGGCTTCTCTCACAAAGCTCACTTCAATGTAGCAGCCCTTCCTGCGGGGTGGATAGGGCTTAGAGGAACTTCTCCAACTGAGCGCGCAGTGGAGCTGGTGCAAGGCTTAAGACAGTCTCGCGGATACCCGGGACGCGCAGCACACCAATGGTGGCGGCCAGCGCAGCAATGACGCCGATGACGGAACCGGCGATGATGCCGCCGGAGACGCTGCTGGAGCTCTTGTCTGCAGAGCCCTTGCCGTCCTTGCCGTCCTTACCGGCATCGTTGCCTGGCTTCTTCGGAGTGTCCTGCTTGTCCTTGTCTTTGTCCTTGCCGTCGCCCTGGTCGGCGTCTTCGTCTTCCTCGGCGGCGAGGAGGTCCTCAACGGAGTACACGGTGGTGGTGCCGGAGACCTCGTTGCCCACGATGAGCAGGTACTCACCATTGGGGGAGTCCTTCTTGTCGACGAAGGCAAAGCCCTCAGGGCCAAGGTCGCCAGCATCAGCGTACTCATCGGTGGAGAAGTCACGGTTGTTGACGTAGGTGACGAAGGAAGCGTTGGCAGGGTCGGTGACGTCGTAGACAAAGATGCCGCCGACGCGCTCCGCACCGATGAAGGCATAAGTGCGATCGCCGACGGTGCCAACGACGAGTGCCTCCGGCTCGGGGCCCTTGTTGTCGGAGCGGTCATCGAACTCCGCGCCCTCATTGTCGGCATTGTGGTGGAACACGCCCGGCTCGTTGAGCTCAGCGGTAATCTGTTCAAACTCAGCGCCGGAGTCAAAAACAACGTTGCCCTCAGCGTCGTAGATGCTGAAGGAGCGGGAACCATAGGAGTACAGCTCGTCGAAGCACCCCTTCTCCTCATTCCAACCGGAGGCGTTGGTGAGCTTTAGGTTGCCGGCCTGCTTCTTGTCGGCGAGGTCGTCCGCGGAGACATCGCCAAGCGCGCCCTCGCACACCTTGCCCTCCTCGATGAGGTCCTTAAGCTCGACCTCATCGGTGTAGACACCGGAGCCTCCATCCTTTTCCTTCACACCCCACTCGCGGGCATCGCCTTCGTTAGCGGTAGCGAAGTAAGTCTGGCCGCCGGCAGTAAAGGCACCGACGGAGTCCGGCATGGACAGGCCCTTCACCGGGATGGTGCGCAGCTCAGCCTTATCATCCTTATTGGACGGGTCGAGCGGAGTCTTGCTGTGGTCAGCAACGTGGGCCGGGACAATCTTTTCGACGGTAGCGGACTCGATATCGACGATGGCAATGGCATTGGCCTCCTGCAGCGACACAAAGGCCTTGCCGTCCTGAGAGGAGATGTACTCCGGCTCGAAGTCGATGGACGGCTTGGAGTCATGTCCGGAGGGGCCGAAGACACGCACGCCTTCGGGAAGCTCCTGGTCATCGAAGGCAGTGAAATCCGCGATGCGGGCGTCGGCCTTGGAGGGAGCAGCAACATCCTTCGGCAGCGTGATGACGGACACCGAGCCCTCTGGGTCGGTCACGTAATCGGTTCCCTCTGCGTTGAGCTCGTTGGACGGCTCGCCCTCGTTGGCCACCAACGCGTAGCCACCGTCAGCGGTGATGTGAACGTTATCCGGCAAAGCGCCTACCTCAACTCGGCCAAGCTCTGCGGAATCCAGGTTCTCTGCGGCGGCGTTGAAGAACAGGGCTTCACCGTTCGCAGTCTTGTCCGACTGCTGGACGGCGGCGACAGCTAGGCCATCCGGGCGCACGGCCACCGAGTTGATTTCCTTGCCTTCGCCAGCAGAGATAGAGCCGATGTGCGTCAGGTTGGTCGGATCGGCGGCGTCGATAACGTCAATCTGGCCGGCGTGGGCATTGACGGTAAGAATGCGCTTGGATGCCGGGTGGAAGGCTACGATCTCCGCAGCGGACTCTTCATACACGCCGGACTCGTAGGTGCCGATAGGGCTGACCTTGAGGCTAGCGTTAGCCGCAGAGTGCACGTGGACATTGTCCACAATCTTGGCGGACGCTGCCGGAACGGCCAAGCTTACGCTGGTGGCGGTAGCTACACACAGGGCAAGCGCGCGGCGAGAGAAAGAGCGAGACATAGAAGAACTCCTAGCGTTGAGACGACAAAGATTCCGCACCACCGTACGTTTAGCGCCGACCCCATTCGGCGAACAGAGCGTAACGGCAAGGGAAGATTTGGGTAAACCTTTGGTGAATCGGTCGAATGCTAGGTAATGCATGCAGGGCAACCTGCAGAGCGTAGAATGAGCCAGCATGACACGTACCCCGGAAGACTTCGAGCCAGTCCACGCCTCTGACATCCAGTTGGCCCAATCTCGGATTAGCTCGGAGATTGCTCCGACCCCACTGCAATACTGCCCACGCTTGTCCCAGGAGACCGGCTACGAGGTCTATCTCAAGCGCGAAGACCTCCAGGACGTGCGCTCGTACAAAATCCGCGGCGCTATCTATGGAATGTCCAACCTGGGTGAGGAGCAGCGCGCACAGGGCATCGTGACGGCATCGGCAGGCAATCACGCCCAAGGCGTCGCCTACGCCTGCCGGACCAAGGGCATCCAGGGCAAGATTTATGTCCCGGAGCCCACACCGAAGCAGAAGCGTGACCGCATCCTCGTTCACGGCGGGGACTTCGTGGAGCTCGTCGTCACTGGAGCCAATTTTGATGAGGCGGCGGCTGCTGCACATGCGGATGCCGCTGAGCGTGGAGCATTCTTCATCGAGCCTTTTGACGCCCGCGATACTGTCATCGGTCAAGGCACCGTGGCCGCCGAGATTGTGGCGCAGCTGTCCTCGTTGGGCAAGGCCCTCGACACCGTGGTGGTTCCAGTGGGCGGAGGAGGACTCATCTCCGGTATCACGTCCTACCTTGCAGACATGGCTCCCCGCACTGCGGTGGTGGGGATTGAACCGGCTGGGGCGGCGTCGCTAAGCGCTGCATTCGAGGCTGGTGAGCCGGTGACGCTGGAGACCGTGGACCCCTTCGTCGATGGCGCTGCGGTGAAACGAATCGGTGAGGTTCCCTTCAAGATTTTGGAGGCCAACCAGGGCCGTTTGCACTGGGATATTGTATCCGAAGGCGCGGTGTGCACCGAGCAGCTCGCGTTGTACCAGAACGAAGGCATTATTGCGGAGCCAGCCGGTGCGTTGAGTGTGACCGGTCTACGCTCCCTGAAGCTGCAGCCGGGCTCGACTGTCGTCTGTGTGATTTCCGGCGGCAATAACGATGTGTTGCGCTACGCCGAAATCATGGAGCGCTCACTCGTGCATCGCGGCCTCAAGCACTACTTCCTGGTGAACTTCCCGCAGGAGCCGGGACAGCTACGCCACTTCCTCCAAGACGTGTTGGGGCCAGAGGATGACATCACGCTGTTCGAGTACCTCAAGCGCAATAACCGCGAAACCGGTGCGGCACTCGTGGGTATTGAGTTGGGAGCCGCCTCCGGTATTGATGGTTTGTTGCGCAGATTGGCAGACTCCAAGCTGCAATGCAAGCAGCTCAAGCCTGGCACTCCTGAGTACGACTTCCTCGTCGCATAATGCTGGAAAGTTATCAGCGCCCCGTTGCCGGCGAGCTCTACGAGCACGAGATTGAGATTAAGCGCTCCCGCTTCATTACCTTCATCGGCCGCGTGACTAATGAAGAGGAAGCACGCGCATTCATTGATGCTGCCAGGGAGCGCTTCCCGGATGCTCGTCACCACTGCTCGGCGTACATCTACCACGTCGATGCCGCGAACCCAGTGGAACGCTCCTCTGACGATGGTGAGCCTTCCGGCACCGCGGGCAAACCCATGCTGGACGTTCTCAAAGGGTCCGGGATGCTGGACATTTGCGCGGTAGTGGTGCGCTACTTCGGTGGAATCAAGCTGGGCGCGGGCGGTTTGGTCCACGCTTATGGCGGCGCTGTGAGTGAGACGATGGAGCACGTCGAGCGCGCCACCCGCGCTATGCGTGAGCTCTACACGCTGGAGGTCTCCCATGCCGATGCTGGCCGCTTGGAGGCGGACCTGCGCAACCGCGGCGTGGACCTTGTCGATACTGCCTACGGCCAAGCAGTGACTTTTACCGTGTCCGTCGCCCCCGGTGGCGAAGAAGAACTCGCGGCCACGCTGGCCGCCTTGACCCAAGGTGAGGTTGCTCCAAAGGAAGCCGGCACCGCCTGGGTAGAGCTTTCGCACTAGCGCGCTCGTAGTTCCTCGCACGGCATGGTTGCCTTGTAGAATTGGCAGCATGACTATGCAGCGACGCCCCAATAACCCCATTGAAAAGCGGAAGCAGGCTGTACGCACGCACGCTCGCAACGGCGCTATTGCCGTCGTGGGTGGCATCGGTGGCGGCATCCTGCTGGGCTGGGCGCTTACTGGTTTCTGGACCTTCATGGCCATTGGCCTCGTCGTCGCCGTGGTCGGTGGCGTCTACAACTGGGTAAAGATCCAGAAGATCGTCAACGAAAACCACAACCTTTAAAAAGCCCTATGGTCAACCAGCCCGACGGGCGCCCAGTACGTATCGATGCCTGGGTCTGGTCCGTCCGCATGTTCAAGACCCGCTCGGAAGCCGCCACCGCAGTGCGCGCCGGGCACGTCAAACTCAACGGCAACGCCACCAAGCCCGCACAGCAGGTTGTCCCCGGCGACCGCGTACGCGTGTGGCGAAACCACCACGAGCATGACCTCGAGGTCCTTGCCACCGTATCGAAGCGTGTGGGCGCTCCCGTGGCACGTACCTGCTACATCGACCACGCCTCGCCGCCCCCGCCGAAGGAATTTCTCCCCTCCGTCCCCGTCCGCGCCCGGGGCACCGGCCGTCCCACGAAGAAGGAGCGCCGGCAGATGGATAAGTTTTTGAGGAGGAATCGCGGCTAGCTTTCCCTCGTTGTCTCGGGTTTGCTAGTTCGAGGAGACGTTCTTCAGGGCCTTGAGCCGCGCGATCAAGCGGCGCTTGCGGTCCGGGCGGTCACCAGCAGCAGAGGTAGCGTTGATGTGCTGGGAACCGAACTTGTTGAGCAACAAATCGTCGATAAGCCTGACCTGCCCGGGGCGGAAGCGGTAGCGCATAGCGTCGTGCACGTGGGCGATGTCATCATCATCCAAGAGCTGTTTGAGCTGGCTCAAACGGTTGATGCCATTGCTCTCTAGTAGCTCCGCCAAAAAGCGGTAGTGCTCCGAGCGTGAGCGTGGGAAGCGGCTACCCAGAATGATGGCAAGCACGCCCGGTAGGGTCTCCGCGGTGAGCTCAATGTCCTCATCGGTTTCCGTGCTCGGGGCCTTGAGCGCTGCGATTTCATCGAATTGCTGGTCAGCCAGTTCAATGAGACCGGCGGCTAGCGTAAAGAGGCGATCGACCTGCGGGGAAGGTGGGTTCGGCCCCTGCTTATAGCGAATATCGTGCTCAAATTCCGCCCACGCATGCTGCAGGACAGTGCGGATCTGTACCTCGAAGGTCCATCCCATATAAGGCTCTAGCTCTTCGAGGGCAGCAGCGCTATCTTCAGTGACCGTGAGAACGAGATGGTGGGAGCCGTAGCCGAAACCGCCGGAAATGCGGGTCTCCGCGGCTTTGTCCACCGAGCGCACAACCGTGAAGGTTTCTCCCAAAACCTCAATAGTCTCCGGGATGATGGTGGAGTGGAAGACGTTGATGCGCACGCCGAGAACATCGTGGATGTCTTCCCACGGTGCGGGGTACATAAGCTCGCCATTCTCACGACGTTTCTTCGCCTTGGCCTTGAGGGAGGGCCACTGTTTGACACGGGTAGCCACGCGGTCGAAGATAATGCCGGCGTCGTTTAGCAAGTCCTCGATGGCATCGAGGAAGTCTTGTGCCGCAGTGGGGTGTGCGTGAACCCAGGAGTGGTATTGATTGCTCAGGCGAGACATTGGGGATTCGGGCATCGCTATGAACACGACTCCTTTCGGTCACGGCAGTGAGGGGAAAAGGAGGTTGTTCTATACCTCCAAAGGAAAGCCGTTAGCCAATACTAGTGGGCGCAGGCTCAGTATGGGGCGATGGCGTGGGCGCAGTTCGCTAGCGCGGCCGGCTAACGCGGTTGCTGTGCTGTCAGGAGTATCAGTCAAAGCGAATAGCGTGTGTGCGTCGGGAACGAGGTACGTGATGCGCTGAGCTTGGGTCAGACGGCGAAGGTGATTATCCACAATGACGAACGTTTGGGGGTGCGCCAACCATGCGGAGATAGAGCAGCGGTGCGCACGAACCTCCACGCTGCCCTCAGCACCGGGCAGGCTGTGTTCGGCAGGGCGAGTAAAGAAGCGCAACCCCTGGTCCGTCAGGGCCCTGCGCTGCAGGTTGAGCGATGAGGCGTCCCATGCCTGGCGAACCGTGAGCCCCATATCGTCGAGCGCACGCTGACTGACGCGTTTGACAGAAGAACCATCGCCATGAGTCAACGTCATGGACAGCGTGCGGGAAAGCTGGATGCTGGCAGGGGAGTCACCAAATCCGTCATCACAGAGTTTCACGCCGCTGAGCTCGTTGCTCGGGCACAGAGATGGCAAAAGGCGGTCAACATCGAGGGCAGAAGGCGCTACAACGGTCATGGCGTTCTCCAGTAAGAGTAGAGCTTAAGAATTTCTTGCCCTTATTGGACTGTGTCGCATGCCCGTTGGTTCCCAGCTTTTCTGGGAAATTTGCGCGAGCTAGACAAGACGCCGAGCCGGTTGTGCCTTTAGAACGGTGGTGCCTCGTCGAGCTGGAGTTCGGAGAGAAGCTTGTCCACCGGCCAAATCGCGATGTCCTGGCCCTTGGCTTGTAACTCTTCGGCGCGCTTTTCCTTGGAGGTCTTCGTAGCCCACTGTCCCACGACCAGGATGGTGGTTTTCTTGGTCACGTTCTTGCCCACTTGGCCGCCGCGCTCAGCAATCTTGGACCACAACAGGCCTTTATCGAAAGGCTCAAAGTCACCGGTGAGGGTGACGTGTTGGTTAAAGAGTGCGCCCTCAGGGTCAGCGTCGGGGTTAGGGTCCGGAACCGTGTCTGGGGTAGCGACTGATTGCCAGGGCGCTGGGCCGCGACGGTCCTGGGAGCCGGAGCTCTTTTTCTTCGAGCTCGTTTCGGTGCCGGCCATGCGGGTGTTATCACGGAAATCTGTGCCGGCACCCAGATCCGCAGCGGATAGTGGTGCGGTGTTAGCGCGCAACACCGGAATGACGGATTCTTCGCTCAAGCTGCCCAAAGCAAACTCGCGGGTGGTGAAAAGGTCCTCGATGGATCCCGAGTGTCCGAAACGTCGGGCGAGACCGGTGATGATGACGCCAGCCGCGCGGGCATCGGCGGTGGCTTCGTGGTGCTGGAAGTCGTCCGCACCGACGAAGGACGCCACGGTGGGGAGCTTGTGGTTGGCCACATCGATAACGCCGGCGCGGGAGGCGTCGCGTGCCAAGGCTAAAGAACACGCGAGGCGAACATCCGGAACAGGAGCGTTGGCCGTGCGCAGGCCCGTGCGTAGCGCAGTTGAGTCGAACTGTGCATTGTGGGCAACAAGTGTGTCCGTGCCGAGGAATTCGAAGAGCTCCGCAGCGGCGTCCGCGAAGGGAGAAGCATCGGCAACGTCATCCGCAGTAATTCCGTGAATGCTGACGTTCACCTCGTCGAAGTGCTCCAAACCGGGCGGAGGGGTACACAGCCACGTGCGGGATTCGGTTTCTTCACCATCGCGGAAACGGACCGCACCAATCTGGCACACGGAACCCCAGTTATCGTTGGCTGTTTCCACGTCAACAGCGGTGAAATTCAGCCCCTTGACACCTGCGCTGGCGGCTGGTGCCTCGCCGCGCAGAACAGCCTCTACTGCGGAAGCTAGTGCTTCCGCGTCCTGGCCGGGGGCGATACGAATCATAGTGAGTTCGGTATCGCCTTCGCCACGCACGATGACCTGTCCGAAACTCGTTGCCGTCGGTGCCGAGCTCTCCACACCCGTGGCTCCAGCCAGCGGGATTTCCTCGTGGGCTGGAGCGCCTAGGGAAGCTGCAAGCTGGGAGCGGTGAAGAATCAGGGCATCGGCGGTGACGTCGACGACGGCACCGTGGGCGGTATAGGACACGGATTCCTTTCAGGGCATCGTTGCAGACTGGGGATGAGAAGCCAGTCTAGTTCTCGTTCGATTCGGAAGCGTCAGCTGCCTCTGTTGCCTCGTCGGCATCATCGAACACAGGTGGTTCGGTCTGGCGCAGGATAAGCGTCGTACGCGGCTGAACCACGATGGTTCCGGCAGCGTCAATAATCTTCTCCTCGTCCGGGTAACCGCCGGAATCGGACGTATCCACGATGAGGCGCCAGCTAGCACCCAAGTCCTTGGTGGGAAGAGTGAACTCGATGTCCTCGTGGTGGGCATTGAAGATCATGATGAAGGAATCATCCGTAATACGCTCACCACGGGCAGTGGTTTCCGTAATCGCATTGCCGTTGAGGTAGACCATGAGGGCCTTACCGAATTCAAAGTCCCAGTCCTCTGGAGTCATGAGCTTGCCAGAAGGCACCAGCCACGCGATATCGCGGTCTTTGACATCAGAACCGAAGGGGCCACCAGCCAGGAAGCGCTGCCGGCGGAATACTGGGTGGTTGCGGCGGATGTTGATGAGGCGCTTGGTGAAGCCGTGCATGGCGGCGTTCTTTTCCTCATTCAGCATGGACCAATCAATCCAGGAAATCTCGTTGTCCTGGCAATAGACGTTGTTGTTGCCGCCCTGTGTGCGGCCCAGCTCGTCACCATGGCAGAGCATCGGGGTGCCCTGAGACAGCAGGAGAGTGGTGAGGAAGTTACGGACTTGGCGGCGGCGAAGCTTCTTAACTTCTTCGTCGTCAGTCGGGCCCTCCACACCGTGGTTCCACGAACGGTTGTGGGACTCGCCATCACGGTTGTCTTCACCGTTAGCGTCGTTGTGCTTTTCGTTGTACGTCACCAAGTCACGCAGCGTGAAGCCATCGTGCGCGGTGATGAAGTTGATAGACGCGGTGGGGCGGCGGCCATTGTTGGCGTACAGGTCAGAGGAGCCAGTCAAGCGAGAGGCGAACTCACCCATGGTGGCTGGCTCACCGCGCCAGAAGTCACGGACGGTGTCGCGGTACTTGCCGTTCCATTCGCTCCAGATCGGTGGGAAGTTACCGACCTGGTAACCGTTGTGCCCTACGTCCCACGGCTCGGCAATGAGCTTGACCTTGGAGACCACTGGATCCTGCTGGACCAAATCAAAGAAGGTGGCGAGCTTATCGACGTCATCCAGTTCACGCGCCAGAGTGGAAGCCAAGTCGAAGCGGAAACCATCGACACGCATTTCCGTCACCCAGTAGCGCAGGGAATCCATGATGAGCTGCAGCGAATGCGGGTGGCGCACGTTCAGGGAGTTACCGGTGCCGGTGTAGTCCATGTAGTGCTCGGGATTGTCATCCACCAAGCGGTAGTACGCATGGTTGTCAATGCCGCGGAAAGCGATGGTGGGGCCCATATGGTTGCCTTCAGCGGTGTGGTTGTACACCACGTCGAGGATGACCTCGATGCCGGCTTCGTGGAAGGCGCGAACCATGGCCTTGAACTCGGCAACGACCTCGCCGGGCTTCTTGGCGTAGGCATAATCTGCATGCGGGGCAAAGAAACCAAAGGTGTTGTAGCCCCAGTAGTTGCGCAGGTCCAGCTGACGTAGGCGATCATCCTGGAGGAACTGGTGGACCGGCAGTAGTTCCACTGCCGTTACGCCAAGGTCCTTGAAGTAATTGATGATGGCCGGGTGCGCCATGCCGGCATAGGTGCCGCGGAGTTCTTCGGGGACCTCCGGGTGGGTCATCGTCATGCCCTTAACGTGGGCTTCGTAAATGATGGTTTCGTTATCCGGGGTGTGGGGGCGGTTGTCGCCGTGCCACTCGAAGAACGGGTTGATGACAACTGAGAGCATGGTGTGGCCCAGCGAGTCTTCCTCGTTGCGGCCGGTGCCGGGTTCTTCGGCGTGGATGTCATAGGAATACAGTGAGGCGTCCCCGTCGAAGTCTCCGTCGAATGCTCGGGCGTAGGGATCAACAAGCAGCTTGGAGGGGTCACAGCGCAAGCCCTGCTTGGGGTCGTAGGGACCATGGACGCGGTAGCCATAGCGCTGGCCGGGGGAGACGTTGGGGAGGTAGGCATGCCACACGTGCGCAGTGACTTCGGTGAGTTCGATGCGCTCTTCGTTGTTGTCTTGATCTATGAGGCAAAGTTCGATTTTCTCAGCGGCTTCGGAAAAGATGGCGAAGTTGGTTCCGGCTCCATCGAAGGTGGAACCGAGAGGGGACGGGGAACCAGGCCACACTTGGCGGGAATGGGGTGCTTCGGCACGGGTGTCAGTCATGGGGTTCAGCTTAGCCAATTCTGGGGAATGTGGCTGAGCTAAAACTATCGGAGCAGATGAGCTTAGAGCGCACGTAATCCGGCGACCACGAGTTCTGTGGCGCGGATGGAGGCGTCGTCAGTGTGTGCCTCTGCAGACAGGCCTCCCAATTGGGCTTGGGATTGTTCGAGGAAGGTGGCACCGAGGACGTAATGGATCAAGGTGCGGGCGGCAACGCCGATGCTTTCCGACGCCCCCTCCGGTACCTCTCGCTCCAACGCTGCAGCGAAGAGCTCCTCGAGGTCTGCGCGGGTTGTGGACTCGGGGAACGCGGCACCGGCGATGGCTACTTCTGCGCCGTCGCGCCAGCGGCTGAGCTCGCGGTGGAGGGAACTGGCCAACTCGGCGGGGGTCTCCCCGGATACCGGCGAGATGATTTCGGTAGCCATGGCGGCAATCAAAGCCTGCTTGTTGGCTACGTGCCAGTACAATGCGCCGGGAGCCACACCGAGGGTGGTAGCGACGCGCCGCATGGTGACATCAGCCAGCCCGTAGCTCGTGAGGAGCTCGAGGGCCGTGGAAACAATAGCGTCGCGAGAAAGGTGCACAAAAGACTACTGTACGGATCTCGTGGTCTTAATGTGGCTCTTGTGAGTAAAAAAGAGTAGTGAGGTTCACAGGAACCTTCAAGGTTTAGGTCATGAATTCTTCAACCACTGCTTGTTAGGGTTATGTGAACTGCACACGAGCGTGCAATCTGTCGCTCTCATTATTGGAAATTAGGAGTTATCCCTTGTCTTTTCTGACCCCCGCTAAGAAGTCCCTCATCGCAGTCGCACTGGTTGCACCGTTGACCCTGACTGCATGTGGCGACAAAGGCGAAGAAGTTGCTGACGCTGCATCCTCCGCTGTAAAGACCACCACCACGACCAAGGCCAAGGAGGGTGAGACCTCTGAGGATAAGGACGCTGAGAAGAAGGAAGGCGAGGAGAAGGACAAGAAGGAAGGTGAAGGCCAGGACCCGAAGCCGGAGGGCGAGAAAGCCCCGGCTGAGGAAGGCGCTGACCAGACTCTGGCCAACCCGTTCGAGAACGGTGTTGATCCCTTCCAGAGCATGCCGAAGGTAGAGCCCATCCAGGGGCAGGCAGCTAGCCAGGAAGACATCGATGGCATCAACGGCCTGGTTCGCGGTATGTATGACCAGCAGACCATGCGTAGCTTCGTGAAGTACCTGCCGGATCACACCTGTGAAGCCGTGCGTAATGACCCGAACTCTGGCCTGAGCGAGCTTGACTACAACCAGATTCCGGACGTTCCGATGAACCAGCTCAAGGACATGATGGCTGCTTCCGGTGCTGATACCTCTCAGATGGAGGGCTTCGACTGGACCCAGACCGGCGTTGAGTCCATCAACGACGTTGTTGTTGACGGCGACTCCGCCTCCGCAACCGTGAACGTTAACACCAGCAAGGGCTTGGACAGCTCCACCATGCGCTTCAAGCGCGAGAATGGTAACTGGACCTTCTGCAACTAAAACAGCTCGTGACTGCACTACGTGCACATAGCTTTCGCATACCCCGCGCCATCGGCTTTGGCGCGGGGTTGCTCGCGTTGGCGCTCCTCATCTTCAGTGCTTCGGGCGCGCTGTGGGGTCTATGGCGGCCAACATTGGAAGGCCACCGAGTAGAAGGTGGTGGCTATGCGCTGAGCAACGGTGCCAACGTCCAGTTCTTGTCCTTTATTACTTTCGTTATCATCACCGGAATACTAGGCGTGGTGATGGGAACGGTGGCCTATCTGCGGGGTGAGCGCTACCGCGGAGTCGGCGTACTGGTGTGGTCCGGCGTGGTCTGCCTCGCTGGTGCAGCGGCCTTTTATGTCTGTGGCGGTGCCACGGCGACCTCGGTTCCGGAAAATCCTGGCGAGTTCGTCGAGTTTGTTCCTAAATTCACCCCGGCCATTGGATGGTTGGTGGCACCATTCATGGCTATGTTTGCCTACTGGTCGGCGGTTTTTATCAATCCTGATCCCGGTCTTGGTGCACTGCCGGAAGACGCTGACTAGGGCCAGACAACGGGGGAGGAGCCCACGGCATCGTGCGAAATGTCGTCGATGCCATGGAGGACGTGCTTAATGCCGCGGCCTAGGGCGGTGACCAGTTGGGCGTCGGAAAGCCCTGCTCCCGTCATCACCGCATAGTCCACGCGAACTTGGAGCCCATCGACGTTGGAGTGACAGAACGCGGAGGCGGAGTGATTGGTGCGGTTCCAGTCATTGCAGATGAGGAAAATTTTAGAAAACTCGCTGCCTGGCAAGTTGGGGTCCCAATGACCTTTGATGATGAGGCTGGGGCCGGAATCGATGGCGAAGGCAAAGAGGACATCGTTAATCCACGCGTAAAGTGCGTCGGAGGAATCCGCTTGGAAGCGCGTGATTCCCAGCGAGGGCAAGAGCTCCTCCAAGCGGGCAATGTCAACGGTGGACACAGCGCCATCAAGTTCCGACGGCTCGTCTGGTGCCGGTGGACGTGGCAACATGAGCGCTGGGAAACGGGAGGCAAGCTCTTCGAGACAGGCTCCGGCGTTGAACAGGGCAGGCAGGATGGATGCTGCGAGCTGTGCTGTGGTGGGTTCCTGATGAACAACGAGAAAGGAATGACCCCACACCTCAACCTCAGTGGGGGAGGAGTAGTTGAGCACCAAATGAGGTGAGAGGCAGTCATGGTTCCAGTCGTTGACAAACTCGCTGAGCTCCGGAATCTCACCGAAGTCCAGGACGCCGTTGTGGGTAGTGTAGAGGCGCAGGATAGGCTCGCCTGCGGTGTCCATGTAGGCGCGGGTTTCACCCAGTGGTGAATGGGGGAAGAGGAGTTCGTCGGCATGAACGCGGATGCAGTCCAGCTCTTCACAATGCGCGAGCTTTTCTACGCGCGTGAGTAGCTCGGAGTGGGCTTGGCCGTCGTGCTCGTCGGCGTCGTTGCTCATCTCGCCGCCTCTCTTCACCAGTGGTGGTGGTGCCTCAATGTGTTATTAGTGACACATTCTATAACCTGCACCTTGGGACTCGCTGGCTTTTTGGCGCAGGTATAGTAATGGGAAGGTATAGAAACCGCTGCATATTATAAATATTATTAAAGGGGCCTTGCCATGCTACGAACCATTGACCTGCGCGGAGAAAAACTCAGGACCTCCCGCTTGCGCCGAGTACTGCCACGTGGCGGGACGGACGTATCGTCAGTCATGGACACCGTTGTCCCTATGGTGGAGGCAGTGCGCAAGGGTGGTGCGGCAGCAGCCCTCGACTTTGGCGAGCGCTTTGATGGCGTACGTCCAGCAGTAGTACGTGTAGGTGTTGAGGCACTCCAGAAAGCCGCAGATGAGCTCGAGCCCCAGGTCCGCGCGGCGATCGAGGAATCCATTGCCCGCGTACGGGCGGTCCATGCTGACCAGAAGCCTTCCTCCCACACCACGACGTTGGCGCCGGGCGCTACGGTGACCGAAGTTTTCCAGCCGATCGAACGCGTGGGCCTGTACGTGCCTGGTGGCAAGGCGGTGTACCCTTCCTCCGTCATTATGAATGCCGTTCCGGCGCAGGAAGCGGGTGCTCAGGCCATGGTGGTGGCCTCGCCGCCGCAAAAGGAATTCGGCGGGCTGCCGCACCCGACGGTGTTGGCCACCTGCCACATGCTTGGCATCGAGGAAGTATGGGCAGTCGGTGGTGGCCAGGCTATTGCTTTGCTGGCATACGGCGACGATGAACCCTCCACCGGCGAAGAAGCACTCGAGCCGGTTGACATTATTACTGGACCCGGAAACGTCTTCGTGGCGGCGGCTAAGCGCGCAGTTCACGGCGTTGTTGGTATCGATGCCGAGGCGGGGCCAACCGAGATTGCCATTGTGGCGGATGACACCGCCAATCCAGTATTTGTGGCCTATGACCTCATCTCCCAGGCGGAGCACGACCCCATGGCAGCCTCCGTACTCATCACGGACTCCGAGGACCTAGCGAAGGCGGTCAATGCGGAAGTTGACCAGCGCTACACCTCGACGGCCAACGCAGAACGCGCCGCGGAGGCGCTGCGCGGTGAGCAGTCCGGCATCGTGCTGGTCAGTGACCTCGAGTCCAGCATTGCAGTGGCAAATGCTTACGCCGCTGAGCACCTAGAGATTCACACCGCGAGGGCCCGCGAGGTGGCTGAGCGCATCCGCCATGCCGGTGCCATCTTCATTGGTGATTATTCGCCGGTGCCGTTGGGCGATTACACAGCGGGCTCCAACCACGTTTTGCCGACTTCTGGCACGGCACGTTTCAGTGCGGGTCTGTCGACGCATACCTTCTTGCGCCCAGTCAATCTCGTGGAGTATGACCGCGCTGCCTTGGAAGAAGTAGCCGATAATGTCATCGCCTTCGCTACCGCAGAGGCTCTGCCGGCCCATGGCGAGGCGATTGCCGCTCGTTTCGAGGACCCACAGGCATAAAAGAGGCAGCGAGAACCGACAACCGACAACCGACAACCGACAACCGAGAACCAAGAACCAAGGAGGCCGCACTATGGCTGAGTTGAAGGATCTTCCTCTCCGAGAGGAACTGCGCGGTTCCAGCGCCTATGGCGCCCCACAGCTGACGGTCACGAACCAGCTCAACACCAACGAGAACCCGTACCCGCTGTCGGAGGCGCTGGTACAGGATATGGTGAGGGCCGTCGAGAAGCATGCGGCGCAGCTCAACCGTTACCCCGAGCGCGATGCTGTGGAGCTGCGCACTGCCTTGGCTGACTATATTTCTGAGCAGACCGGCGTGGCCGTGAGCGTGGATAACCTGTGGGCAGCCAATGGATCGAACGAAGTTTTGCAGCAGCTTCTACAGGCCTTCGGTGGGCCCGGGCGCAGCGCACTGGGCTTTACCCCAAGCTATTCCATGCACCCCATCCTCTGCGCCGGTACGCAGACGGAATTCATCTCCTCCCCACGTGATGAGGATTTCCGGATTGATGAAGAGGCGGCGCTGAGGGACGTCGAAAAGCACCAGCCCGACGTCATCTTCATCACCACCCCGAACAATCCCACCGGTGATGTCACCCCGATTGAGCTGGTAGAGAAGATCATTCAGGCCGCGCCGGGCATCGTCATCGTGGATGAGGCGTACATGGAGTTTTCAGCGTCTCCATCAGCCACCACGCTGCTGGAGAAGTATCCCACCAAGCTCGTGGTCTCACGCACCATGTCGAAGGCCTTCGATTTCGCCGGTGGCCGTTTGGGGTATTTCGTGGCGGACCCCGCCTTCGTTGAGGCCGTCATGCTGGTGCGTTTGCCGTATCACCTCTCGGTGCTGTCTCAAATTGCGGCCATTGTGGCCATCGAGCACAAGGAAGAAACCTTGAGCACGGTGGCGAAGCTGTCGGCCGAACGTGAGCGCGTGGTTAATCGACTCGAGGAGCTGGGGTACTACGTCGTTCCCAGCGAATCGAACTTTGTGTCCTTTGGACGCTTTGCGGACCAACATGCGGTGTGGCAAGGCTTCCTCGGCCGCGATGTTCTTATCCGTGACAACGGAGTTCCGGGACTACTGCGCGCCACAATTGGTCTGCCGCAGGAAAATGATGCCTTCCTTTCTGCGGCAGCGGACCTGGCGGATACAGTAGAGATGGTCAAGAAATAACACCATGAACACGACGTGAAGAAGGAGGAACGTGAGAATATGAGTGCCGACGTAACTGCGCGCCAGGACAACGGTGACCGTATTGGCCGCGCCGAGCGCGCCACGGGGGAGACGAGGATCTCCGTAGAAATCAATCTCGACGGCACAGGACAGGCAGATATTTCCACTGGTCTGCCATTCTTTGATCATATGCTCACCGCAGTGAGTACTCATAGCTCCTTCGACCTCACTGTCCGTGCTGAGGGCGATATCGACATCGACGCACACCACACCGTCGAAGACACCGCCATCGTCATGGGCCGTGCGTTCTTGGAGGCACTGGGGGACAAGACTGGTATTCGCCGTTTTGGCTCCCAGTTGCTGCCTATGGATGAGACTTTGGTGGAGGCCGTCGTGGACATTTCGGGCCGCCCGTACTTCGTCATGAATGGCGAACCCGAGAACCTTGAGTGGCAGATTATCGGTGGCCACTATGCCACGGTGATTAACCGCCATTTCTTCGAAACCTTCGCTACCCATTCGGCAACGACGCTGCACGTCAACGTGCGCTATGGCCGCGACCCTCACCACATCACGGAAGCGGAGTACAAGGCCGTGGCCCGTGCGCTGCGCCAGGCCACTGAACGTGATCCGCGCGTAAGCGGTATCCCATCGACGAAGGGAGCCCTCTAAGACACTATGAACATCATCGTTCTTATTCTTTTCCTCGTTGCTGGTGTGCTGCTCGGCGGCGCATGGTCGGCGTACCAGAATGACTCGAAGCTGTTGACCGTCGTGGCCGGTGTGCTGGCGGCCATCACCGTGGCCGCTGCGCTGGCGTGGCTGCTGGACATCTTTTCGGCAGGGGTGGCGGCGAAGTGACTGAAGCGACCCCGACGAGTGTGTGGAAGGTCGCCGGCTTTAAAGAGACCATGATCGCGGTGGTCTCCGCGTTCGGTGCGTGGTCGGTCTTGCTGCCGGTTGTGCCGTTGGCGGTTCTTGATGCTGGTGGGTCGGCGACACTGGCTGGAGCGACCACCGGTGTCTTCATGTTGGCGACTGTGCTGACCCAGATGATCACGCCGATGTTGCTGCGCGTCTTTGGATACCGGCCCATTATGGCCTCCTCGGCGCTGTTGCTGGGTGTTCCCGCGCTGGGCCATATGCTTGGTGACGCCGCCCTCATCGCCCTGGGCTTTTCTGCCCTGCGTGGCGTAGGTTTCGGTGCTCTGACCGTGGCGGAGAACGCGCTCATCGCTGAGATCACGCCGCGGCGTCTGCTGGGTAAGGCAACGGGTATCTTCGGCCTTTTTATCGGCGCAGCTCAAATGGCCTTCTTGCCGGTGGGCCTCGCGGTCGCTGCCGCATATAACTACAACCTTGTTTACCTGTTGGCGGCTGGGTTGGGCTTGCTGGGCTTCTGCACGTGTATTTTGGTGCCGAAGATTAAGGCCGCACCCGTGGGAAGCCCAGATCCCTCGGATACGACTCCGCGCGCTCCCATGTGGAAGCTCGTCCTCGTCCCTGCCTTGGCGCTGACGAGTTTCTCTGTGAGCTACGGTGTGGCGTCGAACTTTATCTCCCCGGCCGTACGTGAACTCGATCCGGAACGCGGCGCCGTGCTCGGTGGTTTCATGCTGTCCGTGATTGGTGGCGCAGCGATGGTCTTCCGCTACGTGGCTGGAGTGGTCGCTGACCGTGCGGGCAAGCCTGGCACGCTCATGATTCCGGCGCAGATCTGTTCTGTCTTCGGTGTCGGCCTAATTGCCGCAGTGTTGTGGCAGGAATGGTCCATTTGGTTGCTGGTCTTCGGAACGATGGTGTACGGAGCTGGATTCGGCATCGTCCAAAACGAAGCTTTGCTGTCAATGTTTGATCGCCTGCCGCGTGAGCGCCTCTCCGAAGGTTCGGCGGTGTGGAACATCTTCTACGACGGCGGCACCGGTCTCGGCTCCACCGCTCTTGGAGCAGTTGTAGCGATGTCCGGCTACGATGGTGCCTTCGCCGTGGGCTCGGCCATCATTGCGGTGGGTCTGCTCATGACGTTGGCGGACAGTGCTTTGGGCAAGACCCGCGTGAGCGAAATCAACGACATTCAAACTCGACTTCGCATGATTAGGCGGCCGAGGAGGCCTGGAAAGGAACCACGATGAGCTCTCGTAACGTTGCCATCTTGGATTATGGTGCGGGTAACCTGCGCTCCGCTGTTCGCGCCCTAGAGCGCGTCGGTGCTCACGTTACTGTGACTGCGGACCCCGCACTCGCCGTCGAGGCTGACGGCCTACTGGTCCCCGGCGTCGGTGCCTTCGCTGCCTGCATGGAGGGTTTGCGCGCAGCCCAGGGTCCGCGCATTATCGGCCAGCGTCTTGCTGGTGGCCGCCCAGTTCTGGGTATTTGCGTGGGCATGCAGGTGCTTTTTGAATCCGGTACTGAGCACGGCGTCTATACGGAAGGCTGCGGTGAGTGGCCGGGGGACGTCGGAAAGCTCCAGGCAGACGTGCTTCCTCACATGGGGTGGAATACCGTCGAGATGCCCCAAGGTAGCCGCATGTTTGAGAACATCGATGCCGGGGATCGCTTCTACTTCGTCCACTCCTATGCTGCTCGCAGCTGGGAGCTGGAGACCGAAATTACTGAGCCGCCCAAGGTTGCCTGGACGGAGTACGGCGGCGACCGTTTTGTGTCTGCCGTGGACAATGGCGCGTTATGGGCTACGCAGTTCCACCCAGAGAAGTCCGGAGACGTCGGCTCGCAGCTGCTAAAGAACTGGGTTGGAACGCTTTAAAGCGCTCGCCTGAAAGGTAGACTACGCACCATGAGCTTTACACTGTTGCCCGCGGTTGACGTTGTTGATGGTCAGGCTGTGCGCTTGGACCAAGGGGAAGCCGGAACCGAAAAGTCCTATGGCTCCCCGCGTGAGGCCGCCCTCAAGTGGCAGGCCCAAGGCGCACAGTGGTTGCATGCTGTGGACCTTGACGCTGCTTTTGGCCGTGGTTCCAACCATGAATTGCTCGCGGAAATCACCTCGAGCGTGGACCTTGAAGTGGAGCTCACCGGTGGTATTCGGGATGATGAATCCCTCGCCCGTGCCTTGGCTACCGGCGCACGTCGCGTCAATATCGGTACTGCAGCGCTGGAGCAACCGGATTGGATTGCCAAGGTACTTGCGGAGCACGGTGACCGCATTGCTGTTGACTTAGCAGTACGGCTCGTTGATGGTGAATGGCGTACGCGCGGACATGGCTGGGTGTCCGACGGCGGAGATCTCTGGGAGGTACTCGAGCGCCTCGATGCTGCTGGCTGCACCCGTTTCGTGGTCACTGATGTGTCCAAGGACGGCACGCTTAAGGGCCCGAACATTGAATTGTTGCGTGAGGTAGCTGCAGCCACCGATGCGGCAGTGACCGCGTCGGGTGGAATCTCCACCTTGGATGATCTGCGTGAGTTGGCCCTGTATGAGAACGAGGGAATCGATTCCGCCATCATCGGTAAGGCTCTGTATGAGGAGCGTTTTACGCTGAGCGACGCACTCGCAGCCGTTGCTGAAGTCACCCCGCTTCCGGCAGAGGAGTACATCGACCCTATCGAGGAGGACTAAAGTACATGGCCCCGATGAGAGGACTTTCTTCCTCGGATCCTCGCGAGCTCGTTGCTTTTGCTGAGGCTGCGGTGGATCAAGTCACTGACCTTTTCCGCGCTGGCCTGGGTGCTGAGCCAGCCCGCTTCAAAGGTGAAGGCGATTTCGCTACCGAAATTGACCTGCGTATCGAGGAGCACTTGCGTGTGACTTTGAGTCAGCTCACCGGCATTCCCGTCTTCGGGGAGGAGTCTGGCGGTGCCTTGGAGGACACTGTGTGGGTGGTGGACCCAGTGGACGGCACCGCTAATTATTCCGCTGGTAATCCCTGCTGCGGAGTTCTGGTGTCACTACTGCATGAGGCAAAGCCAGTAGTTGCCGTGGCGGATTTCCCGCTGCTAGAGCGCCGCGTTGTTGCTGCTGAGGGCATGCCGTTGCGTTCTAGTGGAGGACCGGCCACCGGGTTCGGCGGGGGAGAAGGTGCCCAAGGCTTCGATGAGGCGCGTGGTCACGTCGGCTGCTCCTCGCACCTTCCCATCGATTTGTTCAATGACCTCCGCGAAACAGGTTTGCGGCCACGCATGACAGGATCAGTCGGTCTGGACAATGCCTTCGTGGCACAGGGCGTGTTCGATGGTGCCGTGAATTTTTCCCCGCACCCGTGGGATAACGCTGCCGGTGCGCTCATGATTAAGGCTGCCGGTGGACGTGTCAGTGATCCCGATGGAAACGAGTGGACCGCTACCTCGAAGGGCTTTGTCGGCGGTACCCCGCAGGTCCATGCCACCATTTTGGACGCGATTGCCCGCAACCCGCGGGGCCAGCGCTGATACTTCGCACAGTGCCTTAGGGCTTTTAGATCCT
Organism: Corynebacterium sp. HMSC078H07; assembly: GCF_001812805.1. Taxonomy (GTDB): domain Bacteria; phylum Actinomycetota; class Actinomycetes; order Mycobacteriales; family Mycobacteriaceae; genus Corynebacterium. Next base: position 43,116 of record NZ_KV810449.1, on the reverse strand, counting down.
AAGCCTTAAGACCTTAAACCAGATTGCCCATTACTATCTCATCTCCCTAGGAGGACTTTCACCATGGCGCTTGCCGTGCGCGTGATCCCGTGCCTTGACGTTGACAATGGCCGCGTGGTCAAAGGCGTCAATTTTGCCAACCTGCGTGATGCCGGTGACCCAGTTGAGCTGGCTGCCCGCTATGACCAGCTTGGCGCGGATGAACTCACGTTCTTGGACGTTTCCGCGTCCAAGGATGGGCGTGGCACCATGCTCGATGTTGTACGCCGCACCGCGGACCAAGTCTTTATCCCATTGACCGTGGGCGGTGGCGTGCGCTCTGTGGAGGATGTGCGCCAACTACTGCGGGCGGGCGCAGATAAGGTTTCCGTGAATTCCTCGGCGATTGCCCGCCCCGAGTTGTTGCGTGAGCTTGCCGATGTCTTCGGCTCACAGTGCATCGTGCTCTCCGTCGATGCCCGCCGTGCCCCGGACTATCCGAGTGGTTTTGAGGTCACAACTCACGGCGGTACTAAACCAGCGGGTTTGGATGCCGTGGAATGGGCACGCCGCGGTGAAGAACTCGGTGTGGGTGAAATCTTGCTCAACTCGATGGATGGTGACGGAACGAAGGAAGGCTTCGACATTGAACTCCTCGAGGCCGTCCGCGCGGCGGTTTCTGTTCCCGTCATTGCCTCTGGCGGTGCGGGTAAGGCTGAGCATTTTCCTCCAGCTGTTGCTGCCGGAGCTAATGCCGTCTTGGCCGCCAGTATTTTCCACTTTGGTGAAGTCGAGATTTCTGCGGTCAAGCAGGAACTCGCAGATGCCGGTTATGAGGTGCGACAATGAATGCCGCACAGGATTCCACTGGCAGCTCTCCGCGTAGCAGCGGCGAAGTTAGAGTCGAAGACTATGAACTCGCCGCAGAGATAGCTCAGCAGCTGAAGCGCAATGAGGCTGGGCTGGTGCCGGCCATTGTGCAGTCAGAGCGTGGCGAAGTCCTCATGATGGCGTGGATGGATGACCATGCTCTGGCCTACACGCTGGCAACGCGCCGGGGAACCTACTATTCACGTTCTCGCCAGGAGTACTGGGTCAAGGGCCTGACTTCAGGCCATACCCAAGAGGTCATTGGTGCCCGTCTCGATTGCGATGGCGACACTATCTTGCTCACCGTTCGCCAAGCAGGCGGCGCCTGCCATACGGGAGACCGTACGTGCTTCGACGCCCACGACCTTTTCGCTGAATCCACGAAGTTCGACAGCACGGGTGATTGCACGAACGGCAGCACATCCGACAGCGTGAAGGAGTCCACGAATGGCTAAACGAATGGGGCCCATCCTCATGTTTGTGGGCGCGATTGTGTTGTGGTTGTCCTCTCGTATGACGTGGGTTACGGCCGCAGTTGAGGACGATAAAGCTGGGTCGAGCGTGATGGACTTATCAGGTTCGCTGTGGTCACTCGAACTTATCGCCCTGACGGTCGTGATTCTGGCTGGCAGCGTGGCTGCGCTAGCCTTGCGCCGGACAGCACGACGAATCGTGGCGATCGTCACTGCACTGGCGGCAGCAGGTGCCGCGTGGCGCCCTGTTTCGTTGCTGACAGCAGGTCCCGAAGTTGAGCGCGCCCAGGAGCTGCTGCACGGTGGAACGAATGACACCTCGGTGGATTCGACGACCATTTCTGACTGGGCGGTAGTGCTCGCCGCCGATGCGTCTTCTGCTGGGCCGGTTCTCGCAATCGTGGGCGCTGCGCTCGCACTGTTTGGCGCGGTCATGGTGGCCAGCAACCCGGGCGTGGATAAACCGCGAACCGCTAAGTACGAAACCCCGGCCGTGCGCCAGGAGCGCCTGCAGGAGGATTTGGAGACGTCACAGGACTCCGGTCGCGTGATGTGGGATGCGCTCGACGCCGACATTGATCCTACGGATACCCCGCCGCGCACCTAGTGCCTTGGGTACCCCGGATTTCCGGTTAGAGGTGTCCGCGCGCTAGCCTGATTGTGATCTCAAACGCCCCGGATTGTCCTTGAGTCTCTTCACGGAGGGAGGTGCTGATGCCTACCCCAATTGCAGTTGATCATCTTGTCGCAGGTGTGCTTGCCGATGTCGCCGCGCGTGAGGCCCGTGTGCCCTTCAAAGAAGTAAAAGCGCGTTCCCGCGACATGGATACCCCGCGCGATGCTGCGACGGCTCTGCTTCGTCCGGGTTGTTCCATCATCACCGAAATCAAGCGCGCCGTGCCGTATGCCGGCGAGATTGCACACTTAGATAGTCCGCAGTCAGTGGCGGCTTTGGCTCACGACCTTGAGCAAGCTGGCGTTCATGTTATGGCCTGCCAGACGGATCGCCGTCGCTTTCATGGCTCGCTAGAGGACATGCGGGTTGCCCGCGACGCTGTGGACATACCAATGGTGTGCCGCGACATCATCGTTGATCCGTATCAGATTCATGAGGCGCGTTGCTATGGTGCGGACGCTATTCCGCTGCAAGTAGAGCTGCTGGATCAAGCCCGCCTCGAGTCACTGCTGGATCGCGTGGAATCATTGGGAATGACTGCCATTCTTGAGGTGCGCACGTGCGCCGAGGTAGATCGAGTCATCAAGGCGGGCGGCTCTGTTGTGGCGATCAATGCGTGGTCTTTGGCCTCCGATGCTATTAATCGGGAGGCCTTTTCTACTATTTCGCCCGGTCTTCCCGAATCCATGACCCGCATCGCAGTCGGTGGAGTCAACAGCCCCCGTAACGTGCTGTCCTATGCCTCACACGGCGCGGATGCCATCCTTGTGGGCGAGTCAATCATGGCGGCTCAGGACCCTATGGCGCTAGCCCGTTCGCTGGTGGCGGCCGGACAACACCCGGCTTGCCCGTCCCGTAAGTTTTAGGTCCGTAGCGGAAGCGTTGTAGTACCCGCATTTTTCAGGCACACTATCTCCCGTGCAGATTTACTACCTCGCGAATATCCCTTCCCCGCCACAGGGCGTATGGTACCTGGGTCCGATCCCAATTCGTGCCTACGCCATGTGCATCATTTTGGGCATCCTCGTTGCTATGTGGATGACGTTGCGCCGCTACACTGCGCGCGGCGGAAACCCTGACGTGGTGTGGGACGCAGCCATCGTGGTCATTCCCGCTGGCATTATCGGTGGGCGCCTGTACCACGTGATTACGGATAACGATAAATACTTCTGTTCCACGTGCGACCCTATCGACGCGCTGAAGATCACCAACGGTGGCCTAGGCATTTGGGGTGCGGTGGCGCTTGGTGTGGTGGCTGTGTGGGTCATGTTTAAAATCAAGGGCATTCCGCTGGGGCCGTTTGCCGACGCCGTAGCACCCGGCCTCATCCTGGCTCAGGCCATTGGGCGCCTTGGAAACTGGTTTAACCAAGAGCTGTACGGCCGGGAAACCACAGTGCCCTGGGCACTCGATATTTACTACCGCGTCAATGAGAACGGCGACTACGCGCCGATTAGTGGACGCTCTACAGGTGAGGTCATGACGTCGGTGCACCCGACCTTCCTCTACGAGCTCGTGTGGAACGTGGTTATTTGCCTCTTCCTTCTGTGGGCGCACAAAGCCTGGAAGCTGGGACACGGGCGCGTCTTTGCTCTGTACGTGGCGGGCTACACCGCGGGCCGTTTCGTGGTCGAGAACATGCGCGCGGATGAAGCCACGCATATCTTCGGATTCCGTGTCAACGTCATCGTGTCCGTCGTTTGCTTCATCATTGCGCTCATTGTCTTTGTCCGTCTGCCGCGCGGCCAGGAGACTCCCGAAGAGGTGGATCCACATCGCGCCAAAGGTGGGGCAGACCATAGCGCTGGCGATGGTGGGCGCGCAGGTTCACAGGTTCACCCGTACCCTCACTCGGATTCTTCCTCTGCCGGAGGGATGGTGCAGTAGCCGGAATCACAGTACATTTTTGGCGGTGATGGCGTCGCTCTAGGAGCCTTATGGGGCCCGCCAGAAATGTCCGATCGTGCCCGCTCGCGCCCATTTCATGCTGCGTTTTGTGGCGGAAAGCAGGGCATTGAAAGGTATAACGGCACGACTCGGACGGAGATGTGAACATCATTTATGGTGGCAGAGACTAGAAAACGGGGGTACTTTAGGAACCGTTAGACATCCCCGATGCGAATAAGGCACTCCATGTTGGATAGAAGAACCAAAATCGTTTGTACGTTGGGTCCCGCAGTGGCAAGCAAGGAGGGAATCCTGGGCTTGGTGGAAGCGGGCATGGACGTCGCGCGTCTGAACATGTCCCACGGCGAGCACGCAGACCACGAAGCAAATTACGCCTGGGTCCGCGAAGCTACCGATGAGACCGGCCACGCCGTCGGTGTTCTCGCCGACCTTCAGGGTCCGAAGATCCGTCTGGGTCGCTTTGTCAACGGTGAGGAGATGTGGAAGGAAGGGGAAATCGTCCGAATCACCGTCGATGACGTCGAAGGTACCCACGACCGTGTCTCCACCACCTACAAGGGCCTGGCCAAGGACGCTAAGCCGGGAGACCGTCTGCTGATCGACGATGGCAAGGTTGCCGTCGTGTGCAAGGAAGTAGAAGGCAACGACGTTGTTTGTGAGGTCACCGAAGGCGGCCCAGTCTCCAACAACAAGGGCGTTTCCTTGCCGGGCATGGATATCTCCGTGCCGGCTCTGTCGGAGAAGGACATCGCTGACCTTCGTTTCGCACTGAATCTGGGCGTTGACATGATTGCCCTGTCTTTCGTCCGTTCCCCAGCGGATGTGGACAAGGTCCACGAAATCATGGACGAGGAAGGCCGTCGCGTTCCGGTTATTGCCAAGCTGGAGAAGCCGGAGGCTGTCGACGCCCTCGAGTCCATCGTGCTGGCTTTCGACGCCATCATGATTGCCCGTGGTGACCTGGGTGTGGAGGTTCCGCTCGAGCAGGTTCCGCTGTTCCAGAAGCGCGCTATCCAGATTGCGCGTGAGAACGCCAAGCCGGTCATCGTGGCTACTCAGATGCTGGATTCCATGATTTCCAACCTGCGCCCAACTCGTGCGGAGGCCTCCGACGTGGCCAATGCCGTGCTTGACGGTGCTGATGCGGTCATGCTCTCGGGTGAGACGTCCGTCGGTATCGACCCGCAAAACGTCGTGCGCACGATGTCCAAGATTGTGGCTAACGCTGAGTCAGGCGGCCAGGTTCCGCCGCTGAGCCACGTGCCGCGCACCAAGCGTGGCGTGGTGTCCTACTCCGCGCGTGATATCGCAGAGCGCCTCAACGCCAAGGCCATCGTCGCATTCACCACGTCTGGTGATACTGCGAAGCGCGTGGCTCGTTTGCACTCCCCATTGCCGTTGTTGGCGTTTACTCCGCACCCGGCAGTTCGCTCGCAGTTGGCTCTGACCTGGGGTGCAGAGACTTTCTTGAGCTCTGAGGTCAAGTCCACTGATGACATGATGGCTAGCATCGATGAGGCTCTGCTTGGTATGGACAAGTACAAGGAAGGCGACATGATTGTCGTCATCGCTGGTACCCCTCCGGGAATCTCTGGTAACACCAACATGATTCAGGTTCACCAACTCGGCGAAACCCTGCGCGAGAAGTAATTACGCTCTCCCGCATTTAGGCACAACGCCAAACGCACCGCACACTGTCCCTCGAGGAGAGGCAGCGTGCGGTGTTACTTATTTTTCACGCTTAACGCGTGGTGGTGGATTAGATGTTTGCGATGGGGGTCGGGGCCAGCTTCCATACCTCGTTGGCGTAGTCCGCGATGGTGCGGTCGGAGGAGAAGCGACCGGAGTAGCAGATGTTCAGCCAGGCCTTCTTGGCCCACTCCATCTCATCGGCGTCATAGTCAGCGGCCATGCGGTCGCGGGTCTCGCGGTAGTCGGCGAAGTCACCCAGGACGTAGTAGGTGTCCTGAGCGTGCTCGCCATAACCATCCAGAAGCGAGGAGCGCAGGTCACCGAACGTGCCATTATTCTCCGATCCCAAAGTTCCATCGGTAAAGGCATCCAGAACGCGGGCCAGACCCGGAACAGAGTTGTAGAGCTCACCGGGGTTGTACTCGGCGCGCAGCTGCGGGATCTCTTCGTTGCGAGCACCGAAGATGTAGGCATTTTCTTCGCCCACTGCCTCAACGATCTCTACGTTGGCGCCATCCATGGTGCCCAGCGTCAGGGCGCCGTTCATCATGAACTTCATGTTGGAGGTACCCGATGCCTCCTTACCAGCGACGGAAATCTGCTCGGAGACATCTGCGGCGGGGATAATGTGCTCGGCGGGGGAGACGTTGTAGTTCTCTACGAAGACAACGTTGAGCACGTCCTTGGTAGCTGGGTCGTTGTTCACCAGATCACCGATAGTGTTGATGAGTTTGATGATGGCCTTGGCGCGGACATAGCCCGGAGCTGCCTTCGCGCCGAAGATGAAGGTGCGCTTCGGAACTGTTTCACCGTCGACCTTGATACGGAAGTACAGGTCAAGGATGTACAGAGCATTCATGAGCTGACGCTTGTACTCGTGAAGGCGCTTGATCTGGACATCAAAAATGGAATCGGGGTCCACGGTGGAACCTTGGTGATCCGCAATCCAGGTGGCGAAGTCCTGCTTATTGGCGCGCTTGACGTTGATGAGCTGACGTAGAACCTTTTCATCCTCCGCCAACGGTGCGAGCTTGGCCAGTTGCGTCAGATCGGTAACCCAGGCATCGGAACCTGCCTGCTCGGTGAGCAGGCTCGACAAGCGCGGGTTGCACATGCGGAGCCAGCGGCGCGGTGTCACACCGTTAGTCTTGTTGTTGAATTTCTCCGGCCACAGCTCGTGCCACTCGGACAGCGTATCTGCCTTGATGATCTCGGTGTGCAAGGCCGCCACGCCATTGATGGAATAGGCAGCGTAGCAGGCAATCCATGCCATGTGGACCTGGCCATTGGACACGGGGGCCATGTAGTCGATGCGGCCCTGATCCAGCCCGCGTTGGCCCATGTCCTCACGGAAACGACGGTCAATTTCCTCCACGAGCTCCCAGATGCGCCAGAAGAGCTTCTGGAAGATGGAGACTTCCCAGCTTTCCAGGGCTTCTGCCAAGACCGTGTGGTTGGTATAAGCGAAGGTCTCAGTGACAACCTTCCACGCTTCATCCCAGCCCATCCCGTGCTCGTCGAGAAGCAGGCGCAGCAGTTCCGGGATAGCGAGCACCGGGTGGGTGTCATTGAGCTGGATGCAGTTGTACTTGGCAAAGCCAGTGAGATCGTCACCGTGGTGTTCAATGAAGTTATCGATCATCTGCTGCAGGGACGCAGAGACGAAGAAGTACTGCTGGCGAACACGCAGGACCTTGCCTTCGTAGGTGGTGTCATTGGGGTAGAGCACACGGCAGATGTCCATGACGCGCTCGCGTTCAACGATGGCCTCAGTAAAGCGCTGGGAGTTGAAGGCATCATAGTCGAACTCATCGATGGGTTCGGACTTCCACAAGCGCAGGGTGCCGACGTTATCGGTGCCGTAGCCGGTAATGGGCATGTCATACGGGATGGCGCGCACGTCCATGTCATCGAAGTGGATGCGGCGCTGCTCGGAGGCGCGGCGAATGATGAAGTCGTAGCCATTCTCCATCCAGGAATCCGGCTTCTCGCGCTGGAAGCCGTCCTCGAAGGACTGGCGGAACAAGCCATAGCGGTACAGGAGGCCATAGCCGGTGACCGGGTAATCCTGGGTTACAGCGGAGTCGAGGAAGCACGCAGCGAGGCGGCCCAAACCACCGTTACCCAGAGCGGCATCATGCTCGGCCTCGAGGACATCAGATAACTCGTGGCCGGCAGCCTTGGCAGCGGCGCGGGCTTCATCCACGAGACCGACATTGGTGAGGTTGTTGAGCAGTGCGCGGCCCTGCAAGAACTCTGCGGAGAAGTAGTGCTGCTGACGGGCAGCGGCATAAGCGCTGCGGGTTGCTTCCCAGTTATCGGCAATCTGTTCCATGACTGCGGAGGACAGGCCGGACCAGAACTTGCGGTTGGAGGCGGTGGGCGGCGTCACGCCGGAGGCGGCGCGGACGTGCCCGGGAACTGCGGTCTGAAAATCGGCGTGCTGGGGCTGGCTCATAACATTCCTTAGACGTTGCACTCAAAATGTGTGGAAAATACCGACCTCAAGCTTAACCAGTTCCGCCTTATCACGCAGTGAGCCAGCTGGCTAGAGCTTCGCTGTGTGGAGTGAGTGCGTTCAGCTCTAGCGCTTGAGGAAAGACAGGACCGCAGCGGTGGCGGCACGCGTAGCAGAGTCCATGGTGGGAGCGTAGTCCGGAAGGAAGGTGGACTGGTGGTTGACCGGAGGGTTATCGATGAGCTCATCTGGGGTGGAGCCGATAAACCAGAAGTAGTAGGGCACGCCCCATGCCTGCGGAAGGTAGCAAAAGTCCTCTGACACTGTGGATGGTGTGGCGGTGACAGAAAGCTCTCCAAAGACGTCGTCGAACGAGGCACGCACGGCGTCGTGGGCATCGGGGTCGTTATCGGTGACTTCGCCGTGCGCGTAATACTCAAAGGTTGGCTCGGCCGGGCAACCAGAGGCTACGCACTCCGCACGCACCATGCACTCCAGGGAGGCGTAGACGCGTTCGGCTAACTCCGGCTTGTAATAGCGGGTATTGAGTACCAACTCGGCGCTGCCGGGGATGATGTTGTTCTTCTCTCCTGCATGTAGCTCGCCGACGGAGATGACAAAGAAGTCGTGGGGAGGAACCTCGCGGCCAACAATGGCCTGGAGGCGCGTGACCACCATTGCGGCAACGTAAGAAGGGTCGATGGATTCGTGTGGCATGGAGGCGTGAGCGGAGCGGCCCGTGATGTGGATGCGCAGTGAATCACAGCCGGCGAGGATGGGACCAGATGTGGATTGAACCTGGCCTGCCGGCCCGGGCATGACGTGTTGACCCAAGCAGACATCGGGCTTTGGCACACGTTCGGTGAGGCCATCGGCAATCATGTATTTTGCGCCCATGGAGGATTCCTCCGCTGGTTGGAAGAGAGCAAGGAAGGTGCCTTGCCAGGCGTCGCGGTGGACGTCGATAAGCGCACAGGCTCCCAAAAGCGCGGTGGTGTGTACGTCGTGGCCACAGGCATGCATCTTGCCGTTGGTGGCGGCGAAGTCAACGCCGGTCTCCTCGGCTACCGGTAGCGCGTCGAAGTCCGCGCGCATGAGCGCTGTGGGGCCGTCCCCATTGCGGAAGATAGCAACGATTCCATGGCCGCCGATGCCGGTGACAACCTCACATTCATACTTTTCAAGCTGTTCCAGGATGCGTCCTGCAGTGCGTTCCTCCTCGTGGGAAAGTTCGGGGTGGGAGTGCAGATCCTCGTAGAAAGCACGCTGCCAGGAGAGGTCGACGGCGTCACTGTTCAGAAGATTCGCAAGTGTGGGATCTGCCATAGTTACCATCCTTAAAGTTAGGGTAGGATTGCCTACATGCCAATGATTCAATTTGATGTTCTGGTGCCGGATGCACAAGCCGAGCGCGTTGCCGAAATCTTCAGTACTGCCACGCAAAAGCTGGTTGATACCAATTCGCTGACCTCAGCCGAGGTTACTCGCGTGGAGGAGCCGGCGATCCAGGAGGGCCTTGAGGAACAACTGCGCCAGACGTATCGAGATGAGCACGAAGACCGCGACCTTGAAGGTGCGAATGTCCACCGCTACGACATTGAGGTTGAGGGCGTGACGGGATCTATCAACCAGCTCACCATGGTGCTCTCGCGCCTGCTTACTCCTCACGCGGTGCTGCCGAAGGACCATGTACTGCTCGAGGATGAAGTTGCATACGAGCGCCCGGCTATCTTCCCGTGGTCGGTGCAGGTTAATCCCTAGCGTGTGGAACGAATGCCTCAATAAATTCTGTGACGAGCTGCTCGGCGGCGTTGCTGATTGCGGCGGCCACCTCGTTGCTGGTAGCACTGCTTCCGTCTCCTTCTAGTTCCTGGAGCAGTGCCCCGGCCGGGGCAGGGGCAGTGGCGGAGCCGGCAACGATGCCGAGAGTGGGGGAACCTGCTGCTTCTGTTGTGAGTTCAGCTAACGTGCCGACCACTTTTCCGGTGAGGGACTGCTCGTCAAAGCGGCCTTCACCGGTGATGAGGAGATCGGCCTCTGCGGCACGTGTGGGGAGCTCAAGCGCTTCAGCGACGTAGCGCCCGCCGGGGATGATCGTGCAGTGCTCATCTGTGCCCCACAACGTGCGCGAAAGCCAGCTCAAAGCAATCGGGATGCCGCCGGCCGCGCCCATGAATTCTGCCTGCGGGTCGGTGTCAGTGACTGCGCACAGTTGCAGCATGGCGCCAGCTAGTAGTGCTACCTGTTCGCCTTCGGCGCCTTTTTGTGGGCCATACATTGTGGCCGCTTGGATGGGGACCGCGCGGGTATCAGTTACCAACGTGTAGTCCAGCAGGGCAGCTTTCATGTTGAGCTGCGCGGTATCGATGGTGGCGAGGTTGACAAGTGGGGCACCGCCTTTGGGGAGGGCATAGCCGCGCGCATCGTGGGCTGCCGCGCCCAATGCTGCGAGGATCCCTAAGCCGCCGTCGATGCTGGCGCTTCCCCCCAAACCTAAGACAATGTGCTTCGCGCCGCGCGCCTCCGCATCAGCGATGAGAACACCGGTGCCGTAGGAATCTGCATGGAGCGGGTCGAGGGCATCGGACACAGCAGGCAGGCCGGTTGCCGCGGCGACGTCGATAAACGCCTCCTCACCCACGAGATGGTAGCTGGCCTCGGTGAGGCGGCCCACCGCATCTGTGGTGGGCAGCGTAATGGTCTGGCCTGCTGTGCCGGTACGCGCGACCGCCGCGCTGGCAAGAACCTCGGCGGTACCTTCACCGCCATCGGCCATGGGGAGCGTCGTCACGGTGGACGTGGCGGCAAGGTCGGCACTACTCAAGGCGCGGCGAGCACCGAGAGCTATCGCGGCAGCAGCTTCGCTAGCGGTGGCGGTGCCTTTGAATGAGTCGGGGGCAACAAGGATGCGCATGATAACGAGTATATGGGGAGCCGTATGGCAATTAAATTTTGGGTATTTGAGCTGCGAGTGAAGGACTTTTTGGATTATGCGGCTTGCAATTTAGGTCGAATGATAGAAAACTAGCTGCTGTTCATTAAGTTGAAGCACTGATCATTCGGTTTAGTGCCACATGAAAGGATTGCCATGTCCATCGACCAGCAGATCTCCGATTACTACAGCAAGCTTCTGAAGCGGAACGCGGGCGAACCTGAGTTCCATCAGGCGCTTGCTGAGGTCCTTGATTCCCTCAAGATCGTCCTTAACAAGGATCCACACTACGCGGACTACGGTCTGGTCGAGCGTCTCTGCGAGCCTGAACGCCAGCTCATCTTCCGCGTCCCGTGGGTCGATGACAAGGGCGAAATCCAGGTCAACCGCGGCTTCCGTGTGCAGTTCAATTCCGCACTGGGCCCGTACAAGGGCGGCCTACGTTTCCACCCGAGCGTGAACCTGGGCATCATTAAGTTCCTCGGCTTCGAGCAGATCTTTAAGAACTCCCTGACTGGCCTTCCTATTGGCGGCGGCAAGGGTGGCTCGGACTTTGACCCTAAGGGCAAGTCTGATGCTGAGGTCATGCGCTTCTGTCAGTCCTTCATGACTGAGCTGCACAACCACATCGGGGAATACCGCGATGTCCCGGCCGGTGACATCGGCGTAGGCGGCCGCGAAATTGGTTACCTCTTCGGCCAGTACCGCCGCCTTGAGAACAAGCACGAGTCCGGCATTCTCACTGGTAAGGGCCTGACCTGGGGCGGATCGCTGGTGCGTACCGAGGCCACCGGCTACGGCTTGGTGTACCTCACCGCAGAGATGATGAAGGCACACGGTGAGTCCTTCGAAGGCGCCAAGGTTATCGTGTCTGGTTCGGGCAATGTGGCCATCTACGCTGCCGAAAAGGTTCAGCAGCTGGGTGGCACGGTTGTGGCTATGTCGGACTCCTCCGGCTACATCACCACCCCGCAGGGCGTGGACTTGGAGCTGCTTAAGGACATCAAGGAAGTGCGTCGTGAGCGTATCTCCACCTATGCCAAGGAGGCTGGTAACGGGGTGGAGTACCACGACGGCGGCAACGTCTGGGAGGTCCAGGCGGACGTCGCTTTGCCGTGTGCAACCCAGAACGAACTCGATGGTGATGATGCCAAGCTGTTGGTCGACAACAAGGTGCGCTACGTGGCGGAGGGTGCCAACATGCCGTGTACCCCGGAGGCAGTTCACTACTTCTTGGACCAGAAGATTGCCTTCGCGCCGGGCAAGGCAGCCAACGCGGGTGGTGTTGCTACCTCCGCACTGGAAATGCAGCAAAACGCCTCCCGTGACTCTTGGACCTTTGAGTACACCGATCAGCGCCTGCACGACATCATGTCGAGCATCTTCCGCAACATCGATAAGACGTCAAAGGAATATGGTCTCGACGGTGACTACGTGGCCGGCGCCAACATTGCTGGCTTCAAAAAGGTAGCGGACGCCATGCTGGCGCAGGGCGTTATCTAAGGTTCTGTGCTTGGCGTACTGCCACATCGCAACCTCCCCCTCATGCTCGTGAATGTGAGCGCGACGGGGAGGTTTTCGCTGTCAACACCCGCGTGGGATACGTCGCGCTGTGCGCGGGCTTGGTTAGGCTGGTGCCATGTACCGCGTTTTTGAGTCCCTCGATGAACTTGTTCGCAATCTGGAACAGGCCTACGCCGTTCCTATGACCTCCAATTGCATGGTCCCGCGCCACGAAATGCTGGCGCTTCTCGATGATCTCCGTAATGCCCTCCCCGTTGAGATGGATGACGCTCAGGACGTCTTGGATAAACAGGATGAGATCCTGCAGGGCGCGGAGGAGCGCGCGGACCAGATTATTTCTGATGCCAACGCCCAGGCAGATGACACGGTTACTCGTGCACGTGAGGATGCGGACGCCATGCTTGCCGACGCCCAACATCGCGCCACCACCATGGTGGCCCAAGCCGAAGACGAAGCTACCAACCTAGTGGATAACGCCCGCGCCGATGCTGAGCGCACCCGCGCCCAGGCAGATGAGGAATACCAACGCACCGTTGCCGCCGGCCAAGCAGAGCAGGAGCGTCTCGTTTCTGAGTCTGAGGTTGTGCGCCGCGCTGATGATGAGGCTCACCGCATCGTCGAAACAGCACATTCTGAGTCCAATCGCCTGCGCACCGAGTGTGATGAGTTTGTGGATGCAAAGCTGGGCGAATTCGAAACTACGCTGTCTGATCTGCTGCGCACCGTGAACAATGACCGCTCCGCTCTGCGCCGCGGTGCGGGTGTTCGCTCCCGTGGGGAGTCGCGCGGTGACTCCCGTGCCGAAGGCCGCCCGGAGGGCCGTGAGGCGCGAGGTGATGCTCGCAGTGAAGGCTGGGAACGCGAGTCCCGTCCCCGCCGTGCGCCCCGTGCACCGCGCGATTACTAAAGCGCAAATCTTCTAGAGCGCCATATGCGAAGAGCTCCCAGTCGACACCGTTGCTGGGAGCTCATCGTTAGGCTGCGGCGGGGTAGGAGCGGCGCGAGGCATCGAGGGCTTTGGAGGCTTCGTGGGCAGCCTCGGCGCGGCGAATGCGGTCGGCTTCGGCTGCAGGCATGGTGCTTAACGCCGCAGCGAGGCCAGCGGCAATAAAACCAGGTAGGGCATAGAGCACCCACATGCTGCCAAAGCCCAGCCCACCCGTCAGGGGATCGGTGACGGGAGCCCACGGGGCGCCAGCCAGAGCGATCATGAGGTCAACGGCCCCAACACTGAGCATCATCATGCCGACGGTGAGGAATGCTGCGGAAATAGATTCCCGTGCAGCCCAGACAATGAAGGCGGCAAACAGGGAAAACAATGCCGAAGAAATAATCACGGTGGAGCTAAAGTGCAGCGGCAGCAGAGCTACGGAGCCCACCATGATGCCGGCGAGGGCGGCGATGGGTGCTACATGGCGCAGCACAAGTCCGTCGCGGCCGAAGATGCTCGGTCGATGCCGCGTCACCACGTGCCGGACAACCACACCTACGGCGGCCAACACCACGGCTGGGGCGAGGCACTGCAGCGGGTAGAGCCCCGCGAGGTTGTGCGCCGTGTCCGTGATGGCGGTTGAATGAGTAGTGGCATTGCTCATGTCATTCCACGGTAGGGGGCGAAAGCACCACTTAGCGAGTGCTGCACGCAAGTCCTTACGCGGTTGTACCCCAGCGTTCAGGCTGTTGCCAGTCTGCGGGTATGGCTGGCAGACATCGCCAGCTGGCTCCAGAGTGGGGGATTAGGCGGTACAGGGTAAGCTGGATGGCGTTATGAATTCACCTTTGAAGTTCGACGTGACGGAATTGCTGCGCAGTCAAGGCCCTGAAGCGCTGCCCGAGCACCGCGTTCAGACCGGCCCCGCCCCGGAGCGTATCGGCGTGGAAATGATCGCTATTCCGAAAGGCGATGAGCTAACGGTAGACGCCACCCTGACCCCATTGGGCTCGGGTGTCTTGGTAGATGCTGATGTCACTGGCACCCTCAGCGGCGAATGCGCGCGCTGTTTGGCGGAACTCCACCCAGAACTAGATCTCCACGTGTCCCAGGTCTTTGCGGCGGATGAGACCTTCATCAGTGGAGATGACGCTGATGAGCAGGACCAAGGCTCTGGTGATGAAGTACCAGAGGTCAAGGACGGCATCCTCGATCTGCTGCAGAGTGTTATTGATGAAGCCGGGTTAACTTTGCCATTTGCCCCGACCTGCGAAGGCGGCTGCGAGGCTGATGCGCCGGAGGGCGTTACCACGGGTGTCTCCGGTGAAGAAGAACGTGTAGATCCTCGCTGGTCAGGTTTGGAGAAGTTCCTATGAGCAAGAAAAAGAAGCTCACAGGAGAAGAAGCCCTCGCCGCTGCCTATGCCGAGGTGGACCACACCCCGTTGCTCACCGCATTGGGAGTAGACATCAGTGATGAGCATCTGTGTTTGGCACTGACGCACCGATCCTTTGCTAATGAGAACGGGCACCTACCCAACAACGAGCGCCTCGAGTTCTTGGGGGATGCCGTGTTGGGTTTGTCGATTGCCGCGAAGCTTTATGAGCGCTACCCGTCGCGTCCGGAATCAGATATCTCCAAGATGCGTGCCTCCATCGTCTCGCGCTACGGTCTGTCTGATGTTGCCCGCGAGATTGAACTGGGCAAGCACATCCTGTTGGGTAAAGGCGAGCAGACCACCGGCGGTCGCGATAAGGACTCCATTCTCGCTGATACCACGGAAGCGATCCTGGGGGCGATTTATCGCCAGCATGGATTCGAGGTAGCACGCCAGGTCATTCTGAACCTTTTTGCCGCCAAAATTGAGAATGCAGTTGTGTCTGGTCGTCATATGGACTGGAAGACAACGCTGCAGGAGCTCTGCGCGGAGCTGAAGGCAGCAATGCCGGTTTATTCGGCGACCTCTACTGGTCCGGAACATGACCAGACCTTTAGCGCCGTGGCCACTGTTGCTGGTCTGACCGTGGGGCGAGGTAAGGGCCACAATAAGAAGCTCGCGGAGCAGAAGGCGGCGGAAGAAGCCTGCCAGGCGCTGCGCGAAACCCCGCTTCTAGTCCAAGGCACGGCAGCCAAAGAGAGCTAGATGCCGGAGCTTCCAGAAGTCGAATCCGTTCGCCGCGGTCTTGAGCCCTACATCGCTGGGCGTACGTTTACCTCGGTTGAGGTGCTTCACCCGCGGGCGAACCGCGGGCAGGAGGAGCAGCTTGCAGCACTCCTGGAAGGTCGGACCGTTGCCGCGGCCGCACGCCGTGGCAAATTCATGTGGCTCGAATTCGCTGATGAAGACCTGAGCGATCCGGCCCGTGATGTCCTCTTTATCCATCTCGGCATGTCTGGCCAAGTGCGCATCGGCACGGTGAACTCCCCGCACGTGCGCATTCGGGCTGTGCTTGACGACGCCACCCCCATCAGCTTCGTCGACCAGCGCACCTTTGGGTACTGGCGTCTGGCCCCGTGGCTGACGATGGCACATATTGCGCCTGACCCGCTGGAGCCGGATTTCGACATCATGGCGGCCGCGCGCCGCATCCGGGCAAAGAAAACCGCCGTCAAGGTGGCTCTCTTGGACCAAACTGTCGTGAGCGGAGTGGGCAATATTTATGCCGATGAGGCCCTGTGGGCGGCAGGTATCTCCCCGCTGAAGAAGGCGAACACGCTACGTCAGAAAGACGCCGTGGCTATTGTCCACGCAGCTACCGAGGTCATGCGTGCTGCGCTCGACGTTGGCGGCACCAGCTTCGATGCGCTCTACGTCAATGTCAATGGTGAATCTGGCTACTTCGACCGTTCCTTGCATGTTTATGGGCGCGGTGGCCAGCCGTGTGATCGCTGCGGAACTGAGCTAGTGAAAGCCGTGGTGGGCGGACGTGGCACGCATTTTTGCCCCGCGTGTCAGCGCAGGGGTGCTGCCTAGGGGCGCACAAGTAGGTCTCTGGTAGGTGGTGCCGTTAAGATTATGGCCCATGCAAGAAGTTTTTAGCACTGTGATCGGTGCCATTAATAACAGCCTCTGGTCCTATGTCTTGCCGTGGCTGCTCATCGCTGCCGGCCTCTTCTTCGGCATCCGTACCGCTGTGGTGCAGGTGCGTATGGTGCCGGACATGTTCAAGGCGGTCGTTGAAAAGCCCAAGGGCATCGGCGTGGATGAGGATGCCGATTATGGCGGAATTTCGGCGTTTAAAGCCTTCACGATTTCCGCAGCGTCGCGCGTCGGAACCGGCAACGTTGCGGGTGTCGCCGTGGCCATTTCGGTGGGCGGCCCGGGCGCAGTGTTCTGGATGTGGCTCATCGCCATCTTGGGCGGTGCGACAGCATTCGTGGAGTCCACACTGGCCCAGCTGTGGAAGGTGCGCGAAGGCGATGCTTACCGTGGCGGCCCTGCCTACTACATGTCCCGCGGACTGGGGTGGACGCCGCTGGCGACAGTGTTTTCCGTTGCTATCGCCATCACCTTTGGCTGGTTCTACAACGCCTTCCAGACCAACGCTATTTCTGATTCCCTGGCTGCTTCCTTCGGCCAGGATTCCCTAGCGTTCAAGGCGGGCGTTGGTGTCGCCGTGGTTCTCGTGGCGGGCCTCATCATCGTTGGTGGTGTGCAGCGTATTGCCACCATGACGCAATTTATTGTTCCTTTCATGGCAGCCGCCTACCTGGTTGTTGGTTTCATCGTTGTGGCATTGAACTTTGACAAGGTGCCGGACATGATTGTGTCAATCATCGGTTCTGCCTTTGGCTTCCGTGAAGCTGCTGGCGCGACCTTGGGCATGGCCATGCTCAAGGGGATCCAGCGCGGATTGTTCTCCAATGAGGCCGGTGAGGGATCTGCTCCTAATGCCGCGGCAACGGCCACGGTGTCCCACCCCGTCAAGCAAGGCCTCGTCCAGACACTCGGTGTGTATTTTGACACTCTCGTGGTCTGCTCCATTACTGCTTTCATCATTTTGCTGGGCACCGATTTTGAGACTTTCGGTTCTGATGCCATTGAAGGCGTTACGCTGACTCAGAACGCTCTTGCCGGAACGGTAGGCGAGTGGGGAATTCACTTTGTCACCTTTATCCTCTTCTTCCTGGCGTTCTCCTCCATCCTGGGCAATTACTACCTTGCCGAGTCCAACGTGGAGTACCTCTCGGAAAAGAAGTGGGTGCTGTGGGCTTTCCGAGTCATCGTGCTGGCCTTCGTCTTCTATGGCGCGGTCGCGCCGCTGGGTACCATCTTCGATCTTGCCGATACCGGCGCGGCCATTATGGTGCTGCTCAATGTGTGCGCCATCGTGCCGCTGTCGGGCGTGGCCATTAAGCTGCTCAAGAACTACAACGAGCAGCGCCGGAAAGGCGTGGACCCAGTCTTCCACCGTGATATGCTGCCGGAACTGAAGGGCGTGGAATGCTGGGATGGCTCGGATCCGGTAACCCGCCGCAGTCTGGAGGATCGCCGCCAACTGCAGCACCAGCGCGATTTGGGTGATCGCACGAATTTGAGGGAGTTTTAAATGACACAGCAGCGCCTGACCGCGTTCGTTCTCGGCTCCGTGCAGGGCGTGGGATTCCGCTGGTGGACCCGTTCCCGCGCCTTGGAATTAGGCTTGGCTGGCCACGCCACCAACCTGCAGGACGGCCGTGTTCAGGTCGTCGCCGAAGGTCCACGTGAGAAGTGCGAGCGTTTGCTGGAATTGCTGCGTGAAGAACCGTCCACCACCCGTCGCCCTGGCGTGGTTGAGGCCGTGGTGGAGCAGTGGGCCGAGCCACGCGGCGAGTCCGGCTTCATCGAACGCTAAACTAGTTCGAATGCACCTCAAATCGCTCACGCTCAAAGGATTTAAGTCCTTCGCGTCTGCGACGAACCTGAAATTCGAGCCCGGCATTTGTGCTGTCGTGGGCCCGAATGGCTCGGGCAAGTCCAACGTCGTCGACGCCCTAGCGTGGGTTATGGGCGAAGGAAGCGCCAAAACGCTGCGCGGCGGCAAGATGCAAGACGTCATCTTCGCCGGTGCCGGCGAGCGCAAAGCTTTAGGTCGCGCCGAGGTTACTCTCACCATTGATAACTCTGATGGCGCGCTTCCCATTGAGTATTCGGAGGTCTCCGTCACGCGGCGGATGTTCCGCGATGGTGCGAGTGAATACGAGATTAACGGCGCCAAGGCGCGCCTCATGGACATCCAGGAGCTGCTCTCAGACTCCGGCATTGGCCGCGAGATGCACATCATTGTGGGCCAGGGAAAGCTGGCAGAAATCCTGGAATCGCGGCCAGAGGATCGTCGCGCCTACATTGAGGAAGCAGCGGGTGTGCTCAAGCACCGCCGCCGCAAGGAAAAGGCACAGCGCAAGCTCACTGGCATGCAAGCCAACCTTGACCGCTTGCAGGACCTTACTGATGAATTAGGCAAGCAGCTCAAACCCTTGGCACGTCAGGCCGAAGCTGCGAAACGCGCTGCCTCGGTGCAAGCAGATCTCCGTGATGCGCGCTTGCGCTTGGCCGGTGACCGAGTAGTCCGTGTCCGTGCGACCTTCGAGGATGCCGAGCGCCGCGCCGAGGTGCTTGCTGAGCAGGTTGAAGAAGTAACGGCCCAGCTTGAGGAAGCCACCGCAAATCAGTTGGAGATCGAGGCAGAACTGGGGGAGGTGTCCCCGCGTGCGGAGGCAGCTCAAAAGCTGTGGTTTGATTTGTCGACTCTCTCGGAGCGCATTTCCGCCACGCAGCGCATTGCAGCTGAGCGCGCCAGCAACGTGGGCGCGCAGGTGGCCTATGCCGGTCAGGATCCGGATGACCTGGAAGCGAAGGCCCAGCTTGCCGACGACTCCCATGCCGAACTTCTCGCCGCAGCCGAGGAGGCTGCGGAGCGCCTCGAATCGATCCGCGAAGAGGTAGCGGAACGCCGCGAGGCCTTCGAGGCTGCGGATAAAGAGCACATGGCACAGTTGCGTGCGATTGCCGATCGACGAGAAGGCGTGGTACGCCTCATCGCTGCCGAGGAAAACCTTGCGGGCCAAGTTGCCGCTGCGGAGTCGGAGCTAGGCCGCCAAGAAGAGACCTTGTCGAGCACCAAGGCTCGCACGAGGGACGCGCAGGCGGAAGCAGATGAGGTAGCTGACAAACTGAGTGCGCTTACCTCTGAGCGCGAACCACTCGAAGAGGCGCACGTGCGCGCGGCTAGTGAATCTGCCGCCGCCGACAAACGCTTGGAGCAGCTGCGCGATGCTCAACGTGAGCGCGAGAGAGCTGTGTACTCCCTGCGTGCGCGCATCGAAACTTTAGGGCAGACTGCGCCGGAGGCGCTCGACTTGGGCGAGGGCTTCGCGCCGCTGGCAGATTTTATCTCCACGCGTTACGAGACTGCCGCCGCTGCTGCACTCGGGTCTTTCGCTGAAGCGCAAGCAGGTGCTGTGAGCGAGGAGATCGTGGCTAACCTGGCGGAAGCTAGCCGCACGCCGCTGGTCGATGTCTCCGCGGCCGACCTGGACTCTGGAGCTTCGAGCTCCGCTACCGGCTGGCGTCTCGACGCAGACCTGCCCAGCGGAGCGGAATGGCTGCTGGACCACATGGTGGTGGTCCCCGAGGTGTCAGCGGCGTTGACGCGATTGCTGTCCGATGTCGTCCTCGTCAAGGATTTCTCTGCCGCACGTGCAGTTGTTGCTGATGACCCGCGCCTGCGTGCGGTAACACCGAAGGGTCTGCTCGTTGGCGAAGGCTGGGTCGAGGCCGGCACAGGCAGTACCTCTACCGTAGAGGTCAGCGCGCACATTGCAGATGCTGAAAAGCAGTTGGACAAAGCTTCCCAGGAATTGGAGGAGCTTTCCGGAACTCTTGAAGGCGCGAAGATTGCTGCCGATGATGCACGCGTTGCCGCCGCGAGCGCTAAAGCAGCCCTGCGCGAGCACGACCAAGAGGTAGAGGCTTGGAAGCGTGACCACCAACGATTGCTGAAGCAGTACGAGGCCAACAAGGCAGAGCATGAGAAAGCGGCAGCGCGTGCTACCGATATCGAGGTTCAGCTCGTGCGCCTGCGCGAAGAATTGGATGAAGCTCGCGACCGCTTGTCCCGCGTGGATGCTGATGAACAGTCTGATGAACCGTCTTCCGTTGAACGCGATGAGGCGTCGACTGCCTTGGAGCAGGTCAAGGCCATGGAGGTCGAAGCTCAGCTTGCCGCTCGAAGTGCCGAGGATAAGGCAGCCCAAGCCGCGGGTAGGGGAGACGCCTTGCGTCGTCAAGCCCAACATGAACGCCAAGCCAAGGCCCGTCATGACCAGGCGATGGCTCGCCGCCACGCGCAGGCGCAGTTGGCTGGGGCCGTGGATAAGCATGCCCAAGACTTAGCTGCCCGGGCTGCCCATGCACTGGAGCGCGCCGCAGAGGAGCGCGATGAGCTCGTGACCCAGCGCGGTGTGTTGCAGGGCCGTGCCCAGACCGCGAAGCAAGCAGTGTCTGCCACCCGCCAGCAACTGGATCGACTCACTGACTCTGCGCACAACTCGGAAATCGCGCGCAGCCAAGCCCAGGTACGCGTGGATGAGGCGGAGGCCAAAATCGTAGAGCAGCTCGGTATTGCGATTCTGGATTTGCTCAAGGATTACACTCCGGGCGAGGACTTCGACCGCGCGGCGGAGACGGCGCGTCTCAAGCAGGCAGAGAAGGACCTTAACTCGTTAGGCAAGGTCAACCCCCTCGCCTTGGAGGAGTACAAGGCTTTGGAGGAGCGCTATACCTTCCTGTCGACGCAGCTCGATGACGTCATCCAAGCCCGCAAGGACTTAACGGGTGTCATTGAAGATGTCGATGCGCAGATTCTGCAACTGTTCACGGACGCGTGGCACGACGTGGAAGCTGAATTCCCGAAAGTCTTCCAGACTCTTTTCCCGGGCGGTGAGGGCCGCCTCGTCCTTACCGAGCCTGATGACATGTTGGCGACCGGCATCGAAGTCGAGGCGCGCCCACCGGGCAAGAAGGTCAAGCGTCTCACCCTGCTTTCGGGCGGTGAGAAGTCCCTGACCGCGCTGGCGATGCTCGTGGCCATTTTCCGCGCGCGCCCCTCACCGTTCTATGTCATGGATGAGGTGGAGGCCGCGCTTGACGACGTCAACCTGCGTCGCCTTATCGCCCTCTTCGAAGAATTGCGTAAGGATTCGCAGCTCATCGTCATTACGCACCAGAAGCCAACGATGGATGTGGCAAATGTCCTCTACGGTGTCACCATGCGCGGCGACGGTGTAACGCGTGTCATTTCGCAGAGGATGAACCGCGCCGGCGAAGCTCCCGGTACCGCGCAAGCTGCAGAAGACGCCACGCGCCTGGGCGTCGACGCGCCGCGCCCGCAGTAATCGTGGGTGGGGAGGCACACAGTACGTCCCCTGCTAATTCACTGGCTTTTTCTTTGGCTCGTGGTGCCCGCGGTGCACAACCCTGGCACTATGGAGGGCATGAATACTACGTATCTGTGGATTGCGATAGCAGTCATCGTCCTGATCCTGCTGGTGATCGGGCTGGTCGTCCTAGGCAAAAAGCGCGGCGAGTCGAAGAAGGTCTCTTTTGAAAAGCCCGAAGAGAAGCCCAAGGAGCTCACCCAGCAGCAAAAATCGGGCAATTACCAGGCCAAGTCCGGCTTTAATTTTGCCCCAGCTGGCGGTGGCGCCACCAAGCAGCCAGCTAGCGCGCCGAAGGCTAGCGAGCCGCAGAAGCCCGCTGAGTCCCACAAGCCCGCAGAGCCGCAGGCAGCGATCGCCAAACCCGCAGCCGCAGAACCTGTACAGCGAGCTGAGACCCAGCCAGAGCGTCAGCCTGAGGCACAGCCGGAGCAGCGCGACGCCACGCAGCTGGCCAATGAGCAGCTCAGCGGCACCGCGAAGACCCCAGAAACTGAGCCGGCCAAACCTGCCGCCCCGGCAGAGCCAGCCAAGACTGATGGCAAGCCTGCTGCCCCGGCAGAGCCGACCAAGAAGGTAGAAGACACGCCCGAGAAGGCCAAGGAAGCTGATTCCACTGGCGGTGCCGTCGCTGCTGGTGCTGCGACCGCAGCGGCCGCTGGTGCGGCTGTGACAGGTGCTGCAGCAGCTGAAGGGGAGCAGCGTGCAGACGAAGAGGCCCAGGCTTCTACTCCTGAGGCGGACACTCCGGCCGAGGTGGAAGCCGATGAGCCCATCGCTGACGCGCAGGTAGAAGAGCAGCCAATCGAGGCACCTGAAACAGAGGCTGTTTCAGCAGCAGAAGCTGAGGCTGACACAGCTGCAGAAGCAGAGGCAGAGGAAGCTGCTGCGGCGGCGGGGGAGCAGGCGGCGTCGGCAAGCGCGGCTCTCGAGACCGAGCCGGAGGAGCTCGAGGTATCCGAAGACGCAGAGGTCGTTGAGGCTCCAGCGCAGCCCCAGGAGGACATCGCGCCGGCAGCGGGCCGTTTGGGCAAGCTCCGTGGGCGCCTGTCGCGTTCCCAGAACGCCATTGGTCAGGGCCTCATGGGCATCCTGTCCGCCGGTGACCTTGATGATGATGCATGGGAGGACATCGAGGACACCCTCATCATGGCGGACCTCGGCACCAAGGCCACCATGCAGGTCACCGATTCTCTGCGTGACAAGATTGCGGAACGCGGCGTGAGCTCCGAAGAGGAAGCACGCGCCATGCTGCGCGAAGCTCTCATTGAGGTGGGCCACCCAGAAATGGACCGCTCCATCAAGGCTATGCCGAACGAGGGCAAGCCGGCTGTCATCATGGTGGTCGGTGTCAACGGCACTGGCAAGACCACCACGACCGGTAAGCTCGCCCGCGTACTCGTCTCCATGGGACACAACGTGCTGCTCGGTGCTGCCGATACCTTCCGTGCAGCGGCCGCAGACCAGCTGGAGACTTGGGGCCGCCGAGTCGGCGCTACCACTGTTCGCGGCAAGGAAGGCGCAGACCCCGCTTCCGTGGCCTTCGATGCCGTCGCAGCTGGTGTAGACCAAGGTGTTGACGTCGTGCTCGTCGACACCGCTGGCCGCCTGCACACCTCCGTGGACCTCATGGACCAGCTGGGCAAGGTCAAGCGCGTGGTGGAAAAGAAGACCGACGTGGATGAGGTTCTGCTGGTGTTGGATGCCACCGTGGGTCAGAACGGCCTGACTCAGGCGCGCATCTTCCGTGACGTTGTGGACATCACCGGCGTTGTCCTCACTAAGTTGGACGGTACTGCCAAGGGCGGCATCGTCTTCCAAGTTCAGGAGGAACTGGGCGTGCCGGTGAAGCTCGTGGGACTCGGCGAGGGAGCAGATGACCTCGCCCCGTTCGAGATTGAGAGCTTCGTCGACGCCTTGTTGGGAGAAAAATAGAAGAGTTTTTCAGGCGGGATTCCGCCTGATCTATTCCTATATCTCTTCTTAGACCGTAGCGCCCTCTTACGGAGGCGTTAGGGTCTTTTTAAAGCGCAAATAATGTGCTTTGCGGGAGGTCACAATGATAGTCTGAGACGGTCCTGTCTATATGAGGCTGAATTTTCAGCCCCTTCAACGGTTCGTGAGGCTACTCTTTCGTGACACTCTTGTATGTCGTCCTCCTCGCAGCTGTCGCAGTGGCGCTTGCACCAGTAGCTGTCAAAGCTGCTGATCGCGCAGCCGGCTACCCGCTAGCCGGCATTTTTATTATCGCCGCGGCATTGTTAGCGCGAGAATTTCCTGCACTTGCCCGCGGAGACGAATTGTCCTACTCCGTGACGTGGGTACGCGATGTCATCGCGCCCGGCGTCGACGTGAACCTCGCCTTTAGGGGCGATGCGCTGGGCATCTTCTTCGCCATGCTGGCACTCGTCATCGGTGCGGTGGTGTTTTGTTACTCCGCAGCGTATCTGCCGAAAGGCAAAGGAAACGTCAGCTTCTACGTGCTGATGACGGCGTTTACGCTATCCATCCTGCTGCTGGTGTTGGCGAATGACGTCGTGGTGCTCTTCCTGGCCTGGGAGCTTGTGTCGTTGGCGTCGTTCATGCTCATTGCACGTAGCGGCAAGTCCGGCGAGGCAGGATCGCAGCGCACGCTGATTCTTACCTTCGTCGGTGGTTTGACGCTGCTGACTGGTGTGGCGATTGCCGCCACGGCAGCGGGAACCACGAACCTTGAGGGGATCTTGGCCTCTGAGGTGTGGGCGCAGCGACCGGGCCTGACCACCGGTGTGGCAATCCTCATCGCGCTGTCTGCCTTTACCAAGTCAGCACAATTCCCGTTCCACTTCTGGCTTCCTGAGGCCATGGCAGCGGCCACGCCGGTGTCGGCCTTCCTGCACGCGGCGGCCGTCGTTAAGGCCGGCGTCTACTTGCTGATTCGCTTCTCCACCATCTTCCACGATGTTGCGGCATGGAATTGGTTGCTCATCGTGGCCGGTATGGGAACGGCTGTCATGTCGGCCGTCTTTGCTGTTCAGAAGACGGACCTGAAGAAGCTCACTGCGTACTCCACCGTTTCCCACCTGGGTTGGATCGTGGCCACCATCGGTGTTGGAACCCCGTTCGCCATCGCCGCGGCGCTGGTCCACACTCTGGCGCATGCACTGTTCAAGTCCTCCATCTTCATGCTTATCGGCGTCATTGACCATGAGGCTGGTTCCCGCGACATCCGCCGCCTTGGTGTGCTGTGGAACAAGATGCCGTGGACGTTTGGCTCCATGCTCATCGGTGCGGCGTCGATGGCCGCAGTACCGCCGCTCTTTGGCTTCGTATCTAAGGAAGGAATGCTCACCGCATTCGAAGAGGCGCCGATTGGCTCGGCAGGCCAGATTGTTCTGCTCATCGTCGCAGGTATTGGTGCCTTCTTTACCTTCACCTACTCGGCCAAGATTGTCTTCGGTGCATTCTTCGACGGCCCGCGCGATATGTCGAAGACCCACGAGGCTCCGGTGCGCCTGTGGCTGCCGGCAGCACTGCCGGGAGTTATGTCCGTGCCGATTGTCTTTTTCATGGGCGTGCTTGATGGCCCGCTCGATAAGGTCGTCGCTGCTATCGGCATGGAGGGCCACTCACATTTGGCTCTGTGGCACGGCTTCAACGTTCCGTTTGCTATCTCGGCACTCGTGCTTATCGCCGGCATTGTGGGTGTGCTGTACCGCAAGCCGCTGTGGTCGGCGATGGAAGAGCGAGAGCTCTTGCCGCGTACCGGTAACGAGGTGCTGAAGTGGATTCAGGGAATGTGTGCCAAGTTCGGCCGCTTCGTTGGCCGTATGTCTGATACCCACAACCCGTCGCTGTTCATCCTGCCGATCATCTTCCTCATTATCCTTCTGGCTGGTGCGGCGCTGCTTTCCGACGGCGTCGATGGCGTCGCTCTCAACCCCCGCGTTGAGGGTCTGGATAACCCATGGGATCTCTTGCCGCTGAGTATCGTTGCGCTATCTATGATTGGCCTGGTTCGTACGAAGAACCGCCTTACCGGTGCGGTCATGATCGGAACGGCCGGTACTGGTGTGACACTGCAAATGTTCCTGTTGGGTGCCCCGGACGTGGCGTTGACTCAGTTCACAGTGGAGGCACTGTCCGTCATCGTCATGATGATGGTGCTGCGCTACCTTCCGGAGAAATTCCACCCGGTGTCCCACAAGGGCCGCCAGACTGGCGCCATCATCATCGCGGTCTTGGCGGGTGCCGCTGCGTTCCTCGGCGTATGGGCACTGATGGGCCGCCACGAGCGTTCCGACCTGGCTATGTGGTATCTCAACAACGCGCCGGACATCACCGGTGGCGATAACGTTGTGGCCACCATCATCGTGGAGTTCCGTGCGCTCGATACCCTGGGCGAGCTCTCCGTGTTGGGTATGGCGGCCGTGGTTATTGCTGCGGTGACCTCGACGCTGCCGCGCTTCCCGTTCACCTCGGGTACGCGCCCGGCACCGTTTGGTCAGTCGCAGCTCAACTCTGTTCCACTGCGCAAGGGCATTGCTCTCACTATTCCGATTCTGGTGGTTCTGTCCGTCATCGTCTTCTACCGTGGCCACCAGGCCACCGGTGGTGGCTTCCCGGCTGCCCTCATTATGGGCGCAGCCATCGGTTTGACGTACCTCTCGCGCGGTACGGATGAGATTGTCTTTGGCCGTATGACGCCGATTCACCTCACCGGCATCGGCATCATTGTCGCGTTGACCGCGGGTTTCATTGGCTACATTCCAACCTCCCACAGTGATGGTGGCTTCCTCACCGCTATCCACGGGCACGCGCTGGGGCAGCACTGGACGACGTCCCTCATCTTCGACCTTGGTATTTATCTTGCCGTTCTGGGCATGCTTACCATGGCAATCAACGCCTTGGGTGGCTACCTGCGCCCAGGTACGGAACGTGACTTCCTGCCGTGGGTTCACGATGACGATTCGGCGTTGCCGAACACGCCACGCGTGGTGCTTGACGACGTCGACGATCCTTACCCCGAATCCATCAATCCATCCTCCGATCCGGAGGCCCTGCTGAATGATGCCCAGGCACGCCAGCGCGTGTCCTCGCCTCACTTCACCCCGGCTGGAGAGGAGAAGAACTCATGATTCTCGCCTTGACTATCGCGCTGCTCATCGGCAGCGCCGTCTACCTCATCCAACAGCGCAGTCTCGTGCACATCGTGCTGGGCATGATGGCCTTTGGCCATGGTGCGAACCTCACTCTGTTGGCTACTGGTGTGTACTCCTACCGCGGTGAGTCCTTCCCATCGCAGGTTCCGATGGAGCAGATGGCAGATCCGCTCCCGCAGGCGTTCGTCCTGACCGCTGTGGTTATTTCCATGGCCACCTCGACGATCCTGTTGACCTTGGCTGCCATGGGTGCCAACGATGACACTGATGTTGCCGAGCCGGTGGATGACAACACCATTGACCATGCCTTCTCCACGCTGGGTCGTGACACACAAAACCGTGCGATTCTGGAACGCTCGGCGAACAAGATGGATCGCTTGAAGGAAATCGACCAGGAAGGGGAGAAGTAAATGTCTGACACCGTAAGTGCTCTCCTCCCGCTTTTTGCGGCAGTACCGCTCGTGTCAGCGGCCTTGGCGCTCTTGGCACCATGGCGCCGCGTGCGTGATGCGATCATGTTGATTGTGCCGGGCATCGGTATTTTTGCGGCTTTCGCTTTGCTGCTTTACACCATGAACAATGGCGTCGTTGCCCATAGCGTGGGTAATTACCTCGGCAACGCGGGTATTGCTTTCGCAGCGGATACGTTCTCGGCGCTGATGATTGTGACGACGATGATCGTTGCTTTCGGCGCTAACTGGTTCGCCATCGTTGGCGGTGAGACTAAGTCACGCTACTACCCATCGCTCACGCTCATTCTGATTACCGGCGTGTGCGGCGCCTTACTCACCGCGGACCTCTTTAACTTCTTCGTGTTCATTGAGGTCATGCTCTTGCCGTCCTATGGCCTCATCACCATGTCGGGTACGTGGTCACGTTTGGCCGCCGGCCGTGCCTTCGTGCTGGTGAACCTGTTTGCCTCCACGTTGCTGGTTGTTGGTGTGGGCTACATCTACTCGGTTACCGGCGTCGTGAATCTTGGCGCCCTCAAGGGAGCCGCGGCGGGCAATGGCCCAGTCACTGTAGCTGCCGGCATTGTGGTCATCGCGGTGGCAGCCAAGGCAGGTGTCTTCCCCGTACAGAACTGGCTACCGCGAACCTATCCGGGAACCTCCGCGGCGGTGATGGGCTTGTTCTCTGGCCTGCACACCAAGGTTGCGGTCTACATGCTGTACCGCTTGTGGGTCCAGCTTTTCGATATGGACGAGCGCTGGGGCACGCTCATCATCGTCGTGATGATCATTTCCATGATTGTCGGTGCCTTTGGTGGCTTGGCAGAGAACTCCATCCGTCGTGTGTTGGGCTATCAGATGCTCAACGGTATGCCGTTCATCCTCGTCATGATGGCTTTCACCACGCACGATGCCCAGCGCGCATTGGCGGCCGGTATCTTGTACACGATTCACCATATGCTGACGGTCGGTTCACTCATCCTAGCCGCGGGCGCCATTGAGGAGACCTACGGCACGGGCCGCCTCAACAAGCTCTCCGGCTTGGCGCGGCGTGACCCCATTATCGCGTGGATTTTCGCTGCCGGTGCCTTCTCTGTCGTGGGCTTCCCACCGTTTTCCGGCATGTGGGGCAAGGTTCTCATCGTGGCCGAGGTGGCACGCACTGGTGGGGGATGGGCCTGGACCGTTATTACGGTCATTATCATCGCGTCCTTCGCCGCTTTCCTGTCGATGCTGCGCGTATGGCGCCGCGTGTTCTGGGGCAAGGACCTGCCCAAGGAAAAGGTGCCGAATGAATTGGTCATCCGCAAAAAGCTCATGGCTCCCTCGGCCGCCCTTATCTTGGGTTCGCTGACCATGTTCATCCTGTCTGGCCTCGTCATCGACGTCACCATGGCGGCTTCTGCGGACCTGCTCGACACGGAGGCATATACCAACGCAGTGCTTGGCGACGACCCCGTAGCCCTACCCGATATCGACTCCATCCAGGAGGGCCGTTAAATGAAGACCGCTATGAACTCTGTTGTCTACGCCCTGTGGCTCATCAAGGAGATCTTCGTTGCTGGCTTTTCGCTCGCCCTCGAGTCCTTTAAGCCGCACAATAATTACAATCCTGTCGTCGTGCGCTATCCGTTGCGTGTGACAGGCGCGTGGGAAATCTTCTGGTTTACCTCCTCCATCACGGCGACGCCGGGTACCCTTTCGCTAGGCCTGCGTGAGCCGGTGCGGGAAGGCCTGCCGCGCATTGTGCTTGTGCAGGCAGTCATGGGCGATGACCCCGCCAGCGTCATGGCAGACCTCGCGGATATGGAGGAGCGCCTTGCCCCGCACGTTAAGGGCATTGATTATGGCGTGCCCGGCCAAGGACCGACCACCGAGCTGGCGGAGACCTTCTATGAGTACCCCCTCGATACCTTGGGCCGGCACATGCGCTCCCCGGATATTGCGCAGACCGATGACACGCCGCTAGCTGCCCACGAGGTAGAAAAGCGCCCAGTTCGGCCGCGGCGCCGCAGCGTGCCGAGCAAAGCTCGAAAGGATGACAAGAAATGATCGACTTTTCCTCTTTCAGCGCCTTTCAATGGGTGGTCTTCGTCTGCGTCTTCATCATGTGCGCATGCGTGTGTGCCGCGCTGGCCCTCGCGCTGCGTTCGCGCGATGAGCTGACCCGCACCGTGATGAGTGACATGGTCTTTTACGGGATGATGTGCATGTACTTTTCCTGGGCCATGACGAACCACGCATCCATCGTGTATGACATCGCCATGCTTGCGGGTATTGCCGCCGGTGTACTGCCTACGTTGTCCATGGCCCGTATTATTTCGAAGGGCAGGAGGTAGACCATGACCATTGCAGAAATCATCGCCAGCGTGTTGTTGGTAGTTGCCACCATTTTGGTCATTGCCACGGTCATCGCCCTGTGGCGCGCCCCGGATGCCCTCACTCGAGTCAACCTGCTGGGCCCCACCGTGGGTCTGGCTGTGCCGCTGTTGCTCCTGGCAAAGCTCATCGTGGACTTCTCCGAAAACGGCTTCTCCCTGTGGTCACTGGTACGCGTTCTCATCGCTTGCTTTGGTGTGTGGATCATCGGCTCGGTAGGTTCGTACTACATGGGCCGCTCCATCTACGGCGTGACGGTCACGGACGTCAAGTACGCCAAGCGTATGCAGAAGAGCGCCTCCACCGTCGAGGCCACCGACGAGGACGTATAGACAGGATAGGATTAAACACATGAAGCTCATCACTGCCATCGTCAAGCCGTTCACGCTGCCGGATATTCGCGAGGCCCTCGAACAGCACAACGTCCATGGTCTCACTGTTACTGAGACCCAAGGCTTTGGCCAGCAGCGCGGCCACAGCGAGGTCTACCGCGGCGCCGAATACGCCACGGACTTCGTGCCTAAGGTCAAGCTGGAAATCGTCACTTCGGACGACCAGGTAGAAGAAATCATCGCTGCTGTCGTTGATGCGGCCTACACCGGCAAGATCGGTGACGGCAAGATTTGGATCACCCCGGTCGAGGACATCATCCGCGTGCGCACTGGCGAGCGCGGCGAGTCGGCCCTCTAAACCTTGCCTACGGCCGCCGAACTGCGTGAGGAGGCCGTCGCGGCGGCCACCCGTCTCACGCAGTCCCTTGTCTTACCTCCAGGCTGTGCCTTAGCGGCCACTGGGTCTTTCGCTCGCCGTGCTATGACGCCGTATTCGGACCTCGACCTTATCCTCCTGCACCCGGAGGGAACGACGCTATCTGAAGAGGTCGTGTCCGAGGTGTGGTATCCCATTTGGGATGCCAAGTACCGCCTCGATTATGCGGTGCGTACTCCGAGTGAATTCGCCGCCATCGCCGGCTCTGACCCCGCGGCAGGGTTTGCGCAGCTTGACCTCGCTTTCGTTGCGGGGGATAAGCAGCTTGTTGATTCCACCCGTGCCCAGGTGTATGCCACGTGGCGCCGCCTTCTGCAGCGCAATTTCGATGCTTTTGTTGATATCGCCATTGAGCGCTGGCGCCGCTCCGGCACCCTCGCTACGATGACTCACCCGGACATCAAGAACGGCCGTGGGGGATTGCGTGATATCCAGTTCCTTCGGGCGTTGGCTCTGGGCAACGTGGCGGACATTCCTACTCTGGAGGCCGAAAGGGCCTTGCTTCTCGACGTCCGCACGCTTCTCCACGTCACCGCGCGCCGCCACCGCGACGTGCTCGATCCCGAGTTCGCCGCCGAAATCGCGCAGCAGTTAGGCTTTGCCGACCGTTATGAGTTGTCCTCCGCTGTGGTGACGGCCGCTTCGGCGGTGGATAAGGCAATGGAGAGGGCGCTGGCGACGGCACGAGGGGTCGTCGCCAAGCGCAGCCCTCACCGCTACCGCAAACCGTTGGATATTGGCGTCGTTGATGCTGGCGGTGAAATCCACCTTGCCCGCACCGCTGACTTGACCGAACCGTGGCTGCTGCTGCGCGTGGCAGCGGCGGCAGCGCGGTCGGGCCGACCGGTGGCTGACAAAGTCTGGGAGCAGCTGCGCGAGCTCCCAGAGCTTCCGGATCGGTGGACAGCCGCGGCGACCGATTCTTTCTTCGCCTTGTTGTCCTCACCCGTGCACACACCTCGTCTTATCCAGGAGATGGAGGCCCACGGCTTGTGGGAGCGGCTCGTCCCCGAGTGGGCACACATTCGTGGGCTACTACCGCGGGAGCGCACACATGCGCACACTGTGGACTATCACTCGATTCTTACCGTGGCCCGTTGTGCCGATGCGCGCACCTCCGTCGCACGGCCGGACTTGTTGCTGCTGGCGGGGCTTTATCACGACATAGGCAAGGGCTACGGCCGTCCACACTCGGTGGTCGGTGCGGAAATGGTGGCTCGGGCAGCCGCGAAGCTACGCCTTGACCTTGCGGACCGGTCGCGAGTGCAAACCGTGGTGGCGGAGCATACGACCCTTGCGCGTATTGTTTCGCGCACGGACCCGCAGTCCGACGCTGCGCGTGACGAGCTCCTAGAAGCTGTGCGCTACGACTACTTGACCCTGGCACTACTCGTGGCGCTGGCGCAGGCGGATGCGGAATCGACGGGGCCCGGGGTATGGAATCAGCGCCTGGCGCGTGGCATTGAGGCGGTCAGTAGCCGTGCCTTTGCTCAGCTTGAATCCTTGCGGCCGGCCAAGCCTTTGGTTGCCGCTGACCGGGACATGGGGTTGCGGTACAACCCAGAAGACGACATCTTTACCGTGGTATGGCGCGGAAGCTATCAACGCGAAGCCGTGCGAGCGCTCGCGCTCATAGCGGCCTTCGGATGGTTCATCGTGTCGTCACGCCTTGTGCGCACCGCGGAAGGCTATGCCGGCGAGTTCGATGTGCGTGCCCTGCAGGGCAGCATCGACCTGGTTTCGGACGAGCAGCGCCTTATTCAGGCCTATAAATCGGGTACTCATTCTGTGCTGCCGCCGTTTGTCCCAGGGCCGGCAACCGCGATGTGGACTGGAGGAATCTTCGAGGTTCGCATCGATGACTACACCGGCACTCTCGGTCATGTGCTGTCGCAGTTACCTGATTGCGAGTGGTTGTCCACCACCACCCCGGGCTCCACGATGGTGCTTCATGCGCTTCCGAGTGAGGGCATTCCACGCGCGGCGCTGGTCCGGAATGTGACCCAAGCACTGGTCAACGGCTAAGCTGGGGGAGTTAAAAATTATCGACGATAGTTGAGGGAGCACTCCGACGTGTTTGAGTCTTTGTCTGACCGCTTGCAATCAGCCCTGTCAGGCCTGCGCGGCAAGGGCAAGCTGACCGAGGCAGACATTAATGCCACCGCGCGCGAGATCCGCCTCGCGCTGCTGGAGGCCGACGTCTCGCTGACCGTCGTTCGCGGCTTCATCAAGCGCATCAAGGAGCGCGCCGCCGGCGCCGAGGTTTCTGAGGCACTGAACCCGGCGCAGCAGGTTGTCAAGATTGTCAATGAGGAGCTCATCGAGATCCTTGGTGGTGAAACTCGCCGCCTGAACTTGGCGAAGAACCCGCCAACAGTCATCATGCTGGCCGGCCTCCAGGGCGCTGGTAAGACCACCCTGGCGGGTAAGCTCTCCAAGCATTTGGCGTCGAAGGGCCACACTCCGATGTTGGTGGCCTGTGACCTTCAGCGCCCAGGCGCGGTGCAGCAGCTGCAGATCGTCGGTGAGCGCGCAGGCGTCGACGTCTACGCTCCGGATCCAGGTACCTCCCTCGATTCCCACGAGCATGAGATGGGTACGTCTCACGGTGATCCGGTGGACGTCGCCAAGCGCGGCATCGAAGAGGCTAAGCGCACGCAGCACGACATTGTCATCATCGATACCGCTGGCCGCCTCGGCATTGATGAAACACTGATGACGCAGGCCCGCAACATCCGCGACGCCGTCAACCCCGACGAAGTCCTCTTCGTCATCGATTCCATGATTGGTCAGGACGCCGTCCAGACCGCCGAGGCCTTCCGCGACGGCGTGGACTTTACCGGCGTCGTGCTGACCAAGCTGGACGGTGACGCCCGCGGTGGTGCGGCGCTGTCCATTCGTGAGGTCACAGGCAAGCCCATCATGTTTGCCTCGACCGGTGAGAAGCTCGACGACTTTGATGTCTTCCACCCAGAGCGTATGTCAAGCCGCATCCTCGGCATGGGTGATCTGCTCACACTTATCGAGCAGGCAGAATCTAAGCTGGATCAGTCCAAGGCGGAAGAAGCCGCCAAGAAGATGAGCTCGGGCGAGATGACGCTCAACGACTTCTTGGACATGATGCTTATGGTCCGCAACCTGGGCCCGATGGGTAACCTGCTCAAGATGATGCCCGGCGGCAACAAGATGAACCAGATCGCCGACATGGTCGATGAAAAGCAGCTCGACCGCATCCAGGCCATCATTCGCGGTATGACCCCGCAGGAGCGTGAAGATCCGAAGATCCTTAACGCCTCGCGCCGCAAGCGCATCGCTAACGGTTCTGGCGTGGCTGTCTCCGACGTCAACCAGCTCATCGAGCGCTTCAACGAAGCGAAGAAGATGATGAACCAGATGGCCGGCCGCTTCGGCATGCCGGGCATGGGTGGCGGGCGCTCGGCGACGAAAAAGAAGCCGAAGGGCCGCAAGGGCAAGAACGGCAAGCGCAAGCCGCCAAAGCGCCGTGGCGGTGGTGGCATGCCGGGAATGGGCGGCGGAATGCCGTCGATGCAGGAGCTGCAGAAGCTGCAAGAGCAGATGGGCGGCGGCATGCCGGACCTAAGCGATATGAAGATGCCGAAGGGCATGGAGAATATCGACCTCAACAACCTCGACTTCGGTCAGGGCAAGAAGAAGAAGTAGGCGCACAACAGTGATGGCCCGTGGGAAACATCCCACGGGCCATTTTTCCGGCCTATCGTGGATAGGCCGCTTGGATAGGCAGCTTAGATAGCTTGGCCTGCCGGGTACAGCGGGTAGGGGACAGGCTGATTCTGTGTTGAGGCGGGAGCAGGAGTGGACTGCTGTGAATCCGCGGCTGCTGCTTGCGCCGGAATCTCTGGAGCTTCCTGCTGGACCGTTTCACCGTTGAGAATCGGCGTGATGATGTCACGGATGAGCGGGATCATGGAATCAGCGAAGGCCTTCGTGAAGTGGTGCATATCGCGGTAGACCATCACGTTGCCGATGACAACGGGGCAGTCGCCAGCATCGTTGCAGAACCACTTGGAGGTATCCACCGCCAGCATGTTCTGGTACTGCGACAAGACTGCGGCACCAGGGTCGTAGCTCTCGTAGACTTCCTCGAAGCGCATGCCACAGCCCAGAGCATCCTTGGTGGCAACGTAGCATTCATCAAACTCCAGCCCGTTGCCTTCATCATCGAAACCCCACGGGTTATCGCGGAAACCTACGAAGGGAATCTCGTGCTTCGCCAGCTCGTCCCAAAAGGCCTTGTATCCTGGCGGGACAGCGTCGGGGCCGTGGCCGAAGGGCTGGCCAGGACGGGTCGAGTTCGACACCACCAAGGCTGGGTCGGCATCGATGATGCGCTGCACGGCGTGTTTGCTCCATTCTGCGCACTCGGGCTTCACAGAGAGCTCATCGCCCAACTCAATTGGGCAGCCCACACGAGTGAGCGGGACAAGCTTAAAGCCCATCTCACGGCCCAAGTAATCCAAAGCAGAGGAGTATTGTTCGGCGTGCGAACCTCCCACCAAGAACACCTCGACATCGGAATCCATATCGCCAAAGACACAGGGAGTTTCGCCGTCTCTGCGGGTTTCGAAGAAGTAGTCCGTGGGTTGGTCCTCCGGAATAAAGCACCAGTTATCCGCCACCGGCGGAGTAATACCGCGTGCCAAGATGGGGTCAGGCTTAAATTCGACGTTATCGGGAGGCGTGATGCCATAGGGGAAGGTGGTTGCGCCCGGGTAGAGCGCCGGATCCAGCACCTCAGCATTGGCTTCGTCCAAAGTACGTGCCCACAGTGGCTGAATAGCCACGAGCGCCACGGTGCAGGCGGCCACCACGACGCCGCCAACTCCGCGAGCAGCGCCCTTGCGGGTGCGCAAGTCAGCGAGGCCGCGGTGCACTGGGAGATCGTCGGCAAGCGGGCGTTTGCGGTGCTGACGCAGAGGCTTCTCGACGAATCGATGAGTCACATCCGCCAACCCCAGCGACACCGTGATGATGATGACGCCCAGCCACCATGGAGGAGTCTCCAGACCCAGAGCTACCGTAAAGATAATGAGCAGGGGCCAGTGCCATAGGTAGAGGGGATAAGCAATATCACCCAGCCAGCGCGAGATACGGGAGGTCAACACACGGGAGAAGGAACCACCGGAGCCGATGATGATGAGTACAGCGCCGCCAATCGGCAGTAGCGACAGTGGGCCGGGGAATGCCAAAGTATCGGAAATGACAAGGCCCGTGCAGGCCAGAGCAGCCAAACCCACGGCAACGGCGATGTTAGACAGACGCTGCGGCATCTGCAGGCGCGAGCCATAAATCACCAGCACAGCACCTAAAGTGAGCTCCCACGCGCGCGACCACGTGGAGTAGTAGTTCTCCGGGGTGCCGAAGAGGCCGTCGCGGCTAGCGTAGGCGAAGGACGCGATGGTGACCACAATTAGAATGGGGCCAGCAATCGAATTGACGGTGGGGAAGCGCTGGGGAGTAAGGCCCGTGTGCTTCGGGCGCAGCCGCATAAACGCCGCCAAGCCAAGGGCGAACAGGATGCCGATGAGATAGAACTGGCCCTGTACTGCCATGGACCACATGTGCTGCAGCGGTGATGTCGTCGCTGATGCCGCCGCATAGTCGGCATTTTGACGCGCTAGCTCCCAGTTCTGGTAGTAAAAGACCGTCGCCGTAATCTGCTTGGTGAGCTCGGTGTTCATGAGCTCTGGGGCGAACAGCCACACGAGAATATAGCTTGCGCCGATAACCAGCACTAGGGCGGGCACGAGGCGGCGAATCGTTCGCCAGATGGGCCACCACGGGTTGAGGGAGGCATTCGGGCGTGCGGCGTAGCGAAGCTGGGAACCCAGGAAGAAGTAACCGGACAGCAACAGGAAGACGTCCACGCCACCCGAGACACGGCCGACGAAGACGTGGTAAATCACGACCAAAGCGATCGCGATGCCACGCAGGCCGTCAAGGTCGTAGCGGTAGCGGAATCTGGATGGGGCTTGTTGAGTCATAAAAAGATCTATGTGTGGCAGCGAATTGACCGCATTACAGACTACCCCTTTCACGGGGAGGGGCATAAAACTGCGGCGAAAGGGTGGATTTCCTATTTTCCACCTATATCGCTAAAGTTAGTGAGGTTGTCCGCGTACCGTGCGTGGATAACACTGATAACTTCATTTCTGCGTAACGCCGCAACCGCCTACGGACGGCCGGCACGTCACGCGCAGGATAAATCCAAGGGTTGAACCGGCGCGCCATTCCAGGCGCGTGACTGCACTGCCCGGTGACTAGAAAAGGAGCCAATCATGGCTGTAAAGATCAAGCTTCAGCGTATCGGCAAGATCCGCAACGCTGAGTACCGCGTCATTGTTGCTGACGCTCGCACCCGCCGTTCCGGCAAGGCTATCGAGAACATTGGTATCTACCAGCCGAAGCAGGAGCCGTCCCTCATCAAGATCGATTCCGAGCGCGCACAGTACTGGCTGGGCGTCGGCGCTCAGCCGACCGAGCCGGTTCTCGCCCTGCTTAAGGTGACCGGTGACTGGCAGAAGTTCAAGGGCCTGCCGGGCGCAGAAGGCACCCTGAAGGTTGCTGAAGAGAAGCCGTCCAAGCTGGATCTCTTCAACGCTGCTCTGGCTGAGGCAAACAACGGTCCGACCATCGAGGCCATCACCGAGAAGAAGCGTAAGGCCAAGGAAGAGGCCGAGGCTAAGGCTGCCGCTGAGAAGGCTGCCGAGGAGGCCGCTGCTGCTGAGGCTGCTAAGGCTGAGGAAGAGGCCGCTGAGGCCGAGGAGTCCGAGTCTGCTGAGACTGAAGAGTCCGCAGAGTAATCGCACTCGAAATACTTAATCCCCGCTTGCCTGTGTTGGCCAGCGGGGATTATTTTATGCTTTGTTGTGATAGCGATGAGGATCCGAGGAATTCTCAAAGTCCAAGCCACGAATTGCGGCGGCAAAGACGGCCTTCGCCATCTCTTCTCTCTCTTCATCCGATAGCGACGCCAAGTGGCCGCTCGTGCACAGGACGGTAAAGCCATGCACCGTGGACCACCCCGCCAAGCAGTTGCGCATCATGTGCTTCCGGTCCGGGGTCTGCCCACTTTCACGAGCGTATTGCTCCATGTAGTCATAAAAGTTATACGTGGCTTGCACACGCGGGTCCTCGCCAGGCCCGTCGGTCGCGGCTGCCAAGCCGCCGGGAATGTCGTAGCCTCGTGAGGCCATCATGCATTCGAAAAAGCCTGGCTCATCGAGGGCGTAGTGGTAGTAGGCAAACCCGGCCGCCATCATCTTGTCCACGATGGTGCCCTCGGTGTCCTGAAAAGCAGCGCTGAGGCGATTAATGAGCTCAGTGGTGGCGACGTCAGAGACGGCGTCGAGAAGCTCGGCTTGGTCTTTAAAGTGGCGGTATGCCGCAGTGGGGGAGACCCCAACTGCGCGAGTGGCTGCGCGAATCGTGACGGCTTGGGGGCCACCTTCGCGGCCAAGGGCGATCGCCTCGTGGAGGATCGCCTCATGCAAATTTCCGTGGTGGTAAGGCTTAGAACTGTTCACGATAAAACGATGCTACTACGTGTCTATACATTCGTGCTAGTGTTCGGTGTCAACATCGTGAGCAGCATGAGCGCCGGTTCATCGCGACAAGATACCGCATGGGGAACATATGCCGGGAGGTGCACGATGTACCCAGGAGTGAGGGTTTCTTCTTGTTCCCCGCAGCTAAAGGTCACCGCACCCAGCAGTACCTGGACCGTAATCGGGTGTGCTGCCTTGTGATCAGGAAGATCCTGGCCAGGCGTGAATGAAAAGAGAATCAGGTTCGCGCCGTCGGCACTAAGCACACGTTTGACCACTGGTCGTGGGCGCGTGGAGTCGGGAGTTGGAGCTTCGTCGAGCAGGTTCAGAGTAGTGAGCACAGAACCGTCGTGGGTCGCATCGCCGAACGTGGTGACATCATTGATGGGAAGGTCAGTCATACTTTTCCAGGTTAGCCCGTTAAGCTTTAGGGTATGGAACTACTTATTGGTCGCGTGGTGAAGTCCCACGGCATCAAAGGCGAGGTTGCCGTTGAGGTAACTACGGATTCCCCCGAGGAACGCTACGTTGTGGGCGAGGTCCTTCACGGCAAACAAGGAAAGAAGGAACACGAGCTCACTATCGCCACGCTCCGCGCACATAAGGGGCGTCTGCTTATTAGCTTTAAGGAAATACCCGACCGTACCGCGGCGGACTCGCTACGCGGAACCCAGTTCTTTGCGGAACCCATCGAGGATCCGGACGACGACGGCTTCTATGACCACGAGTTGGAGGGGCTGCGCGTATTACTGGACGGCCAGGACATTGGGGAAGTGACCGGAGTTACGCATGGTCCCACGCAGTCACTGCTCGAAGTCGAGCTGACGAGCGGTAAGGAAGCGCTGGTTCCCTTCGTGGAGGAGATTGTCCCCGACGTAGACCTTGATACCGGCACCTGCACGATTACCCCGCCAGAGGGGCTGCTCGAGCTATGAGAATCGACGTTGTTACTATTTTTCCCGAGTACCTCGACCCGTTGCGTCACGCGCTGCTGGGCAAGGCGATTGAGCAAGGAAAGCTCGCCGTGGGTGTTCATGACCTGCGCCAATGGGCTACGGACGTGCACAAGTCCGTCGATGATTCCCCGTATGGGGGTGGGCCCGGGATGGTGATGAAACCTGAGGTGTGGGGCCCTGCGCTTGACGACGTCTCCTCCGGCACCGCCTCCGCAACCGATCTCGACAGTGCCCTTCCGCACCTGTCAAAGCCGCGGCACGACGATATCCACGGCGTGGAATCCCGCGCTTACGCCGAGCCCAGCGCCGAAGAAAAACCTCTGCTTATTGTGCCGACCCCGGCGGGACAACCTTTTAGACAGGAAGATGCACAGGCGTGGTCGGCTGAGGAGCACATCGTGTTCGCTTGTGGGCGCTATGAGGGGATTGACCAGCGCGTTGTGGAGGATGCCGCTAAGCGCTACCGCGTGCGGGAAGTCTCGATCGGGGACTACGTGCTCATCGGCGGTGAGGTGGCGGCGCTTGTCATCGCGGAGGCCGTGGTGCGCCTTATCCCGGGCGTGCTGGGAAATCGGCGTTCCCATGAGGAGGATTCTTTTTCTGACGGTCTTTTGGAAGGGCCAAGCTACACCAAGCCCCGCGAGTGGCGTGGCCTTCCCGTACCAGACGTTCTTACATCCGGTGACCACGCCAAGGTGGACCGCTGGCGCCGCGAGCAGTCGCTAAAGCGGACACTGGAGCGCCGTCCCGAGCTGCTCGAGACAGCTGAATTGGATGCTGCTGACCGCGCATACCTTGAAGCTCTGAAGGAGGATACGTCATGGACGTGAGCACTGACCTGTCAATCTTGATGACTGAAGCTGAATGGAACCAGGTCCTAGCGGACATGCCGCAGCGCCTACGCGAGGGCGGCGTCGAGCCGCGAGACATCAATGCTGAGATCGTGTCTTTTACCTGCGAGCCGGACAACATCCTAGTCAATGAGTATATGAACAACCACGGCCACCCTCCGGTGAGCGAACACGTGTGGCGCGTCATCGTCAATGCTTCTTCCGATCTGCCACTGACGAAGGTGACCACGGTAGTTGCGGATTGCCTGCCGCCGCATACCTTGTGGTACGGCACCTCAGAAATTGGGCATACCGAGTTTGGGTTAGGCACTTCCTGCGCGTGGCAGGGCGGGGTATAGGGTGGGAAGGTCTTAAGTCCCCGACCCATACAAAGAGGTTTTGTGAATATCGCAGCCACCATCGCCGGCGAGCTGGGCGTGAAAGAACAGTTCGTCGACGCCGCCCTCACGCTCATGGCGGAGGGTAATACCGTTCCGTTCATCGCTCGTTACCGCAAGGAAGCCACGGGCGGGTTGGATGATTCCCAGCTGCGCATCATCGAGGAACGCTCCACCTACCTGCGCGAGCTGGAGGAGCGCAAGGAGACCGTCTTGTCCGCGATTGAGGAGCAGGGCAAGATGACCGAGGAGCTGCGCGCGCTCATCGTGGCGTGTGAGACAAAGGCGCGCCTGGAAGACCTTTACTTGCCGTACAAGAAGCGACGCAAGACTAAGGCGGATATCGCGCGCGAGGCAGGCCTCGAACCGCTCACGGATAAGCTCATTGACAATCCCACTGCGGACCCGGCGGAGCTGGCGGGGGAGTACCTCACCGAGGGGTTTGAGGACACTAAGAAGGCCCTCGATGGCGCACGTTCCATCCTCATCGACCGTTTCGCGCTGGATGCCGACCTCGTCGGTGAGGTCCGTGAGCGCATGTACTCTAGTGGTTCCATGAACTCCGGCGTGGTGGAAGGTAAGGAAGCCGAGGGAGCGAAGTTCAAAGACTACTTCGAATTCTCTGAGCCCTTTGAAAAATTGCCCTCGCACCGCATCCTGGCGCTGTTGCGCGGTGAGAACGAGGGCGTGCTGCAGCTCAACCTCGATGCCGGGGACGACGCCGTGTACGAGGGGCTTATTGCCGACCGCTTCGACCTTGATGTTGCCACCTCGCGCTGGCTTGCCGACGCCGTCCACTGGGGCTGGCGCACCAAACTCTCCATCTCCTCCGGTCTGGACGTGCGCATGCGGCTCAAGGAAAAGGCTGAAGAAGGGGCGCTCAAGGTCTTCGCCACCAACCTGCGCGACGTGCTCTTGGCCGCCCCAGCTGGCCAGCGCGCCACCTTGGGCTTGGACCCCGGTTACCGCAATGGCGTCAAGTGCGCGGTTGTCGACCCAACGGGCAAGGTGCTTGCCACCACGATTGTCTACCCGCACCAGCCACAGCAGAAGTGGGCGGAGGCGGTGAGGGAGTTGGCGTCGCTAAGCGCTGCCCATTCGGTGGACCTCATGGCGATTGGCAACGGTACCGCCTCGCGTGAGACGGAGAAACTGGCCGGCGAGGTTGCTGACCTCATCGCGCAAGCAGGAGGTGCTCGCCCCACGCCGGTGGTGGTATCCGAGGCCGGCGCCTCCGTCTACTCGGCCTCGCAGTTGGCGGCCGATGAATTCCCCGATATGGACGTCTCTTTGCGCGGCGCGGTCTCCATCGCACGCCGCCTGCAGGACCCCCTGGCGGAGCTGGTGAAGATCGACCCGAAGGCCATCGGCGTGGGGCAGTACCAGCACGACGTCAACCAGGTGGCGCTTGCCCGCACCCTCGACGGCGTGGTGGAGGATGCCGTGAATGGCGTTGGCGTGGACCTCAATACAGCCTCAGCTCCGTTGCTGGAGCGCGTGGCCGGCGTGAACTCCACGATTGCCGCCAACATCGTGGCGTATCGCGATGAGAATGGCACGTTTGCCTCGCGCAAGGAGCTGAAGAAGGTGCCGCGCTTGGGGCCGAAGGCATTCGAGCAGGCGGCAGGCTTTTTGCGCATCAGCGGTGGTAAGGATCCGCTCGACGCCTCGGCCGTACACCCGGAGGCCTACCCGGTGGTGGCGCGCATTGCGGAGAAAACCGGCCTGGGAGTGTCGGAGCTCATTGGTAATTCACGGGTGCTGACAAAGCTTAGCCCGTCCGACTTCGCTGACGAGACCTTTGGCGTCCCGACCGTTACGGACATCATCGCGGAGCTGGACAAGCCCGGCCGCGACCCGCGCCCGGAGTTTAAGACCGCCACGTTCAAGGAAGGCGTGGACAAGGTCTCAGACTTGAAGCCGGGGATGATTCTGGAGGGCACCGTGACGAACGTTGCGGCTTTTGGCGCGTTTATCGATGTGGGCGTGCACCAGGATGGCCTCGTCCACGTCTCCGCCATGAGCCATAAGTTTGTCTCCGACCCGCACGATGTGGTTCGCTCGGGCCAGGTGGTCAAGGTGAAGGTCATGGAAGTCGACGTGGAGCGCCAGCGCATTGGCTTGTCGCTGCGGCTCGACGACGAACCCGGCCAGCCCGCCCCCAAGCGCCGAAACGGGAATAACGGTGGTGGCCGCTCGGATGGAAAGAACCCTCGCCGCACTTTCGCTCGTAGCGGTGGGCGCTCCGATCGCGGCCGCGCCGACCGTGGTGGCAGCTCGATGGCTGACGCTCTGAAGAAGGCTGGCTTCTAAACAGGCTTAACCACCCCCCTATCGATCAAACGGTCGGGAGTTCACCCGTTTCAGCGTCCAACCGGCAGCTGGGATCGCCGATGTCGCGGAGGCCCTGTGGTGGGCGTCCGCGTGGCGATTTACCCGCCGGGCGGCCCGTTTGGGCGCCTGCACGACCGGTGATGCGTGTCCGGTAGTGCGTGGCGGTTTAACCGGGTTTGTCTGGTCCCCGTGCTGTAGCTTGCTGTGCTTGTTGGTAGGCCGCCTGGGCGGTGATTGGTTCTGCCCACGGTGGGACGTAGGTGACGTCGCCGCGTAATCGGAAGACGTAGCCAGCACCGGTGGGTTTCTCCGGGTCATCATCATTAACCCCGTTGTGATAAGCGCACAACATGGTCAGATTCGGCGGATCGGTGGTACCACCGGCCTTCCACGGCACCAGGTGATGCACCT
>NZ_KV810448.1 GCF_001812805.1 Corynebacterium sp. HMSC078H07 | reverse complement strand
AGTTACTGTCTTTGACGCTGGGCAGCGTGTTGCCACCCACCGGCTTGCCCAAGCCCGGGGGATCTATGTCACTGACGTGGATCATATTCCTGCCAACATGGCTGATACCACAGGGCTGTGGACCAGTGACTACTTCTACCGTGAAGCGGCCAAGATCGGGCCAGCGACCCAGAAAGTCATCGCAGAACTCATCAGCGCAAAGGCAATCCCTGCCCAGGCGTATCAGTCGTGTCGAAACGTACTAAATATGGGCAAGCACGCCAACAAGGCGATTTTGGAACAAGCCTGTGCCCGCTTGATCGCACCTGATGGCGCAAGGAGGGCCGTGTCGTATACCGCGGTGAAAAACATGATGGCTGCGGTACGCAAAGACCAATCCACCCGCCCGACAGGCCATGATCTTGCGCCAACAACACCGCCTGAAACACCACCAGCAGTTCACGCACGTGATACCCGCGGCGCGTATCTGGGTGGGTCTGCCCAGTTCAGCATGGAAAACCTTAGGAAGAAAGGACCTTCGAAGTCATGACACAGCCACAACC
>NZ_KV810447.1 GCF_001812805.1 Corynebacterium sp. HMSC078H07 | reverse complement strand
GGGTTTGGTGTGTTTGTTTTGGTCTATTAGTACCAGTAGCCTTCACACCTTGCGGTGCGTCCAGGTCTGGCCTATCAACCCCATCGTCTGTAGGGGACCTCAAATGAAACCTCATCTTAAAACAGGCTTCCCGCTTAGATGCTTTCAGCGGTTATCCCTTCCGTACGTAGCCAACCAGCGATGCTCCTGGCGGAACAACTGGCACACTAGAGGTACGTCCGTCCCGGTCCTCTCGTACTAGGGACAGCCTTCTTCAAGTTTCAACGCGCGCGGCGGATAGAGACCGAACTGTCTCACGACGTTCTGAACCCAGCTCGCGTGCCGCTTTAATGGGCGAACAGCCCAACCCTTGGGACCTACTCCAGCCCCAGGATGCGACGAGCCGACATCGAGGTGCCAAACCATCCCGTCGATATGGACTCTTGGGGAAGATCAGCCTGTTATCCCCGGGGTACCTTTTATCCGTTGAGCGACACCACATCCACAAGTAGGTGCCGGATCACTAGTCCCGACTTTCGTCCCTGTTCGACATGTCTGTCTCACAGTCAAGCTCCCTTGTGCACTTACACTCGATACCTGATTGCCAACCAGGCTGAGGGAACCTTTGGGCGCCTCCGTTACATTTTGGGAGGCAACCGCCCCAGTTAAACTACCCACCAGGCACTGTCCCCAACCCAGATCATGGGCCAAGGTTAAGGTATCCAATCCGATCAGAGTGGTATTTCAACAACGACTCCACACACACTGGCGTGCACGCTTCATAGTCTCCCACCTATCCTACACAAACCGAACCGAACACCAATACCAAGCTATAGTGAAGGTCCCGGGGTCTTTTCGTCCTGCCGCGCGTAACGAGCATCTTTACTCGTAGTGCAATTTCACCGGGCCTGTGGTTGAGACAGCAGAGAAGTCGTTACGCCATTCGTGCAGGTCGGAACTTACCCGACAAGGAATTTCGCTACCTTAGGATGGTTATAGTTACCACCGCCGTTTACTGGGGCTT
Organism: Corynebacterium sp. HMSC078H07; assembly: GCF_001812805.1. GTDB lineage: Bacteria > Actinomycetota > Actinomycetes > Mycobacteriales > Mycobacteriaceae > Corynebacterium. The sequence goes on along the minus strand of NZ_KV810447.1, from coordinate 517 downwards.
AAATTCTCAGCTTCGCCACCAAAAGGTGACTAACCGGTCCTCTTAACCTTCCAGCACCGGGCAGGCGTCAGTCCATATACATCAACTTCACGTCTTCGCATGGACCTGTGTTTTTGATAAACAGTCGCTTCCCTCTATTCTCTGCGACCCCACAACCCACCACCAACGCAAAGATTGGCTTAAGTCGTGTGGTCCCCCTTCTTCCGAAGTTACGGGGGCATTTTGCCGAGTTCCTTAACCACAGTTCACCCGAACGCCTTAGTATTTTCAACCTGACCACCTGTGTCGGTTTAGGGTACGGGCCATACATCCACATCGCTAGAGGCTTTTCTCGACAGTACTAGATCACCAACTTCACCCAATCGGGCTACGCATCACGCCTCAGGTACACGGTGTGCGGATTTGCCTACACACCACCTCACACGCTTACACCAACAATCCACTAAGCGGCATGGCTACTACACTGTGTCACCCCATCACTTGAACCACACATCAGGCCCCACGACATCAACAACCA
>NZ_KV810446.1 GCF_001812805.1 Corynebacterium sp. HMSC078H07 | reverse complement strand
GGTGCTGTTGCAAAGTTGGGGCAGTAGAAAGACCGACGTGAAATAATCAGAGCCATGGGCATCTTCTCCGGTCGGCATTTCCCCCGTGACATCATCCTGTGGGCGGTGCGGTGGTACTGCCGCTACGGCGTGAGCTACCGCGACCTCGAAGAAATGATGACCGAGCGGGGTGTGCCAGTCGATCACACCACGATCTACCGCTGGGTGCAGAAATACGCCCCTGAGCTGGATAAGCGCACTCGCTGGTACCGGCAGGTACCCGACTGGCAGGCCCGGTCCTGGCGGGTGGATGAGACCTATATCCGGGTCGGCGGCACGTGGTGCTATCTCTACCGGGCTATTACCGCCGGTGGGCAGACCTTAGACTTCTACCTCTCACCAAAACGGAATGTGGCTGCGGCCAAGCGTTTCCTGGCCAAGACGCTGCGATCGAATACGACAGCCGGGTCCCCGCGGGTCATCAACACCGACAAGGCACCAGCTCTGGCCAAGGCAATATCCGAGCTGAAGGCGGAGGGAATCTGCCCTCAGATGGTGGAGCACCGGCAGGTGAAATACCTGAACAACGTTCTCGAGGGAGATCATGGCCGACTTAAAAGAATCCTGGGACCGAAGGGGGCGTTCAAAAACCGAATTTCCGCCTACCGGACGTTGAAAGGGATGGAAGCGATGCATTCATTACGGAAAGGTCAGGGCACGATGTTTGCTTATGGGCACCCCAATCCGGACGCGGTGATCGTCAACCGGGTCTTCGAGACGGCCTGAGAACGCCGGCACGCAGCGGCCATCAGGAAATGAGAAACTGGGTCGTCTCGGCTCTCCGCCCAACTTTGCAACAGCACCT
>NZ_KV810445.1 GCF_001812805.1 Corynebacterium sp. HMSC078H07 | reverse complement strand
TGGTTCGGCTGCCACCCAACGCGGGAGCGACGTGGGCGGCGAGGTTCTCGAGAAAGTAACTTTGCAACTACATACCGTTGAATTTAAGTTCAATAACTAGTGAGATTCGTTGATGATTCTCGTCGAGTGTTGAGTCAGGACTAGTGCCCGGCGCTTTTGCAAGGGACCTACCCGCGTAGTTGTACATCGTCCGTCGTGCGCCGCTCCGCGGTGGGGAGGAGCCCGATGGGGCGCGGGACTATGCCCATGGAGACGTAGGTCGTGTCCGCCTCGGGGTGATGCGCCGCTAGTTCGGCTCGCTTCCACGACAGAACGAGGAGCCGGCGCAACGATCGACGTGGACGACGGCTCCGCCCAAGGGGACTGCTGCACGATCAGGCAACAACTTCAAATTCGTGCCACTAGGCGCCCCCGAACTGTATAGAGTGACGCCTACCGGGAGGGAGATTCGAGTGTCGGAAAGCGGACCAGAGAAGAGACTGAAGTTCTTCGGCCTCAGCGACTACGGAACCTTCTGGCAGGCCGACCGCCTCCTAGAGCTCGTCCGTGAATTCGATGCTACTCGTGGCGATCAAGGCATAAATGACATCGTTGAGTTGCATCATCTCGCGTTGTTCCTAGAACACAAAGTTCTCCCGAAGGACCTGGCCGAGGCAGAGCGAGACGCGCCTCTGACGCACGTCCCCGAGATCCGGGAAGTCATCGGCAGGTTTTTCGGCAAAGTGACTGACGCCACCTTCTCAACGCTCGTTCAGGACGTTGACTTTCAGTACCGCACAGACGTCCTCGATCTCCTCGGAAAGAACAAGGTCTTCGAGCGCTGCACTGACTCGATCGTGCTTGCTGCACTTCAAGAGCAGAGTTTCCACCCGCACGATCTGCTCTCATGCCAGGCACTCGTGCGTGCCTACGACCAGGAGATTCGGGCCCTGCTACTCGATGAGCCGCGCAATGCTGAGCTGCTTGCGCGGAAGTTTCTCCAGTCCGAGGGGCGGGATCCAATCCATCTTCCGAAGAGCTTCACTCCCGCGGATCAGCGTGGCCTGTTTGACCGATACCTCGATGAGGAAGAGCCCAACCTCAACTTCGTCAAGCTGATCGCATCCGCACGAGCTGACAAGAACACCGGCGTCGATGCACGACTGAAGCTAAAGGCTCGTCGCAAGGCAGATGTGCTCACGAAGAAGATGTTCGAGTCCACGGAGGGGATCAAGACCGGCTGCGAAGTGGGCATCTCGGCCGATCAGGTCGAAGAGGTCGTCCAGTCTTTGGACGGCATGGTTGGCAAGTACTCCTACAGTCGAACTTGGCTCACGGAGAACCTCGACTACCCTACTATCCTGAATAACTTTGTTCACCTGTTCCAGTTCGCCAACGACCACATGCTCCTGGAACTCCCTTCCTACGGAGCGCAACTTGGCGTCTTCGAGCGGTTCATGGGTACGCCGGGCAAGGGCGACTACCGGACGGGGGCGGTGTTCAGGCTCAAGGATCAGGCGTCCTTGCTCCAGACCTTGATGTACGAGCGCTTCCTCAGCTCCGAAGGTATAGAGCTCGAGTCGGTCATCGCTTGGTTCTTCACGGACTACCTTGAGCAGGAGTTCGGTGCCAAGGGGCTGAAGTACCGCGCCTCCAGCCCGACCGCTACCTACCTTGAGAAGAGCCGCCATCTGTTCTCAGAGATGGAGAGCGTCCTCAAGCAGTTCACGCTGCATGTCGACTACGGCGAGGTTGACCCGGAGCTGCTGACAATCACATCGGAGCAGCTTTCCTACGGCGACATCCCGAGTCAGGTTGCGGATAAGTACGCCTACGTTGCCAACAACGCGGACATCCAAGGAATTCAGCACCTGCTCTTCTCGGACCAATCCGGATTGGTGCACATCAGCAGCGATCTGGAGGCAGAGAGCTTCCTCCACTTGGTCATCGCCAATGACATCGCCTACGACCAGTTCCACGAGTACCAACAGCGCAACATCGACTTCCTGGTCGAGAAGGGCATCCTGACCGGAGATCGTGACCGAATTGCGTTTGCAAGCGCGCCACAATTGCATGTGCTCAAGGAACTCTGGGAGTACGAGGTGACGAGCTGTCTCCATCATTCGGCGGCCGGCCAGAAAGCCATTGACGAGATGGTGAGCGCCGGATGGCTGGCGCATCGATCAACGCTGCTCAGCGCCGCGGAGGTCAGCTACTTCAACTACTTCCTTAGCGATAAGGAGTTCAGCAACGGACCTAGCCTGCGCAACCGCTACCTCCATGGATCACAGGCAAACGGTGACGACGACCGCGTTCACCGTCACACGTATCTAACAGCGCTCCGCCTACTCGTTGCGCTGGTCATCAAGATCAACGATGACTTCTGCCTGACGGATGACGCCGTGCTCGCGAAGGAATAGGGGCCGACCGCTGGCATGGTCGAGCCCTCTTCAGATCCCTAGTATGTGGCGTCTCAGCCGGGTTCCCTGCCGGCGTGATGGCGCGGTACCTCCTTCGTGGCGTCCTGCAGGCTGACCCACGTCGAGGGTGAGCCTGTGTCCCCTGATCAGTAGCGAGCACTGATCGTGGGGAGGGGGAGCACGTGAACCCCGTGTTCAGATGTACCTATGTGCCGGAACTCGGTGGAGTTTAGATTCAACGTGTGATCGACGGCCGATTATCGGGCACGCTGGACTTCAGTTCATCTGTGGTCGAGCGGCCCAGGCGTTGACATTGCATTGCTGCTCGGTGTGGTCGCCCGCAGCCACGACTGTTCCGTCGGCGCGCAGCCCGAGCGAGTGTCTCGCTCCGGCTGCGATCGCTGTGATGCCGGTCCATGAATGGACATCGCACTGGCCGAACTGGTTGTCGCCCGTTCCGAAGACCCTTCCGGTCTGGCTCAGCGCGAGCGTATGGACGGAGCCGGCCGCCACTGAGGTGATGCTTCTCCACGATGACACCTCGCACTGGCCTCTGCTTTCGTCGCTGACGGCGACGACGGTGCCGTCTTCGTGTAAGCCGACGGTGTGCAGGTAGCCGGCAGAGACCCCGGACACGTGTGTCCACCGGGCGACGTCGGTCTGCGCTCGCTGATTGTTGCCAGTTGCGAGGGCTGTGCCGTCGCGTCGAACTGCGATTGTGTGCCAGTCGCCGCATCCGATCTCAGTTGACCATGATCTCGCTGTAGATTGTCCTACGTTGGGGGGCATGTGGTGGAGTAAAGATTTTCGACCTGACATCTGGTCGCAAGACAGGAAGGAGCCCGGACCGGGAGCACGATGCCTAATGATCCTCTCAACCTCGACAAGGCCGGCGAATGGGCTGGCGTGTGGTGGCTGCCGGAAGCCCCTAGCGAGAAGGTCCCGGGTGTCCTACGGTACGACCCGGAAGATGGTCTCTCTCTGTCGCTGATCGGCACCTTCGAGGATCGGATCTTGACGACGGACTCGTCTGGATGGACTGCTGTTCACGAAGGAACCCGCACCTGGGAAGTCATGCACGGTGTGGCCGAGCTCAGGGAGATCACACTGCTCGGCTGTGTTCCTAGGATCACCAGAAGGACCATGGGTGCGCGAGTGGCGAGCCCTGATAAGCAGACCGTGACCGCGACGGTCGCCATCATCGGCGCGCATGTCAGCGGTGACGCGGATCCGGCGTTCGCTAGGGCAGAAGTCTCAGTCGAGGATCTGAGTCTCTGGGCGGCGTCTTCTGTGTTCGAAAGATCCCTCGGGGCTCCCGACGGCAAGATCGACGGGACCGGGCGTATCTCGGTGAAGCCGGTCGAGGCGCAATCGGTCGTGGTCGACGACACTGAGTATCGCCTTCAGCACACGCACACGCTTCCATTCTTCGACCAGCGCAAGGGAGGAAGCGTCGGACGTATGCGGGACACGGTGTCCATCTGCGTCGTGCCAGCCGAACCATTCTCTCTGAGTGTTGCTCTGCAGGAGGCGAGCCTGGTGCAGGACCTGATCTCCCTGGCGACGCATCGCGCGGCCGGAGTGATCTGGCTCCGACTGGAAGTTGCCGGGACCGAGACGCACTTCCCTGATGGCCGCCCGCTGCCGCGCCGACGTGCCGATGTGCTCTACTCACCGGCCGCGCTTGGGAAACACGACGCGAAAGCCGTCGATCACCACCGAATGTTCTTCACCTGCGGCTCGATCCCATTTGAGGAGGTCATGCCCCGATGGTGCGAGGCCCATGGCCGCCTGGAGGCAGCGACAAACATGATCTTGGGCTTGCGCTACGCACCGGCCCGTTTTGTTGAGAACAATCTTCTGACGGCAGTCGGTGCTGCCGAGGTGTTGCACCGCAACCTCCGCATCGACGAGAAACCGTTCCCCAACGCGGAGTTCAGGGCGATGCGAGAGGCGATGCTGGCGCAGGTTCCCGATGAGCACCGAAACAGGTTCAAGGGGGCGATCCGCAACGACCCGACCCTCCGTGATCGGCTCCATGCCCTCGCCGCGCGACCCGATCAGGAAGCGATTGCACTGCTCTTACCGGATGTCGACCATTGGGCGAAGTGGACGACGCGCGCCCGCAATGACCTCGCGCACGAGGGCAGAACGCCCAACCATTCCATCGAGGAGCTGATCGCCGTCGTCGAGGTGACGACCGCGGTCGTAATCCTCAACGTCTTGCACGAGCTCGGGTTGCCGGCGGAGCGGCAGCGAGAGATCGTGCGAGAGCACCCGCAACTGAGGGCTACGTACCGTACCGCTGCCGAATGGCTGGTTCCCTCACCAAACCCTTAGGTGCACTGCGATAGCCGCTACTTCGGAACCTCCGTGACGCTGCTGCCCGGTCGTTTAGTGCGAGACGCGTGTAAGCCTTCTCTATCGCTCGTTCGTTGAATGCGTCATGGCGGGCGGGCGAGACGACCGGCTGTAAGTGGTGGCAGCGCGTCAGTGCCGCCTGGTGCGGCGGTGAGACGGGAGAATGTTGTCGGCCCTTAAGAACGCGGTGGAGTTCCGCTTCAATGTCAAAGCTCCATGTCGACGTGCTGCCGGGCCCGTCACCCCCGGAAGCATGTCTGAGACCGTCATGACGCCTGAGACGCTTGCCCTACGCGAGATTCTCGTTGCGCGTCTTGACGAGTTCCAGGTGCTCCTCGATCGGTACGGCGCGACCAACCCGAAGTTGTTCGGGTCCGTCGCGCGCGGCACCGCATCTGCAGGATCAGACATCGACATCCTCGTCGGGATGGACCCTGCGGAGGGACGTTTCCTGATGCGTGCGTCTGGTCTGCTCGAGGAGAGTCGCGCTCTGTTCGGGCGCGATGGCATCGACGTGTTTCCTGCCCAGTTGCTCAGGCACCCGGTATCCGCTTCGACGCTCGCCGAGGCGGTGCCGCTATGAGTCGCAGACCGGCGAAGCCGTGAACCATCTTCCCGATGAGATCACCGGCGCGCACCCTGAGATCGCCTGGCCTCAGATTCGAGATTTCCGCAACATCCTGGTGCACCAGTATTTCGGCGTCGACATCGACGTGGTCCGCGATGTCGTCGATACTCATCTGCCTCCTCTTGCCTAGGCGCTGCGGTGCCACATCTCTGCTGACTGACGGCACGGCTCCAAAGGTTATTCGGCTACGGAACGTGGTGGAGTTCAAGTTCAATGTGTAGGTTAGCCGAATAAGAAGCTCTGGCAGATGGTGGGGTAACTCTGCTCTGGCATCTGGATCTAGCTTGGATGTGCTGGGATTAAGACTGGTCACGTGTGAGAAGGTTTCGTGTACAACTAGTGACATGAACTTTTTATTGCTTGGTGGTACCGGTTTCCTTGGAGGACACATAGCGGCTGCAGCAGTCGAGCGAGGACATGAAGTTACTTGCCTTGCACGGGGTAACGGGAAGGTTCCCAACGGAGCTGACTTTGTGAGTTCGGACCGTGACCGTGACGGTGCGTACGATGAGGTTGCGGGGAAAACTTGGGACACCATTGTGGATCTGACGAGTCAGCCGAAGCATGCGCGGGATGCGGCGGCGAAACTCCAGGCCAAGCATCGTATATTTGTGTCCTCGAGCAGCGTATATGAGGATCAGGGAAGTATTTCTTCTGAGTCTGATTCCGTAGTCACTCCGCTTGAAAATGACTACATGGAGAACATGGGGCAGTACCCAGCCGCAAAGTCTGCTTGCGAAACGATTTATCGCAGCACAAATCGGTCGGTAATGGTAGTTCGACCCGGTCTGATCGCCGGCTACGGCGACGAAACAGGGCGCAGTGGTTACTATCCGTGGCGTTTCGCGCATCCCACGGGTGAGAACGTGATCGTCCCAGACCCGGCGTTTCCCGTCGCTATGATTGATGTGAAAGACCTGGCAGACTGGATAGTTGAGTCTGCAGAAGTTGGGGCTTTCGGAACCTTTAACGCCACGGGCTTTGCTACTTCCTTGTCCGATGTGTTTAAGATTTCGCGTGAGTTAACCGCATCGAAGGCTACGGTGCGACCCTGCTCTGATGAACTGCTTCTTGCTAATGATGTAACCCCGTGGATGGGCCCAGAATCGTTGCCGTTGTGGGTACCAGGTGAACAGTTTCGCAACATCGCGCTACTCGATTGCGCCGCAGCCTACGAAGCGGGCCTGCGGATTCGCCCGTTGAAAGAAACATTGGCGGATGCGCTGCGATTCGAAGAAGAACGACAGGGTGAAAGACTCGCTGGGCTCAGCGATGAAGAGGAAGTCGTGCTTCGCCAGCGGTTAGAAGATGGTATTTAGTTTCGGCAGGAACAGTTTTAGTTGGAGTCGGGACCGTGGTCCCCGTGGTTCACATTTCACCTTGGTTCCCGAGTACCAAGATCTGCGGCGCTGGCGCTCGTTGGTGAGTTTGCGTGCCGCACCGAAGGTTTATGTACTTCTCGGTCCAATTCGTCGTGAGCATTGAGCAGAATTGGGTCCATCGCTAACGGGGTGTAGCGCTCCGCGAGTGACCGCTCGGGGTGTCGCTCGCGTGCCCGCAGAACCTATTTGTGTTTCTGTGCACCCCATATGTTGTCTGTTTTTAGCGGCATTTTCGTTGTAGATTCCGCAATTGCGCATCGAATAGCTATTTATTGCACGGCACGCACGCGTTGCGCGCGGCGCAGCGCATCCTGGCATTCCAGCAGCACGCGGCGTAGCGCACGTGGGCGCTCGGTGGCCAAGAACTCGCTCGTGGCGGAGTTGGCGAACTTAACGTCCGGGTAGAGCCCTCGCACCAGGCGGTTGGCAATCTCGATGGGGTGCTCCTCCCACAGCGTAGCTAGGGAATCGAAATACTCCTGGGCAAAGGCCTCGGTGAGGTGGGCCGAGCGCGGTGCGTTAAAGGCAGCGAGGAGGGAATCCACCTCCGCGTTGGAGTACTTGCCCGGCGTGCGCACGAGGTCGAAAACCTCCCGCTTGACCTCCGCTGACGGGAAGGCGTGGGAGGCGCCCAGGTAGGCGGCGGCGCCGGTCAGCGTGTTATCGCGCTCCTTCTCAGCTTCCAACTCTTCGGTGCTGACGGCATCGCGGGCGGCCAGCGCGCGGAGGATGGCCCAGCGGATATCGGGGTCGAGGGCGAGGCCGTCGAGGGAGCCGTCGAGAAGCGCGCGCAGGCGCTGCGTGCCGGATTCCTCCGGAGTGGCCGCGAGCGCCCGGATGGCGGCGCGGGCGAAGGTGAGCTGCGCGTCGGAGCCCGCCGGGGCCTGCTCCAGAACCTCCCACAGACGTTCGGCATAGTCGGCGCGAATATCCTCGCGGTCATCCTCGCCCACGAAGTGGTCGATGGCATAGCCGGCATTGGCAAAGGCCGTGGTCAGAAGCGTCGGGTTGGACTCTGTCGGGGCATGGTGGAGCACGGTGTCGAGGTAGGAGCGCACCGGCCACTCGCCATCGCGGGTGAGGTTCCACAGGGAAGTCCAGATGACCGCGCGGGAAAGCTCGTCGGGCACCTCGGAAAGGAGGGTGCGGATGGTCTCCAGAGAGGTTTCGTCGAAGCGGACCTTGGCGTAGGTGTGGTCGCCGTCGTTAAGCAGCAGCAACGCAGGGGCCTGGAGGCCGGATACCTCGTCGAGGATGGTGCGCTCGCCTTCCAGATCGACGTCGAGGGTGGCGTACTTGTTCAGGGAGTCATCGAACAGCGCCACGTTGAGGCGGTGCGGGCGCGGGGTGTCCTCGGCGTCGACCGTGATGGCGAGCTCGTGGATCTTGTCCCCATCCGTGTGCAGCTCCGGGGTGAGCGAGTCCGGGCCCCACGTGCGCAGCCACGCGGTGGACCAAGCGTCGAGGTCGCGGTCGGTGTGCTTCTTCAGTGCCTTGAGGAGGTCGTCAAAGGTGGCGGCACCGAAGGCGTGCTCCTGGAAGTAGTCGCGCGCTCCGGCATAGAAGTTCTCGCGGCCGACGTAGTGCACCAGCTGCTTGAGCACCGCAGCACCTTTGGCATAAGTAATGCCGTCGAAGTTCTGGCGCGCGGCATCCACGTCTGGGATCTCGGCTTTAATCGGGTGCGTGGTGGGCAGCTGATCCTGCAGGTAGGCCCAGTTTTTGCGCTGGCCGGCGAAGTTGACCCACGCCTCGGTGTACTCGGTGGCATGCACCGAGGAATCGGCGCCCATGAACTCCGCGAAAGACTCCTTAAGCCACAGGTCATCCCACCACTGCGGGGTGACTAGGTCCCCGAACCACATGTGGGACATCTCATGCAGGATGGTGTTCGTGCGCCCGGCATGCTGTGCGCGGGTGGCGGCGGAACGGTACAGGTAATGCTCCGTAAAGGTCACCAGGCCGGGGTTCTCCATCGCACCCAGGTTGTATTCCGGCACGAAGATGGAATCGTACTTGCCCCACGGGTACGGGTAGCCAAAGTTGCTGTGGAAGAAGTCCATGCCTTGTGCTGTGACCTGCAGGATTTCATCATCCAGATACTCCGCCATGGAGGCGCGGGCAAAGGCGCGCAGCTCCACTTCCAAGGAGCCATCGGGTGCGGTCCAGGTGCTGTGCTTCTCGACGTACGGCCCAGCCGCAAACGCCGTCAGATACGTCGACAGCAGAGGGGTCGGCGCGAAGTGTGCCACTTCCCCGCCCTCAGTCTTCTCGCGGCTGATCTCCGGTTGATTGCTGAGCAGCTGCCAGCCTTCCGGGCCGGTGAGGTGCACCTCGTAGCTGGCCTTGAGATCCGGCTGGTCAAAGCAGGGGAAGATGCGGCGGGCATCGGATGGCTCCAGGTGCGAGTAGAGGTACGTAGTGTCATCGGCCTGGTCGTGCATGCGGTGCAGGCCCTGGCCGGTGCGGGAGTAATAGGAGGAGCCGGTGATCTCCACGGTGAGCTCCTCCCCCACTGGAAGGTTGCTCAGGTAGACCCGTCCACCGTCGAAGGTGTTCTCCACCTCCTCGCCGTTGACGCGCACTGAGTGGACGGCCTTGCCCAGGTAATCCACGAAGGTTTTGGGCTCGGTGGTGGTGAAGCTAATGCGCGAGGTGACCCCGTAAGAGTCGGCGTCGGTTGGCGCGCTCGTGACGTCGAGGTGCAGCTCGTAGGTGCTCAAACGCAGCGCGGCGCTGCGGGCGGTGGCTTCTGCGTGGGTGAGGTTTGCGGTAGTCATGCGCTACATCTTAAACTCCGCTGCGGTGCGCATCACAGGGCGGTCAGGAAAGAACCCACCGCGTGTTGGGCCCGCGCTGTGGGCCATCAGGATCGATGCGCGCTTGGCCTATAGTCCGCAGGTGACGCAGTATTCCCGTGACAATTGCCCGGTCTACTCCCAGTTCTTCGGCGACTTCGCGCGTGGTCAGTGCAGCTCCTTCTTTGAGTTGAGCCAGGATCCAATCCTGAACGGAGGTCGCTGCAATGTGTCCTTCTATGTGAAGCCCCATCAGCGATCGGGCCCTTGTGGTAAGTATCCACTCTCGCGCTTCCCGTAGTTGTTCTACGAAACCGAGGCTCTCATACCACCGAAGGGTATCCGCAGCCTGATCTTCGCTGACTTGCATGAGTTGGGCAGCAGTGTGGCACAGCAGGATCTGGTTGTCCATAAGGTGACGGGCAATGATGAGACCATTGACGCTGTCGAAAGGCTCAGCGCCGAAAGCACCTTTGAGTTCGGTCAAGGCCTTAACGAACGCGGTGTCAACGCGCCCAGAGGACAAAATAACTTCGACGAAGGATTCCTCGGCGCGAAGCTCCGGAATATGGCGACCACTCGACAGCATGGATGCCCACATGCGGTCGAATCCACGGGAGGATTCCTCTGCTAACCCCAGCATCCTTAACGCCGTCATAAGGCGGGGATTTCGGGGAATCGATTGTGTTGTGAGAACCCGATCGCGTTGTACACCTGTGGGAAGACCACCAGGAGACCATACAGAGAAGGCTATGGGAGATTGATCGATGACTACCGCAGCCGACGCGTCCCAGTCACGATGGGCTAAGGCATTGGAGACAAGCTCGTCGACAGCGGTGTCTGGGAAAGCCTTGATCGATACTTCTTGACCCGTGGCAAGTGCGATGCGCTCCACTTCTTGCTGGGCATTGACTCGAATTAGCTCTTTCAACCGCAAGTATGTGGTGATGAGGGGGGCAGAGATTTCCGTTGTTCTCGGCTCACCGCCAGGTACAAGACGGAGGAGGTGTCGAACTGTAACCTGCTGGGATACCGGAGGCATGAAAAGGATTTCGGCCGCGTATGTGGGGTTTTGTGAGCCATCGAGCAGCCCTAGTTCTCCCAAAAGTTCGCGGGCTGTTGCGGGAACAGGTTCTTGGGAACCGGACATTGCCCTCGCTTGGGCTAGGAGGTGTCGGGCCTGATCGACGGCCGTCATATCGAGTTCCTCAAGTCCTCGCCGGGAGGGGTGAGCGGTGTAATCCGGGTTGGCACGTTCAAAAAAGAGTGCGCGGCGTTGATGCTCGGTGAGTGGTACGCAGCGAGTGCCAACTCGCTTGCTTGCCTGTCCCTTTGGGCGCTGATACAGCGTGATGCCACGGGGAACGCGCAAAACAATCAGCCGGGCTCCACACCACTCCAGCTCCTCTGCTTCGACGTGGATGTTGGGTTGTGTTCCTTCGAAGATCTTTCTTATGAGCCAGTCCAATTCGCGCTGAGTGCCTGTAAATGCCTCTGGTCCAGACTTCTTGTCTGCGACTCCAAGCACAATGAAAGCGTTCCCGTTATCGGCATTGGAAAAGCACACGGCTTCATCGATGAGGAATTCAATAAGGGATGCGTCTGGATTGCGATTTCGTGGGTGGACGGCGGGATCCTCTTTAAAATCGAGAATTTCGGATTCCAGGCTATCGGCGGTTGCGCCGGCTTCGATCGAGCGCAGTGCCTGGATGATGAAGTCGAGTTCGTCTTCTCTCATGGCCCCGTAGTGTAGCAGAGTTGTTTCAAACAACTCCGCAACAACTAATAAACAACTATTGGCTAATATGGCAGCTTCTGACGCAGAATCATTCTTAAACATGCAGTCCAGAGCGTTGTGCAAGTTGTTTAGGAGTTGTTTCAGAGTTGTTTATTACTCCATTGATGTGCCTCTAATTGTTAAAAAGTTGTTGCCCGCAGTGCCGAAATGGGCACTATGGGCAACAACTAAAGACTACTTCTCAAGGCGAGGTATCGCGCTTGATGACTTACTGCTTGATGGCAGAAACCTCGAGCTCAATCTTGATCTCCTCGGAGACCAGTACGCCGCCGGTCTTCAGCGGGGCGTTGAAGTCAATGCCGAGGTCGGTGCGGTTAATAGAGGTCTTGGCCTCGAAGCCCAGGCGGGTGTTGCCGAAGGGATCCTCGGCCACGCCGGCCTCTTCTACCTTGAAGTCGACGGACTTGGTGGTGTCCTTGATGGTGAGGTCACCAGTAACGGTGCCCTCGCCCTGCTCGTTCACGTCGAACTTGGTTGCGGTGAAGTTGCCGCGCACCTTGGTGATCATGGCGTGGCGGGCAACAAAGCCAATGGTGGAGTGTGCGGGGTCCAGTGCGTAGGTTCCTGCAGTGATACTCATAGGTTCCTCAGTTCTCTAGTTGGTTGACGTGACATCAAAATTGTCCGCTCCTTCGCTTAGCTGTCAAGGGTTCTCTTCCATAGAAAGCCATATCCCCAGACCTGCAACCCGAAACCTGCAGGTGGGCGTCGTCAAGCGCGCGATGCGTCTGAGTCAGCGAGCAGGGAGTTGCGGGTTTCAGGTCTGGGGATATGCGTGAGACCGTTCCTGTGGAGGTGCATCAGTTGGTGGGGATGCCCACCAGGGTGGCCTCCTTCAGCGTGACGGAGCCGGACTTGGGCATGTCGGTGAACATGATGAGGGCGCCGTCGAAAGCTATCGGCTTCTGCTTGAGCTCGATGTCCTGGCGCGCGCTGGTCAGCGTGCCATGCGCGAGTTCGGTGAGCGTGCCGGACTTGGGTTTCTTCGGATCGAAGTCCTCGGTTTTGACGCCGTAGACGACGTACTTCGCGCCGATGGAATCCTTCTGTTCGAGCGGCAGGACGTGCAGCTGCGTGGGCTTATCAATGCTGAGCAATAGGCCGGCGTCCGTGTCCTTGGTGGTCCACTCACCAGATACTTCTTTGCCCTCCGGAACCGAGGTGCTCTTCACGTCCTTGAAGAGCACAGCTGGCACGTTGGGGAACGTGGTTTCCTCGGAGGCTTCGCTCTTGGTCACCACCGGGGAGGTCTGTTCATCGGCGACCTGGGAGAGAATCCACACGCTGAGTGCTGCCATGGCCACGACGAAGACGGTGGCCAGCACGCCTAGGACGATGGTACCGGAGCCTGAGTAGCCGCGGCCGCCGAAGCCTGGGGCTGGGGTCGGGTCCTCCTTGCGTGGGGATTCTTCCACGGGGACCTGCAGGGTCTCCTCGCCGTCGTCGCCATCGCCGGCGAAGGCCGATAGGCGGTGGGCGATGTCCTCCAAGTCGGAGTCCTCCCCCGCCTCAGCATCGCTGGCGATGTCCTGGAGTACTTCCGGGGTGGGCGTGGTGGATTCCACCAGCAGGGAGATGGCAGAGGCCAGTGCGGAACGGTCGGTCTCTTCATCGTTGCTCTGCAGAACCGCCGGGAAGGCCAAGGTGGCCACGCCCTCGGTGGAGATGCGGATGCGGTTGCGGTTCTCAATGCCCAGTACGTGGCCCGCGGCATGGGCAGCGGCGGTCGTGCGGACCAGCGGTGCCAAGGCATGGGCCACGGCGCGTGGATCAAGGTCCTTATCTTCCGAGACCGTCTTGAGCGAGGTTCCTTCGACCCAGTCCGCCACGACGAGACAGCCCTGGCGGTAGGACAGGATGTCGATGTTGGTGGCGACTGCGTCGAGTTCCATCTCCGCTAGGCGGCGGGTAGCGCGGGAAACCTCCGCCGAGCGGCGAGCTGCCACGGCCGGGGTGGCCGGCGCCATGGGAGCCTCGCCCGTCGTGTCGACGAAGGTAAGGGATACGACGCGGCCGGTAGCCTGCTCGCGGGCCTTCCAGAAACGGGTGCCCGGCGCGGAGCCGTAGTCCTTGAGGAGGCGGAAGCGGCCATCGGACACCGGGGCGCCCGGCACCAAGCGCGGACCGCGGACGATACCGGCGGACATGGGCGGCGGAACTGGCGAGGAATTGAAGGCGTCCACGCTGAAGATGGGCTGGAACTCGAGCTGCTCCGGTTCCTCGACCTCGATGGCCTCGGCATTCTCGATCTTGATGATGCGGGACATGCCGGGGATGCGCTGTAGCAGGCGGCCCAAGTTAATGACCTCCGGCAGGCCGGAACGCGAGAGCACGATACCGGTGACAATGACGAAGACGATGCCGACCACAGCCAAGCGAATCAGGTGCACCACGGCAGGCAGCGAGGCCGGCAGCACAAGGTTCAGCGCCCAGTTGAGGGCGTAGGCCACGATGAGGCCCACGACCGAGGAGAGTACCGACCAGATGGTGGTGGCAATGACAGCGCGGCCACCCAGGCTGCCGAGCTTGCGCTTGAGCAGGAAGCCACCAATGACAGCACCGGCCACAAAGCCGAAGCCGTTCGCCGTACCCAGAAGGACGACCACGCGGTCGGGGGAATCCGCCACGTGTGGGGCAAGCAGGGAGAGCACCGACTTGGTCAGCGTGATGCCGGCGATAATAAACGTCGGCGTCCACGCTTCCTCGCGGGCATAGAACACGCGCAGGTGCAGCAGCACGAGGGCATAAGGAATCAGCGTAAAGGCGGAGAAGCTCAACGTGAGGCCGAGAAGCTCGGCGGCTTTGGCGTTGAAGGCACCGTATTGGAAAAGGCCGCGGGCAATGGGGATGCCGAAGCCCGTCATGAAGATGACGATTGGGATGAGCGCGATGAAGGTCAGCTTGGTACCCAGAGTGAGGTCACGGACCACGGCCTTGACGTCACCGTCCGCGGCGTTGCGGGAGAGGCGCGGCATAATTGCGGTGAGCAGCGTGACGCCAATGACGCCATAGGGCACCTGCAGAAGCAGCCATGCCTGCTGGTAGATAAACGGCGCACCGTCGTCTGCATGTGCGGCCACGCGGGACGTAATCACATAACCCAACTGGGAGATGGCCACGTAGGCCACAATGGCCAAAGCCATGCCGCCAAACTGTTTGAGCCTGTCATCTAGGCCCCAGAGCGGCTTGAGGTTGATGCCCGCCTTCTTGAGATATGGGAACAAGATGAGGCATTGCACCACCACGCCGGCGGTTGTACCGAGGGATAGAAGGAGCACGTGGCCATCGGTAATCGGCGAAGGCGCATCGGGATGCAAACTGCCCGGTACCAGCTGATAGGCCACGAGCACCGAGATGGAAATGAGGTTATTGACCACCGGTGCCCATGCGCCCGGCCCGAAGATATTCTTCGTATTGAGCACCGCTTGGAAGAGCGCGAAGAGCCCGTAGAAGAAGATCTGTGGCAGTAGAAGATAGGCAAACGACGTGGCCTGGATGGCGTTAACCTCGCCGTCGTCCGGCAGCATCACGCGGGTAATCTGCGGGGCAAAGATACACGACAGTACCGTAATCGTGGCCAGCAGCGAGAAGGCCAGCGTGAAGAGGCGCCGGACAAAGGCCTCGCCGCGGTCGGAGTCTTCCTTCTCCGCGCGTACCAGCACGGGCACCACGAGCGAGGTCAACACCGCACCCAACACGATTTCCGTAATGAGGTTCGGCAGCTGGTTCGCCGTACCGAAGGCAGAAGAAATGGCGGGGCCCAGAGTGGAGCCAATGAGCACCATGCGGATGAAACCCGTAATACGGGAAATCATTGTTGCCAGGGCCATGGAGCCGGTGGCACGCACGACGGCACTGTCGGAGTTTGCTTCGCCGGAGGTATCGCTGGCGGTGGCCTGCGCCTCTCCCTTCAGTCCCGAGCGGTCTTCCTGCTCGTCGTCGACTGCCACGACGCCGCTTGGCGCACGTTTTTCCGGGACCGGTGCCGGCGGCGAGGGCGTGACAATGCGTCGACGGGCACCAGACAAAGGTTCATGTGTCATAGAGAAAACTATCCGTGAGTGTTCTTTTTCTTCCGCTTACCCAGCCGGAACAGTGCGGCTAGGACGAGGACGAGCGCGGCGGCGATGCCGGCTCCATAGACGCTAACGATACCGGCCCGCGTCTGCACGGTGATATCGATAGGATCCGAAATCAGGTGCCCATCGGGATCGGTGGGCACGCTAGGCGTTGCCAGCCACAGCCGCAGGGACGTACGGTCGGCGTCGCTAGGCAGGTCAGCGGTCATGGACACGGTAATGGATCCCTTGGCCGGGATGTGAACCGAGTCTGGTGTGTTGAGTGTAGAACCGTCAGGGGCGTCGTAGGCCAGGTGGGCGTCGACAGGCAGCGGCAGCCCATTCTCCGCCACAATGAGCAGCGGCGAGGACTCCGAGACACGCGTGTAGACATTGCCTGGCGGGATCAATGAGACGGAGGCGCGCAGCTCACGCAGCATATCCGCGTTCTTCTCCAAGCGTGTGCGGCTCTCCTCCACCGCTGGGCGGAATCCGCGCAGGCTGGTGCGGCCGGTGTCACTGAGCACGGCGAGCAGGTCGCGGCGCAGCGGCACCGTGAATTGGTAGCGCGTCATGGCGATGCCAGGGTCATTGACCATGATGGACATGAGCTCATCCGTGTAGCGTGATTGCTGTCTGACCTGCGTAATCTCCGCGTCATGGAAGGCCGCGGGGTTGGTGTATGGGCTACCAGGCTCGCCCTCGCTGGTCTCCATCGGCAGCGCGGTGACGGGCCGCGGCGTCATGTGCCCTGAGTCCAAAAGACGCTGCGCGGCCTCCACCACGGCGCGTGCGGCTGCGGGATCCTGGTAGTTCGGCAGCTTGGCCACCACACCGTCGCGTTCACCTTCACTGGCCTGCTCGGCTTCGTGTGCCGCCACGCTTATCGACGCCCCCGCCGTCAGCGCCCTCGCCTGCTCCGAGTCCTCTGCAAAGTCATAGCGTAGTTCCGGGTTGGAATAGCCCGTCGTCTGTGGGTAAGACCCGGTTTGGGCGAGCAGGGCGCCCAGGGAGGCGTCGAACGTCACTGCTTCCCCAGCCCACGCGGAGTTATCCGCAAGGAGCAATGGCACGGTGAATGTATGCTCACTCGTGCCCGAAGCTGGCGCGGTGAGCGTCGTGTTGAGAGGAGCCCCCAGAACCCGCTCGATGGTCTCCTGCCCCTTTTCCACGGCCTCATGCGTCAGCCACTCATTGCCTACCCGGGCCACGGCATCCGTATTGGCATTTGCCCATGGCAGAAGCATGCGGCAATCCACGCCCTTAAGTTTTTCCAACCAGGCGGCGGCATCTTTCGAACCGGTTCCCGGCTCACCGCGGTCCGAATCAGAACCGGAGAACCAGGAATCACGCAAACGCTTCGGGCGCTGCGCGATGGAAGGCCGAGTCGCGTGGACGGTGTAGCCGGAGGCGATGCGATCGGCGGCGTCGACAAGCGCAGGGTCCACCGCCACACACCCGGAACCGTGCAGATCGTGCTCCAAGTAGGCGTCGAGCAACTGGTCCAAACGCCCACCCGGTGCCATCTGCTGCGGCAGTTGTTCGCTTTCCAGGATGAGATCCTGGCCGCCGGTATCACCCGGCACCACATCAACCTGTGCGGTGAGCGGATAAATAAGGGAAAAGGCGCGAGGTTTCTCTGGGGATTCACGGTCTCCCTGAAAATCCAGAATCGTCCGTTCTTCCGCAAAGCTCGCCGCCTGGCCATCACGAGTACCAGTCAGGGTGAAGAGCAGCGGGTACGCGCCGGGTTCCGTAATGGCGAGCGTGGAATCCTCCCCCAATGCCGTAGGCACGGCAACGGTGACCTCGCGGCTCTCCCCCGGCTTGAGCTCACCGGCCGTGGCGGAGGGCCCATAATAAGGAAAAGAACCCGCAGCCAGCTCTTGGCGGGCCTGCGTGGTCGAGCCCACCGCATCGCTGCGTCGAGTTGTTACCTGCAGGTTTTCCACCGCGCTGTCGGTCGGGTTATAGATACGCAGCGTGACCTCACCGGTTTCCCCTACCCGTGCTTCACTGGCGTTGAGCAGGCTGAGTTCCAGCTCATCAGGGCCTCGGGAGCCCAGCCAATACTGCGAATCCGCCAGGCTGTCGTCGGGAGTTTCTGCCTGTGCCACCGGGGCAAGGCCTCCGAGCGCTAGCGCCGCAGCCAGCGCTATGCGCCACCCATGCCGGCTCACCGTGGGGTCGCCTTTCCTGCGGCGGCTTCCTTTCGCGCGAGATCCGGCAGGAGGTCATGGGCAATGCGCGCGAGCTTGCGCTCATCCGCATAGGCCAGGTGCTCGATGAGCTCAGAGACAGGGATCCAGGAGACCTCGGTGACCTCCGGGTCCTCATCATTCATGATGCCGTCCTCAAAGCGCAGCAGATGATGGTGCACAGTCTTGTGAATGCGCACGCCATCGGAGACGAACCAATAATCAATCATGCCCAGGTCGGCGAAGACCTTGCCGTGGATTCCGGTCTCCTCCCACACCTCGCGTTCGGCGGTGAGCTCCTTAGGTTCTTCATTTTCCACGTGGCCCTTCGGCATGGACCACAGCAGGCGCCCGCGGCGGTCCAACCTGCCAATGAGCGCGACATAGATCTGGGAGAGGTCCACGTTGCCGTCCTCACCCACGGCCTCGGCCAATCCGGACACGACAAGACCGCCCGCGGACGTCTCATCCCGCGTGGTCATGCGGTTGGTGGACGTGCGCTGCGGGCGTCCCGAGCGGCGGTTCCGGTTACCCGTGCCCCGCCGGCGGCGGCGCTTGGGTCCTGGCGTGTTCTTAGTCATCCCTGCTAATCGTAGTAGACTTCGATCCGTGAATTTTCAGGACACTCAGCTAATCGGCGTACTCGCCCGCGCAGACGCCTCCCTCAACCAGCTCAGTGGCCTCCTCCAGGGGCTGGTGGATCGCTTTGCGCTTCACGACGCCCCCCTCTACCTCGTCGGCGGCTCCGTCCGCGACGCACTCCTAGGCCGCCTGGGCAACGACCTCGACTTCACTACCCCGGCTCGCCCGGACGTGGTGTACTCCATCCTCGAGGAGTGGGCAGAGACCGTGTGGGACACCGGCATCGACTACGGCACGGTGACCGCCGCCTACAAGGGCCAGCAGATCGAGATCACCACCTTCCGCTCCGATAGCTACGACGGTGATTCCCGCAACCCCGAGGTCGTGTACGGCGATACCCTCGAAGGCGATCTTGTGCGCCGCGATTTCACGGTCAACGCCATGGCCATCGAGCTGCGTCCCGACGGAACCCGGGAATTCCACGACCCCATGGGTGGCCTCAAGCACCTAGCGGAACGGGTCCTCGATACCCCGGACGCGCCGGAGATTTCTTTCCACGACGATCCCCTTCGTATGCTCCGTGCGGCACGATTCGCGGCGCAGGTGGAGTTTGACGTCGCCAAGCGCGTGCGCGACGCCATGACCGACATGGCTGGTGAAATCCAGCGCATCACCGTGGAGCGCGTGCAGGTCGAGCTCAATAAACTGATCTGCGGCACTGCGCCGTGGAAAGGTATCGACCTGCTCGTGGAGACTGGGATTGCGGATTACATCTTCCCGGAGATTCCGGCCCTGCGTATGGCTCCCGACGAGCATGCGCAGCACAAGGACGTGTATGCCCACTCGCTCACCGTGCTGCGCCAGGCCATGGAGCAGGAGGAAGACGGTCCCGATCTCATTCTTCGGTGGGCCGCCCTGCTGCACGACATTGGCAAGCCCGATACCCGAGACACCACCGATGGCAAGGTGAGCTTCCACCACCACGAGGTGGTCGGCGCCAAGCTCACCCGCAAGCGCCTTCGCAAGCTCAAGTTCCCCAAGGCCGTAACGGAGGACATCGGCCAGCTGGTGTACCTGCACATGCGCTTCCATGGTTTCGGTGATGGCCAGTGGACTGACTCCGCTGTGCGCCGCTATGTCACCGATGCTGGCGATCTCCTTCCCCGCCTACACAAACTTGTGCGCGCAGACTGCACCACCCGCAACGCACGTAAGGCCCGCCGCCTTCAGCGTACCTATGATGAGCTGGAGGAACGCATCGCGGATATCGCGGCGAAGGAAGATCTCGCCCGCGTGCGCCCTGACCTTGATGGCAACGAGATCATGGAGATCCTCGGTCTCCAGCCCGGCCCGGAAGTGGGCCAGGCGTGGTCTTACCTCAAGGAGCTGCGCCTCGAAGAAGGTCCGCTGGAGCGCGACGTTGCTATTGCGAAGCTGCGCGAGTGGTGGAATTCTAGATAGGGATGTACGCAGATAGACTCTTCAACGCCCTCGAGCGCAACGACCCAGCCCCTGGCCAGCTGCTTGTTGCTGCTCCCGATATCCTCGTGCCGCACTACAACCGCTCCGTTGTCCTCATCACGGAGCAACATGCTGGTCGCACGTATGGCGTGGACCTGACCAAGCGCTCCGAGATGGCCGTCTTTAACGTCATGCCGGAATGGCTGCCCGCGGTGGCCAAACCTCAGGCCCTCTACATTGGTGGCCCGCATAATCAGCAGGCAGCCATTGGTGTGGCCATGACGCGCCAAGGCGTGGACATTGAGAAGCAGCCTTCGCTGAGCCGTCTCGCTCCGCGTGTGGCGCTTGTTGATTTGCGTGTGGGCCCCGATGCCGTGACCGAACTGGTTGACGGCATGCGGCTCTTCGCCGGTCATTTCGAGTGGGGCCCCGGCGAGCTCGATGAGGAAATCGATCGCGGCGAGTGGTACGTTGCCCCCGCCCTTCCCCAGGACGTGGTGTCTTCCGGTTCGACCGACACATGGTCGGACGTCATGAAGCGCCAGGCTATGCCGTTGCCGCTCTTCTCTACTTTCCCGCGCTACATCGACGAAGATAATTAGGCCCTCGCATCGCAACGTGAACTAACATTTTCTCCATGCGTTCGGAGATAGCTGCGGCAGTGAAGACCTGCATGGCCATCGCGGTGGGCGTGGTTCCGCTCGGCCTAGCCTTCGGTGTGCTCATGGTTCAAACCGGGTTCGACTGGTGGTGGACCCCAGTCTTCTCCATCGTTATTTATGCCGGTTCCATGGAGTTTTTGGCAATTTCTATGGTCACCAGCGGAGTTACCCCGGGGGTCGCGGCGCTTACCGGTTTCATGGTGAACTTCCGGCACCTCTTTTACGGCTTTACCTTCCCGCGTGATGCGATTCGCAGTCCACTCGGCCGTGCCTATTCCACCTATGCGCTTACCGACGAATCCTACGCCGTCCTCTCTGCCCTCCCCCGACACTCGCGCCCAAGTGGCACCTTCGTGTTCTCGGTGCAGTTGTTTTGCCAAATCCTGTGGGTCGGTGCCGGCATCATCGGTGCTCTGGCGGGTCAGGCTATTCCGCCCTCGGTGAAGGGCCTCGACTTCGCCCTTGTCGCTCTCTTCGTTGTCCTAGCGATTGATTCCTTCCAGAACAACAAGGACTACTCGCTTCCGTTGTCGGCGGCGGCCCTAGGCATCCTTGCCGGATTCCTCTTCCCCGGTCAGCTCCTCATGGTGGCGCTGACTGCGTATTTCCTCGTGCTCGTCGTGCGCTA
>NZ_KV810444.1 GCF_001812805.1 Corynebacterium sp. HMSC078H07 | reverse complement strand
GCCAGGCCCAGCACGCCGGTGATCGCCAGTGGCATCAACACGATGATGATGGCCAGAGACAGCACGATGTTTTGGTTGATGATCCTGCTGCCTCGGCGGGCGTGCTGCAATGCCTTCGGGATCAGCCGGAGGTCGTGGCCGGTGAAGGCGACGTCGGCGGACTCGATCGCGGCGTCAGAGCCGGTCGCTCCCATCGCAATGCCCACTGTCGCGCCCGCCAGTGCCGGCGCGTCGTTGATGCCGTCGCCGATCATCGCCGTCGGCGTCTTGGAGGAGAATTCGGCGACGATGCTTGCCTTGTCCTCCGGTCGCAGCTCGGCGCGCACGTCGTCGATTCCGGCGATTTCAGCCAGCGCCCGGGCGGTGCGAGTGTTGTCGCCGGTGAGCATGCTTACTTCCACGTCGTTGGCGTGCAGGGCCTGTACGGCTTCGGGCACCTCGGGGCGCAACTCGTCGCGGACCCCGATCGCCCCGGCGAGAGCGTCATCGACGGTGACTAGGACGCAGGTCTGGCCCTCGGACTCCATGCGCTCAACGTCCGCTTTCAGTGGCCCGGCGTTGATCCACCGGGGGCTGCCCACCAGCACGCGTCGACCTTCGACGGTGCCGCCGATGCCATGCCCAGCTTCCTCGCTGATGTCCGAGGCGGCAGGCGCTTCGGGCTCCGCTGCCGCGATCGCCGCGGCGAGGGGGTGCGTCGATTGCTGCTCAACTGCCGCCGCGAAGGAAAGCACCTGCGCCCGATCGAATCCCTCTGCCGGGACCACTCCGTTAACCTCGGGCTGGTTGCGGGTAAGGGTTCCGGTTTTGTCCACTGCCAGGTGACGGATGCCGCCGAGTCGCTCGAACGCCGCGCCGGACTTGATGACCACTCCGAACTGGCTGGCCGCGCCGATCGCGGCCACGACCGTCAGCGGCACGGAGATTGCCAGCGCGCACGGCGACGCTGCGACCAGGACTACCAGCGCACGGGTGATCCACGTCTCGGGGTCGCCCAGCAGCGAGCCGATCACGCCGACTAGCACCGCCAGGATCATCACCCCGGGCACTAGGGGTTGGGCAATCCGGTCGGCGATCCGGGCGCGGTCGCCCTTTTCCGCCTGCGCTTGCTCGACGAGGTCCACGAGTGTGGTCAGCGAGTTGTCCGTTCCAGCTGCGGTCGTCTCGACCTCCAGCACACCGGCGGAGTTGATCGCTCCCGCGGGCACTTCGTCGCCGGGCGCAACCTCCTCCGGAATGGATTCTCCGGTGATCGCTGAGGTGTCAAGGCTGGAGCGCCCAGACCGAATGATGCCGTCCGTGGCGATCCGCTCTCCGGGGCGCACGAGCATCAGTTCGCCAGCCACGAGGTCCTTCGCTGCGACCTCGACTGACGTGCCGTCGCGCAGCACCGTCGCGGTCTGCGGTACCAACTTCAACAGTGCCCGCAGTCCGCCCTGGGCCCGGTCCATTGCCTTGTCTTCCAGTGCCTCGGCGATCGAGTACAGGAACGCTAGCGCCGCGGCCTCTCCGACG
>NZ_KV810443.1 GCF_001812805.1 Corynebacterium sp. HMSC078H07 | reverse complement strand
TGAGCCGAAGGTTTCGACGAATGCTGACTTTGCGAATGGTGCAACTGAGGTTGTTGCTGGTGCGAAGGTTAACGATACGGTGACGTATGAGGGTCTGGTTCCGGGTAAGGAATACACTCTTAAGGCGGAGTTGATTTCTAAGGCTGATGGTAAGACTGTTCTGGGTGAGGGTGAGAAGACCTTTACTCCGGAGGCTGCCAACGGTGAGGTTGTTGTTGAGATCACTGTTGATGAGTCTGTGACGGAGCCGGTTGAGGCTGCGGTTGCTTTTGAGGAGTTGACTTCTGTTGAGGTCAACAAGGATGGCGAGGAGACTCCGGATGCTACT
>NZ_KV810442.1 GCF_001812805.1 Corynebacterium sp. HMSC078H07 | reverse complement strand
ATCGGGAACACTCAGATTGGGGTCAGCGTGCACGTGACGACCGATGCAGCATCCTGTTTAATAAAGCACTTATAGAAAATGCTTTCTAGTGATTGCGCATGCGCGTCCACCACTAAGGAAAGACTGATACCCATGAAACCAATCAATGATCTACTCGCTACTCACGGTGTGCCTGTTTATGATCCTGACGATGCAACCTTAAGTAGTGGCGAGCACGTCCAGGTGATCATCGTCGCGGCCTTGAACGAGCAGTGGGATCGTCTTGATGGTGGCCAGCAACGGAGCATCGTGAACGCTCTGGACGCGTCTACCGCTGCGACTGAAGAGGCCGAAAAGTGGGCGAGGGATCGCCTTCGCCCTGCCGAATAATCCCGGTTATTTTAACCCGCTCACTGATGTTTCAGTGAGCGGGTTTTGCTGGCGCGGGTACTCGCTAGCGCTCCCACCCTTGCCCTGACATAACCCCGGCCGCGGTAGCCCCGGCGAACCACCACCTGCAGGTCTGCACTTCCACGTCTGGACACATAGAAAAACGTGCCACCGCCATGGGGAAGGAATCAGGTTACGCCTAGGGCTTAGCCGGGAGAAGTCTCAAAGCGCGGCAAATGGATACCCGCCAACCCAAGAACGCTGGGCTGGCGGGCTTCTTCATCGAGGTAGAAGCTAGAGGTTGGGTTTGGCCCTTAACCCTTCTTGCATCCGCGGGTGTCATGCAAACCGCACTGAGGAATACCAATGAGCGAAAGTACCATTGATGAGAGCGTGACTGGGATGGCGATGATGTCGTAGATGGGGGAGTCAACGACGAGCTCATTGAGATCGGTGGACGAGCCCTGGTTGGTGTTATGCGGTGTACTGTCTTCAGCGTTGGCGGTGGGCGCTGCCGTCAAAAGCAGTGCGGTGGTGCCGATGATAGCTAGGGGCTTTTTCATCATGTCAGGTCCTTTCGGATAGGGAAGTATAGGGAGTTCCTAGGTTTTCGGACCGACAAATTGAAGGCAATGGGTCGCCAGCTGGCGCAACATCCACCGAAAACACCGGGATACCGCGACCTGTAGGTCTGCACTTCAACGTCTGGACACATAGAAAATCGCGCAGCTGGAGCAGAGGGGGCTGCGAGGAGTTGGCCATTGAACACCGCAAGTTGTGCCGTTCCCCTTTTTGCGAGGTTTCACTCCCATGTAACGTGGAGGCATATTCGATTGAAGGGAAGGGATGGTTCTGTTTGCCTGATGGATTCACATTGTGGGAACTGCCAAGGCGCGGTAATTGGTGCTATGTCCTTGTAGCGCCTAGGGGAACAATTGAATCCTTAACTAAGCAGTCCATCTCTGGAGGCAGATTCAATACTGCTGAGGACATCGCGACCGCGGTGGAGGAAGCAGGTGCCCCGCAAGGCTTGATTGGCAAGATTGATGCGGCGTGCCTTTTGGTCGGGGGACGCGTTGTATCGCGCGTTAAAGACGTGGACCACACACTGGTTTTTCGGAATGAACCTTCGAAAGGGTGGGAAGAAGACTCATTGCAGCACCTAGTTGCCCGGGAGACTGTAGCGATTGAGTCTTCGGCTGGAGGAATCTCACGTGTGAAGCTATCTAGCGGCTTGAGCAGCGTTGATTTTCTCCCAGTAGACGCGGGTAGTCGTCGTGATGGCATCATGAAGCTGATGGACAACCCGGTGTTATCAGGCGGCTACCAGGTCAGCAAAAAGCTCGTGTTTGCCGCGCTTTCTTTCGTCGTTTTGATGTTTGGTCCTGCCATTCGTGAGCGGATTAATCCGGTACTCGCGCCCGTCACCGAACGCGTTCCTGATATGCACAGCCGCGGTGAACTCGTCGGAGTCGTGCTGGAGTTCTTGCAGTTTGATCATGCGATAGCGTTCTTAGCCTCGTTCTTTAGCCCGGCTGGTGCGATTCTTGTTCCCATAGTTGGGCTCGGTACAGCGTTTCTTGTGGGGTGGAAAGGCGCGAGGAACTCTAGGGCCTACTGGGATGAGCACGAGAAGCGCGTCGGCACAGTAGCCGCTAAAGCTGAGTGACGATCCTCGGCTGCGAAAGCATGCAGAAGACGGGTCGACCATGTTCTGCGGGGATTCGATTGCTGTGAAGCCTGCGGCATAGCATTGCTGGGTGAATAGGGGCCGGTGAATAGAGACGGCGGTTTAAAATAGCTTTTACAGCTCACCTGTGAGGCATCGAAGGAGCAGGCGATGAAGTTTACCCAGACGTCCATTCCCTTTACCAACAGATATAACTCGGTCTTCCTGAATGATCTAGAGTCGGTGCCCTACAAGGAAAAGCACGAAAATCCCTCACCGCATAATCTTCACAAAGTGTTTGCATCCCAGGGGCCAGTCCCGGACAGTGGAACATTGTTGGAGGGGATTCTCTTTCTCGGGATCATTATGGGAGCCGGCTCATTCATTTCGTTCATTGCGTGGATTGCTAATGGGAGAGAAGTGCCGTGGCTGATTATTTTGTGTGCCGTAGGAATCTCCCTTTATCACATTGTTGACTACGTGAAATGGCGGCTCTTTGTACGAAAACTATCTACCGCTTGGAAGAACGGTTGGATTGATTGTTATCCCGCGCTGATCGGCAGTCTCTACTATGACGAGAAGAATGTAAAGGCTGATAAAGCAAAGTACTTTTATCTCACTACGCTCATGGTGGTTGCTCCCAGCGGTGAGACGCGAACCATTGAAGAGTTTGAAGCGTGCGCGAGGAAACCACGCCAGTTGATAGCTGATGGAGTGGCTTTGGCCAGCGAGCGCCATAAGATTCGGCTAGATGCTCAACGTCACAATGGATGGACTTTTCTTGCCGTCGTACGAGGTAAGCCTATAGAGCATGGAAGCCTTGAGACTGGACTTGCGCGCCCACAAGTGGCAGCAGGATTGGACCGTGTCCGCTATGGCTGGCCGTTGGACAACTTGGGGCCGCTTCCAGATACGGTCTGAGTTGCAGTTTATTCCGCGGTGTGGGGCACTTCACTAGGGGACGAACGTATTGCCGCTTTTGACGTGGTGACCTGTACACTGGGTCGGTACATACGGAGGCGTCTACCGCAGAAAGTGCTTGGCTTTAATGTCTGATTCTAAGTCCCGCGATCACGGCCGCGGCCGTGAACGTTCCTCGGATAGCAATCGCGGAAACAACCGATCCGGGGGCCGCAGATTTGAAAAACGTGGGGGAGTATCGGGGCGTCGAGAAGAACGTCGCGGCAATCGCCGCGATGAGCGTCGCAACGACCGTAAAGGGCACGACCGTGACAAACACAAGGTCTCCCATCCCCAGCGCTCCGGCTACCGTGAGGAGCGAATCAACCGTCGCATGACCGATCCGGATCTGCCCTCCGATATCGACATCACGGATCTTGATCCCTCGGTGCTGCAGGATCTTTCTTCGCTGTCGAAGGAGAATTCTGAGGCGGTGGCTAAGCATCTCATCATGGCGGCCACGTGGCTCGATGATGATCCACAGCTGAGCCTGCGCCATGCGCGCGCAGCAAAGGACCGAGCTGGTCGCGTTTCAGTGGCGCGTGAGATGAATGGTATCGCTGCTTACCGCGCGGGCGAATGGAAAGAAGCCCTTGCTGAGTTGCGCGCTGCCCGCCGCATTTCTGGTGGGCCAGGTCTGCTTGCTGTCATGGCTGACTGTGAACGTGGCTTGGGCCGGCCAGAAAAGGCAGTTGAGCTGTGGCGCAGCGATGACGCCAAGGAGCTTGCACCGGAGGACGCCATCGAGCTGGCCATCGTTGCTGCCGGTGCACGACTTGATATGGGCCAGGCTGATTCGGCCGTGGTCACCATCCAGCGTGCGCAGCCGAACAAAAACGACACTGGCGTAGCTGCCTGCCGTCTTTCCTATGCCTACGCCAATGCACTTTTGGAAGCCGGCCGTAAGGATGAAGCCAAGGAATGGTTCCAACACGCTACTGACATTGATGAAGGAGACTGGACCGACGCTGCTGAGCGTCTGGCCGAGTGCTAACAATGAGTATTCTCACAACCCATGATTCGCTTCTGTTGGATCTGGACGGAACCGTCTGGGAGGGTGGCCAGGCACTGCAGTGCGTCGTAGATGTCATCAACTCGTGCGGTATTCCGGCGGTGTACGTAACCAATAACGCCTCACGTAGCCCGCAAACCGTGGCAGATATGCTGGGCCAGATTGGGCTTGATACCGACGCCAAGCACGTCGTGACGTCCGCACAGGCGGCTGTCCGTATGGCGCGTGAGGATCTTCCGGCAGGATCCCGGGTCCTCATTATCGGTGCTGATTCTTTCCGTACACTTGCTCGTGACGCAGGGTTCGAGGTTGTCAGCAGTGCAGACGAGAAGCCGGCGGCTGTTCTCCAAGGGATGGACAAGTCCGTGGGGTGGGAACAGCTTTCGGAGGGCGCTATTGCCATTAACCAGGGTGCTAAGTTCTACGCATCCAACCTGGATACGCAGCTGCCTACTGAACGTGGCCTGGCTGTGGGCAATGGCTCCCTTGTCGCCGCGATTACGTCGACGACGGGTGTGGAACCAAAGTCAGCGGGCAAGCCTGAGCCTGCTATGTTTACTCAGGCCGCCAAGCTTGTCGGCTCGACCAAACCGCTGGCTGTGGGAGATCGGCTTGATACCGACATTGCCGGCGGAAACACTGCTGCTATGGATACTTTTCACGTGCTGACTGGTGTTTCCCGTGAGCTTGAGCTTATCGAAGCCCCAGCGGAGCTTCGCCCCAACTTTGTTGGAGCAGGTTTCCACGAGCTCTCCCTTTCGGAAGCCCAAGCACGTCCTGGCGCCCAGGGAGGATTTATGGCGCGTTACGATGGTTACGACATCGTCCTCCAAGGCGGCAATGAAAAGTCGACGTCGATTGAAGCGCTGCGCACGGTCCTTGAAGTTGCTTGGGCTGGCTCGCAGGCACCGCGCTATATTCAGCCGCGCAGTGAGTTCGCAGAGAAGGCAGTGTCTACATGGCAGTAAAGCCACACGATCCACGTGCGGTCTTGGCGCCGGAGGCACTCGACGCCTCTGTAGCCGAGATTCTGCAGGAACCGGCAGACTCCCCAGAGGAGGAACTAAACCAGCTGGATCGGGCACACTCTGTGCTGCGTGATGCCCTCCAAGACAACTGAGGAAAGAAGCCCATGCCCCCACAACGCCGCCGCCTCGATGCGGAGCTGGTTCGTCGCAAAATCGCTCGCTCTCGTGAGCATGCCGTAGAGATGATTAAGGCCGGCCGAGTCACGGTAGGTGGATTCAAAGCCACCAAACCCGCCACGGTTGTAGAACCCGAAGTCTCCATCAAGGTGGAAGCCGTGGAGGGGGACGATTGGGCGTCGCGAGGCGCACACAAGCTTCTAGGAGCTCTTGATGCCTTCGACGTCGACCTCGAGGGGCTGCGCGTGCTGGATGCGGGGGCATCGACCGGCGGATTTACAGACGTGTGCCTGCGCAAGGGCGCTGCCGAAGTCTTGTCCGTGGATGTAGGATACGGGCAGCTTTTGTGGAGATTGCAGAATGACGACCGCGTGACGGTGCTCGACCGTACAAATATTCGCAACCTCACCGTGGAGCAGACTGGGGGGCTGTGCAACGCCATGGTGGGCGACCTCTCCTTCATCTCCCTGAAACTGGTTTTGCCTGCCATTACTGAGTGTATGGCGGACGGTGCGTGGCTTTTGCCCATGGTTAAGCCCCAGTTTGAGGTAGGAAAAGACCGTATTGGTTCTGGCGGAGTCGTGCGGTCACCGGAGCTGCGGGCGGAGGTCACGAAAGACGTGGCAATCTTTGCCCAGAGCTTGGGGCTCAGTGTGAAGGGAGCGGCAGCATCCCCGCTGCCAGGGCCAAGCGGCAATGTGGAGTATTTCCTCTGGCTGGTGAAGGACGGAATGTCGACACCAGAGGATAAGCTAGACGCGATGATCCACACGGCCATTGAGGAGGGACCACAGTGAGCAGGACTGTTGCCGCGGAGGCAACCGCGCGCCGAGAAATTCTTCTTGTCCCGCATGCCAGCCGTGAAGAGAACCTCGCGGCCACGCACCGAGCAGCAGAACTGCTGCAAGAAGCAGGTATAAAGGTTCGCGTCTGTGCAGCCAATACTGTTCTTACGGGTCTACAGCACGTCAAGCACACACCGGCGGCAGCGGAAGGCTGCGAGTTGGTCCTTGTCCTCGGTGGAGATGGCACCTTCCTGCGCGCCGCGGATATGGCTCGTGCTGTCGATGTCCCCGTCCTGGGCATCAACCTAGGACACGTGGGCTTCCTTGCTGAGTGGGAAGCCGAGTCATTGGATCGTGCACTTGTGCGAGTTATCGAGCAGTCTTATGAAGTGGAAGACCGTCTCACTATCGACGTTGCTGTCTTTGACGCTGAAGGCGAACTCCGCCAGCGAGGATGGGCACTTAATGAGGCGTCGATAGAGAACCTCAACCGCTCCGGTGTTCTTGACGCCATCCTGGAGATCGATGGCCGCCCAGTGTCGTCGTTCGGCTGTGACGGCGTGCTTATTTCCACCCCGACTGGATCGACGGCTTATGCCTTCTCCGCTGGCGGACCGGTCTTATGGCCGTCGCTGGATGCCATTCTCGTTGTTCCTAACAATGCGCATGCGCTGTTTACCAAGCCTCTTGTGGTCTCACCTGATGCGCAGGTGGCAGTGGAATCAGCCTCGGCTACGACTCCAGCCGTGGTCATTCTCGATGGCTTCCGTGAAATCTCAATGCCACCCGGTGCACGCGTGGAAATCGTGCGCGGTAGCCGCCCTGTGCGCTGGGTGCGCCTCGACGATCAGCCATTTACGGACCGCCTCGTTTCCAAATTGCGTCTGCCTGTTGAAGGCTGGCGTGGACCGCGGCACTAGATTGTCCCTACTAGGGTGACGCAGGACAAGGAGGAAGACCTACATGCTCGTTGATATCAGCATCGCTGACCTCGGAGTGATTGAGAGCTCCTCAGCAGAACTTTCCCATGGCCTCACTGTGCTCACCGGTGAAACCGGTGCGGGTAAGACCATGGTGGTTACTGGCTTGCGCCTTTTAGCGGGTGGACGGGCCGATGCATCCCGGGTGCGCGATGGCGCCGCGAAAGCTGCTGTTGAGGGGCATTTTTCTTCACACTCAAAAGTGGTGGCCCAGCTGGTTGAGGACGCCGGGGGTGAGCCGGATGAAAACGGCGAATTCATTGCTTCGCGTACGGTGTCAGCCGCCGGACGTTCCCGCGCTTACTTGGGTGGGCGCGCAGTACCAGCAGCCACACTAGGGGAGTTCGCTTCCCACCTCATTACCGTTCACGGCCAAAATGACCAGCTGCGACTACTGTCGCCCGATCAACAGCTCGCAGCTATCGATAGGTTTGAACCTAGCATCGAGAAAGTACGCACCGCTTATGCGGAGTCCTTTAGCCACTGGCGCTTACTGGCCAAGGACTATCACAGGCGCACTGAGTCGCGCCGAGAAATGGCGCAAGAAGTTGACCGCCTCCAGTTCGCCATTAATGAAATTGCTGAGCTGGACCCGAAGCCGGGTGAGGACGTGGAGTTGGTCACCCTCATTCGCCGGCTGCAGGATGTCGATACCCTGCGTGAGGCCGCAGCGACGGCCCTGACCGCCCTGGATGGTGGGGAAGGTTTCGGCGATGAAGACACCGCGGTCAATCTCGTGGGTGCTGCTGAATCTGCGTTAACCGGAACCAACGACGACGCACTCGCATCGCTGGCCGATCGCCTCAGCGAAGCCACGGCACAGCTCACGGATATCGCTGCTGAACTCACCACCTACCTTAGTGATCTTCCCGCAGACCCTAGCCTTCTGGAAGAGTCACTGCAGCGCCAACAAGACCTCAAGCGGCTTACCCGCAAATACGCCGCCGATATCGATGGGGTGCTGGCCTGGCGCGAATCTGCCGAGTCGAAGCTCGCGACGCTCGATACGTCCACGGAAGCCTTGGAAGCCCTCAAAAAGCAAGTGATGGAGGCCGAAAAAGACATGGTGGCGAAGGCAGAGAAACTCACCACCGCCCGTGCCAAAGCAGCAAAGAAGCTCGGAGCTCAGGTCACCGAGGAGATCCACGGTCTGGCCATGCCGAACTCTACTCTGACGGTCACGGTCAACAAGGCCAAATACTCCAAATCGGGTGCGGACGAAGTCGAATTCCAACTCCATGGCAAGCCTTTGGCATCGGCCGCTTCCGGTGGTGAGCTTTCTCGCGTTATGCTCGCGATGGAAGTCGTTCTTGCCAGCGGCGACGGCACGACCTTGGTCTTCGACGAGGTCGATGCCGGCGTAGGTGGGCGCGCGGCGGTGGAAATTGGGCGTCGGCTAGCACGGCTCTCTACGACCAACCAGGTCATTTGTGTCACCCACTTGCCCCAAGTCGCCGCCTATGCGGACTCACATCTGCACGTCTCCAAGGAAAAATTCACCTCCGGCGTGGCGAACCTTAGCTCTGAAGAACGCGTCGAGGAGCTTGCGCGAATGCTTGCGGGACTTGATGACACTGCGACGGGCCGCGCACATGCGCAGGAGCTCTTCGACCGTGCACAAGCAGAAGTAGCAGACTTCCGCGCGCCTTCCACACATTGAGCCTCTAACAGGGGAAACTGTCAGACATGAGTCTGTTTTCCCGTAATACCGATCTGCCTGGAGAACACGGCGCGCTCCGTGACTGCACCCCAGGCGGAAAGGGCATGAAGAAGTTCAGCGCCGGTGATTTCGCCGTCATTAACGCAGCCAACATCTCCCGCCAAGAGGCCCAGACCCTCGTTGATATGAAGCCGGCGGCCGTGATTAACGTGGCTGAATTCTCCACCGGTTCCATTCCCAACTATGGTCCGCACATGCTTCTCGACGCCGACGTCACCCTCATCGAGGGCGTCGGCGAAGACTTCGTGGCACATTTCAAGGACGGCAAGAAGGCCCGCCTGACCGAGGACGGCACCGTCTACGTGGGCGACACTCAGCTGGCATCAGGAACCGTTGTTACCCGTGACCGGGCCGAGAAGAACTTTGCCTCCGCCCAGCAGGAACTCATCGATCATATGGAGGCATACTTCGGTAACTCCATCGAGTTCATTCACTCGGAGGGCCCGCTGCTGATCGACGGCCTCGGCGTCCCTGATGCGGGTTCTGACATGGCGGGCCGCAAGGTACTTGTTGTCTCGCCTTCTGAGGAACACCGCAAAAAGCTTTCCTTGCTGCGTAACTTCATTCGCGAATACGAACCCGTCATCATCGGCGTCGATGCCGCTGCCGATACGATTGTTGAGCTGGGCTATCAGCCGCATTTCATCGTGGGAAATCCATCCGACGTTAGCTCTGAGACCTTGCGCGGAGGCGCCCAGGTTATCCTGCCTGCGGAACCAGACGGCACTGCCGAAGGCCTTGAGCGCATTCAGGATCTTGGCATTGGTGCTATGACCTTCCCGGCTGCTACAGACTCGGCCACGGATCTTGCACTGTTGCTGGCGGATTATCACGATGCGCAGATGATCGTGCAGGTGGGCGGCGCGCTCGATCTCGATGACATCTTTGCCAACAAGCCTAATGCCACCCCGGCGGCTCTTTTGTCGCGCATGAAGGCCGGTACCCGCTTGGTGGATGCCGATGCCGTTATCAACCTCTACACCGCGCCGAGCTCCGGAGCCATGGGCTGGCTGTGGGCCCTTCTCGGAATCCTCGTTGCCCTCGCTGTGGTGATCCTCATCGTGGGACTTGGCGGCGATGAGTCCTTCCTGCAGAACCTCATTGACACGTGGAACAACTTTGCGCTCAGCGTCCAGGGGTGGTTCAAATAATGACTTCGCCTAAGTCCCTCCTCGTCGCTGGCCTAGGTTTCGGCACGGCCCTTGGCGTTGCTGTTGGCACGCTGCTCATTGCGCCGAATATGGACTCCACTCCAGGCGGGGACAAAGCTGGCTCTCACGACGAGGTACGGGAGAAATATGCCGAGCTGGTGGTCGAAAACGAGATTCACGAGGCCCAGCTGGATTCCGCAGACTCGGTCTTGCGTGATCTCAACCGGTTCGTCGTCGATGGTTCTTTGGTGCAGCGTCCGGTGATGGTTATTAGCACTCCCGATGCTAAGGAACCGGACGTGAATGCGGTGAAGGATCTGCTGAAGTCCGCCGATTCGACGGATGCCGGACATATCACTCTTACCCGGAAATTCTTTGAGCAGGATTCTGCTGACAAGCTACTTTCCTTGGTGACGAATACGCTTCCGGCGGGCGCCAAGCTTGATGAGAAAAAGGTAGATGCCGGCACACACTCGGGCGAAGCTTTGGCGGCTGCTCTCATGCTGGATCCGAAGAGCACTGAGCCGCTGGCATCCGTGGATGACCGGGCCACTCTTTTGCGTGCGCTGCGCGAAGCGGGTTTTATCGAGTATAAGGACGGCACGATTGTGCCCGCGCAAGCAGTCATCGTTATCGGTGGCCGGCAGACCGCTAACGATAGTGAGGAGGATGCTCCGGCCCGGTACGCCATCGACACAACAGTGAAGTTCCTCGAAGGATTCGATTCCGTCGGTGCATCAACCGTCTATGCAGGTCAGGTGAAGGCCGCGGGAAACGGCGGTGCACTGGAGAAGCTGCGTAAGGCCAAAACGGAAATCACTACGGTGGATTCCATTGACCACCCGGTGTCTCAGATGGCTGCCGTTCTCGCGGTCAAGGAACAGCTTGACGGTGAGCACGGCGTATACGGTGCTGCCGCCAATGCTCAGAATGCCGCACCGGCACTGCCGAAGGATCTGTAAATGGCGCACCAGTTTCGCACAGTAGGTACCGAGCGGCTTCTCGACGCCCCCATTATCGCCGTTCGCCGCGATGATGTCGTCATGCCCGGCGAGGTCGTCGCCCAGCGCGAAGTCGTGGAACACCTAGGCGCTGTCGCTGTGGTAGCCCTCGATGACAGCAATCGCGTGGCTATGGTGGAACAGTACCGCCACAGCGTGGGCCGGCGCTTATGGGAGTTGCCCGCAGGGCTTCTCGACGTCAAAGGAGAAGACGAACTCACTGGTGCCCAGCGCGAGCTGCAAGAAGAAGCTGGCCTTTCCGCCTCGCAGTGGGGTGTGCTGACTGACTTAGTAACGTCACCAGGCTTTTGCGAGGAAGCAGTGCGAGTGTTTCTGGCCCGTGATTTGTCTCAGGTGGACAAGCTCGATGCCGAAGGCGATGAAGAAGCCGACATGGCTTTTGCGTGGGTAGACCTTGACAAGGCCGTAGAACGCGTCCTGTCAGGTGAGATTGTGAACTCGATCGCCGTGGCTGGCATTCTCGCTGCGCATGCTTGTGTTAGTGGTGCTCGTTCGCCGCGCTCTGTGGACGTGCCTTTTGATATTCGGCCGCAGTCGATGGCCAGCCGCCGCTCAGGCCCCGACCTCAAGAAGCTGTGAGCGGCGACACTCCGGCCCAGTCAGCAGGGCATGCTTGGCTTATGCACCTCATGGTGGAGAAAGGCGCATCGAAAAACACGGTGAGCAACTACCGCCGTGACATCAACCGCTACATCACCTGGCTGGCTGAGCTCGGCATTACGGACCTGCGGCACGTCCAGCGCACCCATGTGGAGAACTATCTGGTCCATTTGCGTGAATCGCTCGCGCAATCATCTGCTAGCCGTGCTCTCATCGTCGCTCGCGGCCTACACAAGTTTGCCCTTGCAGAGGGCCTTATCGAAACCGATGTGGCGGCGGAAGTCTCGCCGCCCAAACGCGCGCAGCACCTGCCGGAAACGCTGACCGTCGACGATATCGACACGCTACTCAGCGCAATCCCTACTGACGACGCCGCCACGCCCATCGACATCCGTGACCGCGCTTTGTTAGAGATGCTCTACGGCACCGGTGCACGTATCTCCGAGGTCATTTCTTTGAACGTCGATGACGTCACGGGCGAAGGACCGCGCTCGGTCCGGGACATCCTGATGCTCAGCGGTAAGGGCGACAAGCAGCGCCTTGTGCCTATGGGGTCACATGCGGTGAAGGCGGTGGAGGACTACCTGGTGCGTTCACGACCAGTCCTGTCCACAGGTGCGTCTCACGCACTATTTCTCAACACTCGCGGCAAAACACTATCGCGCCAAAGCGCCTGGGCCGCGATTAAGTCGGCCGCGGAGCGTGCCCACCTTAAGGCCACTATTTCTCCCCACACCTTGCGCCATTCTTTTGCTACCCATTTGCTGGAAGGCGGTGCGGACGTCCGCACCGTCCAAGAGCTACTGGGTCATTCGTCGGTGACGACCACGCAGATCTACACTCACGTCACCGCCGATTCACTCCGTGAGGTTTGGCGTACCGCCCATCCCCGCGCCTAAAATCGCGGCAGCTATTCCTTAGACCTACCCATTCTGAAAGATCCCTATGCCTCAATCTGCTTCGCTCCACCGCCGTTTCGTTGCCGCCATAGCCGCCGGGTGCCTCACTCTGGTCCCCGTGTCTGCGTCCAGCTGGGGTGGAGCGGCGGTGGCTCACGCGCAGGATGCCACTATCCCTGTACCAGCCGGTCAGACCACGACGGTTTCTCTGCCTGTGCCCGTCGACGTCAACATGACCGCCGATGGCTGGACCGTCTCCGCTTCCGGTGGTTCCGCCACGGTCACCGCTCCCGCCGCTGGCGGACAACTTAGCGTCCCTGTGACCTACCAAGGCGTGACCATGACCTTTTTGTTGGTCGCTGATGAGCACGTCACCGGGCAGGACCTCAATGACGCAGCGGCTAATGGTGATCCAGAAAGCCTTGGCGGGCCCGATGAGGGAGCTGGCCCTGAAGGCGACCCCGCCCTTGGCGCTCACCGTGACGGAAATACCGGCGACAATCCGGATTCCGGTGAGCGCGAAGGGCGAGAGGCTGATGAAGGAAATGGTGGCACCGCCCCTGGCGCTCACCGTGACGAGGAATCTGGCGCCGATTCCGGTTCCAGTGAGCGCGAAGGGGGAGAGACCGGGCAGGACCACTCACAGACACCGCACACCGGCCGCGGCTGGGAAGGTGTGGATGATTCTCATACGGAGTATGTCAACCTCGAATCCACCATCGAGGGCCAGACCATCACGGCAAAGCTCGGCTTCAAGCAAGCGTTGGATCTGTATAACCGCTTCAAGCACCTCGAAGATGATGGCGTGACCCTGCGCTATCTCAATGCGCAGGGAGAGTTCGTGGAAGGCGTTCAGCGTGACATCGACAAGGCTTCCCGGACTATGACCTTGACCTACCCAGAGGGAACAGATCCAGACAACCCCTTCATCATGCAATTCATTAAGAAGGAATCAAAGACTGCTGAACTCGTTGTGACGCTGACAGATCCCACTACAGCCGTCGCCGAAGGTGTTCCGGGTGACCAGCAACTGGGTGCGGATGGACAAGACAATGCCGAAGAAAACGGTGCGGATGGCGAGGGGAACAGCGCTGGCAGGCACATCGCTGCCTTCGGTGGAGTGGGTCTTGTGGTGCTCATCGCTGGTCTTGTGTTCTGGCGCTCGCGTGGTCGAAAGTCTAGCCACTAGGCTTTATCTCAGTATTATTGCTGGCTATAATCGCGGGGCGGGTGCCCAAGGGGGTACTCTGTAATCACAACGATGTAAGAAGGCGGCGTGGGCATGCGCTGCGGGCCAGACGTGAGAGGCCGTGTAGGTCAAGGAAGCAGGTGTGACTGTGAGCGACGAGGGACTGTTTGAGGCCTCGGAGGCACAGGTCGGTTTGACCGGCCGCCCACTGCGGGAGCTGCCGGAACCAGAGCCACTGGAAAAGCATGGGCCCGCCACCATCATTTCGATGTGCAACCAGAAGGGTGGCGTGGGAAAAACCACCTCGTCCATCAACATGGGAGCTTGTCTGGCCGAGCTTGGCCGTAAAGTCCTCCTCGTTGACTTGGACCCGCAGGGTGCTCTTTCTGCAGGTCTGGGTCTTACACATGACCAGATTGGTGACACCATCTATGACGTCATGTTGGATAGCGATGTTTCAGTGCATTCTGCCATCGTGCATACCGGCGTCCAAGGTCTTGACCTAGTCCCCGCCAACATCGACCTCTCGGCGGCAGAGATTCAAATGGTCAACGAAGTTGGCCGCGAGCATACGCTTGCTCGCGCACTGCGTCCCGTACGCAAGGAATATGACTTCATCATTATTGACTGCCAGCCTTCTTTGGGTCTCCTCACCGTCAACGCTTTGGCCTGCTCCCAAGGCGTCATCATCCCAATGGAATGCGAGTTCTTCTCCCTGCGCGGCCTAGCACTGTTGACGGACACCGTGGAGAAGGTGGCCGATCGGATTAACTTTGACCTTGAGGTCATGGGCATCCTCGTCACCATGTTTGATCGCCGTACCCGTCACGCACGTGAGGTTATGGATCGCGTAGTTGAGTACTTTGGTGACAAGGTCTTTGACACCGTTATTACTCGGACGGTTCGATTTCCCGAAACCTCCGTTGCTGGTGAGCCGATTACGTCGTGGGCGCCAAGCTCGCAGGCAGCTAAGCAATACCGTGATTTGGCCAAAGAGGTCATTGAGCGAGCCACCGTCTAGCGTGCCGGTATGACGCAACCGGAAATCACCGGCTTTCGCATCGCGCTGGGTAACTTTGAAGGTCCCTTTGACCTTCTTCTCCAGCTCATCCAAGCGAAGAAGCTCGATGTCACTGAGGTGGCACTGTCTGAGGTCACTGATGAATTTGTGGCGTATACCCGAGCACTTGGGGAAACCGCGGATTTGGATGAAACAACTGAGTTCCTTCTCATTGCGGCGACGTTGCTCGACCTCAAAGCAGCCCGCTTGCTTCCACGCGGAGACGTGGATGACCTCGAAGATCTTGAGCTACTAGAAACCCGTGACCTGCTTTTCGCACGTTTGCTGCAATATAAGGCCTATAAGCAGGTTGCGGATCAATTCGCCCAGTGGCAACGTCAAGCCCAACGCCGTTACCCGCGTGCTGTGGCGATGGAGGAGCGCTTCAGCGAGCTTCTGCCACCGGTAAAGCTCGGACATACCCCAGCTAGTTTTGCGGAACTTGCTGCCAGTGTCTTTCGGCCCAAACCACCTGAGGAAGTGGCAACCGGCCACATTCATCAGGTGGCGGTCTCCGTGCCGGAGCAGGCAGGAAAGATTCTCGGCACACTCAAGATGTTGGGCTCTGGTCAATGGATGAGCTTTGACGCGTTGACTCGGGATTGCACGGTGTCTATGGAAATCGTCGGCCGTTTTCTCGCATTGCTCGAGCTGTACAAAGCCAAGGCTGTTGATGCCGTTCAGGAGGAATCCCTTGGCCCGCTCGAGTTGGCCTGGACCGGACTCGATGTGGATCCTGCCGTCGTGGCGGCAGCCAACTGGGATTAAGAAAGGTACGCTACCCAGTCATGGACGCCCGCACCGAAGGCACAGCTTTACCGCTTATCTCCCAATTGCGCTCTCGCGTGGAATCTATCCTGTTAGTGGTGGATTCACCGGCGAGCGTCGAGGCTTTAGCGCGTGCGCTCGATGCGGAGGCCACCGTGGTCAGTGATGTTCTTCGCAGCCTACAGCGCGAGCTCACCGAGCGCGGCTCCGGAATTGATCTGCGTGAAACACCTGAAGGCTGGCGTTTTTATACCCGCAAAGAAAATGCTGATGCCGTGGAGCAGTTTGTGCTCGATGGAACCCAAACCAAGCTCTCTCGCGCCGCTTTGGAGACCTTGGCTGTCATTGCCTACCGCCAGCCGGTCACTCGTGCTCAGGTAGCCGGTGTGCGCGGAGTCAATGTCGATGGTGTGGTCCGTACCCTGATGATGCGTGGTCTGATTCGCGAGCTTGAAGGTGCTGAGGGTCTGGCCCACCAGTACGAAACGACTGAGCTTTTCCTTGAGCTCCTCGGCATTGACTCGCTAGAACGCCTTCCCGACCTAGCACCGCTGCTGCCGGACATTGAACAGATCGATGAAGACTATTCATAAAGTTCGACTCTGGGGTAGGATTGCGCGCAGACCACGGTGCTTTCTGCACCGCAAATTGAAGAACTATTGAGAGGACACAATTCCGTGACTCCACCCGCTCGCCGCGATGGCACACCGGAAAAGAAGCAGCGAGACAGCGACATGATTGTCTCCAACGCTAAGCCGGCCCGCCATCAGCACGTCAAAAAGAAGAAGGCCACTGCAGATTCCGTCGCCCGCGACTTGGGCGCTGATTGGCTGGTAGACGGCAACGATAAGAAGAATTCCCAGAACCAAGGAGAACGCCTCCAGAAGGTCCTGGCTAAGGCTGGCGTCGCATCGCGCCGCCACGCAGAAATCCTTATTGACCAGGGCCGCGTAGAAGTCAACGGCCAGGTCATCATCACGCAGGGCACTCGCGTGAATCCGAACAAGGACGTCATCCGCGTTGATGGCACCCGTATCAACGTCAACGAAGAAACCCAATACTTCGTGCTCAACAAGCCCCGTGGCATGCAGTCCACGATGTCTGATGACATGGGCCGTCCCTGTGTGGGAGATGTCGTCGCTGACCGAGTTGTATCGGGCCAGCGACTGTTCCACGTCGGCCGCCTCGATGCTGATACTGAGGGCCTATTGCTCCTCACCAACGATGGCGAGCTAGCAAACCGTCTCATGCACCCGAAGTATGAGGTCACCAAGACCTACCTAGCAACAGTGCTGGGAGAAGGCGACAAGAAACTTGTCCGCCAGCTTCAGGAAGGTATTGAGCTCGAGGATGGACTCGCCAAGGCGGACTATGTGCAAATCGTGGATAAGAATCAGGGTTATTCCCTCGTCCGCGTCGAGCTGCATGAGGGCCGCAAACACATTGTGCGCCGCATGCTGAAGGAGGCTGGCTACCCCGTCCAGCGCCTCGTGCGCACCAAGCTCCACACGGTGCAGCTCGGCGATATGAAGCCGGGCTCCCTGCGTGCTCTGAACTCTAATGAATTGACCAGCCTGTATAAGGCGGTGGGGATGTAATGATTTCGAATATGCCAAACCACGGCCTTATCCTGGCCGTCGATGGTCCCTCCGGCACGGGTAAGTCTACGACTTGCCGCGCGCTGGCCAAGCGTCTAGACGCCAAATACGTCGATACCGGTGCCATGTACCGCGTGGCGACCCTCGCCGTGTTGCGCGCAGGCGTGGATCCTGCAGATACCGCAGCGGTTATTAACGCCACTGCCAACCTTCCTTTGGAAGTCTCGGATGACCCGGACTCCACCCAGGTTATCTTTGATGGTGAGGACGTCTCCCGAGTCATTCGTGAGGACGAGGTTACCCGGAATGTCTCGGCCGTTTCTGCCATTCCGGAGGTCCGCCAGAACCTCGTTGAACTGCAGCGCAGCCTTGCAGCTAAGGCTCACCGCGCTATCGTGGAAGGCCGCGATATCGGCACCGTGGTGCTTGCGGACGCACCGGCCAAGGCGTTTATGACAGCGTCGGCCGAGGTGCGCGCACAGCGCCGCCATGACCAGAACCTTGCGGCAGGTATTGAATCCGACTTTGACACCGTGCTTGCCGACGTTCAACGGCGCGACGCCGCAGACTCCTCCCGCAGTACCTCACCTCTGCGTCCAGCAGAGGATGCCGTGCTTGTCGATACTTCTGACATGTCCCGCGATGAGGTACTCGACGCGCTCGTTGCCGTGGTCGAAGAGTCAACCGCAAAGGAGACCTCCCATGACTAATGAACCGCAGAACCTGAATCAGGCCCCAGATCAGGAGCCCGAGGAGTTCGAGACTGAGTTCCACTACCCAGTGGGCAAACTGGAAGAAGAAGTCGTGCGCGATCCACATGGCGGTTGGGCTCCGGATGATTTCGACTCAGATGAGTTCGATTATGAATTCGATGAGTCTGAGTTTGACGATTCAGACTTTGGTGAAGCCGATTTCGGCGATGACGAGGACGATGCTGATAGCGATGCCCCGCTGAGCGAAGAGGAGTGGGCAGCTCTTTCTGCAGAGTTCGGTGTCGATGACGGTCACACGGAGGAAAACCTTTGCACGGTAGCCGTTGTGGGTCGTCCAAACGTGGGTAAGTCTTCTCTGGTGAACCGCTTTTTGGGACGTCGTGAAGCAGTGGTGGAGGACCATCCTGGTGTCACCCGTGACCGCGTGTCCTACGTGGCAGACTGGAATGGCCAGCGCTTCTTCGTGCAAGACACAGGCGGTTGGGACCCCAATGTCAAGGGTATTCATGCCGCCATTGCGCGCCAGGCAGAGCAGGCCATGGCCACCGCGGACGTGATTGTGTTCGTCGTCGACACCAAAGTCGGCATTACCGAGACGGATGCAGTTATGGCCCGTAAACTGCAGAAATCCGAAGTACCGGTCATCCTCGTATCGAATAAATTCGATTCGGAGACGATGTATGCCGACATGGCGGAATTCTACGCACTGGGCTTGGGCGATCCGTGGCCGGTTTCTGCACAGCATGGCCGAGGTGGTGCCGATGTTCTAGATGAGATCCTTCGACTGTTCCCGGAGGAGCCTCGCACATCCTCCATTACCTCTGGTCCGCGCCGCGTCGCACTTGTGGGTAAACCTAACGTGGGCAAGTCCTCGCTTCTTAACAAGCTGACCTCGGAGGAGCGTTCCGTCGTTGACAAC
Organism: Corynebacterium sp. HMSC078H07; assembly: GCF_001812805.1. Lineage (GTDB taxonomy): Bacteria > Actinomycetota > Actinomycetes > Mycobacteriales > Mycobacteriaceae > Corynebacterium. The sequence goes on along the minus strand of NZ_KV810442.1, from coordinate 12,886 downwards.
GCCGCCGGAACCACCGTGGACCCCGTGGATTCACTCGTGCAGTTAGATGAGCGCCTATGGAAATTCATTGATACTGCCGGCCTGCGCAAGAAGGTCAAAAACGTTCAAGGCCACGAGTACTACGCGTCTCTGCGCACCCGTGGCGTTATCGATGCGGCTGAGGTATGCATCATGCTTATCGACGCCTCCCAGGAAGTCTCCGAGCAGGACCAGCGCGTCCTCAACATGATTCTGGAGGCCGGCAAAGCCCTCGTCATCGCCTTCAATAAGTGGGACCTAGTTGACGAGGATCGTCGCTACTACCTGGACCGCGAGATTGATGAGAACCTGCGCCACTTGCCGTGGGTGACTCGCGTCAATATCTCTGCAGAGACTGGTCGCGCGTTGCAGAAGCTGGAGCCGGCGATGATTGAGGCGCTAGGCAGCTGGGACCAGCGCGTCTCCACGGGTCAGCTCAATAACTGGATGCGCGAGGCGATTGCCGCTAACCCGCCGCCGATGAATAACAACCGCCTCCCGCGCGTGCTGTTTGCCACCCAGGCATCCACTCAGCCGCCCACGATCGTGCTGTTTACCACCGGCTTCCTGGATGCCGGCTACCGCCGCTACCTAGAGCGCAAGTTCCGCGAGCGCTTTGGTTTCCACGGCTCCCCAGTGCGCATTGCAGTGCGCGTGCGCGAGCGACGCCAGCGTCGTTAGGCGGCCGAAAACGGCGTGGAATTCCCACATGGGGTTGGGTTTCTAATGTGGGCCTCAGAGTTAACAGTATGCCCGTTACGCTGGGATTATACCTGAGAGATGGGCGAATTAAGCACTCCGACGAGTGTGATAATTCGCTCCCATTTCCGTTTATGTCCGGACGTGTGTACATGGATATGGTGAACCTAGTCCATTATCCATTCTTTATCTGAAGGGCGTGGCATGTTAGCTAGCGTCATCGCACCAGATTCCATTCTGGCCATCATTCTTCAAGTCATCATCATCTTGGGAGCCTTGCTCCTTGGCACCCGATACGGCGGCATCGGTCTTGGCCTCATTTCCGGTATCGGCCTGTTGCTTATGGTCTTCGCCTTCGGGCTTGCACCAGGTGAGCCACCGGTCTCGGTGATGCTCACAATCATCGCCGTCATTGGTTGCGCTGCGACACTCCAACAGGCCAAAGGCTTGGAGGTGATGATGCAATTTGCGGAAAAGATTCTCCGAGCTCATCCCGAGCGCATCACGATTCTTGCTCCTCTGACGACGTGGTTCCTCACTGTGCTCTGCGGTACTGGCCACGTTGTGTACACAATGTTCCCGATCATTGAGGATATTGCTCTTAAGAAGGGCATTCGTCCAGAGCGTCCCATGGCGGTAGCCTCGACCTCTGCACAAATGGGTATCACTGCTTCACCAGTGTCGGTAGCAACGGTGTCCCTCGCTTCAATCATTGCGGAGAACGCCGGTGTCATCGACAAGGCATATTCCATCCCGCAGATTTTGATGGTGGCCATCCCGGCCTCACTAGCTGGTGTCATTCTGGCGTCTTTGTGGTCGCTTCACCGAGGCAAGGATTTGGACAAGGACCCCATCTTCCAGGAGAAGTTGAAGGACCCCGAGTTTGCAGCGCGCATTAATGAGAGCACTGGTTCACTGATGAATGAAGTGTTCACCAAGGAAGCTAAGCGCTCCGTGGCGGTGTTCTTGGCTGCGATTGCTATAGTCGTCGCGCTCGGCGCCTTCGAATTCCTGCGTCCGCTGGTCCCGGGTAAAGACGGTGAGTTGAGCCCACTGTCGATGAACCTCGTTATTCAGATGATCATGCTGGTTGCCGGCGCGATCATTCTGTTGAGCTGCAAGGTCGAACCATCCAAGATCGCCTCAACCCCAGTGTTCAAGGCCGGAATGACTGCGGTGTTCTCCGTCTTCGGTGTGGCCTGGATGGCGGATACCTTCTTCCAAGCCCACATTGAGGCTCTCGAAGCCAACCTGGGTAGTGTGGTCGAAGCTGCTCCATGGGCTTATGCGGTGGTGCTCGTCATCGTGTCCAAGCTAGTGAATTCCCAGGCAGCAGCTCTCGTTGCCATTGCTCCTATTGGACTGCAACTTGGCATCGATCCAGCGGTCATCGTAGGTTTCTATGGTGCAGCCTATGGTTACTTCATTCTGCCGACGTATCCTTCAGACCTTGCTTGCATCGGCTTCGACCGTACTGGAACGACGCGTATCGGCAAGTTCGTTATCAACCATTCCTTCCTCATCCCCGGCGCGATTTCAGTCCTAACCTCCTGTGTGGTTGGCTCCCTACTTGCCCAAGTCTTGCTCTAAGAATTCCTTAGATCCAACCGTTGGTTTCGGCACGCCGCGCGGCCTCGAAGCGATTGGCCGCTCCAGTCTTGGTCATGATGGCGGAGATATGGTTGCGCACGGTGCCGCCGCTAAGATGCAGCTGCGCTGCGATGTCCGCGGACCCAAGACCGCGGACGAGCAAATGACAGACCTCGATTTCGCGCTCGCTTAGAGGGTTATCTGGGGCAAAGAGGATGTCTTGGGCAAGTTGCGGATCGATGACGCGCAGGCCTGAGTGGACGCGGCGGATGGCGTCGGCCAACTCGTCTGGTGGCGTGTCTTTGACGAGGAAACCATCGACACCTGCGTCAAGTGCGCGTTTGACGTAGCCGGCACGCCCAAAAGTGGTGACGATGAGGCTTCGGCAATCAGTAGCGGCGATCGTCTTAGCAGCATCTATGCCGTTCATACCCGGCATCTCAATATCGAGCAGCGCCACATCAACGTGATGCTGAGCGACGAGGGCGGCGACCTCGACTCCGGATGAGCACCCAGCAACGACCTCGATGTCCGGCTCGGTATTAAGCAATGCTGTCAGCGCTCCGCGGACTAGCGACTGGTCTTCGGCAATGAGCACCCGTATGGGAGGTGTCATGATGGGGCAACCTCCTTTATCTCGCGGACACCATCAACAGTAAGTAGGACTGTGGTCAATCCCTCCGCTCGCTGAATGATGACATCGCCACCGACATCGTGGGCTCGGCGGCGAAGACCGGCGAGCCCCGTAAGGCCCGTTGCAAGCGCTTGCGTAGCGTCCTCGGTAAAACCGTCACCATCGTCTGTGACCTGAAGGGATTCTTCGCTGAGGATAACCCAGCAGTGCGATGCCCCCGAATGGCGTACGACGTTGGTGGTGAGCTCGCGCAACGCCCACGAGAACAAGTCCTCATGCGTCCGCGGACGGATAAGAGTTTCAGGGAGGTGGGGATGGATGCCGGCAGTGTCCAAGATCCGGCGTGCGGCCTGAATCTCGCCAGCGAAGGTGGGGTTCTTCATGCGCGTGACGGTGGAGCGTACCTCTGCGAGGGATAATCGCGACAGAGAACTGATCTCATCAAGCTCAGCTGCGGCTTTGGCTGGATCGCGGTCGATAAATCGGCGTGCTACCTCGGCTTTAAGATTGATAGCGGTCAAGGTATGGCCGAGGAGATCATGGATATCGGCGGCAATGTCTTCGCGTTGTTGGGCCAAATCCAAATCATGCCTTAAGGCTGTTTCGGTGTCTTCGCGCTGAGATAGCGTGCCGAGAGCCAAAATAAGCAGGGGCCAGCCAAAGAGAATGACCGCGAGGTCGACAAAGCTAGGACGAGCGACAAGCCACGCGGGGACACTAGCGATGATTCCGGTGAGCGCGATGATGGTTGCGGCAGTCATCAGGGGCTGGGTGAAAGCGACCAAGGCTCCAAGATAGGGCACAAAGCATACGGCCCACACCCCATACGCGGGAATCGCGGCAAGTGCGAGCGCGGCGAGGATAACCCACCGTAGTGCTACTCGACGCTCCTGGGACCATCCGCGAGGATAGGCATGGACGGTACCAAATGAAACAAAATAGGTGACGCAAAATACTGCCGTGATGGCGACGGCCCAGAGGCGCTGTGCCGTGGAATAAGAGGGCAGAACAAGGATCTGCACCAGCCCTGTGAGAAGAAAGAGCAACCAAATGGCGGAGAAGACAGCGTCCCGTAGCCTGAAGTCATCCATCATGCTCGGTTCTTGTCGCGGTTGTGAAGGAGTAAGCAAATCCCTACGAAAACCACTGTCCATACAGTGATGTTAACCCATGCGTACCAGAGTGGGTCCTCAATGAAGAGGCGCTCATCGTTGATCATTTGGGCACCTTCAGATAGCGGCCAGCGGGCAAGGGCCTGTGCGCCGTACATCGGGGTGAATCGTCCGACCTCAAGCAGGGATTCTTTGAGCGGCATAAAGACGTTTCCGGCGAAAGCGAGAATGACGATTGTGGATGTCGCGATGGAGACGGTGTTCTCCGATGGGATGAGCATGGCGCAGGCCATACCGTAGACACCGAACGGGATGGCACACGCCGCGGTAATGAGAAAAGAGAGCGCCCATTGGTCCGGCTGCATCGTTGCTTTGGTGAGCCCGCCGGTGATAAAGACTGCGGCGATAGGCAAGATGGCACGGACCGCAATGTTGAGGACGTTGGCAAGGCCGAGCTGAGAAGCCCGTAGGGGAGTCAGCGCCAGCTGGCGGCCCCACCCGGCGCGGTTTTCCGCGACCATAGAACCCGCTGCACCAACGGCACCAGTAGCGCCGGCGTAGAGTGCCATGCCTATCATGACCAGCGCTGCGACGTTGCCGCCGTTGAATTCGATGGCGCCGTATTCCTGCATGGCGCCGAAGAGAATGTAGAAGATGACGGGCAGGCCGATGCTGAAGAAGAGAGTGGGTAGGTCACGGCGCAGTCGTTTGAGATCGTGGGCGGCGTACTTAAAGGCCGTACCAAACGTGGGTGTGGCAGAAGTGAGTATGCTCATGGCGGATGCCTCCTTAACGGGAAACTGTGTCGAGTGAAGAGCCAGAGAGCTCAAGGAACGAGTCCTCGAGGCTGTGGCCGGTGATGGTGATATCTTGCGCTGTGGTTTCCGTGAGCAGAAAGCGGGCTACCGCGTCAGAGTCGCGCGTAGTGATATCGAGGCCGGTGTCTGTGGGAACTTGATGGAGCACTCCCGGTAAGGGCTCGTTGAGGAGACGATCGGGGACGCCATCAGGGAAGGTGGCCCGGATGATGCGGGTGGAATTTGCGTTGCGGATTTCCTCAGTGCTGCCGTCAGCGTGAATCTCGCCTTTGTTGAGCATGATGATGCGTTGCGCAAAGGTATCGGCTTCTTCGAGGTAGTGAGTGGTCAGCAGGATGGTTCTTCCGGCTTTGGCTTCCTCTCGCATGGTCTCCCAGAAGTGGCGGCGGGCACCAGCGTCCATGCCGGCAGTTGGTTCGTCGAGAAGCAAGAGCATCGGATCACCTAACAGAGCCAATCCGAAACGCAGGCGTTGCTGCTCGCCGCCGGAGCATTTGCCTACCCGGCGCGAAAGAATGCCACCTAGATTCGCGCGCTCGATGATGTCCTCGTATGGGCGGTGAGAGGGGAAGGCAGCGCCGAGGAGCTCAAGAGTTTCCTTTACTGTGATGTCGGGAAGGAGGCCACCTGACTGCATGACCGCGCCGATGCGACCGCTCTTCACAGCAGTGTGTGGGGATTGACCAAACACTCTGATAGTGCCCGACGTTGGGGTAGTCAGCCCCAAGATGAGATCAATGAGCGTGGTCTTACCTGCACCGTTGGTGCCGAGTAGGCCGACGATTTCTCCTTGGTGGATGGTAAGGGAGACGTCGTGAAGCGCGCGTACAGGGCTGTGGGACGAAGCGTTGAAGGTTTTGCTGATTCCGGAGACTTCGATGGCCGGGGGTGAGGTGTGCGTCGTGTTCATACCTTCACGCTAGGTACGCACGGAACCTGCAGCGTAGCCATGACGTCACGAGTTTCGCGTGACAGTTGTCATGGTTGCAGAAGGCGGCTATTCGCCAGGGCGGGCTAGGACGAAAGCATCGGTGCGGTAGGGAATAGCCAGCTTTTGTCCGGGGTGAAGGCCCATATGTTCATAGAGGTACCAGTTGAGGTTATAGGTCATGCGCTCATGAATCTTTTCGCCGTTGCGCAGCCAATAGGAACGTGTGTGCATCAGCTGGTGAAGCTGCTCCGGTGTGAGGGTGTGCTCCCAGGTCAGGCGAAGCTCCTCCCGTATCTCCCACGGCGGGGCAATGGTGGGGTAGAAACCGGGGCGCTGCACGTCACCAGAGTGCATGATGCGGGATAGACGCAGAATCCATGGGTCTGCTCCGACATCGAGAGTGTTCCACACCAGAACTACTCGGCCACCCGGGCGCAGGACGCGATCAAACTCGGCACACGCACTTTTTTCATCTACCCAATGCCAGGTCTGGGCGCAGGTAATAGCGTCGAGCGAGGAATCACTGAGCGCAGTCTCCTCTGCAGTGGCCCGCCAGCAGGGCACACCCAGACGAGTGAGTACTCGGGCCATGTCCGGTGAGGGATCGCTGGCGTAGACTTCGGGATTAGTCAGAGTTTCAGTGAGTTTTCCCGTTCCCGCGCCGATGTCGAGCACCGAGTGGGCGGAACTGATGAGGGCGGCTACCTCGTATGGGTAACTTGGGCGCACGTCATGGTAGGTATCGGCCCCATGTGCAAAAGCTCGCGCGGATCGTGCGCGTTGTTGGGAGTTCCGGAACGTTGGTCCTTCCTGCGCAGATGCCTTGCGGTAGCTGGGATAGTTCTCCGGGCGGGGATGTGGGGAACTGGTGGTGGCCATAATGCCTTTAAAGATACCGCGCCGCTTCGTGATTCTAGGCAGCGACCTGTTACTTTGTAGAGGCCACAGTTCAAGTTTCAACCTGGAGGGGGAACGACACCCGTGAAGACGCGCGGCGAGGAAAGTCAGCGGCCGCGTTTTCTGCGTACCGTCTGCGCCGCACTATCGGTTGCTGCCTGTGTAGGCGCGCTTGGCGCCTGCGGGAGACATGACGATGCACCTTCGGCCCCCACCAGCCCGGCCGTATGGACAAATGATCTCGGCGTCCCCCTTTCGCCGATGCTTGTGGGCCCGGAACCTGGCGAGACCAAAAACATGAGACTGTCGTCGGGACGGACCTTTCTACTGCACGTGCCCGCCGATTACACTCCTGAACGTTCGTGGCCGGTCCTGCTCGCGTTCCATGGATGGAACGACAGTCCTGAAAACATGGAAGGCTACACGCAATTTGATGCGGCAGACGCCATCGTGGCGTATCCCCAAGGAGTGGACAAAGCGTGGTCGCCGGCGCCCTACGCGACGACAAGTGCTGAAGAAGACCTAGATTTCGTCCATACGATAGTTGATAGTTTGCGAGCGACGTACAGCGTGGACGATAACGCGATTTTTGCCGCTGGATTATCCAACGGAGGTGGCTTCGCGGCGTTCTTAGCCTGCCGGATGCCGGGCACGTTCCGCTCTGTGGCAACAGTGTCGGCGGCGTATTACGAGGGTATTCACTCGGAGTGCTCAGAGCGGCCCGTAGGTCGCCTCGACATCCATGGAACTGATGATCCCGTAGTTAACTATGAGGGCGGAGTTCGCCACGGAACTGCCTACTCTTCGGTGACGGAGGTCATGAACCAACACCAGAAACGCAACAAGTGCGTGGGTGATGTACAAACAGTGCGCCTGACAAACGACGCCGTCAAAGAGACCTGGACCGCCTGCCAGGCCCCGCTACAGCACATTCGTATTGAAGGTGGATCACACGTGTGGCCTGGCCGGCCGAGCAAGGACAAACCCGAGGTTGGGCGCGGATTCGCCACCGACACGGTATTGGATTTCTTCGGGATTCCCGGCCGGCCGGAAGGCACCGAGGAACATGGCGTAGCGGAGTCCTCGCAGCGTCCCGCCACCTGAATCTAGCGAGGAGAGCCGAGGCTAGAAGCCTTTCAGAGTTCTTCAGGGATGAGCCGAATGTGGTCGAACTCGAGGTGCTCCAATGCTTCTACACGGGCTAGACAGATATCTGCCACTGTGTCGAAGCCAGCACGCCGAGCGGCGCTCGAAGCCTCCGTTGGCTGCGCAATCTGAACGAGGTGGACGCTTCGATGGCCGCCGTCGTCTCGATTGAGCTCGGCCACGGCTTGGGCCGTGGTCCCCGAACCAGCGAAGAAATCGAGGACCACGGCGTCGGGACCACCAGCAATGGCGATGAGGTGCTTGATAAGCCGTACGGGTTTGGGAAAATCGAAGGTTCCTTGAACGCCAAGTACCTCTTCGGCATCCTTGCGCCCGGTGCGGGTAACACCGAAGCGCTCGCCATCAAGGATGGACCGTGGACGAGCGCCCTTCTTTTCATAGTTTTTGGTGTAAACGAAGCCACGGCGAAAAACTAGCTCGTCATATTGCTCTGCTACCTTGTCCCTGCCCCAGCGCCAGCGCGCAACCTCACTTTTGCCCTCGGGTTGGTGGGGCCAATAGTCATGACCGTCGGGTCCAGTAATAGGGAAGTCGAGGGATGGAAGATAGCCCAGGGTCTTGGAATCGAGGCGAACGAGTGAGTAATTTCCGCGTTCATCAGTGTGGTTATACCGCGTTGTGGTCTGTGCCTGCGCATCAAGATTGAATCCTGGATTGGATGCAGATTTGGCGTAACACAACACATATTCGTGCTCGACGATGGCGTATTTGGAGTCATTCTTGCCGGTTCCGCCCTTCTTCCAGATGAGCTGGCCAGCAAAGCAATCCTCTCCAAAAACTTCATCCATGAGGAGCCGGAGATGAGCAACCTCGGATTCACCGATAGAAACGAAAATAAAGCCGTTCTCCGACAGTACGTCCCGTGCCAGGATGAGTCTAGGCAACATCATGGACAGCCAATCTGAATGCCATTGACCGAAATGCTCCGAGCGCATGTCACGGCGCTGGCGAAAGTTGTCACGGTAGACGAAGTCCTTGCCAGTGTTGTAGGGCGGATCAATATAGATAACGTCTGCCTGAACGCTGCGAGCACTAAAGTCCTTGAGAGCATCTAGGTTATCGCTAACAGTGACAGAATTCGGACTGGAGCCAGTGCCCTTGACGACGTCCCTTTTAACCCGAGCTTCTCCGTGCGCTCGGCCAGCAGCCTCTTCTTTGCCCGGCCAAGTTAGTCCGAAGAAGGATTCGGGGTTTGAGGGTGAGGAACTAGGTGAAGACATAGTGCTGAAAAAATTCTTATGAAAACCGAGATGAGGAATGCTTGCACGCCCGCATATCCTGCTCTACGCCCTAAACTGTCGAGCATTGAAGAATGCAGCCGGACCTAGATGTTGCATCCGTGGGGCAGTGCTGAAAATAGGGTACAGGGGCCTGTAGCTGAGATGTAATAGCTCACCGCAAGTTGTTGAACGAAAAGGGGGTGACGAAGGGGGGGGGCAAACTTTCGTTAAGAAGCTTAAGAATCTCAGCTAGGTTTACCGGCATTGGAGGACGGGCGCAAGCCGAAAGCGCATTTATAAATTACGTGGCAAAGTTTGAAAGTCATCGGTACCGTGGGGGACGTGGTCGCGAGCAGAAGTTGATAGCTGCTCCTTACTGAGGTGTCGAGAAACAAGAAACATTTCCGTTGCCGGCACTGTCCTGCAGTAATTAAAGGGGAGTCTCAGCCACTCGCTGCGGCCGCAGTGAATTAGAAATGTAGTTAGACAGAAGGGATGATACGACATGGGTATCTTCGACAAGGCTAAGGATGCACTGAACTCCGATAAGGGCGAGCAGGTTTCTGACTCTGCACTGGATAAGGGCGCTGATTTCGCAAAGAGCAAGCTCGGCGAGGATAAGGCTGACAAGATTGACTCTGCACGCGACCAGCTGGATGAGCGCATTGGCAACCAGGGTGCTGAGGGTAACCAGCCGGAGCAGAACGACCAGAAGTAATTAGGTTTCTGCGCCGCTTTTCTGAGTGGTGCCCCTATTGTGGGCATGCTTGGTAAGCGGTACAGCGCAGGAGAGTCCGGACCCATTCATGTGGGCCTGGACTCTTTTTTTATCCACTATGATGAATAGTATATATCCACTATGTGAGAAAATGAGTTTCATATCCTGAACTTAAAGCTGAGCGGAACATTAATGAACGCTAAGTTATATCGCATGAAACTAAAACGACGATGCTACTGGGTAGGCTCATATCCGTGGTTACTTCAGAAGGTGCGGAAAAGGGCAACCAGCCCTCACGGCAGCTCCTTATTGAACAAGCTGGTCGGGTTATCGCTAAGGCTGGCATGGACGCAGTTCGGCTGCGTGATGTTGCCGACCAAGTTGATGTGCCCCTAGCGGAAGCTCAGGAGCAATTCGCAGGTGACGGCGAACTGGTCGAGGAAACCAAAGAGACTTTGAACCAGGCCCTTCTGTCCGTGGTGGATCTGCACTTTAAGCGCCTCCCAGAGAATGCCACCGCAGTGGATAAACTACGGGCCGCAGCGATGTCCTACTTCTCCTTTGCTGTGGAGGACCCCACCTCTTTCGCCGCCTTCACGGCGGTGCAGGCATCCCCGCGTGAAGGTCTGACCGCTGAGGTTTTCTCTGAGCAGGGCGGCAGCGCAGATACGTGCCCTATTCTTGAGGTTCTCTTCAATTTAACTCGTGATGCCATCAAGGAAGCTGGAGGCACTACTGATGCCCGTGGCACGATGCTTTCCGCATTGGCTATCTTCTCGTACCTACATGGCGTAACCCAGTTGGCCGCCGAAGGTATCCTTCGCTATCTGTCGCCCGCTGCAATGAAGCAGACCTTTGGCGGCGTTATGGACACTTTGAGCGTGGGGCTCATTCCTTTTTTCCAGGGGGAGCGCGTTGAACAAACCGCGCCTTTCGGCTTAGTGGGTGAGCAGCCTGAGCCTCTGCTGGCAAAGGCGGTCGATTTTCCCCGCAGCACCAATGAAGAGAAGCGTACGGCACTTCTTCGAGGGGCAATTGAGGAGTCTCTCGACCACGGAGTTACTGGTCTCCATATTGGCGGTGCCGCGACTCGGGCCGGGCTTACCGTGCAGGAAGCGGAGCACCTCATCGAAAGCGACCAGGAGTTGGCAAGCTACCTTGAGCGATACCTGGACAAGATTAACTACGAGTTTATTTACCGTCAGGTAGCTGCAGTGCCGGAAGGTTCCGGCGCGGTATCCAGAATTAAGGCCACTGGCTACGGTTATGTGTCTCATGCTCTGGCTGATCCGCTCGGCTTTGAAGCGCTCATCAAGATTGCTTCCGGCCCCATTGTCCCGATGTCCTTCGAGGATGACTTCCTGCCGAACGCCAACAAGGCTGCGGAAGTCCAGCGTGACTTCAGTGAATTTGGTCAGGCTTTCGGTTTCATCATGTCCCTAGTGCGGGAAGCTATCGATGAAGTTGATGGTCCACGCGCACCGTGGGTTCTCTTCACTCTCGTGATTTCTGTCTGGGCAGGTGCTCATGGTTTGGCCATGTTGAGCGCCAAGGGGCCACTGCGTGGGTACTCCACGGACTTTATCTTCGAGATTCTTACGCACTACATGGATATTGAGCTTGGCGGTGTCATGCGCAGCCTTGGCGTTGCGAAGTAGCCGTTGGGTCTAGGCCTACGCATGATGCTGTTATGTGCATCACGGTTCCCTGCCTTCCTCTCAGGAAAGGTAGAGAATATTTTTTGATGACAGGGCCTTGTGCTGACCGAAGAATCAGCACGCTCTATCGAAAAGTGCCCACGTAGCGATGGTAGTTTCGTAGAAATATGTGTATCTACATCTTGAATGTATACGCCGTGAACTGGCGTTATGTTCAATGGGGTTGGCGATCCCAAAAAAGGGGGCAATAGTTAATTAAGTGTAGAAATCATTTCTGCGCGGCGGTACTGTGGCCTCGTCCGAAACTTATCGCACAACGCGATAGCGGTAAGTTGTTCTTCATTTAGGCTTAAGAAAGAGTTACCATGCGCCCTATTTCCTCCCGCATTGTTGCCACCGCGGTGGCTGTAGCTACCTTCTCGTCCGTCATCGTTGCACCTCAGGCGCTTGCAGTAGAAGCGCCTGAAGATTCCGCCTTCGTTCATGAGCAGTCGGGGTCTGACACGGTGGATGTCAACGGCACCACCTTTGACGAAAACGGCAACCTGATTGATTCTGACAATGCCGGCGACAAAGCTATCGATGAGATCGAGCGGGAGTCCCGCGGCAACGAATTTGGTTTCTACGGTGCTGACGATGCCAAGCCATCCAGTCTCGATGAGCTGAAGACCACCGAGGCTACGACATCTGACGTGACCGTGACCGCCGTGGAAAAGAACGGCAAGCTGGTGTGTGAGATCTCGGATGCGCCGGGCAAGGAAGGTCAACTGCTGGAGCGCAAGCTCGACCTTGCGAAGGCTTTCTATGACGGCGGCAATAAGCTCTTGCAGACCGTCTGGGAGGTCATCCCAGTGGTAGGGGACCTCGTACCCGCAGATTTCATCAAGAAGATCGGTGCCAGCTCGTGGGAAAAGATTGAGAAGCTCGTCCGCGAGGGCGAAGCGGATAAGTCCGTAACGTGGGACTTGGTTCGTGCACAGGGCATGGCGATCGGACGGATTGATAACGCGGATGCGGAGGTTGATCTTAAAAACCCTGACGCGGCCAAAAAGACCGTTTCTAACCTCATCAAGTTTGCCGATGGCGCCTTTGGTAAGGGCGTGTCTGTAGTTCTCAAGATTTTCAATGCCGCGGTAACAATCGCCGGTCTCTTCCCCGGAGCTAGCGCTGCAAAGGAATTGAAGCTGTCCGACGCCCAGCGCGCTGAGATTGAAGAGACTCTTGGAGGTATTTCTGCTTCAGCCTCTGCGCTTGCCGCGGTCAACGCACCTGCCGGCCAGAAGTGCGCTGACATGCTGAACGGCAAGAAGGCCAACAGCGATGAGCCGACCAAGCCAAGCGACGAGACCAAGCCAAGCGACGAGACCAAGCCCTCCGAAACTCCTGGGGCCGGCGTTGACGGTAAGGACGGCGAGCCAGGCCGC
>NZ_KV810441.1 GCF_001812805.1 Corynebacterium sp. HMSC078H07 | reverse complement strand
GGGCCCACAACACCGCACACACAACCCCTACCAAGTATCACATGCACACGGTTTAGCCTCATCCACGTTCGTTCGCCACTACTAGCAGAATCATTTTTATTTTCTCCTCCTACGGGTACTGAGATGTTTCACTTCCCCGCGTAAACCCCCACAACAGCTATGAATTCACTGAAGGGTAACACCCCATAACAGGTGCCAGGTTTCCCCATTCGGACATCCTCGGATCAACGCTTTATTGACAACTCCCCGAGGCTTAACGCAGCCTTACACGTCCTTCATCGGCTCAGCATGCCAAGGCATCCACCATGCGCCCTCAATAACGAACACACAACCAACACACAA
>NZ_KV810440.1 GCF_001812805.1 Corynebacterium sp. HMSC078H07 | reverse complement strand
TGGTTCGGCTGCCACCCAACGCGGGAGCGACGTGCGCGGCGAGGTTCTCCAGAATCTTCACGTTGACGTCCACGCCATCCCGCACAACCTTTACGTGTTTCCATGCGCCCATATGTTCTCTGTGTGCTGACGTAATTACAGTTTTCTGATTGTTGCAGGCCAACGAGAAAGTAACTTTGCAACTACATACCGTGGAGTTCAAATTTAACGCGTAGCGTTATTGACGCTTCGCGTTATGGGGGATAAGGTGAAGCATGATCCAGTCGTTCGCTGACAAGGACACTGAGCGTCTGTGGAATCGAGAGCGGATTCCCCGGGGAAACCGGCTCGAGGCGTTGAAAGGTGATCGGCGGGGCCAGAGGAGGTTGAGATCGTTGACTACCACTGACAAGCTCCCTCCGGTTCATCCCGGTGAGATCCTCATGGAGGACTTCCTCAAAGGAATGGGGATCACCCAGCACAAGCTCGCCGTCTCCATCGGCGTTCCGCCCCGCCGGATCAACGAAATTGTTCACGGTAAGCGCGCTGTAACCGCTGACACGGCCCTTCGTCTAGCGAAGTTTTTCGAGATGAGCCCCCAGTTCTGGCTCGGGTTACAGGCTCAATATGACTTGGACGTGGCGGAAGACAAGATCCTCTCGGAAATCGAGCGGATTCAACCGGTCCAAGCTGTCTCAGCGTAGCGGTTACCCGAACCAGGTCCGTCAGCGTGAGGATATGCATGCGGATGGTTCGAACTAGGGAATTTGGGGCCGCCGTCGCGTGGACTTGAGTTCCGAGCGCCGCTTTTTCGCTTCGAGACGGTGTCGCACCGAGCTCCGCGTCGGCTTGGTCCTGCGCCGCGGGGGAGGAGGCGGAGCGAGCGCCTCGCGCAAGAGGGCGGCCATGCGTTCGCGTGCCTCGGCGCGGTTGCGTACCTGCAATCGCTGGGTCGATGCGGTAACGGTAAGGACGGTGCCGTCTAGGCGGTGCTCGTGGTTGTGGAGGACGCGGCGACGCTGGGCGTCGGAAAGCGATGAGCACGTAGCGATATCGACGGAAAGCTGCACTTTGCTGTCCGTAGTATTGACGCCTTGGCCGCCTGGTCCCGACGACTTCGCGAACCGCTCCGTCAGGTCGGCGGCGACGATGACCAGACCCCCGGGGATCCCTGGGCCAGGCGCGATGGTCAGGTCGTTCATACCGCCCAGCTTAGTTAGAGTTGTTTCCGGATCAGACCCGCCGTGCGAGATCAGGGTAGTGTACGACCACTCCGTCACCGTCGACCTTCAACTCGACGTCGACTCCCCGTGTTCCGCTTTCGTATCGGACAGTTTCAGCATCGACGGAGCTGTAGTACTGGTCTGATGCGATCACCTGGAGGGACGGTATATCAATCCAAGCCATGATCAGCTGCGTTTTCGAGACCTGAGTCTCAAGCAGCGTCAAGCGACGAATAGGCATTGTGTTGGTGAGAGGGCACAGACCGAGATCGCAATCGAGTGCGGCTTTCAGGTCGGCTGACTGGACGATACCGGGGGAGGGCAGATCTTCAGGCTGGGCGCCCTCTTCATTGGTTTCCGCCGACCACACGCCTTGCTCGGACCTAAACAGCTCGAGGCTTCGCCCCCATCCGTCGCCTTCAACGTTCACCGACACACGTTCGGTCACCCAGTTCTCCGCGGCGCGCAGCTCCCACGTGGCCTTGTATCCATCGCCGTATTGCACTCCGGAAGCGGTCAAACCGGCTCCTAAAAAATGAACTGCGGCCTCGTTCCGGATGAGGGGAGTCTCGACATGCTCCCACTTATACGTGCGCTCCATGGTGAGGATTTTACCACGCTTGATGGTGCGAAAAGGCAGGTAGCTTTCGATTTGGACCACGTACCGAGGACGAGGCTTACCGGCAGAATGGTGTATTCAGTAGGTCCGCGACGCAGAAGAATCCCATGAATGAGAGCACGGCCCACACGGCCGTTGCCATCTGCAAATGGGTGAATCGTTTTGAATTGAGCGTGAGCAATCGCGGCTTGGATAAGAGCACCGTGCTAAGCGCCATCTAGGTAAAGACACAGGTCTTCAACGAGGTCACGGACTAGGCGTGGGGGCGCTGGAATGAACTCGGCCCCAATGGGTGTGTGGTTACTTCCACCGATCCAGTTTTGAATAGTTCGAAGTCCAGTGGGAATGGAGCCCTTCTCCCTATCAACTCTCTTTGAAGCTTTTCGAGAAGCTCGACAGAGATTGTCGGTTCGGTGGCAAAGCTCTTCTCAATGGAACGCAGAACGGTGAGGTTGCGGGCAACCTCTTCCGCGCCTTCCTTATAACCACGGACTTCCTCCTCTTGGGCGAGTTCCGCGAGGACAACCTTATCGGCGTTGGGCGCAATACCTTCAATGCGTGAGGAGAAGATCGCCTCAGAACGCATGAGTAAGCGGGCCACAGACTCCAACTGGCCAGTAGCAGCATGACGGTTGAGATCCAAGATCTCTCGCTCGATACGTGCTGCCCGGCTGGTGAGCTCTGGGGAAAACTCCATGCCTTACTTACAAGATGGTCAGGGACATAGACCTAAAAAGGGCCTCCGGCCTTATCGCGCCGGGGAATGCCGGAGCCTGATTCGGGGTTTGGGTGCTAGATAACTCTTAAACATGCGGGGTTTCAGGGTCATAATTCGGCCTCAACGAGAACGTCAATGACACCTCAATGGGAAGATCAATTAGAAATCTTGTCATTGAAGGGGGATGACGTTAGCATTGAGGCGTCATTGTTAACATTGAGGGCGGGTATTCATCGTGAACAATTGGTCCGAGAATCAGCTGAGAGAGCTATTGGCCGAGCTTGAGTTGCGCGGCGGTGATTCAACAACAGTCGAGGTCAAAACCGCTCAAGGGGGCATTCCGGACTCTCTACCGCAGACATTGTGCGCGTTCGCAAACATGCCGAGTGGCGGTCTTATCATTCTCGGCGTCAATGAGAAAGAAGGCTTCATTGTCACTGGCATTGAGAATCCTTCGGAGATGGAGGCTGCTCTGGCCTCGCAGGCGCGTCATGCCATCACCCCTCCAGTCACAGTGCATACCGACAGTGTGGCAATAGATGGCACGCATGTCGTGATTGCGGAGGTTACGGGCCTTCCGATTATTGATAAGCCTGCTATCTACAGGGGAGAAGCGTATCTTCGAATGGCTGATGGGGATTATCGTATGAGTGCCTCCGAGCTACGCATGATGGACGTAGCGAAGCTGCATGCCGAAGAGGCAGTGTCCTATGACACGACGATTGTGGAAGGCACGAGTATCGCAGACTTGGACCGCGCCGTGGTAGAAGATTTCTTGGTTCAGGCGCGGAGAAAGAATCGGCGACTATCGGGACTTACTCAAGATGAGGACGTCTTACGGGCACTAGCGGTGACGACCGCGACTGGAGAGCTGACGCTTGCTGGCCTGTATGCGCTGGGTTTCTATCCTCAAGGACATTTTCCCTCCTTAGCAGTAACAGTGGCGCAAAGGCTACCGAATGGTTCGAAGCACGGGCGAGTGTTGGGGTTGGAGACCTTTGAGGGGCCCGTCCCGGTGCTGTTGAACTCGGTAATGGGTTGGGTAAGGCAACGTTTAGCCGCCGTACGGCGATATCGAGAGGATGGATCAATGGTGGAAGTTCCTGAACTTCCCCTTTCGGCCATTCGAGAGGCCGTGGCGAATGCACTGGTGCACCGTGATCTTGGGCCGAATACCTTAGGGGCTGGTAAATCGATTGATGTCCGCTTACTACCGGACAAGATGGTCATCTCCAGCCCAGGTGGCCTGCGGGATCTGACGGTAGAGCAGCTGAAGTCGAGAGATCTGGCACGACAGGAGATTAACCAGCGTCTCTATAGACTGTGCCGATATCTCAAAGCAGACGATGGCTCTTTTGTCATTGAGGGCGAAGGCGGCGGCGTGCAGCTTATGTTGGATGCCGCGCGAGAGCAGGGCCTTCCGGAGCCTGACCTGATAGATTCCGGTGTGCAATTTACGGTGAAGATGTGGCGGCCGGACACGCGTGGAGAAGCCCGTACCTGGGAGCCACTACGCAAGGAGGAATCCCGCATCGAATCGCAACGACGAGTGGACGCACCAGCGAACGTGGATGGCCTAGGAGTCAACGCCCCGCGCGTAGCGGAGGCGCTGAGTGCGGCGGCACAACCCCTGTCCATTGGTGAAATAGAAACAGCCACAAACCTCACTCGAGCGCAGGTCCGATATGCGCTGAAGTCACTGGTGAAGGCACGATTCGTGCGTATGGATGGTACGCGCGGCTCACAAGCGACAACCTATGAATGGCTAGCTAACCGCAGGATTGCAGGCGCTTAACCAGCTGGTCATGGTGGACGGCAGCGAGGCAGCCGGCGTCGACGACGCGCCGAGCCAGCTCCTTGTCCCCCATCTTGGCCGCGAAGGCCATGCCCATGGTGATGTCATGGTCGGGGCGGCCGATAAGCGTGATCTCATCGCCTGGGTTGATGCGGCCAGGCTCGATAATGCGCAGGTACGCACCGCAATCGCCGCGCTCTGTGAAGGACTTGAGCCAGCCCGGCTCGTCCATCCAGCCGGAGAAGGTGGCGCAGGGCGTGCGCGGGATGGAAACCTCGAGCACGCACTCCCCCACCTGAATGCGCTGGTTGATGAGAATATTCGGCCAAGAAATACCCTCAGTGGTGAGGTTCTCCCCAAAGTAACCGTCACGCAGCACGCGGTTGAGCGCGCCTTCCCAGTAATCGAGCTCCTCACGGGCATAAGCGTAGACGGCCTTGTCGGCGCCACCGTGGTGGGCGTGGTCCCCGATGGAATCCCCCACCACACCGGAGCCGTCACCGTAGTTGGGCCCGGGGACCGCAAGGTCGAGGAAAGGGCGCGGCTGCTTATCGATGCCCGTGTACTCGTGCCGCCCATGCGGCTCGGGGCGGCGGACAGCGACGTTGGTGGAGATAACCTTCATGCTCACCCATTGTGGCACACCTCACTGCGCTAGATGTCGCGATTGCGGAAAAGGGCTTCCGCAGTCACGAGGTCGTAGAAGAAGAGGCGGGGGGCGAGGGGGAGGACGTCGGCAAGCATAGGCATATCGTCCTTGAGCAGGGGGCTTTCCATGATGATGTCGTTCGCCGCGGCGCGGGAAGCCAAGGCGAAGGCATAGGAGATATAAGGCATCCAAGCAGCAGCATTGAGCTCATCCGCGGTGTTGCCGCTGGCAAAAGCGCCGAGCGCCACGAGGGTATGGCTAATCGACATGTCGACGCCCGCGTTCTGCACCACAGACGCGAGTGCTGTGGCGTCCTTGCGCAGATGCTCGATGGTACCTAGGGCATCGAGGGCGCCGTTGTTGGCAAAGCACTCGCGGAGGGCGGCGACACGGGCGGCCTCCCCCATGAGGTCATCAACATTCGGGGTTGGGCTGTGAACCGTTGCCGCGTTGAGCAGCATCGGGCGAGTCAGACCATCCGCGCCGCTGTCGCGCACGGTCGTGAGCTCGGCATTCTTGCTGGCGGAGGGGTCGAGGAGAAGATCCAGGTAGTGATCAGCACTCTGCTCCATGTCGGTCTCGAGTGGCGAGTGGAACAGGCGGGTACGCGCCATGGAGCGTGCCTGCTGGTTCACGCTGACGCCGGTGCGCGCCAGGGCGTGGAGTGCCGCCTCCGGGTTGGCGCGCAGGTGGTCGATGATGCTGTCGAACATTGCCTGCAGCTTCGGGTTCGGGCTGCGCTGAGACAGCACATGCAGCGCGCGGAAGGCACCCCACAGCTCCTCCGGTGTCCAGTCCTTGGAAGCACGGGCCGGTTCGGCGCCCTCCGGGGTCACGACAATGGACGCGCTCGAAGGGCGGGCGGGGGCGGTGAGGTTCGAGGTGGGGTTGAGCTCGCGGACGTCGACAAGCAACGAGCCCTGCGCGAGGAGGTCGGCAGGCAGCTCGAAACCATTGTCCGTCGCAGTGAGCTGGGTCGGGGAAACGGTGGGGTTGGCCAATGGCCATGCCCAGCCCACCAAATCTACCTGCGGATCCACGTTCTGCTCGATGATCACTTCCCCATCACCGAGCAGGCCACGGCTGACCAATGGGGTCTTGCGCACCGTGGCCAAGGCAGCATAGATGAGGCTGGTGGAGGCCGATGCCTCGTACTCCACAATGCGGCGCTCGAGGCTGCGGGCCTCGTGGGCGGCGCGTTCCGCGTCCGGCAGGGAATCCAGGTAGTCCTCGTAGGACAACGTAGACCACATGAGGAAAAGCTCGGCAGAAGGCTGCTTGCGCACGGCATTGGCCAAGGCGGCATTCGGCACGGCGAGGCTCGTCACCGCCTGCGTGGTCTTCGAGGTGCGGGCCAACTCCTTAATCTTCTGGCGGCCATCAATGGTGACGAACTTGGCCAGCGGCAGCGGGCGCGGAGAATGGACGGTAAACATATCGTCTTGATCGAGCTGACCAGCGAAAATAACCGGTTTGTCGGAGTGCTCCGTGGGTTCCAGACCAATGCGCTTGACGCGGCTGAACAGGGCTTCGGGCCAGACGTCGAACTCGAGCTCGTACCCGGCATCACTGGCCACGACCTCGCGGCGCGAAACCTCGGTGTCCTCGAAGGTACGCAGGCCCTTCTCCAGCGCAATGGGCTTCTTTGGCGGAGAGGCCAGCGTGTAACTGAAAGCCGAGTGCGCGCCGAGGGCATCGATGATGCGGAAATCCATCCCGCGCGGACCGTCGTTAGTCGCGCGCATGTGGAGGCCCTCGGCGAGGGAGATGAAGCGGACGTCGACAAGCTCGTCGTCGCGGTACAAGGAGACCTTGTAGCGCCCTACCCAGGGGTCTTCGTAGAGATCGCCGGGGAAAGGTTCGGCGATTCCTGGCTCAAAGGTCTGCTCCGAAATCTCCTCCTGCTCACCGCCGAGGGGTGCGTAGGTGAGGTCGAGGCGCCACTCCCCTTCCGCGATGAGGTGCACGCGCGGGGATTGAGTAAAAATCGGCTCGTTATCAAGTCCCCGGACGTTGGGCAGGATGGCCACGCCAAAGTCCCACTCAAAATCGCTGTGCTTGGCGACGTCCACCGGTTCCCTCTGCGGCACCCTAACCTGCTCCGGCAGCGAGCCCACTTCCCAGCCGGCCCAGATGCCGAGCGGCTCAGCGGCCTCGAGCGTGCCCTGCGGTGCGATGAGCGTGGTGCGGTCGTAGACGATAAAAGGAGCGTCTTCCGTAATGCCCGTGAAGGTCGTGGGCTCGATGAGCTCCTCCTCGCCGTCGCGCAGCGTCACGATGATGCGAGTAAAGGGGCCGGGGATACCTACTTCAAGCGGCTCATCGGTGGCGAATTCACGCAGCGTGTGCGGGCGATCAATGAAATGCGATTGGACGACCCAGCGGGGATCGGTGAGTTCTGCTTCCGGGAAGGTGGCGGGCAGCTGAAGCGTGAGAATATTGCTGCCGCGACGCAGGGACAGCCGGGGGCCCTGCTCGATGTACTCGCTGGCTACCAGGGGCGTAGTTGGAAGTGAATAAATCTCCGCGCTCATTTGCCTCATCATAGGACACAGCGGGGTGCGGTTGCCATGTGGCTGGTAGAGGGCTTGAACGTCCTAACGGTAGGACAGGTGTCCTAGGCGTAGGACAGCTGGTTATAGTGGGGCTATGGACCCATTACAACTCCTCAAGAAAAGCCCGCTGAGCCTTAGCGAAATCTCGCGGCGCTCGGGAGTGTCACGAAATACGCTCAATCTGTGGTTGCGTGGGGCAGCTCAACCGAGTTTGACGGGGTTGGCCAAGGTAATGCGCGTGCTTGGGTATGAGGTTTCCGTATCGGTGCATCGCATGAGCGACGCCGCCGCCGCGACAGCCGTCCGAGTTCTCCTGGGGGAGCTCAGCAGCGAAGAACCAGACGTTAAAGGGTGGATTGACCGCTTCGTGCAATGGGGCGATGCTCCGGGCGACGACGGTGACTATCAGGCGCTCATAGAACGAGGCGCATGGGCGTCCAATCCCTATGGCCGCCACGGGGCTCTTCACTTCTTACCGGCGAATCCCATAACGCTCGCCTCAGCGGTTGATGCGAGCGGACAACCATGGGCGATGTCGGGAGCTTTTGCAGCTCAACGCAGCTCGGCGCGTAGCGCCAGTGGAGGAGAAAAGCCTCGATCAACATTGATTTGGTGCACGAATCCAGCAGACATCGTGCCCTCGTTGCCCGCTCGGATTCGCGCGAGTGCTGAGCCCGTATCCGGAGGAATCACCCTCGTGCCTGTCGCTGGTGAAGAGCTCACCGGCGCAACTAATGAAGCCGGAATACACTACGTATCACCGCATCAGCTTGCCATTGATGTGTGCGCAGAAAACTACATCGGAGGGGCATAGGTGATGAGAAGAGCAACGAGCCGAGTGAGCTGGGAGCACCATGAGCGGCCGCACGTTTCGGAGTTGGGGACCGACCGTGCGTTATTTCGATTAGCCAAGCAACTTCCTGACTTGGTGTGGAACGCTGCCGCGCTGGAAGGAAACACGTTTACTCTCCCGGAAGTCCGTACCCTGCTAGATGGCATCACTGTGGGCGGAAAGGCACTTGCTGAGCAGCAGCAAATCTTGGACTTGTCGGCGGCTTTCAACTTGCTCCATGAGCTGGTTATCCAACAAGAATTCGCGGTGGACAAAGGCATCAGTGACGCACTCCATGCCGTGCTAGCAAGGAACGAAGCTCGGCACGCTGGTCTTTTCCGTGGTGAAGGACACGTGGAGGGAGACGGCGGTGGTGTACGGCTCATGGATGGCGGGTTCATCCCCTTCGACCCGGCTGAAGAGCTAGGTGAAGCCCATGCTGATTTGTTGGTTTCCCTCCAAGGGCTTGAAAACCCAGTCGAGCAAGCATTGGCCTATTTCTGCTCTGCCACGCGTAGCCAGTTTTACTTCGATGGAAACAAGCGAACCGCACGGCTTGTAGCGTCAGGCCTCTTGATGAGCAATGGCTACGCAGCACTTAATATCCCTAATGCGAGAAGGCTGGAATTCAACCTTGCCCTTGATGAGCTGTTCCGATCCGATGACGCTACGACCTTGATGGATTTCCTGTACGACTGCCTAGAGGAGTCCTCCCAGTAAGCGCAGTGGGCCCTCCGCTTCCGAAGCGGAGGGCCCACGTGGGGGCTGAATGCTCAGCGCATCCTTTAGTGCATAGTGCTGTAGTGCTTAGCGGAACATCTTCTGCAGAGCGGAGAAGTCAACCTTGACCATGCCGACAGACTGCAGGAACGTGGCGATGGCGCCGAGTAGGGCAGCCACGACGCCTGCGCCCAAGAAGCCGGCGCCGACGGGGTGGCGTGGCTAAACGGAACAGAGCTGACGACACCAGCGGACTTGTTGTGGTCAATTGCCTGCTCGGAGATGTTCTTCAGGGAGTGACCGTAAGGGGGCTTGCCCAGAACACTGTTGACGTCGGCAAGCACTGCGTGGACACCATAAAACGACAAACGGTGAACCCCAGGACGTGGGATTCACCGTGGTGAATGAATGAGCGGATTAGGCCATCTGCAGGGTGGTGATGCAGGTTGCGCCCTCTTCGGAGGTGTCCAGGGGGACCTCACCGGTCTTGCCGTCCTGCTTGATGGTGATGGTGCCCTTCTTATCGGCGGGCAGCCAGTAGCCAATGAAACCGTTGTCAGAGGTCGTGGTGTCTTCGTTGACCAGCTCGTTTCCATCGTCATCGGTGATGGTGACGTGGATGTCTTCCTTGCCGAGCTCACCAGTGCAGGTGGACAGGGAGTGGTTGAAACAATCGTGGGTAGCAGAGACATACGGTGCGATGGAGACGTAGAACTTGTCCTCGGGCAGCGGCAGGGATGCCTGGCCCTGCTCGGAAGTGAGGATCAGCTCGTTCGGGCGCACGGATGCGAGGAGATCGCTATTGCGCTCGTCCTTGGACATGTGGTCGAGCTTGTCGACGATCTCCGGGCCATCCAATCCTTCAAGGTCGAATTCGGCGAGGATGTCCTCGACCGGAACCTGCTGGACCTCGGTGGTGGCAACGTCGCTCTTCGAGGCTTCGCTCTGAACGGGGCTCTCGGTGGAGCAGGCGGACAGGGTGACAGCTGCGGCACATGCGGCAGCGAGAGAAATAAGGCGTTTCATAGTTCTTTCGAATGAGTCCGATTGGGCGTGCCATAAGCCTATACCCCACCGGGGTATCAATTAAAGAAATGAGAGAAGGATCATCTTTTTGCGCCACGCGGGATAGACTGTTCCTTATGACTGATACTGCAGGCACAACTCTGCCACCTTGCCCCGAGTGCTCCTCCGAATACACCTACGAGATGCCGCCGCTTATCGTCTGCCCGGAGTGCGCGCACGAGTTCTCCGCCGACGCTGCCGGTGATTCGGCCGCGGAAGCAGCCGCACCGACCATCGTCGACTCCGTAGGCAATGCGCTTGCCGACGGAGACACGGTCACCATCACCAAGACCCTAAAAGTCAAGGGCGCGCAGCAGCCACTGAAGTCCGGAACCAAGGTGCGTGGTATTCGCCTTAATTTCGATGCCGGCACCGGCCAGGAAGACCACAACATCGATTGCCGGATTGACGGCTTTGGCGCGATGAAGCTCAAGCCAGCTGTGGTGAAGAAGGTTTAGAGCGTCCTTCCGGGGGCACCCTTTCGAAGGTTGTTCGTGCGATGCGACAAGGAAAGGCTATTACTGTTGCGCCGGTGGACCAGTTGCTCACAACCCAGGAAGCAGCAGACTTGCTGGGTATTAGTAGGCCAACTTTGGTGAAAAAGCTCGAGGATGGGTCGATCCCGTTTGAGTGCACCACAGGGGGCAAGCATAGGCGGGTTCGGCTTGTTGACCTACTGCAGTACCGGGATGGACAGCGGACTGAACGTCGTAAAGCGCTGCGAGAGCTGGCGGCTGAAGCCCAAGCGGCTGGTACCTATGACGTAGATGCTGCAGACGCAGCTGACATTGCGCAGATCCTTAAAGACGCGCGCAAGGAAGTGGCAGAGATGGCGCGGCGTGGCTAAAATCTCGGCGTTTTTGGAATGCCGAAGTAACCGCACAAATCGTCACAAGCGGTCTTCTCGGTCCAGTAACGAAACAACGTCGGCACCAGAAGGTAGAAAGTCTGTGCTGCTTGGCTGTGAGTAAGGCTCTGGATTGTGGCTTAAGATTCCGGCAGCCACCGCTTGCACTATGCTGCAAGAACGTTGATTGAGTTTGTGCAACGAAATGCTGGTCATCGCTTCAACCGCCTTGCTTGAACGTCCGGTAGACCGGTGCTCTGCGTCCTTGTGTATTGGCTAGTGATCCTTGGATAGCCAAATGTAGAACAGCAGAACAATGGTGATTGTAGTGGCGACGCCTAGGGAGAACAAGGGGGCGTCGACAGTGGCGCCTCCGCGCAGCGGAGCAGAATGCGGCATGGCTGGGTCTATCTGGGGAGATGTCCGTTCGGTGACTACACTGTCTAAGCATGACTAACCCGAGCGATAACACTACCCACCGCTACACGCCGGAGCTCGCCGCGCAGATTGAAAATACCTGGCAGCAGTACTGGAAGGACAACGGTACATTTAACGCGCCGAACCCAGTTGGCCCGCTCGCGGAGGAGGGCAAGGAGCTTCCCGCGGAGAAGCTGAACATCCAGGACATGTTCCCCTACCCTTCCGGTACGGGTGTTCACGTGGGCCACCCGCTGGGTTATATCGCTACGGATACTTATGCGCGTTTTAACCGCATGCTGGGCAAGAACGTCCTGCACACGCTGGGCTATGACGCCTTCGGTTTGCCGGCGGAGCAGTACGCCATCCAGACGGGTACGCACCCGCGCACCACGACGGAAGCGAATATCAAGAATATGCGCCGTCAGCTGGGCCTATTGGGCCTAGGCCACGATCCGCGCCGCTCCGTGGAGTCCACCGATCCCTCCTTCTTCAAGTGGACGCAGTGGATCTTCCTGCAGATTTATAACTCCTGGTTCGATGAGGAGCAGCAGAAGGCGCGCCCGATTTCGGAGCTCATCAAGGAGCTCGAGGTGGGCAAGCGCACGACGAAGGACGGCCGCTACTACGCGGATCTGACGAAGGAAGAACAGCGTAAGGCGCTCGACGAGTTCCGTCTGGTTTACCTGTCCAACTCCACCGTGAACTGGTGCCCGGGCCTGGGCACGGTGCTGGCTAATGAGGAGGTCACCGCGGAGGGTAAGTCCGAGCGCGGTAACTTCCCAGTCTTCCGCAAGAACCTGCGCCAGTGGATGATGCGCATTACCGCCTACTCGGACCGTCTGCTCGATGACCTGGAGCTTCTGGATTGGCCGGAGAAGGTCAAGTCCATGCAGCGCAACTGGATTGGCCGCTCCCGCGGCGCGGAGGTCACCTTCCACGCCGAGGGCTACAACATCGACGTCTTCACTACCCGTCCGGATACCCTGTTCGGCGCGGAGTACGTGGTGTTGGCCCCGGAGCACGAGCTTGTCGACGCCCTCCTCTCCCCCATCCCCTACGAGGATGATGTGGATGAGCGCTGGACCTTTGGACACGATGATCCGAAGGAGGCCGTAGAGGCCTACCGCGCTTCTATTGCCGCGAAGTCCGACTTGGAGCGCCAGGAGAACAAGGAAAAGACCGGTGTTTTCCTGGGCACCTATGCCACCAACCCGGTCAATGGCAAGCAGGTCCCGATCTTCATCGCGGACTACGTTCTGACTGGCTATGGCACCGGCGCCATCATGGCGGTCCCGGCACACGATACCCGTGACTACGAGTTCGCCACCGTCTTTGGCCTGCCGATTACCGAGGTCGTTGCTGGCGGCAACATCGCAGAGGAGGCGTACACGGAGTCCGGCAAAGCCGTGAACTCCGCGAATGACTCCATCGACCTTAACGGCATGTCCAAGGATGAGGCCATCGCTGCCATCATCCCGTGGCTGGAGGAGCAGGGTACGGGCCGCGAGAAGATCCAGTACAAGCTGCGTGACTGGCTGTTTGCCCGCCAGCGCTACTGGGGCGAGCCCTTCCCCATCGTCTACGATGAGGCTGGCCAGGCCTACCCGCTGCCGGAGTCGATGCTGCCCATCGAGCTGCCTGAGGTGGAAGACTACAAGCCTGTGTCCTTCGACCCGGATGATGCCGAGTCCTCCCCGCAGCCGCCGCTGGCCAAGGCCCACGAGTGGGTTGAGGTGGAACTGGACCTGGGTCTGGGGGATGGCCCCAAGACGTATTATCGCGACACCAACGTCATGCCGCAGTGGGCGGGTTCTTCCTGGTACCAGCTGCGCTACATCGATCCGACGAACGATGAGAAGTTCTGCGATCTGGAGAACGAGCGCTACTGGACGGGCCCGCGCCCAGACGAGCACGGCGCCAACGACCCGGGTGGCGTTGACCTCTACGTTGGTGGCGTTGAGCATGCCGTGCTGCACCTGCTCTACGCCCGTTTCTGGCACAAGGTCCTCTTTGACCTAGGCTACGTGAGCTCCAAGGAGCCCTACCGCCGCCTGTACAACCAGGGCTACATCCAGGCCTATGCCTACACCGATTCCCGCGGCGTCTACGTCCCGGCCGCCGAGGTAGTAGAACGCGATGGCGCGTTCTACTACGGGGATGAAAAGGTCAACCAGGAGTACGGAAAGATGGGCAAGTCCCTGAAGAACTCCGTCGCTCCGGATGACATTTGCCGCGATTATGGTGCCGATACCCTGCGTGTTTACGAGATGTCTATGGGCCCGCTGGATACCTCGCGCCCGTGGGCAACCAAGGACGTCGTCGGTGCGCAGCGCTTCCTGCAGCGCCTGTGGCGCCTAGCCATCGATGAGACCTCGGGTGAGCTGTCCACAACGGACGCAGAGCTTTCCGACGATGACCTGAAGCACCTCAACCGCACCATCGCCGGCGTACGTGACGACTACGAGAACCTGCGCCTCAACACGGTGGTGGCCAAGCTCATCGAGTACGTCAACTACCTGACCAAGACCTACCCGAAGGGCGCTCCGCGCATCGCGGTAGAGCCCTTGGCCCAGCTGGTCTCCCCCGTCGCCCCGCACATCGCGGAGGAACTGTGGAAGCGCTTCGGCCACGCGGGCACCATCACCTACGAATCCTTCCCGGAGTTTGACGAGAAGTACCTTGTCGACGACGAGATTGAGGTGCCGGTGCAGATCAACGGCAAGGTCAAGGCCCGCGTCATGGTGCCTGCCGACGCCGACCAAGACACCGTCGTAGGCATCGCCAAGGCCGATGAGCGCATTGCGGAGCTCACCGCTGGCAAGAACGTGGTCAAGGAGATTTACGTCCCAGGCCGCATGGTCAACCTAGTGGTGAAGTAAACCAACATCCACGTTCCGCCAGGCCGCATAACACCAAACCCCCAGACCTGGAACCCGCAACTCCCTGGTGGGAGGTGGGGCGTCGCCAAGCGCTAGGCGACGCCGACCAGCGAGTATGGGGTTTCAGGTCTGGGGTTATGAGTGTGGCGGCAAGGGCAATATTTGGTTTCAAGTAGATAACAAAGCTGTCAGTTGCGTGGCTGCTTACTGAAAACAAAGGTAAGCAATAGGCATGGAACAGGATCCAGCACTTGAAGAGCTCCGCCGCCGATTGGATGCGGCAGAGCGCGAGCTTCATGAAGCCCGTCGGTGGCTAGCCCAGCAAGAACAGGCTCGGGCCCAGGCTGCGGCAGCACAGGCACCACTGCAGCCCTCGCCTGCACGATTCCCTAACGCCCCGCAGCAGCAACCGCAACGGTCGCAACAGCCGCCCTATCGTGGCCAGCAGCGTCCTCTGGAGTCTGGCCCTCAGCGGCCTATGCCCCGCCAGCAGGCAGGACCGAGTGCGCAGCAGGTGCAGCGTCCGCGGCAGCAACCTCAACAGCCTCCGCAGCAGCATCAGCGACAGGCCCAAGGCGTTCCTCAGCGAGCAATGCCACGGCCACACCAAGGAGCACAGCCACCACGCGGACCGCAAGGACAACCTGTGCCGCAATTCCCGCCGCAGCATGGACCCAACGGTGCCCCGGCCCCGCACGGTGGTTCGCAGCGACCGCCGGCGCAGCCCTGGGTGCCTAAGAAGCCGCGTAACCCAGAAGACCAAGAAAAGACACTCATCGGTGTTGTGGCTATTGCTGGAACGGTCATCACCCTGATTGGTGTCGCCTTCCTCGTGGGCATGGCCATTCAGGCAGGGCTGCTTGGTCCGCTTGGACGAGTGATCCTTGCCTATGTGGTCTCCCTAGCGCTGGCCGGCGCAGCATGGAAGTTCCGTGGCAAGGCGCCAGAAGCAGGAACCACTGCTCTGCTGGCGACATCGCTGTACTCAGCGCTCGTTACTTCTTTGCTTGTGGTGACCTGGCTGGGATGGTGGCCAGCGTGGCTAGGCGCGGTAATTATGACCATGCTTTTTGCCGCGTACATGGCCTCCGTCCACTACAAGCCCGAAGGCTTCCATAGGCTAACCATCATGTGGTTTGCCATCGGTATGGCCGTGGTAGCCAGCATTCTGATTGCCAATACCGGTGTTGGTGCTTTGCCCGTGCTGCTCATGCCGCTGATGGTGTTGGGCTACTCAGCGTGGCGCAGGAACGATACTTTGCGTGGTACCGGCGCTATTGCACTCCTGCTGGTCGTAGCCAACCTGATCATGGGCAAGTCATCCGATATGCATATCGTGGCCAACGCGGTGTTGGGTGTATCCGCTGTACTACTCGTAGGCCTTGCAGTCCACTTCCCCACTAGCCGTAGGGCTTTCGGTGATTACACAGCTGGCTTGCTTGTGCCAGCACTGTTGTTGGGGCTCTGCCTTGTGCGAGTGAACTATGAGATTCCTGCGTGGATTCTGGTTGCCGCTTTTGCCGCCATCGCTGCGGTAGCGTGGGGCCAACTACAAGGACGCATTGCGCTTGGAGTGTTCCCTGTTGCCTTTGCGCTCGCGTATAAAGCCACCCAGCTCGCCAACTTTTCCGATAGTGAACATGGGGCAAACGGTGGCATGTCCGATGTGCGCTTGTGGGTTGCGGTTGCCCTCACGGCAGTGTTCTACATCGCGCTGGTGCTTCTGCTGCCCTACTTAAAGCATGGTGCTCTGCAAGCAGCGTGGGTAGTAGGCGTGGTGATCTTTGTCAATCCCCTATTCTTCTCGAGCATTGCCGTTCCGCAGGCGTTCCGTGAAGAACCGACAATGTTTGCTTCCGCAGTGCTGCTGGGTCTGGCATTGATTGCAACGTGGTTGCGCAGGTCCCAGATCCATGGGCTCGCTAACAATCGCGTGTACGCTGCGTGCGCGACAGTCTTTGCGCTGGGCCTCAGCATGGTTGCAGTGGTTGGAACAATTACCGGTCTTGGCGGACTCATTACCGGTGACGCCTGGGGTTCCTCGCCGTGGTTTGCCAGCCACGTGGTGGTGTCCGTTGCCTGGATGCTCATCGCCGCGCGCTTGCTCATCAAGCACCACGAAGGATTCACTGGCCTGGGAATTCTCCTTGCCATCGTGGCAACGCTGAAGCTGACCTTCTTCGACCTGGCTGCCTTGTCCGGTATTTTCCGGGCCCTGGCGTTCTTGCTCAGCGGTCTTGTCTTGCTGGTGATTGCGGTGCGGCGCGTGCGCTCAACTCCTGCGAAGCCACAGGAAGAACCCGCTGCGCCACAAGGCCACAGTTACAGCCAAGGCCGCAACCCAGGCCAGAGCCAGAATCAGGGCCCTGGCGCGGGGCCGCAGGCCTAGCCACGCGCTACACAGCGCGAGGTGGCGCTAGTCGAGTTCTTGGTTGAGGTCGTCACGCAGAGACGCGAGTACAGCGGCCACAAAACCTTCGTGACCTGGCTTGATAGTGGCCAGGTGGGTGTCATGGGTAAGAATGCCCAGCGCAAAGAACAGGTCACGCGAGATGATGAGGATAGGGTCCCAGTCCAGTTGCGTCGGTATGTCGCCGCGCAGCAGATGCACGAGGTCTAAGCCCAGCTGCGGAGCACCACTCGGAGGAGAGTAGGAATAGGGAATGGCTCCAAGAATGAGCTGCGTTGCAAAGTCCGGATCGCGGGCAGCCCTTTCGCCAAGCTCAGTGACTCGGATGGTCGAGGTGGTGCACGTAACCCAATCTAGGCCGAGGAAGAACTCCCGCAGATTCAACAGCGTCTGGTGGTAGTCCTCACGCTTGACGGTTTCATGGGCGTTAGGCTTCGGCAGCCAGTCCTTCAAGCGCTGAACTGCAGCTTGTTTGAGGAATCCAGCGCCGGTGAGGCGGGGAAAGTCGCGGATGACATCCAAGTATTCGCGTACACGCTGACCAATCATCTGGACGGTGTCCTCAGACAGCTCCGGAAGCGCAAAATCCGGGCTCAGCTCTGGGTAGGCCTCATAAACTTCCTCGCGCCATTGCTCGAGGAGCTCAGTGGGGAAGCCCAAGCCATCAACGTCATCTGAGAAGTCATCCCACGGGTGAGCGCTGAACGGATCAAAGGGGAGCTCGGAGCTGAGTGAGGATTGGGTTCCTCCTTCAAGGTTGGCGGCTTCCGTGCCCATCGTCGCCAAGCGCTGCGCGATTGCCGGGTGATAGCACGTTGTCAGCCGCTGATTGATCTGGTCAAGGGTGTAATTGGGAAAGAGCCTGAAGATGCGCTCCATGTCCTGTGGCGGGACGCCCATGTAAGCCATGGAGGCTTGAACGTCGAGCATGACGCTGAACATCGCCTGCGGGGAGCCCAACTCAGTGACTAGGTCGGGGCCTTCGCCGGAGATAAGCGCAGGCAGCCCCATGACCACCCGGGAGGTATCTGCGATGCTGATGGTGATGCACCAATCGCCCTCAGAGGGGTGGTAGTGGACGTCATCACCGAAGGACGTGTAGAAGTCCGAGTCGATGATGGGGAAGATATCGATGGGCTCCTCGTCCTCCCGCACCATGAGCTGGCCGGGGCTCGACGGTTCGAGGCCGAGAGCTGCGTGCACGATGATGATCATCTCGCCCACGGTGAGTTCAGCGGGCGTGGCGACGAAGCGAGTGACCGTGAAGTAAGGATTCTCCACGACGATGCGGACGTTTCTAGCGAGGTTCATGGTCTCTACGGTAGGACAGTATGGGCGATGGCGCTGGGTGAACTCTTGGTTGGCTCTTAGTTAACTCTGCGCTAGGGCTTCGCCTACACGCTTGCCGGAATGGATGCAGCCGCCGAGGAAGGTTCCTTCCAGTGCGTTCTTTCCGTGCATGCCACCGCCGCCAAAGCCGGAGGCCTCGCCGCAGGCATACAAACCGGGAAGCACCGAGCCGTCGGCGTTGAGGCATTGGCCATCCAGGTTGGTTTCCAGCCCGCCCAGAGTCTTGCGGGTGAGAAACGTCAGGCGGACCGCAATGAGTGGGCCCTTGGATTCATCGAGGATGCGGTGAGGGGGAGCGACACGAATGAGCTTGTCGCCTAAGAAGCCACGCGCAACGCGGATGTAGTTGACTTGGGCATCCTTGCTAAAAGGATTATCAAGCTGCGAGTCGCGGTCTTCCAGGACTTTTCTCAAGTGGGCCTCCTCAATAGTGGGGGAACCCTCCGGAGCGAGTCGGTTCATGCCGGCGACGAGATCGGCGAGGTTATCCTCAACGACCCAGTCGATGCCGTTATCCATGAAAGCCTTAACCGCCACGTGCGTACCCGGGCCCAACTTGCCGGCGAGCTTCTTGAACTCCTTATCCGTCAGATCTGGGTTCTGCTCCGAGCCGGAGAAGATGAACTCCTTGTCCACAATGGCCTTGTTGAGCACGAACCAGGAATAGCCGTGGCCGGTCCGGCCGATGTGGGCGAGTGCGGCCAGGTTATCGGTGCCGGGGAAGAGGTTGGTGGGCAGGCGATTACCTTCGGCGTCGAGCCACAGCGCCGACGGACCTGGGATGATGCGAATACCGTGGCCAGGCCAGATGGGATCCCAGTTGGTCATGCCCTCGGTATAAGCCCACATACGGTCGGTATTGACCACGGAGGCGCCAGCGTTCTGGGCGATGTCGATACCGCGGCCGTCGACATGCGCCGGCACACCCGTGACTAGCTCTTTCGGGCACTTACCCCACCGCTCGGTGGGCCACATCTGGCGTACCTTCTCCAGGTTGCCGCCGATGCCGCCGGTGGCAATCACCACGGCGGAGCCGCGCAGTTCAAAGTGCTTGACGACGTCCCTCGGGCTGGCCTCGCCACGTACCTGATTGGTGGGGGAGAGGACGCTGCCGCGCACGCCCACCACACGCGGACTGCCTGTCTCGTCGTTCTCGACGACGAGCTCATCGACGCGATGACGGAAATGGAATTCCACCTGGCCTTTTTCTTCTGCCTCAAGGAGTGGTTCGCGGAAGACGCGCACCACCTCCGGGCCCGTGCCCCAGGTGAGGTGGAAGCGCGGCACGGAGTTACCGTGACCGGACGCGTCACCAGAGCCGCGCTCTGCCCATCCGATGGTGGGCAGGACGTTGAGGCCTAGGCCTTTGAGATAGGAGCGCTTTTCATTGGCGGCGAAGCGCACGTATTCGCGTCCCCATTTCTCACCCCAATAGTCGTGACGGTCCTCCTCGGTCACTGGGTCATAATCGGCTGAGTTGGCCCAGTCCCGCCACGCCAACTCTTCGGAGTCCTTGACCCGCATCATGGATTGTTCGGGAGAATTGACATAGAACAGCCCGCCCAGCGACCAAAAGGCCTGCCCGCCGAGGTTGTTGCGATTTTCTTGTTCAAGGAAGATGACGTGCTTGCCGCCTTTAATGGCCTCGTAGCCGGCGACCATGCCGGCGAGGCCGGTGCCCACGATGATGACGGAGTTAGCGACCTGGGTAGTTTCTTTCATGACAGTAATGATAAAAGAAACTTATCCCGAGTGTGTGACTTATCTCGCAAATGATTAGCGTGAGGTCGAGGTCGAGTCCTAGGCGTAGGTCGTGTTGACTTTCTCCACGAGGGTCAGGACGTCGTAGGTCGCCACAATCTCATCCTCCTGGTTGTAGAGCACGGCATCCCAGCAGACTTCACCGTAATCATCGGTGACGCGCGGGGTGATGCGCTTGGCGGTCAGCTCCACGCGGATGGAATCGTTATAGGTGACCGGCGTAATGAAGCGTAGGTTCTCCAGGCCGTAGTTGGCCAGGACCGGGCCCGGTGCCGGCTCCACGAAGAGTCCAGCTGCCCAGGAGACCAGCAGGTAGCCGTGAGCCACGCGGCGCGGGAAGAAGGGATTGGCCGTTGCGGCCTCCTCGTCAGTGTGGGCGTAAAAGGTATCGCCGGTTTTCTCCGCGAACTCGAGGATTTCCTCGAGGGAGACGTGGCGCAGATCGGAGGCGAACTGGTCACCAATCTGCAGCGTGGCCAGGTCTTTACGGAAGGGGTGGGTGCCTTGGCCATTCTCCACGTCGGCGCGGGTCACGCGCTGCACAGCGGCGCCGCGGTGCCACTGGCCTGTGATTGCGGTGAGGTGGTCCGGGGTTCCCTGGATGGCGGTGCGCTGCATGTAATGGAGGATGCCGCGCACACCACCCAGTTCTTCGCCGCCACCGGCACGACCCGGGCCGCCGTGGACGAGGTGCGGAAGGGGAGAGCCGTGGCCGGTAGACGTCTTCGCATCATCGCGGTCGAGGAAATGCAGGCGGCCGTGGTGGGCGGCGATGCCGAGTGCATACTCGCGGGCGAGCTGCGGGTCGTGCGTAATGACGGAGGCGACCAGGGAACCAGAGCCCAGGGCGGCGAGCTCAACGGCCTCGGCGGGGGAGTCGTAGCCCAGGAAGGAGACGACGGGACCGAAAGCCTCGGTGTCGTGCACGGCTGGAGCGCGGTTATCGGCAAAGCGCAGGATGGTGGGGTTAAAGAAAGCTCCTTCGGCCTCCTCGCCGCCGTAGACTACCTCGCCGCCGCCTGCCTTAAGCTTTTCAACGGCCTCTGCGACGTCCGCTTTCTGATCCGCAGAGACCAGCGGGCCCATGGTGGCGGAGGCATCGCGCGGATCGCCCACGACGACCTTCTCGCTCAGGCGTGCGCTGAGGGCTTCAATGGTGGCGTCGACAAGCGCATGCGGGACGATGGCGCGGCGGATGGCCGTACACTTCTGGCCGGCCTTCGAGGTCATCTCGCCAAAGATTGCCTTGACGAAGGCCTCGAACTCCGGGGAATCCGCAGTGGCATCGGTGCCCAGGATAGCTGCGTTGAGGGAGTCGGCCTCCGCGCTGAACTGGATGCCGCCCTCGATGACGTTGCGGTGTGCACGCAGGGTGTTTGCGGTATCGGCGGAGCCGGTAAACGCCACGTGGTCGCGGTAGTCCAGGTGATCCAGTAGGTCGCGGGCGGAGCCGGAGATGAGCTGCAGGCTGCCTTCCGGCAGGATCCCGGAATCAATCATGAGGCGCACGCAAGCCGCGGTGATGTAGCCGGTCGGCGTAGCGGGCTTCACAATGGAAGGCACGCCCGCGATGAAGGCCGGGGCGAACTTCTCCAGCATGCCCCAGACGGGGAAGTTGAAGGCGTTGATCTGTACTGCTACGCCAGGAATAGAGGTGTAGATGTGGCGGCCAATGAAGGAGCCGTCCTTGGAAAAGACCTCTGCCTCACCATCCGGCATGACGGTGGAGTTGGGCATCTCGCGGCGGCCCTTTGAGGAGAAGGTGAACATGGTGGAGATACCGCCGTCGATATCGACGAAGTTATCGCGCTTGTTGGCGCCGGCCTTGTTGGCCAATTCGTAGAGCTCTTCGCGGTGATCCTGAAGGTAGATAGCCAGTTCTTTGAGCTTGAGGGCGCGCTCGTGGAAGGTGAGCTTTTGCAGCCCTTCGCGCCCGGTGTTGCGTGCGTAATCGATGGCGCCGGCGATGTCGAGGCCTTCGGCGCTAACCCTGGCGACGACGTCACCGGTGGAGGCGTCGTGCACGTCAGCAACGCGCGAGGGATTGTCCGGGGTGAGCCACTGGCCGGAGAGGTAGCTGGGGACGAGGGCTTCAGTCATAGCGAAAAGATTGGCCTTTCCATTAGTTTCCGAACGGTTGGTCAGTAAATACAGGCTAGTATAGTCTGCGTCACATTTCTAGGAGCACGTAAGGAGAATTGCATGGCCGCAGAGGTATGGAAGATTCAGTTGGGTGAGCTGGATAAGAAGATGGGTGTCGAAATCCTCGAAGAGTCGGCTCAGCGCGTGGTTGCCACCATGCCGGTTGAGGGAAATACCCAGTCTTTCGGTCTGCTCCACGGCGGAGCCATGGCGTGTCTAGCTGAGGCTGTCGGTAGCTGGGCGGCAGTGATTCACGCTTCAACTTTGGGCAAGGTCGCCGTCGGCGTGGACATCAACGCGACGCACCACGCTTCCGGGCGCTCGGGTCTGGTGACGGCGACGGCCACCGCCATCAAGCTGGGCAAGACGCTGTGCTCCCACGAGATCGTCATTACAGATGACGAGGGGAGGAGGCTGTGTACGGCGCGCATTACGAACGCGCTCGTTGACCCTAAGTAGGCGGGGGTAAAGGTGGCTGTAAATAAAGCGTAAAAATCGGGGTAGAGAGGCGTAAAGAAGCCGCAAATAACCGGTAGGTCCCAGGGAGAACGGGCCTAACGTCATTGCTCGGCAGGTGCACTATGCACCGGCGCTTGGTGCTTTGGGGCACCGGGCACACCTAGTATCGCTTTCACCCAAGGGGGTCTCTCCCACATGTTGGACATTCTGGTCATTGTGATCGTGGTCCTTGCGTTCAGCGGTCCTTCCTCCATCAACGAGTTTATGGACGGAGACGCGTAGAACATGAACACCATCACAGCAGTCTTCGGGCTCATCATTGTTGTCGCGCTCGTGGCTTATCTCATCATTTCCCTTATTGACCCGGAGCGTTTCGCATGATCGCTAGCATTGCGGCGGTGGCGCCGCAGTATCTTGCCCTCCTTGCACTTCTAGCGGCGGCGTACGTGCCGCTGGGCAATTGGATGGCCCGCACATATACCTCTGAAAAAGACTGGGCCGTGGAGCGCCTTGTGTACAGAATTTTGCGTATTGACCCTAACCGGGGCCATAACGCTAAGAACTACGCTCGCGCTCTGCTGGGCTTCAGCCTGGCTTCAGTCCTCGTCCTTTACGCAGTGCAGCGGCTCCAAGCGGTGTTGCCAAGTTTTGGAAACCCCCGCGAGGAAGCCGTGGAGCCGTGGATGGCCTTCAACACCGCGGCTTCCTTTACCTCCAACACCAACTGGCAGTCCTATTCCGGTGAAGACACTCTGACGAACGCTTCGCAGATGCTGGGCCTGACCGTGCAAAACTTCGCCTCAGCCGCAGTGGGCATGTGTGTTGCTGTCGCCTTGATCCGCGGCATCGGTCACTTGGGTTATAGCCGCGATACGTTGGCAACCGAGAATGGTCAGCACCTCATCGGCAACTTCTGGGTGGACCTCACCCGCGGCCTCGTCCGCATCCTGCTTCCCCTGTCGCTATTCATCTCCACCGTGCTCGTCCTCGGCGGAACCATGCAAACCTTTGGCTCGAACCTGGTTACGGAGTCCGGTGTAGATATTTCCCGTGCTCCCGTGGCCAGCCAGGAAGCCATTAAGCTCCTGGGCACCAACGGCGGTGGCATCTTCGGTGCCAACTCTGCGCACCCGTTTGAGAACCCGACCGGCTTTACCAACTTGGTGGAGATCTTCTCCCTGCTTGTCATCTCTTTCTGCATGATTCGCACGTATGGTGTGATGCTCAAGTCGCAGAAGCACGCGTGGACGCTGCTCAGCGTGGCTGGTGGTTTGTGGACCGTGATGGTTGTTCTGGTGACTTGGGCACAGCACACCCTTGTCGGCGGTGCGTCTCAGTTGGCAGGCGCCAACATGGAAGGTATCGAACAGCGGCTAGGCATTGATGCCTCAGCACTGTTCGCCGTGTCTACCACGGGTACCTCGACGGGTGCGGTGGATTCGATGCACGATAGCTATTCGCCACTGGGCGGTGGTCTGCTCATCCTCAACATGCTGCTGGGTGAAATCGCGCCGGGCGGTGTGGGTACTGGCCTCTATGGCCTGTTGGTTGTGGCCATCCTCGCTGTGTTCATCGGTGGCCTCCTAGTGGGCCGCACACCGGAATTTATGGGCAACAAGATTGGCCGCAAGGAAATTTCAGCGGTTAGCTTGTACATCCTCACCATGCCGGTTCTGGTCCTCGTGGGCGTCGGCGCTTCCGTGGCGCAGCGCAAACTCGTGGAAGCTTCAGCGACCAACTTCGGTGCACCGGGCACGGCTGATAATGCCCACAGTCTGTCGGAAGTTCTCTACGCCTTTACCTCGGCGGCGAATAACAACGGTTCTGCTTTTGCTGGACTGACGGTGACTGAGCCCTGGTGGCAGATCACTTTGGGCTTGGCCATGCTGTTGGGCCGCTTCCTGCCCATCGTCTTCGCCCTTTACCTAGCCGGAAGCCTGGCAGGACAGAAGCGCCAGGCCACCACCGCAGGCAGCTTACCCACCTCCGGCATTACCTTCTCGCTGTTGACTATCGGAGTAATCCTGCTGGTTGCAGCGCTCACTTTCTTCCCTGTCCTCACCCTGGGTCCCATTTCGGAGGCACTATCATGACAACCCAAACCATCACCGCTGAGCCGGATAAGACTCCTCACCGCAACGTTCCAGAGAAGAGCAGTGGCCTCGCGGCTGCGGCGCTGAAAACGCTGCCGAGCAAAATGTCCCCGCTCGCCCAAGCACGCAACCCCGTGATGTTCGTGGTGTGGGTAGGCGCGGCACTGACCACTGTGTGGTCCATCCTCAACCCCAGCTTTTACGGATGGGTCGTGACGGTATGGCTGTGGTTCACCATTGCCTTTGCCGCCTTTGCCGAGGCATATGCCGAAGGCCGTGGCAAGGCCCAAGCAGACAGTCTGCGCTCTGTGCGCGATGATGCAACTGCCAATCTCATTACTGACTCTGGCATTGAAGTGGTCCCCGCGTCCGAGCTGACCAAGGGTGCCATCGTGCGTGTAGAAGCAGGGGAGACCATCCCGGGTGACGGTGACGTCATCGAAGGTGCTGCCACCGTGGATGAATCGGCTATTACTGGTGAGTCGGCTCCTGTGGTCCGCGAAGCCGGCGGTGACCGCTGTGCCGTGACCGGCGGCACCGTGGTGCTCTCTGATTCCATCAAGGTCAAAATCACCTCCGAACCGGGCTCCACCTTCGTTGACACCATGATCGCCTTGGTGGAGGGCGCGGAACGCCGCAAGACTCCGAACGAGATTGCGCTGAGCATCCTGCTCTCCACGCTGACCATCCTCTTCCTCGTCGCCGTCACTGCGCTTGCCCCGATGGGTCTATTCACCGGCGCGGAGCTTTCGCCACTATCCCTTATCGCTCTGTTGGTCTGCCTAATCCCTACCACCATTGCCGCCCTACTTTCGGCAGTTGGTATCGCCGGTATGAACCGCCTCGTTCGTCACAACGTTCTGGCCACCTCCGGCCGTGCGGTGGAGGCGGCTGGTGACGTCGCCACGCTCCTCATGGACAAGACGGGCACCATCACTTACGGAAACCGCCAGGCCACCGGCCTGATTGTGGCTTCGGGCGTCGACGAGCGCGAGGCTGCAGCGATTGCTCGCATTTCCTCCCTAGCGGATGAAACCCCAGAAGGCCGTTCCATTGTGGCCTGGCTGACTGAAAACTACTCTCTGTCCAGCGAAGGAGATGCAGAAGCGCGGAGTGCGGAGGTCGTTCCATTCAGCGCGTCGACGAGGATGTCCGGCCTTGACCTGGCTCACCGCAAGCTGCGCAAGGGCGCTGGCGATGCCGTACGCAAGTGGGTTACTGAAGCAGGTGGCACCTGGCCGCAAGAGATCGAGGATTCCGTAACCCGAATTGCACAAGACGGTGGCACCCCGCTGCCTGTCGCTGTGGAAGAATCCGATGGCAGCCGCAAGGTGATCGCGGTGGTGCAGCTGAGTGACGTCGTCAAGCCCGGCATGGCCGAGCGTTTCGCCGAGCTGCGCCAGATGGGTATCAAAACCATCATGGTCACCGGCGACAACCCGCTGACCGCCGCGGCCATTGCTAAGGAAGCCGGTGTCGATGACTACATCGCCGAGGCCACCCCGGAAGATAAGCTCGCCCGCATCCGCGAAGAGCAGGCGCAAGGCCGCATGGTGGCCATGACCGGTGACGGCACCAACGACGCCCCGGCCCTGGCGCAGGCAGACGTCGGCGTAGCCATGAACACTGGTACCTCCGCGGCGAAGGAAGCCGCCAACATGGTGGACCTGGACTCTGATCCGACGAAGCTTATCGACGTCGTTCGCATTGGTAAGCAGCTGCTGATTACCCGTGGTGCGTTGACCACCTTCTCCTTGGCCAACGACTTGGCAAAGTACTTCGCCATCCTGCCGGCGCTCTTCTCCGCGCAGTTGCCGCACTTGGAACGCCTCAACATCATGCATCTGCATTCGCCTGAGTCCGCCATCGTGTCCGCGGTGGTCTTTAACGCGCTCATCATCGTCGCGCTCATCCCATTGGCACTCAAGGGCGTGTCGTATAAGCCAGCCTCCGCGTCCTCCCTTCTGCGCCGGAACCTCGGTATTTGGGGATTAGGCGGCGTTATTACCCCGTTCATTGGCATCTGGCTCATTGACCAGGTCGTCTCCCTCCTCCCAGGCCTCTAAAGAGAACCTGCAAAGAAAAAGGAAGAACAATGCGAGTTTATCTGCGTAACCTCATTGCCGGCTTTGTCGCCGTGCTGCTCTGCGTCGTAGCGCTTGGCATGGTCTATCCGGCGGCTGTGTGGGCCATTTCCCGCATCACACCGCAGTCCGCCGACGGCAATCTCATCTACCAAGGTGAGTGCCTCGTGGGTTCTACCCAAATCCAAGACGGGGTGAGCGAGGGCCCCTACTTCTTCCCTCGCGCCGAGGGAATGAGTAACTACGGTACGAGCAGCACGGAGCTGGAGAAGAACATCCAGGAACGCCGCGCCGCTATTGCCCAACGGGAAGGCGTAAGCGAAGACCGTGTGCCTGCCGACGCCGTCACGGGCTCCGGTTCCGGAGTGGATTCCGGCATCAGCCCCGAGTACGCCGAGCTGCAAGCTCCGCGTGTGGCTCGGGAGCAGGGCATTAGCGAGGAAGAGATGGAAAAGCTCATCGCCGAGAACACGGAGCATGCCAGCCTCGGGTTTCTAGGCGAAGACACGGTCAATGTGACAACTCTCAATATGTCGTTG
Source organism: Corynebacterium sp. HMSC078H07 (assembly GCF_001812805.1). Lineage (GTDB taxonomy): Bacteria > Actinomycetota > Actinomycetes > Mycobacteriales > Mycobacteriaceae > Corynebacterium. Next base: position 51,582 of record NZ_KV810440.1, on the reverse strand, counting down.
CCCACGCCTACTCCCTGCTCATAAAGATCAGCTCATAAGATGAAGCAATGTTGACCGAAGCAACTGCGCCGTCCTCGCGCACCAAACGCGGCACCTTGAAGATTTTGTTGGGCGCCGCTCCCGGCGCGGGCAAAACCTGCGCCATGCTTAGTGAGGCGCACACGCTGATTAACCAAGGCCGTGACGTTGTCGTCGGCATTGTGGAAGACCACGGTCGCGCATATACGAAAGCCTTGTGCGAGGGTTTGGAGATCATTCCGCGACGCAGCGTTGACGGTCTGTCTGCCGGGGAGCTGGATACCGCCGCAGTCATCGAGCGTAAGCCTGACATCGTCCTCGTCGATGAGTTTGCCCATTCCAATCCTCGTGACGAAGAGCACGAGAAGCGGTGGGAAGACATCGAGGAGATTCTGGATGCCGGAATTGACGTTATCTCGACTCTCAATATCCAGCATCTGGAGAGTCTCAACGATGTTGTCAAGCAGATTACTGGCATTGCACCGCAGGAAACCGTGCCGGATGAGGTAGTGCGTGCTGCGAATGAAATCGAGCTGGTCGACGTCTCTCCGCAGCTTCTGCGCACCCGGCTTAGCGACGGACACGTGTACCGCGAAGCACGCATCGAACCTGCACTCAACAACTACTTCCGCGTGGGAAACCTCACCGCGTTGCGCGAGTTGGCACTGCTCTGGCTGGCAGATCAGGTTGATGAAGCACTCATTACGTATCGCTCGGATCAAAAAATCACCGATACGTGGGAAGCACGTGAGCGGGTAGTTGTGGCCATCCAAAACGTTGCCCATGCTGAGACCCTGATCCGGCGCGGGCGGCGCATCGCGACGAAATCTTCGGCGGAACTGCATGTGGTCCACGTTGTTTTTGGTGATTCCTTCACGTCGCGTTCCTCTTCGGTGGCGGGATCGGCGCAACAACTTGCCCGGCTGCAGACCCTGGCCCACGATGTGGGTGCGCGGCTGCACCAGGTTACTGGGGACTCCGTGCCGGAAGCTCTGCTCAACTTTGCGCGAAGCGTCAACGCTACCCAGCTTGTTGTCGGGGTGTCGCCGCGGCGGCGTTTCGGCGTGCACTGGCACAGCACAGTAGCAGAGACAGTACTGCGCGAATCCGGCTCGATTGACTGCCACCTTGTCAATCTTCCCCCGGAAAAGCCGCTTCCGCTCACACGGATGCTGCATCCTTTCCGGCCCTTCCCGCAGCGTGCAATCGCGTGGCTTAGTTCAGCGTTGGCTTTCGTCGGACTCACTGCGTTGTTAGTGCAGGCTGACGGCCAGGACTTGGGAACAGGTACCTGTTCTGCGTTCTACTTTGCACTCATTCTGCTTGTCAGTTTGGTGGGTGGCCTGTGGCCGGCCGTGGTGGTGGCGGTGGCTTCCGGTTTGGCGGTCAATTGGTTTTTTACCGAGCCAATCCATACCTTCGACATCGCCGATCCCGCTAACGCTATCATCGCCGTGGTCATGGTGGCTATCGCTCTGGCAGTTGGCATACTTGTGCGCCGCGCCAAGATTGAGCGGGCGAATGCAGCTGTGGCTGCGCGCGATGCTGAGCTGCTTACGGTGTTTTCCCGTGCCGCGTTGAATCGCCGAGCAGATTCCTCCCCGAAAGATGCCGTGATGCGCAAGGTGGGGGAGGCATTCAATTGTCGTCGAGCGGAGCTGCTGGATGACAACGGTGACGTCCTTGCCACCTGGCGCGCAGTTAGCCCCGAGCGCACTTCGAAACACCTTCATATTCCCGAGAAAGTGCGCCATGAACAGACAGTGGACACCGTTGTGGCGAGCGAAGATGGGACGGTTCAGCTTCGTCTTGCGGGCCCGACTCTGTCTGCCCGGGATCGTGGCCTTGTCACCGTGGTCGCGGGCTATCTGGCGGGAATTGTTCGCCGCGAAAAGCTTTCTGCTGAGGCCGCGCGCGCTGATGCGATAGCCGCTGCAGATGAGCTGCGACGAGCGCTGCTGTCGAGTGTGAGCCACGATCTGCGTACTCCGTTGGCAACGGCCAAGTTGGCGGTGTCGTCATTGCGTAATGCCGACATTGAATTCACTCCCGAGGACCAAGATATGCTTTTGGCAGAAACTGCGGCGAGCATCGAGGAACTTACCGGGTTGGTCACCAATTTGTTGGATTACTCCCGGCTTACCGCTGGAGCAATCACCGCTCGCCACGACGTCGTCGAGGTGGCAGAGGTGGCTCATCGTGCCATCGCTTCCTGCGCCTTTGGGCATTCCCCGGAGCAAATCGGGCGCATCCATCTGGACTCTAGCGTGCGTGGAGTTACGTGCTGCGCGGATGCAGCCCTCATGGAGCGTGTCTTGGCCAATCTCTTTGATAACGCCCTGCGTTATGCGCCGACTGGTCAGGTGACGATGAGTGCTCAGACCATCGCCGAACAGGTGGAACTGATTGTCGGCGATGAAGGACCGGGTATCCCGCCGGAGAAACAGAAGGAACTGTTCCAGGCGTTTCAGCGTTTGGGTGATACCAGCAACGACAACGGAGTGGGCCTTGGCCTTTCTGTTGTTCAAGGCTTTGTGGAGGCCATGGGCGGTAGCATCGAGGTGGCTGCCACCCCGGGCGCAACCTTTATGTTGCGGTTTCCCGTCGCGGGAGGAGAACAAAAATGACGTCGAAGAAAACTAGCATCGCCATCGTGGACGATGATCCGCGTCTGCTCAACACACTGAGCATTAATTTCAAGGCTCGGGGCTACGAGGTTCACCCAGCACGTACAGGTGCTGAGGGACTGCAGGTGGTGTCACAGCAGCAACCAGATGTAGTCATCTTGGACATGGGGTTGCCGGATATGGACGGAACCGTCGTGTTGGAAGGAATCCGCGGATGGTCCGCGGTACCGGTGATCATCTTGACGGCACGCTCCGATCCGCTGTTCAGCGCCGCAGCTCTCGACCGCGGCGCGGACGACTACGTCACCAAGCCCTTCTCTATGGAGGAGCTTCTGGCCCGCGTGCGCGTGGCGCTACGGCATGGTAGCCCACAGAGTCCAGTGAGGCGCACTGAGACCGCTGTGGTACGCGCCGGAGACGTTGTGATCGACGTTCCGCGCCATTCCATCACTAAAGGCGGCGAGCCGCTGCACCTGACACCCACCGAGTGGGGCGTGCTTACCACGTTGCTTCGCGCCCACGGCGGCTTGGTACGCAAAGAGGATCTGCTTTCTGAAATCTGGGGACCAGGCTTTGAGGGGCAGGGGCACTACCTGCGTATTTACACCTCCCAGTTGCGCCGCAAGCTAGAGGATGACCCAGCCAATCCCGCCTTCCTCCTCACCGAGCCCGGCTTGGGGTACCGCTTCGTGGTGCCCGAGCCGGGTGTGGGAGGGAGTGGCTACTCGGAGTAGTTGTAGAAGCCCTTGCCGGACTTGCGGCCTAGCTCCCCGCGGGCAACCATGTCCCGCATGAGCTGTGGCGGACTAAAACGCTCACCCAGCTGAGATTCGAGGTACTCCGCGATGCCAAGGCGCACGTCCAGGCCGACGATATCAGTCAGTTCTAGCGGGCCGATGGGGAACTTGTAGCCCAGCACCATGGCGTTGTCGATATCGCGCGGGGAGGCCACGCCTTCCTCCACCATGCGGATTGCCTCAAGCGCGATGGCCACGCCGAGACGGGAGGAAGCGAAGCCAGGGGCGTCCTTGACCACTACTGCGGTCTTGCCCAGGCCCTCGACCCAGCCCTTGGCGGTGTCCACGAGGGCTTCCGGCGTGGATTCGGCGACGACCACCTCCACCAGCTTCGAAGCCGGAACCGGATTGAAGAAGTGCAGGCCGATGACGTCGTTGGGGATGCTCTCTGCCAGCTGGGATACCGACAGCGAAGAGGTATTGGTGGCCACGACGGCCTGTGGGGCTGCCTCAGCGATATCCCGGAAGGCGGCCACCTTGAGATCCATCGATTCCGGAACTGCCTCAACCACAAGGTCGAAACCGGCGAAAGCGGAGGCAGTGGTGGAAAAGCTGAGACGCTCATCCCAGGATTCGAAGCTGCCTTCCGCACCACGGTCGAGGGAGCCGCGGATGGCTTTGTGCACGCGCTCGCGGGCGGCGGCCACGGCGTCATCGTTGATATCCACCACGGTCACGGACGCGCCGGCGGCTAAGAAGGCATGCGCGATGCCCGCGCCCATACGGCCGCCGCCGAGCACGCCGACCTTGGCAGGAACCTGCAGTACTGAGGACATGAGTTGAATCTCCTTGTGAGTGGAAGGTTTATTTCTTGCGGTCCAGGAAGGCCTGCATCCGCTCAAACTTGGCGGGGGACTCAAAGAGCACGGCCTGGGCGATGTTATCCACCGCCGGGTGGGCCGACTCCGGCATAGAGATGAGTTGCTTGGTCAAGCGCACGGCCAGTGGGTCCTGTTGGGCAATGCGTCCGGCTAGTTCCAGAGCGCCGTCGACCAGCGCATCCGGCTCATGCAGCTCGCTGACCAGGTGGTTGGCCAGTGCTTCCTCGCCGTTGAGGATGCGCCCGGTCAGCAGAATCTCCTTCGCCAACGGGGTGCCCACGCACTCCTTGAGGCGCCAAGTAGCGCCCGCAGCGGCGGCGATACCCAGGCCCGCCTCCGGCTGCCCAAACTTGGCAAAAGGGGTGGACATGCGGAAGTCTGCCGCCAAGGCCAGCTCCAGACCGCCGCCGAGGGCGTAGCCATCCACCGCCGCGATGACGGGGGCCGGCAGTGAGGCGATGCGGTGGAAGATGCCGGAGTTGATGCCGCGGAGGGCATCCTCGCGGCGGCGCTCACGAAGCTGCGCGATGTCCGCCCCAGAGGCGAAGATCCCGCGGGGGCCCTTCGGGGTATCTACCGTGCAGCCGGTGATAATGAGGATGCGCGGATCAGACTCGAGCTGGGCGCACAGTTCGTGAAACTCCGTCACCATCTGCTCATCGATGGCGTTGCGCACCTCGGGGCGGTTGAGCTTGGCGACGACTATCTCGTCGTTCTCACCGCGCGTTGAAATCTCAATGGCAGTCGTCAATTTATACCCTCTCAATCGCAATCGCGGTGCCCTGGCCCACGCCCACGCACATGGTGGCGATGCCGCGGCTGAGCTCATCCGTTTCCAGGCGGTTGAGCAGGGTCAAAGTAATGCGGGAGCCGGAGGAACCCAGAGGGTGGCCCAGTGCAATGGCGCCGCCCCAGGCGTTAACCTTGTCCTCATCCAAGCCGAGCTCGCGGATGCAGGCGATGGACTGTGATGCAAAGGCTTCGTTGAGTTCGATGGCATCCACGCTGTCCAGCTCCCAGCCGGCGCGCTCCAGCACGTCGCGGGTAGCAGGGATGGGGCCAGTACCCATTATCTCCGGACGTACACCGCGCGCGGAGTTGGCCACCACGCGGGCGCGGGCGGTCAGGTTATGCTTCTTCAGGGCCTCGTCGGAGGCGACAATCACGCAGGAGGCGCCGTCGTTCAGCGAGGAAGCATTACCCGCCGTGGTGACGTCACCCAGAGAGGTCACCGGGCGTAGCTTAGACAGGACCTCCATCGTGGTGCCCGGGCGTGGGCCTTCATCGGTATCGACCACGGTGACGTTGCCCTTGCGGTCGGTGACCTCGACGGGCACGATTTCCCTGGCAAACTTGCCGGCTTCGATAGCAGCGAGCGCGCGCTTCTGGGAACGCACGGCGAAGGTATCGGCGTCCTCGCGGCTGATACCGAAGACGTTAGCCACCTCTTCGGCGGTTTCCGGCATGGAGTAGGTCATCTTCTCCTGCTCCGTGAACTTCGGGTTGGCAAAGCGCCAGCCAATGGAGGTATCAAAAACCTGGCCTGGCTTGGCAAAAGGCTTGCTTGGCTTCTCCATGACCCAGGGCGCGCGGGACATGGATTCGACGCCGCCGGCGATGATGATATCCGCCTGGCCGGATTCCACGAGGGCGGTGGCTAGGGCAATCGACGACATGCCCGAAGCACACAGGCGGTTGACCGTAATGCCCGGAACGGTGTCCGGGAACCCGGCGAGTAGCCAGGACATGCGGGCGACGTTGCGGTTCTCTTCACCGGCGCCGTTGGCGTTGCCGATGATGACGTCATCCACCGCGGATGGGTCAAGGCCAGCCTCCTCCACCGTCTTCTTGATGGCGGTGGCCATGAGGTCATCTGGGCGAACCGAAGACAGTGCGCCGCCGTAGCGGCCCACGGGGGTGCGGAAGCCGGAAACGAGATAAGCGGTCATGTTTTTCCTTAACTAGTTCTTGTGTACTGCGCTGAGTGGACTACGGGGTGCGTTGGTGGTTTAACGTCCGTGGAAGACTGGCGGGCGCTTCTCGTTGAAGGCAGCGAAGCCTTCGTAATAGTCCTCGGTATCGCAGAGTTTTCCTTGGGCGATGTTCTCGGCATCGACGCTGGCCCATAGCCCGGTGCCGTTGTCACGGATGTCCTGGACTAGGGTGCGGCTGGTGAGGAAAGCTTGGGTGGCGCCGTGGGCTGCGCGCTTGGCGACGTCCCGAGTGAACCCCAGCAGCTCCTCTGCCGGGACTGCACGCGAGAAGAGTCCTGCGCGTACCGCCTCCGCGCCGGAGATGAGATCACCAGTGATGATGAGGTCCATCGCGCGGTGCGTTCCGAGACGCTCGACGAAGAGGGAATGCCCGCCAGAATCGAGGGTGGCGCCCAAATTGGCGAACGGAGAGCCGAACTTGGCATCCTCGGCGACGTACACGACATCGCACGCCAAGGCGAGGCCGAGACCCACGCCGAGGCACGGGCCGTGTACAGCGGCGAAGGTGGGAGCGGGGAAGTTGTCGATCTTCTTGAGCACCGGGGTAACCACGCCCGCGAGGTAAGCAGTGGCATCGTCCTCGCGCGGGTTGAGCCCCTTGATGTTGCGGCCGGCGCAAAAGCCCTTGCCCTCTCCTCGTAGGATGAGCGCGCGGGGATTGAGCGCCGCGGCCTCATCGAGTGCGCGGGAGAGCTCGACGAGGTCTTCCTCCGCGAGGGAGTTCAGGGCCTTCGGGTTGTTGAGTACGAGCTCGACGACTCCGGCTTCGGCGTCGTGGTGCAGGTCAATCATGGGGTATTACTCCTAAGCGTCAAAGTCGAGGACGATGTTCGGTGTCGTGGGGCGCGACTGGCAGGTGAGGATGTAGCCGGCCTTGACCTCGTCTGCCTCCAGCGCGTAGTTCTCCGCCATGTCGACCTCACCCTCGACCAGCTTGGCGCGGCAAGTGCCGCACACGCCGCCGGCACAGGCAAAGGGAACATCGGAGCGCACTCGCAGGGCCGCGTTGAGCAGGGATTCGTTCGCAGAAACCGGGGACTCCACGGAGCCGGAGAGGCCATCGAGCTGGAAATTAATGCTGACGTTATCGCCTTCCGGATCGACCTCGACGTGGCGGCCAGCCTGGTTCTGGCTTCCGGAGGGCTTGCCGGTGGTGAACAGCTCGTAGCGGATATCCTTCTCGCCGACATCGCGACTGGCCAGCTCGTCGCGTACGAGCTGCACCAGCTCGAAGGGGCCGCAGAGGAACCATTCATCGACGTTGTCGGTGCGTACGACGTTATCCAGCAGGGTCTGGAGTTTTTCAGCGTCGATGCGCCCGGAGAACAACGGGTTGACGCGTTGCTCGCGGGACAGGACGTGGTGCACGGCAAAGCGCGTGGGAAACTTGTCCTTGAGGTCACCGATCTCTTCGGCGAACATGACGTCACCGCCGCCTTTGTTAGCGAAGATGAGCTCGAAGGTGGTGTCGGGGGAGGTGTGGAGCACGGTCTGCGCGATCGCCATGATCGGCGTAATGCCGGAGCCTGCGGCGATAGCCACGAGATGCGGGTTCTCCAGTTTCTCCAGTTCCTCGCGTACAGCCTCGGGGTTGTTGAGGCCGGTCAGGTGGGTCTTTGAAGTGAATGCACCCTGCGGGTTCATGACGTCCATGGAGTCGCCGGGCTTCAGAGTGTCGTTGGCCCAGGTGGAGAAAACACCACCGCGGTCGCGCTTGATGGCGACGCGCAGAATGCCATCGCGCGGCACATCGCAGATGGAGTAAGAGCGGCGGACTTCCTGGCCATCGATGGTCGCCCGCAGGGCAACGTATTGGCCGGGGATGTAGTCATAGTCGTCTTGCAGCTCCGGAGGGATAGCGAAGGAAACCTCCACGGAATCCTCAGTCAGTGCGCGCACCTCGGACACGGTCAGGGTGTTGAACGTGGCCTTCTTCTTAGCGGGAGCGGAGGGAGTCGTGGTCATTAGTGCACCTTGAAGTAGTCGAAGGGTTCCATGCAGTCCAGGCAGTTGTACAGGGCCTTGCAGGACGTGGAACCGAATTGGGCAAGCTTACGTGTGCGGCGGGAGCCACAGTGGGGGCATTCGATGGCCGGCGGTGGTTCGAGTGTGAGAGGGATAGGACCTTCTGGCGTAACCCGGGTTTTCCCGCTGGGAGGCGCGATGCCATAGTCCTTGAGGTTTTGCCGGCCGGTCTCCGTCATCCAGTCGGTGGTCCACGCCGGGTGGAGCACGAGGTCAACGCGTACCTTGGCGTAACCGGCCTCGGTCAACGCTCTGGTGATGTCCGTCGTGATGTGCTCCATGGCAGGGCAGCCGGAATACGTTGGCGTTATCGTGGTCACCGCAGTGTCGCCTTCGAGGCGAGCATCCCTAAGAATCCCAAGGTCAGCGATGGAAATGACAGGGATTTCCGGATCGGGCACCTCGGCGGCGACGTCCCACACGTGGGCATCATCAGGCTGCGTAGGGCGCAGCGGGTGGGATTTGTCTGTGATGGACACGATGAAACCTTGGTCCTTTCCTTTTCCTACCAGGTTGCCCCTGGGTGCTGGCGGGCTAAGGACTGCATCTCCGCGAGGATGTAGCCGCGATGCTCGGAGAAGCGCCCGGTGCGCTGCCCGGAGCGGGCATGCTTGACGTCCGGGATCGACAGCCCCGCCTTGTCCAAGACGTAGGCGATGCGCTCATCGAACTGCGCGCGCAGGCTTGAGGGTAGAACCGCGATGCCTTCTGCTGCCAGCTTCTCGTGGAGCGGGAGATCCTCGAAAAGCTCGTCGAGGTAGGGCCACATGTACATCAGGCCCTCCGTGATCCGGCGGTGCGACTCCTCGGTGCCGAGGCCAAGGCGCAGAATCCATTGGTTGGCGTGATCGACGTGGTACTCAACTTCCTTGATGGCCTTGGCCGCGATGGCTGCGAGCATTTCATCCTTCGACTCCAGCAGGGCGGTGTAGAGCCCGTATTGGTAGTAGGAAAAGAGCAGCTGGCGGGCGATGGTGTAGCCAAAGTCCCCATTTTCCTGCTCAACAAGGCGCGCGGAGCGGAACTCCTCCTCATTGCGGAAGTAGGCTAAGTCATCCTCAGTTTTGCCCCATGCGGTGCCGGCATAGGTGAGGAGGAAGCGGGCGTGCCCGATGAGATCGAGGGCGATATTACCTAGGGCGATATCCTCTTCCATCTCCGGTGCTCGCGAAATCCACCAGCCCAGGCGCTGGGCCAAGATGAGGGCATCATCGCCCAACATGAGCACATAGTTGGCCGTGTCTTCGGGGGCGACTGCGCCGGAAGCGGCGATGTCTTCTGCGGTGATGCCGTTGCCCTGCGATTGTTTGGTCGCAGAATCGGCGGCTGCAAATCCGGTCACAGGTGCGGTACTCCTTCTGACTTGTCGTAGTACGTGGCGTGGCGGTAGCTCTTACCCTGTGGCGATTCGAAGAATCCGCCCTTGGAGTCCGGGTCGGAGGAGGCGATGGCCTCGCTGGGGACAACCCAGACGGAGGTTCCTTCGTTGCGCCGGGTATAGAGGTCGCGGGCGTTGCGCAGGGCCATCGTGGCATCCGGTGCGTGCAGCGAGCCGGCGTGGACGTGGGAGAGGCCACGGGAGGAACGTACGAAAACCTCCCACATGGGCCAGTTAGAGCTGGACATGGAATCTTCCTTAAAGTGTCGTGGCTGGTTGGGCAGTGTGCTTAGGCGTTAAGCGATGAGCGAGCTATCAGCCGAGTGGTGCTTCTCGGCGTAGGCCGCAGCGGCTTCGCGGACCCAGGCGCCGTCAGCATGCGCTTGGCGGCGGCGCTGCATCCTCTGCACGTTGCAGGGACCCTCGCCCTTGATAACTGCCTTGAATTCGGACCAGTCGAGCTCGCCGAAGTCATAGTGGCCGCGCTCTTCGTTCCACTTCAGGTCCGGGTCCTCGAAGTGCAGGCCAAGGGCCTCGGCCTGCGGGACGATCATGTCCACGAAGCGCTGGCGCAGCTCGTCATTGGAGAAGCGCTTGATGTTCCACGCCATGGACTGCTTGGAGTTCGGCGAGTCATCATCCGGCGGGCCGAACATTTGTAGTGCTGGGCCGTAGAAACGGTTGATGGCTTCCTGCGCCATCTGCTTCTGCTCGGGCGTTCCGTGGGACAGCTCGTAGAGGATCTCCCAACCTTGGCGCTGGTGGAAGGACTCTTCCTTACAGATGCGCACCATGGCGCGGCCATAGGGTGCGTAGGAAGCACGGCAGAGCGGGACCTGGTTGCAGATGGCGGCGCCATCCACCAGCCAGCCGATGGCTCCGATGTCGGCCCACGTGCGCGCCGGGTAGTTGAAGATGGAGGAGTACTTGGCGGTGCCGTCGAGAAGCTGCTGCACGAGCTCGTCGCGCGACGTGCCCAAGGTCTCCGCAGCGGAGTAGAGGTAGAGGCCGTGGCCGGCTTCATCCTGCACCTTCGCCATGAGAATGGCCTTGCGCTTGAGCGAAGGTGCGCGGGTAATCCAATTGGCCTCCGGCTGCATGCCGATGATCTCGGAGTGCGCGTGCTGGGAAATTTGGCGCGTCAAAGTCTTGCGGTAGGCAGCTGGCATCCAGTCGGTGGGCTCGATGCGGGAGTCCTCGGCGATGAGCTCGTCGAAGCGCTGCTGTTCTTGTGCTTCATCCGTCGCTGGAACAGCGGTGAGTGTTTTCTCTGAAGGGGTCATGGGAGGAATCGTTGCCTCTCTGCTCAGTGTCGACTCAGTGATACTTACTGACTGGTTGGTCAGTATATGGCGCAGGTGTGAGCTATGTCAACCAAATGTGTGAGCTGCGCCCTATCTCTGCATGCCCTCTGCTGGGCTTGCATCTGCGCTTTACGCGTTGCGATTCTGTGGTTTAGAAGGGAGAACGCGGAATGTGCCGCGGAATTCGGCGATGGGCTTTCCCTTGATGCTGAGGGTGACATCAACAACGCCGTTGCGGCCCCATGTCTGGCGGGTAATTCCAACGCCGTCGACGACGTCCCCTTCGAAGGCGGGTGCGATGTAGTGGATCGAGTTGTGTGCGGCCACGGCCAAGTCGCCGCCTGAATTGCAGGCGCCGGCGAAGATGGAATCGGCGAACATGTACAGGTAGCCGCCTTGGGCCGTGCCGTGACCATTGCACATTTCCGGGCGGATGGTGAAGTGGCCTTCGCACGTGCCGGCATCTAGCGCGGTAATCTTCGCGCCGATCTCCGCGGTGGCACGGTCACCATCGAACATGGTGCGCACGTGGGTGAACTCCGGGCCCTCGGCAACGCCGGGGGCAAGGATGGGGTGCTCGGTGCTCATGGATAATTCTCCTTGGGAAGAGCCTTCCGCAGTGACACCGAGGGAGCAAGTAAAGGGTGTGGTGGCTCACCAGTCTAACGGTGTGATGTGCACTCTGCTTGAATGGACTGCGTGAATAAAGAGAAATCCATCGCTCAGGGCGCGGCCCGTGGCCGCCCCGGCTACTCCCGTGAAGATGTCATTCGTGCAGCTGTCCGCGCTTTTACCGCTCGCGGATACGACGCCACGTCGATGGACAACGTGGCGAGCGAATTGGGGATTTCCAAATCTGCGCTCTACCACCACATCTCCTCAAAGGAGGAGATTTTGGAGCTTACGGTTGTGCAGGCGCTGAGCCGTCTAGAGGCGGTCGCGGAAGAGATGGCTGCAGCCGATGTATCGGCGGGGGATAAGGTGCGTGGGCTGTTGCGTGGCTCGATCGAGGTGCTGTGCTCCGATCCGAAGTCTGTAGCGCTTTTGCTCCGCTTGCGGGGGAATTCCGAGGTGGAGCGTTCTGCTCTTGAGCGTCGTCGCATTCTGACGCGTTCTGTAGTCCCGCTGGTTGCGGCAGCTCAGGAGGAGGGGGCAATTCGTTCCGACGTTGATGCCTCGCTGCTGACCCGCATGATTTTCGGAATGATCAACTCGACGTCCGATTGGTATGAGCCGGAAGGACGGCTTGATGCCGATGAATTGGCTGCCACCTTTGAAAGTGTCGTTTTCGGCGGCTTGGCCCCGCATGCGATGAAAAAGGGGTAGCGCTGAACGTGTAAGCCGATTCGGCGTTGGGGGCTTTATGTGGGGTGAGACCTTCTTTTTCCTATGAAATCGCCGTGGCCTGCGATAATGTGGTGCTCCTTAAAAACTTGGCCTAAATGTGTTGTCTATCACCGCTGTAGTCTGTAGTGTACGTCACAAGACTTACCTAACCGAACGGTAAGTAAGTAACGCACTTTGTGCGTGTTGTACCTGCTAATCAACTTCTTGCAGCACTTTCGAGGGAGCTCAATGGGTGTGGTATCCCCCTCCCCGAATTGAAAGGCAAATAACGTGACCGCAACGTTTGACATTTTTTCCGACCACCATGGCCCCCAGATGGGAATTGAGTACGCTTCCCGCGACGAAATTATTGCGCTGCAAACCGCGCGCGCGAAGAACGAGTTGCGTCACGCGTACTACAACGTCCCCCACTACCGCCGTGCATTTGATGAAAAGGGCGTCCATCCGGATGACTTCAAGGAGCTCTCGGACTTTGCGCTGTTTCCGTTCACGGACAAGGAAACTCTCCGCGCGGAGTATCCCTTCGGGATGTTTGCCGTAGGACAGAACCAAATTTCCCGCATCCACGCGTCTTCCGGTACCACTGGCCGTCCGACAGTTGTGGGCTATACCGAAAATGACGTGCGCATTTGGGCAGAGCTCGTGGCGCGCTCGCTGCGGGCAGGAGGCTTGCGCAAGAGCGATAAGGTTCAGATTACGTTTGGCTACGGCTTGTTCACCGGCGGCCTCGGCGCCCACTATGGCGTCGAAGCCTTGGGCGCTACCGCAATTCCGACCTCCGGCGGTCAAACGGAGCGCCAGATTCAGATCATGCAGGACTTCCAGCCGGACGCGATCTTGGGTACCCCGTCTTACGTGCTTAACCTCCTTGATCGCATGCGCAAAGAAGGTCTGGACCCGCGTGAGTCCTCCCTGCGCGCTGGTGTCTTTGGTGCCGAGCCGTGGAGTGAGGGAATGCGCCGTGAGCTTGAGGAAGGTTTTGGCATCACCGCAACCGATATTTACGGTCTCTCCGAAGTGATGGGCCCAGGCGTGGCCCAGGAATGTGTGGAGACCAAGGATGGCCTGACTGTCTGGGAGGACCACTTCTACCCGGAGATTATTGATCCGGAAACCATGCAGCCGGTTCCAGACGGAGAGTATGGCGAGTTGGTCATCTCTTCGCTCACTAAGGAAGCCTTCCCGATTATCCGCTACCGCACCCACGACATCACCCGTCTGCTCCCAGGCACTGCGCGCTCGATGCGTCGCATCGACCGTATCTCCGCGCGTAACGATGACATGATCATTCTGCGTGGTGTGAACTGCTTCCCGTCTCAGTTCGAAGAGATCATCACTGAAGATCGTGTCCTGCGCCCGCGCTACCAGTGCGTACTGAGCAAGCGAGGCCGCATGGACCACCTCACCTTGGTAGTTGAGCACTCCCCGGAGGCGACGCCCGATCAGATCGATGCTTCTGCCCAGTGGCTGAAGAAGCAGATCAAGGAGCGCATCGGCATCAGCGTGGGTGTCGAAATTGCTGACTACGTCGACTGCGGTGAGGGCAAGGCCAAGAGGATCGTCGACAACCGCGGTCAGTAAAACTCTGCAGCGCTCTCGGCCCTTCAGGCATACCCCGCCTCACTAATTGCCCTGCTCGTTCACTGGCTTAACTGTATTCACCGTGCTTCTGCACCCATAGAGAAGAGAATCCCACTATGTCTGCACCAGTCACCCAACAGCCTGCCCAAGGTCCGGGAATTACCAAAGAACACAAGCGTGTGCTTGCCGGCTCGATGGTTGGAACCACTATTGAGTGGTTTGACTTCTTCATTTACGCTCAGGCCGCCGGTCTGATTTTCGCTACTCAGTACTTCGATCCGGTCTCCAATGAGAGCGCTTCACTCGCGCAGATCATCTCCTGGGCGTCTCTGGGTATCTCCTTCCTCTTCCGTCCTCTCGGGGCGATCTTGGCCGGACACTTGGGTGACAGGCTTGGTCGCAAGCCGGTCCTCGTCGTGACGCTGGTTGGCATGGGCCTGGCAACAATGTTGATGGGTGTTCTGCCTACTTACGCATCCATAGGTATGGCAGCGCCTATCCTGCTAGTCGTACTGCGTATTCTTCAGGGACTCTCCGCTGGCGGCGAATGGGGCGGTGCGGCGATGCTGTCTGTCGAACATGCACCTGCGGGCAAGCGTGGACTATTTGGAGCGTTCCCCCAAGTGGGCGTTCCTCTCGGCATGTTCCTTGCCACCATTTTCATGCTGGTGCTGTCCACCTTTTTGACCCCGGAGCAGTTCCTTGCATGGGGTTGGCGCATTCCGTTCTTGTCCTCTCTCGTGCTTATTCTCCTCGGCTACCTCATTCGCCGAGCGGTGGAAGAATCTCCAGCCTTCGCGGAAATGGAGGAGCTTAAGGAAAAGTCCACCGCACCGCTCGCGGTCCTTTTTAAGGGGCACCTAGGAACCGTCATCAAGTGCGCGGTCATCTTTGCAGCTAACAACGCTATTGGTTACTTCGTTATCGCCTACTTCACCGCCTATGGAACGAAGGTGGTGGGTTATACACGCCCGCAAGCTCTTGCGGTAGCCCTCGTTGCATCGATTGGCTGGTTCTTTGGAACGTTGTACTTCGGCCACCTGTCCGACAAGGTTGGACGCCGCACGACCTTCATTGGAGGTTATGTCGTCCTAGCGTTGTACATCACCCCAGTATTCCTGGCGGTCGATTCAGGCAACGTCCATCTGTTCGGCGCAGCCGTGTTCTTGTTGGGCGTCATCTTGGGCGCGAGCTACGGCCCGCAATCAGCGATGTATGCGGAGATGTTTCCAGTGAAAGTGCGTCTGTCGGGCGTGTCCATCGGCTATGCCTTCGGCTCCATTATCGGTGGTGCCTTCGCCCCGATGATTGCGGAGATGCTTTATACCAAGTTTGAGACCTCCATGGCCATCGCTGCCTACGGTGTCGCTATTTCGATCGTTTCCCTCATCGGCGTGCTCGCTGTCCCCAAGGGGATTCAGGACCGCGACCTGCACGTCTAGTCGCACTCTGAACTTCTCAGGCTCGATACCCCTCATCGCTCGGTTTTCTTTCAGGACTCGTTGTTCCGAAAGGGAAGGCTGGGTGCCGAGGGGTTTCGGCGGTTTTAGTCAGCGAGTGATGTGGAGCCCAGGGGGTAAAAAATGAGACACCATTCTCAAAAAGGGTAACTATTGGTCGGCAGTTAGTATAAACTCCTCGCTAATACTCGTCCGCATGTGGATGCTGAAGGTCCCTCTTTCAGGCCCGTGCGCACGGGATGTGCTCTACAAGAAGGTGCTCTCATGTCCTCAATAACCACGACAAAAACTAAGTCGACGCGCGATACGTTTAACACCCGCTTCGTCTTCCTCATGGCTGCAATTGGCTCCGCCGTTGGCCTGGGTAATATTTGGCGCTTCCCCTACGTTGCTTATGACAATGGTGGTGGCGCCTTCCTTATCCCGTATATGGTGGCGCTGCTGACTGCGGGTATTCCGATTCTCTGGTTTGACCTGGCCATTGGTCACCGTTTCCGTGGTTCTGCGCCGCTGGCTTTCCGGCGCATAGGCAAGAGCTGGGAAGGCGTTGGCTGGTTCAAGGTCGGCGTGAATTTCTTCATTGCCATCTATTACGCCGCCATCATTGCGTGGGCGGCGTTGTACACCGTGAAGTCAGTGACGCAGGCGTGGGGCGATGATCCGGCCACCTACTTTATGAGTGACTTCCTCCAAGCGGACGCAGAGGCCACTTATTCCGGCAACGTTGTTCCCTCCATCCTCATCGTCATGATTCTCGTGTGGATCATCTGTATAGCGACGTTGGCCACGAGCATTAACGAGGGAATTGGCAAACTGACATCGATCTTCTTGCCGGTGCTGGCGGTCATGTTCATCATCCTTGTGGTTCGTGCCTTCTTCCTGGAAGGGGCCGCTGCAGGCCTGAACGCCTTCTTCACTCCGGACTGGTCCGTACTGAGTAACCCCTCGGTATGGATCGCTGCTTACGGCCAGATTTTCTTCTCCCTGTCCATCGGCTTCGGCATCATGATTACTTACGCCTCTTATCTCAAGCCGCGTACCAACCTCACGAACGCCGGCCTGGTTACCGCCTTTGCGAACTCCTCCTTCGAGGTCCTTGCCGGCATTGGTGTCTTTGCCACCTTGGGTTACATGGCAGCGCAGCAGGGCGTGGCCGTGGATGAGGTGGCTTCCTCCGGCATTGGCTTAGCGTTTATCGCTTTCCCGACCATCATCAATCTCATGCCGTTGGGTGGACTCTTCGGGGTTCTCTTCTTCGGCTCGCTGTTCCTGGCCGGCGTGACCTCGTTGATTTCCATCATGGAGGTCGTGGTTTCCGCAGTGGCCGATAAGTTCGATGTGTCCCGAAGGGTATCCGCGATTTCCGTCGGCAGCGTCATGGCGGTCCTGTCTTGCTTCCTGTTCTCCACGTCCTCCGGACTGGTCACGCTGGACATCATGGATAAGTTCACTAACAACCTGGGTATCGTCTTTGGCTCTATCTGCGCGCTGATTGTGGTGGGGTGGATTACCGGCCGCCGCCGTGAAATCCAGCAGCACCTCAACGCCGTGTCCGAGTTCAAGGTTGGTGGCTTCTGGCAGATCCTCACCTTCGCGGCTACTCCGCTGCTTCTGGTGTACTTCCTCGTCAACGAAATCCTCACCATCGCGCGCGAAGGCTATGAGGGCTATGCCACTATCCAGATTGGGCTCTTTGGGTGGGCAGCCCTCGGCCTCATCCTGTTGGGAAGTCTGCTCATGCCACTCGTAGCATTCCGCGGCAACAAGTACCTCGACGGCATGGAGACCTCGGATTACGGCGTCCCAGTCGGTGGCCGCCCCGCAGGTACCCCAAACCCGCTGGCAGCCGGCACTGTGGCAGAAGTGAGCACCGAGACCGCAGCCGCGCCCGGACACAATGCCGTGCCCGTCTCAGGCCAGAAATAACACCTAGTAGGAAAGGAGAATGACCATGACTACCAGCGCAATCCTGCTCTTTATCCTCTTCGTCGTCGTCATCTGGGGTGGACTGGTGGTGTCCTCCATCTGGCTGGCCCGCACTGATGATGACACTACAGGTGAGTTGGGCGACGCCCCCGGAACGGATGACGAAGCCCTGTCACATCGCGTTCACCAGCGCAGTTAAATTTCCACCACCGTGCGTCCGTGGCGGGTGCCAGCGCGCAGCTCCTTGGCGGCTGCGGTGACGGCGTCGAGTTGCACGGTTTCCGTAATGGAGTGCAGCAGGTCGAGGTCCAGGTGGTCGTCGAGAAGCTGCCAGGCAGCCTCACGCACCGCGCGCGGAGCGTCGACAGAGTTGCCGCCCGCCAACACGATGCCGCGCAGGATGAAGGGCAGAACCGAAGCCGGCAAGTCTGGGCCCGCCGCCATGCCGGTGGCTGCCACAACACCGCCCCAGCGCACCTGCGCCAAAACGTTGGCCAGAACAGTGGAGCCGGCGGTGTCGATGGCGCCGTCGTACAGCGCCTTCTGCAGTGGGCGCCCAGTTTCCGAGAGCGCAGCGCGGTCCAGAATGTGATCGGCGCCTAGCCGGGTGAGGTACTCCGATTGGGAGTCCACGCGGCCAGTCACGGCGGTGACCTCGTAGCCGGCAGACTTGAGCAATTGCACGGCGATGGAGCCCACGCCGCCTGTCGCGCCGGTGACGAGGATGTGACCTTCCGTCGTGCCGTGCGTGCGCAGCTGGTTCACACAGATAGCCGCGGTGTAGCCGGCGGTGCCGATGGCAGCAGCATCGTGGGCACTGAAGCGCTCCGGAACGGGGATGGTGGCCTCACCGTTGACACGCTGCTGGGTGGTGTAGCCGCCGTGGCGGAACTCGCCCAGGCCGTCGCCGAAGGCTGCGACGAGCTGGCCCGGTTTCAAACGCTCATCCGTGGTTTCTTCCACGGTGCCGACGACGTCGATGCCGGGCACGAGCGGGTCAATGCGCATGACGCCCTTATCGCCCTCCAAGGCCATGGCGTCTTTGTAGTTGAGGGAGGAATACTGAACATTGACCAGCGTGTCTCCTTCCGCCAGGACCTGCTCGTCCTGGAAAGCCTGGGAAACGCCGGACTCGGTACGGGTGACAATGAGTGTGCTCATGCGCACTATCCTACCGACATTGTGAAGCAGCCTCTTGGCAGCGAATACCCCAGGATCTTGTCAGCTTTTCCCCTTAAAGTGGCCACCATGAGCACCACAGAGCTTCGCCACACACGAAACCGGCTTGCGCCCGTGCCGGATCCGTACCGGCATGTGCTTCGCGACGCCCTCTTAGTCACCCTCCTCGCCTTAGTCACCGTGGGGCTGGCCACGCTGGGCAAGCCCTTCATGGATATCCCGGGAGTCGTGGATGGCTCAGCGCATGCAGTACGCAAGGTGAACCTGCACCTCTTTGGTGGTTTTGAAACAGCTTCGGTGTGGTACGGAGGGTGGAGCGATCTCTTCGGCAACATCCTTCTCTTTATGCCCTTCGGTGCGGCCGTGTACGTGGTGGGACGTTCTCTGCGGCGGATTCGCTGGGGTCTCGGTGGCGCCCTGCTGATAGGTCTCACGGTGAGCCTAGGGATTGAAACCGCGCAGTACGTTTTCTCCCTAGGCTTTAGCGATATTGATGATGTCCTCTACAACAGCGTGGGCAGCATTCTTGGCGCACTTCTCATGGCGCGGCTGAGCCGCGAGCAGCAGATGAAAATCCTGCAGCGCCTGGGTTTTCTTCTGGCGCTGGCGTCGGTGGCGCTTATCGGAGCCATGCTGCTGAATTAGGCGTTTCGAAACTTAAGCGTTCGGGGTGAGCCGAACGCGCTCTGCGATGGTGGTTGCCACCTGCCGCGCATAAGGAGAAACACCGGTAATCGTCGCCGAACCAGGACCAGTCCACGAGCCGTAGCCCACGGGGAAGAAACCTTCCACCGTGGGTTTTCCTTCTGCTAAAAGTCCGGAAAAGGGGCGCAGGGCAGGCCTAAAACCGGTGGCCCAGATGAGATCACTAAAGCCCTGCTCGGTGAGTTCATCGAGGGAATCGAACATCGGGGTAGCGCCCAACAGCCCGCTATCCCGGGCCTTGAGGACGGGTGGAACCATGACGATATCGCCGAGCTCCGACTCCGATCCGGGGTCGGGCTCCCCCTTTGCCAAGGCGAGCATGCGCTGCCGGTTGCGGCTAAAGAGCACGCGGCCATCCACGTCATCCGGCATCCACCGCGGCGGATGCGTGGTAAACCACGTGGTGTCCACGCCTTCCAAGGCAAGCTCGGCGGCGATTTGGGCACCCGAGTTGCCTGCGCCCACGACGGCGACGCGCTGGGTTTCTGGCTGCGCGCCGGGGAGAAACGGTGCGGGTCCGGGGTAGTTCGCCGTGTGCCATTGGCGGCCCGCAAACGCGCCGGGGTAGAAGGGGATAAAGGGCGCGGACCACGTGCCGGTGGCGGCCACGACGGTGCGGGCGCGGAACTCCTCGTGGGCGGTGGAAAGGTGGAAGAAGGGGGCGTCGTATAGCACGGCGGTGACCTCGACGCCATGCCGAACCGGCAGGTCATAGCGCTCTTCGTAACGAGTGAGGTAGTCGACCACATGGGTTGCCGGCGGAAACCCGGGGTAGTGCGGCATGGGCCAGCCGGGAAGAGTGGAGGACTCAGCATCGCTAAAAAGCGTCAGCGAGTCCCACACGTGCTGCCAGGCACCGCCGGGGGAAGGGTTGGCGTCGAGGATGAGAAAGTCGAGCTTCTTTTTGCGCAAGTAGTAGCCGGTGGCGAGGCCGGATTGGCCACCACCGACGACGATGCAATCGTAGGCATGCATCGGCTTAAATGAGTTTGCGCTCGCGGGCAGCGGACACCGCAGCGGTACGGGTATCCACTCCGAGCTTTTGATAGACGTGGATGAGGTGGGTCTTCACTGTGGCCTCAGAAATGAAGAGCTCCTGCGCAATCTGCTTATTGGACTGTCCCGTGGACAAGGCCTGAAGGATCTCCAGCTCACGGGCGGAGAGTGCTGTTTCCGGCTGGGCTAAGCGTTCTGCCAAGAGGTTGGTGACCTCGGGGGCTAACGTGCGCTTTCCCGCAGCGGTGTCGAGGACCGCGTTATGCAGGGCTTCCTCAGGAGCGTCTTTCAACAGGTAGCCCATCGCCCCGGCCTCCACTGCGGCGAGGATATCGGCTTGCGTGTCATAGGTGGTGAGAATCAGCACCGGCGGTCCGTTGAGTTCACGCACGCGCCGGGTGGCGGCAATGCCATCGACGTCCGGCATCTGGATATCGCAGACGACTACGTCGATCGGGGGGACGTCGTCAAGCAGCAGCTTCTCCACTGCCGAACCGTCAGAGCCTTCCAGCACCACATCAATGTCGTGGAACGTGTTGAGAATGGCGCGCAGCCCGGCGCGGACCACGGGGTGATCATCGATGAGCATCACGTTAACCATTGCGGCTGCTTCCTGTTGGGATTCGCACCGCGAGCGCGGTGCCGGCCGGTGAGGATTCTACCTGGACGCTGCCACCAACGCTGCGAACACGCTGCTCCAAGCCGGTCAGGCCGAAGCCTTGTGGGCCGTCGATGCCGCGGCCATCGTCGACCACGTCCAAGGTGATCTCATCTGTGAAAGCGCCCAGCGTGACCACTGCGCGGTCGGCGTCGGCATGTTTCATCACGTTGGTTAGGCCCTCGCGCGCGGAACGCAGAATGACGTGGTGGAGCTCGGTAGGCACCTCGCCGCGGCCGGTTAACTTGAGACTAAAGCGTGTGCGTAACCCCAGACCCTTCGCCTGTGCTTGGAGTTCGTCCACGAGGGCGCGCAGACCTTCATCGATGGAGGAGGTTGGGGCGGCGAGTTCTTTGACGAAGCGACGAGCTTCCGCGAGGTTGTCCTTGGCCACCTTCTCAATGAGTTCGAGCTGTGCGGTGGTCTCCTCCGGGTCCGTGCTGTTCTTGGCAGCGCGGCTGAGCAGCACGATGGAGGATAAACCTTGGGCCACGGTGTCATGAATCTCCCGGGAGAGCCGCTCGCGTTCTTCGAGGCGGCCTGCTTGGTGCTCGGTGGCGGCCAGTTCCTCCTGTGTTTCACGCAGTTGCTTGGCCACAGCCGCGTGGTGCACCGCCTCCGCTTGAATCTTGCGGGCAGCGTGGTAGACGGCCACGGCGAAACAGGTACCGATGAAGGGGCCAATAGCAGCGGCTGCCGTCCATGCCTGGGGGTGCAGCCAGGCGGGGATGAAGGCGGCGATGGCCCACAGCACAATGCTGGCGAGGATGCCAGGCCAGAAGGGGAGGGCATGGACAAAGACGAAGACCAGCGGGAATTCCATCCACATGAAGTCTTGGGCATGCACCATGAGGCCTATCCACAACACACAGAGCGCAGCGAGCCACAGCGTAGTGGGCACGGGGCGAGCGGGTCTGCGGGCGGTGTAGGCCACGAAGCCGGCGTAGACCACGGCGAGGGCAATCGAGAGACCTAGGACTCGGGCATCGAGCCGGTCATCGGCCCAGGCGCGGAGTACGCCAAAGACCAGCAGGAATCCGAACATGATGTGGAGGCCAACGGTCCACAAGCTGTTTCGCATCATCACGCCGATCCAGCCTATC
Organism: Corynebacterium sp. HMSC078H07; assembly: GCF_001812805.1. GTDB lineage: Bacteria > Actinomycetota > Actinomycetes > Mycobacteriales > Mycobacteriaceae > Corynebacterium. The sequence continues at coordinate 29,663 of NZ_KV810440.1, read as the reverse complement.
GCCTCAGCGGTTGAGGCCGAATCAACCAACTGGTTGAGTGAAGGTTCAACTAGGTACCCGATTACTTTCTCTTAGCGCGTGATCAGTATGAATACTATGTTCCTTGCATTGAGAGAGATAGTCACCGCGCGCGGTCGTTTCTTCCTGATCGGCGGCGTCGTGGCTCTAATTACGTTGTTGCTCGTTATGCTGTCCGGCCTTACCCAAGGACTGTCCAAGCAAAACACTTCTGCGCTGGAGGCACTCGGAGAAACTACACCGAACGTGACCTTCTCCACCGAAGACCCGTCTTTTACCGAGTCGGAGATTTTCGCTGAGGATGTCGTCGACGGTGGTCTCCCGCTGGGCGCGAGCCAGACCAAGCTGGAAGGCCACGGCGGTGTGGCCGTCCTGGGCCTGCCTGCCGGCACTGAGATTCCCGGGACGGACACCTTGATTCCGGAACGCGGCATGATTCTTAGCCAGTCCATCGATGAAGACATGAACGCTCCTTCTCAGGGCACGCTTGGTGGCGTTGACCTGGAGGTACGTGGCATGGTCCCGGATGAGTATTACTCCCACTCCCCGGTTATCTGGGTGGACACGGCCACCTGGCAGCAGGTCTCCCACGCCCCGGAGGGCATGGTGGGCGTGGCGCTGCTGACCACAGAGCCGACGGAGACGTCCGTGTCCATGGGCAAGGCGCTGTCTGGCCTGCCGGCCTACAGCTCGGAGCGCGGCTCCCTGTTGACGATGCAGGCCTTCCTCTACGGCATCTCTGCACTGGTCACCATCGCTTTCCTGAGCATCTGGACCATCCAGCGCACCCGTGACCTGTCTATCCTCCGCGCTCTTGGTGCCAGCGTGACGTACTTGCTCAAGGATGCTATTGCCCAGGCGGCCATCATCCTGGCTGCTGGCGTGGGGATTGGCGCGCTTTTCGGCTGGCTGCTGGGCCTCGCCGCACAGGGCACCGTGCCCTTCGAGGTTTCTGTTATGACGGTCATCGTCCCCGCTCTCGGCATCTGGCTGCTCGGCATCGCCGGTGCCTTCCTCGCCACCCGCCGCGTTTCCAAGATCAATCCGCTCGACGCCCTAGGAGGCAACGCCTAATGATTACCACTGCTACTCCTGCTCTGTCCCTCCGCGACATCGTGGTGACCTACCCCGACGGCGAATCCCGTGTTGCCGCTTTGGACGGTGTGAGCCTAGACGTGAATCCCGGCGAGCTCACCGCTGTCATCGGCGAGTCCGGCTCCGGCAAGTCCACCCTCCTCTCCGTGGCCGCTGGCCTTATCGAACCGGACTCCGGATCCGTCGAGATGCACGGCACCCGTGGCCTCATCTTCCAGCAGGCTAACCTCATTGCTTCTCTGACCGCGCGTGAGCAGCTACTCATCATCGACCACATGGAAGGCCGAAAGCCGCGTCAGGACCGTGCCGATGAGCTCTTGAGCTTCGTGGGCCTTGAGAGCTTTGGCAACCGCCGCATGGGTCAGCTCTCCGGTGGCCAGCGCCAGCGCGTCAACATTGCCCGTGCTCTTATGGGCCAGCCTTCCGTGTTGCTGGCGGACGAGCCCACCTCTGCTCTTGACTCTAAGCTTTCGCGAGACATCGCCAAGCTTCTGCGCGGTGTCACCGAGGACTTTGGCACCGCCACCCTGTTCATCACCCACGACCGCAGCCTGCTGGACTATGCCGACCGTGTCCTGGAAGTCAAGGACGGATACGTCTCCGCTTACTCGGACGTGGCGGCCTAGGCCCTAATTGATACAAGGAACTAATTTTTCTTCTTCGTGCCCACAAGTGCTGAAGGCGGAGTACATTAGTACTTCGATATGCTTCGACCTCGCCGCCCACGGGTAACCCCTACCGACTATGAGCGCATGCAGCAATGGACCCCGCTGCATGCGCTTATGTTGACGATTACCATCGCTGCCTGCGGTGTCTTCATCGTCGGCGCTCGCCGCGTTAAAGGCACAAGCCGTGAAAAGTTCGTCCGCCAGATGGTCGGCTGGGTCCTTTTGGTCCTCGGCACCGCATGGACAGTTATTTCCCTGGATCCTTCCCAGTTCGATATCCGGGAGTCCCTCCCGCTGCACCTTTGTGACGTGCTGCGTCCCATCTTGGCGCTCGGCCTCATTACCGGCAACGAGCATGCCCTCACCCTGACGTATTTCTGGGGCATCATCCTTAACCCGCAGGCCATCATCACCCCGGATGTCATCTACTACTTTGCCCCACGCTGGCTGCGTTTTAGCACCTACTGGTTCTTCCACATCGTGGCGCTCGCCGTACCGCTGGGCCTGACCTTCGGCCTGGGCTATCGACCGACGTGGAAGGGCTACCGCTTTGCCGTGAAGGTCACGCCCATCTGGATGGCCATCGCGATGACGGTCAACGCCAAGACAGACGGCAACTACGGTTTCCTCAACCACGCGCCGGGCAGTCCCTCCATCATCAACCTGTTCGGTCCCTGGCCCGGCTACATTGCGGTGGAGACCCTTGCCGTCATGGCAGCCTGGGCTGGAATGACATGGCCCTGGGAGAACACCTCCCTGCGCCACGGCACCGTGCCGGTGGGCACGAGGGGATTGCTGCGCAAGTCCGTCGGCACCGCGTCTGGGATTCTGCGTCGAGCGGCGGTACGTTTTCGTAAATAGTGGCCCGAGAACCGCGAAAGTCTAGGGCTTCGTTGCGAAAATGTACCAACACGGTGGCGGCTGGGTACGTTTCGATCAAATAAGGTCCCAGATCTTCGAATTTCTGGGGTGCTATTTGATCGAAACGTACCTTGCTGCGGAGCTAGCGCCGGGCTACGGAGCTAGCGCTGCGCGTTGAGGAGCCGGGCAATGGCCTGTGGGATGGCTGCGGCGATCTGGGAGGCCGAACAAGGCGCGAAGCCTTCGCGGGTTTCGGCCGCGATGGCCGCAGCATGCGCGTGGATGGCGCCGGCGTGGAGAACCTCGCTGATGGCTCGGGCGGTGGTCGCGGCGGCGGTTTCGGTGGAGGTTTTGGCGAAGAGCTGGGCCATGACCGCACCGAGGATGCCGGAGAGCACGTCGCCAGAGCCGGGAGTTGCGGCAAAGGAGTGGCCGGAATTGAAGGAGTACAGCGGCTGGCCGGGTGCGGTGACGCGGGTGAGGCGGCCTTTGAGCAGGATGATGCTGTTCAGTTCCCCGGCTAGTTCGTGGAGGGCGCGGCTCCAGCCGGTAGCCGCATGGAGCGAAGAGCCGAAGGTGGCCTCGTAGAGGCGGGTGAATTCGCCTTCGTGTGGGGTGAGGATGGTCAGCGGGTGCTCGGCGACTGTCCGGCGCAAGGAGGTGTTGCGCGCCAGAAGCGTGAGGGCGTCGGCATCGATAACGGTGGGCAGGTCCTGCGCTAGAACCTTGCGCAGTTCGGCGGCGGCCGCTGCATCGGTACCGCGGCCTGGGCCCACGACCCAGGCTTGGGCGCGGCCAGCGGAGGAAACATCCGGGTGGCAGACCAACTCAGGAAGCAGAGACGTGATGGTGTTATCGCCGATGAAGCGCACCATCGACGGCGTGGCTCGCACCGCCGCGGTGGCGCAGAGGATGCCCGCGCCCGGGTAAGCCGCACTGCCGGCAGCGAGGGCGACGACGCCACCGGAGTATTTGTCGGAACGTGAATGTGGTGTGGGATCGGTAATGGGGCCGGTGCAACCGACAGGCCAGGGACGAGTGAGGCGCCCACCTGGCAGATCGGGTTCGCCCGGGAGCCACTCCCAGGGCGAGGGAACCGTGGGCTCATGGGCGATGAATGCGGCGGGTTCATCCAGTTCAGCGAGGGTCTCAGCGAAGGAAGGCGCGCCGGGTAGGAAGAGATCGGAGACCACCACCTGCCCGCATTCAGCAGCCAGCGCATGTCCCAGGCGCGGCGAGCCGAAGGTGATGGTGACATCGGCCTCGACGGTGTCTGGGGCGGCCACGCCGGTGTCCGCATCGACGCCGGTGGGCATGTCGACGGCTAAAACTGCGGCGCCGACGGCGGTGGCGTCGCGGTAGAGCGACAGTGCGGCGCCGCTCAAGCCGCGGGCGGAACCGAGGCCCGCGATAGCGTCGATAAGCAGCGCGGTGCCTGTCGGCAGCGTGGTCTTCGAAGGAAGGACCGTGCCGCCCGCGGCGAGGAAAGCCTCCAGTGCCGCCTCATGGTGTTTCTCGGGGACTAGGGCATGGACGGTGATACCACGCTCAGCCAAGTGCGCACCGGCAAAGAGTCCATCACCGCCATTGCCGCCCGAGCCGGCGAGGATGACTACCGCACCGGGGAGAGCAGCCAGCATGGAGGTGGCAGCCTCCGCCACCGCTGCGGCCGCCAGCTGCATGAGCTGGTCGGGGTGCGATTGCTCAGCGAGGAGACGCTCCTCAGCAGCACGAACAGTGGCAACGGTATAAGCAGGGCGCATACCCTCACAGTTTAGCCCTGGCAGGTGGGGCACCAGAAGAGATTGCGGCCCTGCATGACCTTCTCTTGAATTTCTGCGCCGCAGACATGGCAGGGCTGCCCGGCGCGGCGGTAGACGTAGACCTCGCCGCCGTGGTCATCCTTGCGCGGCTCGCGGCCCATGGCCTCCGGCGTATGGGCAGGGTGGACGGTGTCGATGCGGCCGTGCTCCACGCCGTAGTCCATGAGGCCGACCAGGTCAGACCAGATTGCATCGAACTCGGCGCGGTCGAGTTGAGTGCCGGGGATGAAGGGGGAGAGTTCTTGGCGGAAGAGAGCCTCGGCGCGGTAAATATTGCCTACACCAGCGAAGAGGCCCTGGTCCATGAGCTGGGCACCGATACTGCGCCGTGAGGCATGCACCCGGGCCCACAGGGCATCGGGGTCAGCATCCTCACGCAGCGGATCCTGGCCCACCTTCGCCACCTTGACCTGGTACTCCTCCTCGGTAATAAGAGTGCAGAATTGCGGTCCGCGCAGGTTGGCGGCCGTTGTGCCGTTATCGAGGCGTAGTCGAATCTGACCCCACACGTCGGCCGAAGGTTCGAAGCGCAGGGAGCCGATGAGGCCTAGGTGGATATAGATGACGTGGCGAGGGTCCTCGGCATCGAAGTGAAGAAACAGGTGCTTGCCATAGGCTTCGGCGAGGGTGAGGGGTGAGGCGTCGACAAGCGCGGCCTCCGCAGCAAACCTGCCCTGGGGGCTGCTCACAGCCAGCGGCGCGCCGCGAAAGTCCGCATTGAGTGTCCGAGCAAGGCGGTGAATAACGTGTCCCTCAGGCATGTCAGGAAGTCTACGCGGGGGCAGTGCTGCTGTAGACTTTCCGGGTACTACCCGTTGAACGGAAGGGCCTAAATATTATGGGGCGCGCAATCGGTTTTGACCGTGAAAAATACATTGAGCTGCAGTCGGAGCACATCAACGCTCGACGCAAAGAAATCGGTGGGAAGCTTTATCTCGAGATGGGTGGCAAGCTTTTTGATGACATGCATGCCTCCCGCGTGCTGCCCGGCTTCACGCCGGATAACAAGATTGCGATGTTGGAGCGCATCAAGGATGACGTGGAAATCCTCGTCTGCATCAATGCCAAGGACATCGAGCGGCAGAAGATGCGCGGTGACCTGGGGATCCTCTATGAAGATGATGTGCTGCGGCTTGTCGACGTCTTCCGGGACCGCGGCTTCCTAGTCAACAACATCGTCATGACGCAGCTGGAGGAGGGCAATAGCCAGGCGGAGGCCTTCATCGAGCGCCTAGAGCGCCTAGGGCTGACCGTGGCGCGTCACCGCGTCATCCCCGGCTACCCCTCCAACATTGATCTCATTGTTTCCGAGGATGGCTTGGGTAAGAACGACTATGTGGAGACCTCCCGGGACCTCGTCGTGGTGACCGCGCCGGGCCCGGGCTCCGGCAAGTTGGCCACGGCATTGTCGCAGGTCTACCACGAGAATCTCCGCGGCGTGCAGGCAGGATATGCCAAGTTTGAGACCTTCCCTATTTGGAACCTTCCGCTGGATCACCCGGTGAACCTGGCCTATGAGGCCGCCACGGTGGACCTCAATGATGCGAATGTCATCGACCACTTCCACCTCTCCGCGCATGGCGAATCCACGGTGAACTACAACCGTGACGTCGAGGCCTTCCCACTGCTCAAGTCCCTGTTGGAGCGCCTTACCGGAACCGTGCCCTACCAGTCCCCGACGGACATGGGCGTGAATATGGTGGGCTTCTGCATTACTGACGACGAAGTCTGCCGCGAGGCCTCCCAACAGGAAATCATCCGCCGCTACTTCAAGACCTTGGTGGAGGAGGCCCGCAACGGTCTCGATAACACCCAGTCGGAACGTGCTGCGGTGATTATGGCCAAGGCTGGAATCAAGGCCACTGACCGCCCCGTGGTGGAGCCGGCGCGTCAGAAGGCAGAGGAGACCGAGGGACCCGCATCGGCGCTGCAGCTTCACGACGGCACCATCATCACCGGCCGCACCTCCCCACTGCTGGGCTGCTCGGCGGCTACCCTGCTCAATGCGCTGAAGCACCTGGCCGGCATCGACGACGAGCTGCACTTGCTGTCGCCGGAGTCCATCGAGCCGATTCAGACTTTGAAGACCAAGCACTTGGGCTCGAAAAACCCGCGCCTGCACACCGATGAGGTTCTCATCGCCCTGTCAGTCTCCGCTGCGAAGGATGAGAATGCCCGCCGCGCCCTCGATGCATTGAAGGAACTGCAGGGCTGCGACGTCCACACCACTACCATCCTGGGGTCTGTGGATGAAGGTATCTTCCGCAACCTCGGCGTGCTTGTGACCTCCGATCCGGTCTTTGCCCGCAAGAGCGCTCTCTACCAGAAGCGTTAAGGCCTGTTAGGGCCAACCCGTCGTCCTGCGTCGACCTCGCTGCATACACTTTGCTATTTCTGTAGCTCACTCTGACAATGAGGCGCTTCACTGATCAAAGTGATGTCCTCAGTGATAGAAGTGAACTCCTCACTTATCAAATGTGTGCTCTCACTGTTAAAAGTCAGCGGTGTCAGTGTTAAAGTGAAGAAAACAGCTGAGGGAGGCACGGGCAGTGACGGTATGGAATGTCGAAAACTTCAGTGATGAAGACATCAACGCGATTGTCGAACGCCTGCGTGCGCAAGGTAGTGATGACAATGACTGTGAGGCTAAAGCGGCGGTAGGAAAACTCAACAAGGACGTCTGGAATACGGTTTCAGCTTTCGCCAATACTGATGGTGGCGTCATACTTCTTGGGATTGATGAAACCTCCGGTTTTATCCCTGCCCAAGGATTTGACCCGAACAAGATTATTGACTCAGTGGATAACGGGCTAGGGGACAAGGCGCCGAGAGTAGAACCGGTTCCTACATTTCAGGTGCGTCGTTTCACCTTTGAGGGCGCGCCAATCGTGGCGTTGGGAATCGCGTCGATGTCTGAGGAAACTCAAAAGGCTAAACGCATGCCGTGTTTTGTTGTCGACCAGGGGATAACGAAGGGAAGCTATAAGCGCCTCGATGACAAGAACAAGCATCTCACCGCACATGAGATCTATCAGCTCCAGCACCGTTACGAATCTGATTTCTCTGATCAACAAATTGTGGAGGATGCGGCTATCGAAGATCTCGATATGCCGTTGGTCAACTCAGTCATTGAGCGTCTTCATGCTTCCCAATCACGTTTGCTCAACGGAGATAATTCTGCACTCGCAGTTTTGAGAAAGCTCAATAGTCTTAATAGGGCTGGTGAAGTGGTTTTTTCCGGTTTGATGTGCTTTGGTGTTTATCCCCAGCAATTCTTCCCGCAGTTGTTTATCGATGTGGCGAAGCACCCCGGACAGCAAAAATCGGCAGATCCAGAAGTACGGTTTGATCATCGCAAGGTGTGTGAAGGCCACATCAAAGATCAAATCGAAGATGCGATCGGTGCGACGTTAAGCCTGCTCAATACCCGATATGTTGAGCGGGGAAGAACTGTCGAGCAGGAACCGGAGATTCCTGAGGTGGTCCTGCGCGAAGCAATTACCAATGCCGTGATGCATCGCGACTATGGTCCAGTGTCGATCAGCGAGCAAGTTGCGATTGATATTTTTAGTGACCGTGTTGAGATTCGCAATCCAGGTGGCCTGTGGGGAGACCGTACACTCGACAATCTTGATGACGGAAGGTCAGTGCCTCGTAATCAATTCATTGCTAAGACATTGTCCTATGTTCCGGCAAGAGACAAAGGAACGATCGCGGAAAACCAAGGAAGTGGTATTCGCCGAATGCAAGCGGCAATGAAGCAGCATGGCCTGCCGCAACCACAATTCAAAATCGAAATAGGTGCCTTTACCGTGGTGCTGCATCGGCACGGTCTGTTGAATCCTGAAGCCCAGCGATGGCTAGAGAAGCTTGGAATCGGGGATTTATCGCCAGAGCGTGCCCAAGTGATGCTTCTAGCACGGGAATACCGTGAGGTGACTCCGCAGCTTATTCGAAGCGTACTTGGTATCGATAGCGACGAAGCGCGCGAGGAGCTGGGCGAGCTCGTGAGTGAAGGTCTCTTAACTGAGCATCAGCGTGGTCCTGAACGGTACGGTCTCTCCGCTGATGTCTTAGGGCTGACTCCTGTGCAAGTGGGAATCCTAGGTGTGTTGGAGGTTGACGTGGAGCACAATATTCATCAGCTCATGGACAAGACCGGCTATAGCGCAAGCACGATTCGTTACGGCCTTCGGGGGCTCATCGATTCAGGGCGAGTTCAACCCACAGCGCCGCCCACGAGTCGCAGCCGGGCCTATGTACTAAATCCACAACCTTAAGTCAGGAAAGATTGGGGTTTTACTTCGCAGCAGGCCTAGACTTGCGGGCGTGACTATTGGCAAGATTCTCCTCTACTACTGCTTTACTCCCATCGAGGACCCCACCGCGATTATGTTGTGGCAGCGCTCGCTGTGCGAGAAGCTCGGGCTTAAGGGCCGCATCCTCATCTCGGAGCACGGCATCAATGGCACCGTTGGCGGTGACATGGATGCCTGCAAGCGCTACGTGCGTGAGACCCGTGAGTATCCGGGTTTCAAGAAAATGGAGTTCAAGTGGTCGGAGGGTGGCGCGGATGACTTTCCACGCCTCTCAGTCAAGGTCCGCGATGAGATCGTGGCCTTTGGCGCGCCGGGTGAGCTCAAGGTAGATGAGAATGGTGTCGTCGGTGGCGGCGTGCACTTGAAACCCGAAGAAGTCAACAAGCTGGTCGAAGAACGCGGCGATGAGGTCGTCTTCTTTGACGGGCGCAATGCTATGGAAGCGGAAATCGGCAAGTTCAAAAATGCCGTGGTGCCGGACGTGAAAACGACGCACGACTTCATCGCTGAGCTGGAATCCGGCAAGTACGACTGGATGAAGGATAAGCCGGTCGTTTCCTACTGCACCGGTGGCATTCGCTGCGAAATCTTGTCGTCGCTGATGAAGAATCGTGGCTTCAACGAGGTCTACCAAATTGACGGTGGCATCGTGCGCTACGGCGAAAAGTACGGCAACGATGGCCTGTGGGAAGGCTCGATGTATGTCTTCGATAAGCGTATGCACCACGAATTTGGCCAGGGGATTGAGGATCCAGGCTTTATCCAGCTGGGCCACTGCGTGCACTGCGGCAAAGGCACCAATACTTTCCACAACTGCATCAATGAGGACACGTGCCGCCAGCAGGTGCTCATCTGTGATGACTGCATCCAACACACAGAGACGCAGCATTGTGGGCGCGAGGACTGTGCGGAGGTCGCGCGCGCCGAAGCACAAAAATAGGACTAGAGCTCTGGGGCGAGGAGAATCTGAATATCGTTAATGCCCCAGAGCATAAAGTTGCCGGCCATGACCCAGAAAATGGCCATCCACCCGCGCCAGCGCAGATAAGCCTTGAGCTTGCGCACCATGATGACGGCGCAGCCGATCATGCCCGCGAAGGGGATGATCATCGTTGTGGTCGCGAAAATGGTTCGCTGCGTCTTCGTGCACAGCCATGAGGCATAGACCGCCGGGTGGCAGTTGGTATCGGGGCCGGTGAGCTTGAAAATGCCAGCGAGGAGCAGTGCATACAGTGCCGAGCCCAGAAGGATAGCCACCATGAACCAGAGCGCTTGGCGCGAAGAGCGGCGGTTGGCTTCGGCGAGGACGAGGGGATCGGGGGCGTCGGCAAGCTCGTCGAAGCTCTGCGGCTCCGGACGGCGCAGGTTAGCGTAGTCCGCGTCCGACGTCAGGTCGTTTTCAGGATGCTCAGCTGCCATGATGTGCAGTCTAACGCGTGAACTAGGACTCAGGATCCGGACCCGTCGGGCACACAAGTACAGGCACACCTACGTGCGGAAGAAGCTCAGTGGCGGTACTTCCTATGAAGACACGGGCAATGGGGCCCATGGGCGCTGACCCCAAGCAGAGAAGGTCGCCCTTCTTCCACTTGAGTGAGTCCACCGCCCCGGACCAGCCGTTACCGCTGCCGATGGCCGTGGTGACCTCGAGATCCGGGAAGGCGTCCGCAATAAAATCGTGGGCGCGGTCCAAAAGGGAGAGCGAGTGCTCGCGCCAATTGGGGGCGTCGCTGGGGAAAGTAGGGGAGTAGTCCAGGGGGACGTCGATAAGCCCCTCCGGCGAAAACGCCAGTATGCGAAGGGGGAGCCCGGCGCGGTGTGCCATGCATGCAGCGCGGAGGAGTGCGGGGTCGTCATCGCAGCCGCGGTCGGTAAACGCGAAGTTGATGCGAGTGACTCCGTGCTTGGAGAGCTTGATGCCGCGTGGGCTCAAGCCGACAGGAAGGGGAGAATAGTGAAGGAGGGCATCCGCCGTTGAGCCGGAGAAGAAGCGGCCCTTCGGCGCGGACTGATTGGCGCCCAACAAAATGACGTGAGCGCCGAAATCCTGGGCCATCTCCTCTAAGAGCTGCGGGCGGGAGGGCCCGGCGACGAGAACAGACACGTCCGTATCCCATTGGGACTTATGCACGCCGGCTGTGCTCAATGCATCCCGGACAGCATCTTCGCAGGTAGCGCGTTCCTTCTTGAACCACTTCTTGTAGGAACCGCTGAGCTTGCTTAAGGAAGTAACGGTCAGCGGTTGCGAGATGGTGGAGACAACGCGGATGTGCGCAGGTGTGGTGCGCGCTATCCATGCTGCGAAGTCAATAGCCTCCGTACCGGCGGATTTAGGACTCCACGATACGAGGATGCGGACCGGAGGGAGCGGGTCCTCTGATGTTACGAGCCCCTTGGAGGGGCGGGAAGATTTCTTAGCCATTCAGTACATGTTTCGGGGTTGTTTATTCCATTATCAACCCCTCCGGCCTTAAAATAAAATCTGCATAAGGCCTCCTCTATGGTCTATTTTCCTTCCATGATGGGGCGGTAGACATCCGCCAGCTTGGAGATCAGGTTTACGAGGGAGTCGGCATCCTTAATGTCTTCCGGCTCCAGCCAGCGCAGGATCTCTGCCAAAGCGGCCGCACGCTGGCGAGAAACGATGGTCAACTCGGACTCGCCCAGCTGGGTAAGGGCAACGAGAACACCGCGGCGATCCTTCTCGTCACGGTGGCGCTCCACAAAGCCATGGCGCTCCAATTGGTACAGGGCATTAGAAGCGGTGGGCATACGGATCAGTTCTGCCTGGGCGATGGTGCTCACGCGGGACGGGCCGCGCAGGCGGAGTTGGTTCATGATGGACACCTGGGAGGTGGTCAGGGAGGTGCCCTCCGTGGTGCGCTGGAAAATCAACATAAGCTTGTTGAGCGCGGGCTGAATTTGGCGGGCAACCTCGAGGGCGTCCTCGTACGGTACGGGGGATTCGATATTTTCTTCACTCATGGAAAATAAGTCTAGCGAGTTATGTGGCTCAATGGTAGTTAGCTTGCTAAAAAGTTTAGTTTTGCAGCTTGAATCGCTTACGTATTCCCAGTCTTCTATGAGAGTGGGTCCGTAGATTGTTGTCGCAGCCCCTACTAGAATGTATCGGGTGAATGTGGCGTCGCTGTCAGCGGCCATCATGAGCGAAGGAGGTACACAGGTGTCGGCAAAAGCAACTGCAACAGTGGCCTACCGTAACGAGATCTCCTACGAGTGGGAACGCGCTCAGCATTTGCGCGACTTACGCGCGGGCCGGATGAGCCGTGACGAGCTGTGCGACGCCGACTTCCTCCTTCGTGCTGCGGCGGAGCACCATGGCGTCGATATGCACAAGTCCTGCCCCATCTGCGAACACGATTTGCGCCTCACACGCTGGGTGTATGGCGATTCTTTAGGGCGCCGCGCAGGCAGCGCACGCAGTGAGCAGGAGATTGCAGATCTGGTGGCTGAAGGGCTGGAGTTTACCGTCCATGCGGTGGAGGTATGTCCGGCGTGCCGTTGGAATCATCTTCTTCGGGCCGCCACGGTCTATGCTTTAGGGTAGTTTTGGCTTCCCAGTTCACGCCGGTAAGCTGCATGTATTTACAGTTTCTGTACAGGATTGATGAGGACACGGATCAGTGACCGAAAAGGAAACGTCTCGGCGAAAGCCAGGTAGCCACAGGAAGAAGAGCTCCGACAACGGACCCCGCCGCAAGCGCAGGTGGCCATGGGTTGTGCTCGTTGTCCTGCTCGTGATCGTGGCCGTACCTGCGGCCCTTTTTGGCTACGCCTATACGCAGTACGACGTCCCCGACTCCAAGGAGCTGCAGCCCAGCCAGATTTCCACCATCGTTGCCCGCGACGGTGAATCGCAGTTGGCTAAGCTCGTGCCGCCAGAAGGCAACCGCCGCCAAGTCACCCTGGAAGAGATTCCTGATTATGTGGAGGACTCGGTCCTGGCTGCGGAGGACCGCGAGTTCTGGACCAACTCTGGCTTTTCCTTTACTGGCCTCGGCCGTGCCGTGCTGGGCAAGCTCACTGGTGATAGCAGCGCTGGTGGTGGCTCCACCATTACTCAGCAATATGTGAAGAACACGCTGGTGGGTGACGAGTACTCCTATGTCCGCAAGATTCGTGAGCTCATCTACTCCGTGAAGATGACCAATGAGTGGTCCAAGGAGGAAATCCTCAACGCCTACCTCAATACCGTCTACTTTGGCCGCAACGCCTATGGCATTGAAGCGGCGTCCAACGCGTACTTCAACAAGGACGCCAAGGACCTCACCAAGGAAGAAGGTGCGCTGCTGGCAGGCGTCATCCAGTCACCGTCCGTCCTCGATCCCTGGGTAGATGAGGAACGTTCCCATGCTCGCTGGAACTACGTCATGGATGGCCTCGTTGAGATGGGTGACCTGGATCAGGCTGAACGTGACCAGCTCGTCTTCCCGGAAACCCGTGATCCGTCTGAGTATTCCGCCTACACCGAAGCGCCGGGCGCTTATGGCCACATCAAGAATCAGGTCATCGATGAGCTATCCCGCGTGGGCATCACCGAGGATCAGCTGGCCACTGGTGGCCTGAAGGTGACGACGACCATTGATATGACCGTCCAGAATGCATCGACGGATGCTGCCCACGCAGAGTTGGACCAGCTGCAGGATGACGCGCGCGCGGCGGCTGTCACCATTGAGCCGGCTACGGGTGCCGTGCGCGGCTACTATGGCGGCGATGATTCTGGCGGCTGGGATTATGCCAATTCCCCGCTGCAGACCGGTTCCGTCTTCAAGATCATGACGTTGGCAGCGGCCCTTCAGCAGGGTATTGACCTCAACACCTACTATTCCTCTGCGCCGTACCAGCTGCCTGGCTCGCAGACGGTCACCAACGTTGGCGGTGGTTGTGGCAGCTGCACTATTGCGGAAGCCTTGAAGAACTCCTACAATACGTCCTTCCTCCGCCTCCAGGATGACCTGGAGAATAAGATGCAGGACACCGCGGACATGGCCCACGCTCTGGGCGTGGCGCGCAGCTTGCCGGGAATTGAGAAGACCCTCACTGAAAATGGTGGAACGCCGTACGAGGGCATCGTGCTGGGCCAGTACCAGTCGCGTCCGCTCGATATGGCGACGGCAATGGCCACCTTGACCAACCAAGGCATCTGGCATCAGCCGCACTTCGTGGAAAAGGTAGAAAACGACGCGGGTGAGGTTCTCTACGAGAATCCAACTGATGGCGGTGAACGCCGTGTCTCCGCTAACGTGGCCAACAACGTGATCTCCGCGATGCAGCCAATTGCCGCATGGTCCAATGGTGCGCTAGCTGGCGGACGCCCGTCTGCGTCCAAGACTGGTACGACGCAGCTGGGCGATACTGGCCAGAACAAGGATGCATGGATGGTTGGTTCCACGCCGCAGCTGGCTACAGCGGTGTGGGTAGGCACGGCCGACAACACCTCCGCAATCTTTAATCAGTGGGGCGGCATCATGTATGGCTCCAACTCGCCGACGAAGATCTGGAAGTCCATCTTGGATACCTCGCTTGCTGACGTCGAGCAGCAGGCCTTCCCGCAGGCTTATCCCATCAACTACGGCGTCGGCAGCTGGGGCTCTGGCTACACCTATGACCCGAGCCAGACCCAGACCTGGCAGGAGGACCCAGCGGCCCCCGAGGAGACCACCGAGAACGGCGGCGAAGGCCACGATGGTGAGGGCCACGGTGGGGATAACCACGACGGTGGCGGTGATACCCCAGCACCGCCTGAACAGCCGGCTCAGCCGGAACAACCCGCCCAACCGGATTCCCCGTCGATTGATGAATTGATCGACGACGGACTTAATAAACTTCTTGGTCAGTAGGAGACAGATCCCCCGGTGAGTCAGCAGAAAACTCAACAGCTTGTACCCCTGTCCTCTGAGCCAGTAGCGCTGAGTGCAGTCAACGCCTTGGGCGGGCGCACAGGCCGCTTCGCCCGCTCCGGCACCGCCGGATGGTGGACGCCGCTACGCGTCATCATCACCTTGGCGTGGACCTTCCTGGCTTTCGGTTTTCTGAGCAAGGCCACGTGCGCTGGCAGCCGCCGGGGTGACGACGGAACCATCAGCCTCAACTGGGATGGAAACCGCCAGTACACCTCCTTCTGCTACAACGACATCGTCCCGTTGTACGGCGGCCGCGGCCTCGACGAGCCGGGCTTTCCCTATGCCTACTCTTGGGTCGAAGGGGACCTCACTCGCTACATGGAGTACCCCGTGCTTGCCGGCCTGTTCCAAGGGGCCGTCGGCTGGCTGGCGCGCAACACCTATGCGGCTGTTAAGTGGACCGGTATGGCGGAGGTCAGCTGGTACTTTGGCCTGACTGCCCTAGTGATGGCGCTCATCTGGGTGGGGGTCATCGTCATGGTTTTCCAGCTCACCGGAAACCGCGCGTGGGACACCATTCTCGTCGCGGCCAGCCCTCTGGTTGTCATCCATGCCTTTACGAACTGGGATATCCCTTCCGTCGCGTTTATGGTGGGCGCCCTTCTCGCGGTGACGAAACACAAGAACCTGCTAGCCGGTGTGCTCATCGGACTGGGTACTGCTTTTAAGCTGTGGCCGCTGTTTATCCTCGGCGCCTTCCTAGTGCTGGCCATCCGCAACAAGCGGTGGGCGCCGTTCATCACGATGTTCCTCTCCACGATTGTCACGTGGGTCGTGGTCAACCTTCCGGTGGCGCTGATGTATCCGGAGGCATGGCGCGAATTTTTCCGCCTCAACCAGGAGCGCGGTGCTGAGTGGACCACGATCTATGCATTGATCAACCGAACGACGAGCCTCAGCTTTTCGCCGGAGTTCCTCAACACCTTTTCTTTGGTGGCGTTCTTGCTGTGCTGTGCAGGTATCGCCATTCTCGGTCTGAAGGCGCCGCGCACGCCACGTGTGGCGGAGCTGGTCTACCTCATCATCATGGCTTTCCTCATCTTCAACAAGGTGTGGTCGCCGCAGTATTCTCTGTGGCTCGTGGTGCCGGCAGTGTTGGCTTTGCCGCGGTGGCGTCTCATTCTGAGCTGGGCGCTTGCCGACGCCCTCGTGTGGCCCATCCTCATGTGGCACATGCTCGGCTCAGAAAACAAGGCCCTACCGCATGAGATGCTGGATCTGGCGGTTATCACGCGCGATGCCTTCATCATTGCCATCGGCGTGCTCGTCATCCGCCAGATGTGGGGCAAGTCCGAGGATAAAGTCCGTGCGGCCCATGGCGGCCGCGATCCTCTCGCCGGAGGATTTAGGAAGTGATCATCACGATCGTCGGCATTGTGTCCATTGCCTTAGGTTTCTTGTGCGTGACCACGGCCTACTACCTATTCCAGAGAGCTGAGAACCGGACGTGGCCTCTTGTTCTTGGGTTGTTGGCTCTCCTTTTCCTCACCGTCATCCCGGCGAGTACCGCTATTTTCTTCGCGGCAACGACCAACGGTATGTAAGACCGAGCGAGTGATTTCTTTTCCGCCGGTCAGTGCGGTACTGTGTGGGGGTTGCTTGACGCAACAGACCCTCCTGCCATATCCGCAAAGGTGATATGGCCGATACCAATTACTAGACCATAGGAGGTGATGAGGTCCGTGCGTCACTACGAAGTCATGATCATTCTGGATCCCAATCAGGATGAGCGCACCGTAACCCCGTCCCTGGATAAGTTCCTCGAAGCAATCCGCAAGGATGGCGGCAAAGTCGACAAGGTTGACGTGTGGGGCAAGCGCCGTCTTGCCTACCCGATCAATAAGAAGGAAGAGGGCATCTACGCCGTCGTTAACCTGGAGTGTGAGTCCCACTCGGTTCTCGAGCTCGATCGTCGTCTGAACCTGAACGACTCCATTCTGCGTACCAAGGTTCTGCGCACCGACAGCAAATAACGGATACTGGGTTTCGAGCATTTCTACACGAATCCGCGTAACCGATATTAAGGAGTAAAAACATGGCTCAGGGAGATACCAACATTACGGTAGTCGGCAATATCGTTGCTGACCCGGAACTGCGCTTCACCCCGTCGGGTTCCGCAGTAGCGAACTTCCGCGTTGCCTCCACCCCACGTCGCTATAACCAGCAGACTTCTCAGTGGGAGGACGGCGAGGCCATGTTCCTCACCTGCAACGTGTGGCGTCAAGCCGCAGAAAACGTTGCGGAGACCCTGACCAAGGGCATGCGCGTTATCGTCACTGGCCGTCTGCGCCAGCGGTCTTACCAGACCCGTGAGGGCGAAAACCGTACTGTCTTTGAGATTGAGGTCGATGAGGTGGGACCGTCCCTGCGCTACGCTTCCGCACAGGTCACCCGTAAGTCCGCCAACGGCGGCAATGGTGGCAACTACGGTGGCGGTCAGCAGCAAGGTGGCGGCAACTACGGCGGTGGAAACAACCAGGGTGGTTTCTCCGGAAACCAGTCCCAGTCGTCTGCTCCGCAGCAGTCCCAGCAGCAATCTTCTCCGAGTAACGATCCGTGGAATTCGGCACCCCAGGCGGGAAGCTTTGGTGGTGCGGATGCAGAACCCCCGTTCTAAGACTGTCACGCAAGTATTCATTTAACTCAATTGAAAGGCAGGGATCATGAAGCTGATCCTCACCGCTGCCGTTGAGAACCTCGGCGCCCCCGGCGAAATTGTAGAGGTTAAGGACGGCTACGGACGTAACTACCTGCTTCCGCGTGGCCTGGCTATTGTTGCCACCCGCGGCGCTGAAAAGCAGATCGAGGGCATCAAGCGTGCCCAGGATGCTCGCGCGATCCGCGACCTGGATCACGCACGCGAGATCCGCACCCAGCTGGAGGAGCTCAAGGACGTTACCGTCCCCGTGAAGACCTCCGAGTCCGGCAAGCTCTTCGGCTCTGTGTCCGCTGAGGACATCGTCAACGCCGTCGCCGCCGCTGGCGGCCCGAAGCTGGACAAGCGCATCGTTGTGCTTCCCAAGGGCCTGGTCAAGAAGACCGGCAACTACCAAGTCGAGGTCAAGCTGCATGCAGACGTCCTCGGCAAGGTGAACTTCTCGGTCGTTGCTGCCTAAGAATTAAGGCGCACGACGGTCCCCTCCGTCCATCCCACGTGTGAGGCGTGGCGAGTGGACGCAGGTTTGACCCACTGACAACAGCAAAGCCCACAGGCCGTGCTTCTCCCACTATGTGAGGTGGTGGAGGAAGCGCGGCCTGTGGGCTGTTTTCCTGTCTGTGCACCTCAGCTGTGGGGGTTGTGGACAAATGTGGATAACTCTAAAAACCTGTGGATAAAGTCGTCGGCTGTTTACGGTGAGTTTACGCGGAAGAGGGTCTGTTAACCTGCTGGTAGCAGGGATTTCGGCCGAATAGTCGTACTTTTCCACTGGTTTTGTGCATATTTTCACACCACCAAAAACATCCCTTGACCTGCAGTTATTATAGCCGCAGGTCACAGGCCTGGAAGGTTATCCACAACCATGACCTTGGACTTCGCCGCGGCGGAGTCTGCTGAGCTGGTAATTCCACAGGCTTCTGTGGATAACTCTGGGAGTTATGCCCAAGGGGGAGTGTCGGAGGCCTCGACTACACTGATGTGTACTTCGCGTGTATTCCTCGTTCTGGGCAAGCAGGAGGGAGGAGCAGCGCGCCGACTTTGTAGGTTCAACGAGCACCCCGGGGGCTGATGACAATGACTAGCGCTAGCTTTGATGACGACACTGTACCGCTTCCTCCGGAGCCGTCGGAGGAGGAGCCGCGCCGCTCCTATCGCCGTGATCACTCTCGTCCGGAGGAGCCGAAGCGCTACGGAGAATTCCGTCAGCCCCCTGCGGACCGCGAAGCCGAGCAGGGTGTGCTCGGCGCGATGCTCCTGAGTCCGAACACAGTCATGGAGGTCATCGAGGAGCTCGAACCGGAGGACTTCTACTACCCGGCCCATACGCTCATTTACCAGGCCATGATTGACCTGTATGCCGCCGGAACAGATATCGATGCGGTGATTGTGGCCTCCCGCCTCGACCGCTACAACAACCTGGAGCGTGTCGGCGGCGCGCCGTATCTTCATACCTTGCTCGCCACGGTGCCAACCGCAGCTAACGCTCGCTATTATGCAGAGATCGTCGCGGAGAAGGCAGTGCTGCGCAAGCTTGTCGACGCTGGAACGAGAGTCGTCCAACTAGGCTTCGAAGGCTCCGAGGATCTGGAAATCGAATCGGTGCTGGACCGCGCCCAGCAGGAAGTCTTTGCAGTCGCACAGAAGAAGACAACGGAGGACTACCGCGCGCTGACGGATCTCATTGACCCCACGATTGATGAGCTGGCAGCCCTCCAACAAAATGGCGTGGAATCCGGCGTTCCCACGGGATTCATTGACCTTGATAACCTCACCAACGGTTTGCGCGCGGGGCAGATGATCATTGTGGCTGCGCGTCCTGGTGTGGGTAAGTCCACGCTGGCCATGGATTTCATGCGCTCGGCATCCTTGCAGCACAGCAAGACCTCGGTGGTGTTCTCTCTGGAGATGTCTGCCTCTGAGATTGTGATGCGCCTTCTCTCGGCGGAGGCGGAGGTCAAGCTCTCCGATATGCGCGGTGGGCGCGTCTCCACGGAGGACTGGGCCAAGATTGATGACACGCTGAATCGCATCCAGGATGCGCCGTTGTTCATTGATGATTCTCCCAACCTCACCATGATGGAGATCCGCTCCAAGGCTCGCCGTCTCAAACAGCAGCATGGCCTCGACCTCATTGTTCTGGACTATATGCAGCTGATGTCGTCCGGCAAGAAGGTTGAGTCCCGCCAGCAAGAGGTCTCGGAATTCTCGCGTCAGCTCAAGCTGTTGGCCAAGGAGCTTGAAGTGCCTCTCATCGCCATCTCACAGCTCAACCGTGGTCCGGAGTCCCGTACGGACAAGAAACCGCAGCTGGCAGACCTGCGTGAGTCTGGTTCTCTGGAGCAGGATGCCGATATGGTGATGCTGCTCTACCGTCCAGACTCACAGGACCGTGACGATCCTCGTGCCGGTGAGGCGGACATCATCTTGGCCAAGCACCGAGGTGGCCCGATTGACACGGTGAAGGTGGCCCACCAGCTGCACTATTCCAAGTTCGTCAACATGGCGCACGGCTAGGAAGCAGGGCCACAGATTTACAGGTCCACCACCGCGTTGGGGTCTCCCAACCGTGGGCCAAGGATGACCAATACCAGGAAAACCGCTGCTGCAGCGAGTGCCAACCAACGCCAGACGGGGAAGAATCGTTCACCGCACAGGCGAGCACCTGCAGCGCCCAACAGTGCGCCCAGCGTGTTGAAGATGAGATCGTCGATATCTGTGCGCCCGAGCGCGAAGGTGTATTGGGCAATTTCCAGAGCCACGCTCAGTGCGAAGCCCCACGCGGCTGTCTTAGTCACTGATCGGCACTGGGCAAAGACCAGCATGCCGAAGGGGATGAAGAAGGCGGTATTGCCCGCATATTCAAAAAGCGGGCCAAACCACGTGCCACCGGAGAATTCATCCAGGGGAACCAGCCGCAGATCGCGGACGCGCTGGTTCTCCGGCTTCCACAGGTAGCCAATCTGATAAAAGGGCTTGAGCGTGGTGAGGGCGACCATCACCGCTACCCATGCGGCCAGGGAAATCCTATTGAGCAAGAGCCTTCCCCTTGAATTCTGGAAGACTAAGTGCTGCGAGTGCCGCAAGGGCAAAAGCGGCGGCAAAGAGTACGAAAAGCCAGCCTGCGCCCGCCGTTGCGATGAGCGGCGGCACGATAAGTGGGGCCAGGATGGAGGCGAGGCGTCCGAAGCCGGCTGCCGCACCAGTTCCGCGGCCGCGCAGTGCGGTGGGGTAAAGCTCTGGACCGATGGCGTAGAGCGCCCCCCATGCACCCAAGTTGAAGAAGGAGAGCAAGCAGCCGGCCAGAATAATCGTGGCCTCGGTGCTGGCGAAGCCGTAGAGGCCAGCGGATAGTGCAGAGCCCACGAGGAAGGTAGCCAGCGTACTGCGGCGTCCCCACACCTCAATGAGCCAGGCCGCGGCGGCATAACCGGGAAGCTGGGCCACGGTAATAATGAGTGTGAAACTGAAGGACTTCACCAAGGAGAAACCGTCTGCGACAAGCAGTGAGGGAATCCAGATGAAGGCGCCGTAGTAGGACAAGTTGACGCAGAACCAGATGGTCCACAGCGCCAGTGTGCGCTCGCGTAGGCTCTTTGACCAGATACTGGTGGCAGTGATGTCTTCTTCGGAATAGGTAGGCGCAGGCGTGCTGCGGTCAATATCTGCGTCATCCACCTCCGCCTCGAAGGAGGCGACGACCTCCTCGGCTTCTTCGTGGCGTCCCTGTGATTCGAGGAAGCGTACGGATTCCGGGAGTGTGTAGCGCACGTAGAGTGCGTAGGCCGCCGGCACCATGCCGAGGGCGAGTGCCCAGCGCCAGCCGGTTTCCGACGCCCCGACGACAAACGTTCCGATAATCGCTGCCAGAATCCAGCCCACCGCCCAGAAGGCCTCAAGTAAGACGACGAGGCGGCCGCGGACCTTGAGCGGGGCAAACTCGGAGATGAGTGTCGAGGCTACGGGGAGTTCGGCGCCGAGGCCGAGTCCGATAAAGAAGCGCAGGATAAGGAGCGCTACTAGCCCCGTCACAAGAGCAGACGCGCCCGTGGCGAGGCCGTAGACAAGCAAGGTCAGGGCAAAGACGTGGCGGCGGCCAAATTTGTCGGCCAAGAGACCACCGAAGGTCGCGCCCAGTGCCATGCCTATGAAACCAACGGAGGCCAGCCACGAAGACTCAGTAGGCGTAATACCCCAGTGCACGGCAAGGGCGGCCATGATGAAGGAAATGAGGCCGACATCCATGGCATCGAGAGCCCAGCCGATGCCAGAGCCGATAAGAAGGCGTTTGTGTTTGGAAGTGACGGGGAGCCGGTCAAGCCGCTCCGTGCGAGAGACTGCATGATGATCGAGGCGATTCATGCATAGTTAGATTACTCCGCAGGTGCGAACCTTCTCAGGCGAAGAGAGTTCGTGACGACGAATACCGAGCTAAAGGCCATGGCTAGGCCCGCGAGTAAGGGGTTGAGCAGGCCAAAGGCGGCGACCGGAATGAGAATAATATTATAGGCAAAGGCCCAGAAGAGATTGCCCTTGATGATGCGCAGCGTCTGCCGAGCCAAGCGCACAGAATCGGCCACCGAGCCTAAGTCGTTATTCATCACGGTGATGTCGGAGGCCTCAATGGCGACGTCCGCGCCAGCCCCCATAGCAATGCCGAGGTCTGCCTGGGCGAGTGCTGCGGCGTCGTTGACGCCATCGCCCACCATGGCCACGACCTTCCCTTCGGCCTGAAGCTGCGAGACGACAGCTACCTTGTCCTCCGGCATGACTTCTGCCTGCACATCTGTCGCTGCGATGCCTACCTCGCGCGCAACTGCCTGCGCAGCGCCCGCGTTATCACCGGTCAAGAGATACGGCTCCAGGCCCAGCTCCTTGAGGCGTGCGATGGCGGCCGCCGAGGAGGCCTTGACATGGTCGTGGAGCTCGATGGTGCCAGCGAGCGTGCCGTCGACAAAGACGCCGACCTGTGTGCCGGTGCCCTCGTAGCCGGCAGGCGGGCGTCCCACGCGAATCCGGGAACCTCCTATGATCGCTTCGATGCCTTGGCCAGGCAATTCTTTGAAGTTGTCCGCGGCGGGCAGCTCCCCGTCGTACGCGGCGACAATGGCGCGGGCGATGGGGTGCTTGGAGCCCTTCTCAACGGCCGCGGCAAGGCCCAGGAGCTCTTCCTCGGTGCGAGCGCCAACGATGGGCGAGTCAGCGGGCGTCACCGTCGTCACGGACATCTGGCCTTCGGTGATGGTGCCGGTCTTGTCGAGGACGACGGTGTCGATCTGTCGGGTGGATTCCAGGATTTCCGGTCCTTTGATGAGGATTCCCAGTTCGGCGCCGCGCCCAGTGCCGACGAGGATCGCGGTGGGCGTCGCCAAGCCCATGGCGCACGGGCACGCAATGATGAGCACAGCGACCGCGGCGACAAACGCTGGGGCTGTGCCGCCCACGAAAAGGTGCGCGATGAGAGTAAACAGTGCGATAGCGATGACTATGGGCACGAAGACCCCCGCGATGCGATCTGCAAGGCGCTGGATAGGAGCCTTTGAAGCCTGGGCGTCGGTGACGAGCTTGCCCATCTGGGCTAGAACGGTGTCGGATCCGACACGGGTAGCGCGCACCTCGAGGCGGCCTGAGGCGTTGATCGTTGCACCGGTAACGCGGCTTCCAGGGGAAACTTCAACCGGAAGGGATTCGCCCGTGAGCAGTGACTCGTCCACGGCGGAATGGCCGGTGGTGACCACGCCATCGGTGGCAATTTTTTCCCCAGGACGGACCACAATGATGTCGCCTACGCGCAGGTCGGACGCAGGGATTCGGCTTTCGGTTTCACCGCGCAGAACGGTCGCGTCCTTTGCGCCCATGGTGAGGAGTTTGGTCAGCGCCTCGGAGGAGCGCCCCTTGGCCTTCACCTCAAACCACCGTCCCAGCAGGAGGAAGGTGATGACCATGCCGACGGACTCGAGATAGATGTGGTCCATCTGGGCGTCGTTGGAGCGCAGCGTCATGTGCATGGTCATGCCGGGCATTCCGGCATTGCCCAAAAACAGCGCGTAGAGTGACCACGCGTAGGCCGCGGTAGTGCCCATGGTGATGAGCGTGTCCATCGTGGCGGCACCGTGCTTCAGGTTCGCCCACGTGGCCCGATGGAAGGGAGCGCCACCGAAGATATAAACGATGGTTGCCAGGACTAGACACGCCCACTGCCAATGCTGGAACTGCAAGGCTGGGACCATGGACAGCACCATGAGCGGAAGCGAGAGCGCGCCGGAGATGAGGGTGCGCTGCAGTAGGTCGGCGGCTTCAGCATCGCGCGCGGATTCCGTTGTGGCGGAGGTGGATTCCTCCTCGTCCTCGCCGCCCACGGTGAAGGCACCATAACCTGCGCCTTCGACGACCTCGATGAGCTCGGCCGGGGTGGTCGTGGTCGGGTCATAACTCACGGACGCAGACTCCGTGGCGAAATTGACCGTGGCCTCAACTCCCTCCATCTTGTTGAGCTTGCGCTCGACTCGGGAGGAGCACGAGGTGCACGTCATACCGGTAACACCGAGGTCGAGGTGGGCAAGAGGGCCGTGGGGCTGGAGGACGTCAGTCATGGTGCTTAGACCAGCTCGTAGCCGGCTTCTGCAATAGCGGCAGCAACCTGCTCATCGGTGAAACCTTCGCCGCTGACGCTAACTGCGCCAGTCGCGTGGTCAGCGGTGACCTCAGTAACGCCGGCGATGTCGCCGATCTCTTCCTTGACGGACATTTCGCAGTGTCCGCAGGTCATGCCAGTAACGGTGTAGTTCTTGGTGGCCATTAGATGTTGTCCCTTCTACTCGTGATAGTTCACTCCCGAGGATATACCCCCCTAGGGTATGTGCGCAAGGAATAGAACTGGATTGTGTACCGTTGAGTGGGGAAGAACCTAAGAATGAACCCGAACTGATAGGGAGAATGACCAATGGCAACGATCGACATTACTGAGGAGAGCTTCAAGCAGCTCATCGAAGGTGAAGGTATTACGCTTGTTGACGCCTGGGCGGAATGGTGTGGCCCCTGCAAGCGCTTCGGCCCGGTCTTTGAGAAGGCCTCCGAGGAGCACCCAGACGCTACCTTTGCCAAGCTCGATACCGAGGCTAATCAGGAGTTCGCAGCTAAGCTGCAGATCCAGTCCATCCCGACCCTCATGGTCTTCCGCGACGGCATCATGGTCTTCCGTGAAGCGGGTGCCTTGCCGCCGGCAGCCCTGGAGGATCTCATCACCCAGGTGAAGGCCCTTGATATGGATGAGGTTCGCGCCCAGGTAGAGAAGGAACAGGGCGAGCAGGCTGAGTAAAATCTCGCCGTTCACAACGCGCGCTTTTCTGTGAGTATCGCTACACTCGCAGGAAAGCGCCTTTTTATTGGGCGCTACATAAACAATATCGACTGACAATATAACCGCGGCAGGAAGTACTGCTGCAGGAAGCATGAAGGAGTACGTGCGATGGCTAATCCATTCAGCAAGGGCTGGAAGTATGTGATGGCATCCTTCGATCAGAAGATTGATGAGAATGCTGACCCAAAGGTCCAGATCCAGCAGGCAGTGGAGGGAGCAAAGGAACAGCACCGCCAGATTTCTGAGCATGCCGCGGAAATTATTGGGCGCAAGTCCCAGCTGGAGATGCAGCTTAACCGTCTGGTGAAGTCTCAAAAGGACTACCAGGATCAGACGCGCCGAGCACTAGAGATGGCGGAGAAGGCTGAGGATCCGCAGACGGCCTCCGAGTACAACCAGGCGGCTGAAGTTGTAGCCAGCCAGCTCGTCGCCGTGGAGAAGGAGCTTGAGGGGCTCAAGGCCCAGCATGAGGCTGCCACCAAGGCTGCTGAACAAGCAAAGGCTCAGCAGCAGCAGTCGGAGGCCCGTCTCAAGGAGCAGCTGGCACAGGTAGACCAGCTTCTGGCTCAGGCTGATCAGGCCGCGATGCAGGAGAAGAATGCCGAGGCGCTCGACTCCATGAATGAGCTGAAGCCAGATGGCTCCACCCCGACTCTGGATGGTGTTCGCGCCAAGATTGAGAAGCGCTACGCTGATGCTCTCGGTGCCCAAGAGCTGCACCGCGCCTCCGGTGGTGACCGCATCCAGGAGATTGCGGCTGCAGGGCACGACATGGCGGCATCCTCGCGCCTTGAGGAGATTCGCGCCGAGATGGCAAAGAGCAAGGAGCTGGAGTCAGGCTCTGCCGACAAGGCCGCCGACGCCCTCGAGGCCGGCGCCACTGAGGTCGATGCTGCTGAAGCTGCCGAGACCACGGAGGACGCCGAAGGCGGCGACTCCAAGTAGCGCAGGTCCCTTAAATTCGGGACCTGCAGTAAATCCGGGACCTTCAGGGACGGGCGGACAGGCCGCCCGTCCACGAGGTTTGGGGGTCGGTTCGCGGATTAGCCGTCCTGGCGGCGGATGTTGATGAGCACGCCGCGGATGCCGGAGTGGAAACCGTCGCGCAGGTTCACGCGCTGGGTTTCGGTCAGCGTGTACTCGTGCAGCGTCTCGCAGGCGAACTGCAGGAGCGGGCGATCAATCTCTGGGGGCAGGCCACCGCCGGATAGCAGGTGGGCTTGATCGCGTTGTTCGGAGCTGGCGGCATTGTCGAACCACCAGGACGCGTACTGCTGGCCCACGTCGAAGGGCGATTGGAAGCCAGCGGAGCTCCAGACCTCTTCGGGGAGCGGAACGTACTTCGAGCGCAGCTTGCGGCGTGGAGCCATCATTGACGGCTTCGGCGCGGCCGGTTTCGGGGCTGCGGTGTTCTCGGCGGAATCGTCGTCGGGCGATGCAGTCTTGGGAGCTTCGGCGGTTGCAGCATCCGGTGCTGCGGGGGCCACAGCCGACGGGGTAATCGGCCCCGGCTTCGGAGCTGAGGGGAACGCGGCCTGGGCTTCCGTGGGCTCGTCGCAGTCGTCATCGGCGTCGGCAAGCTGCGGAGAGGGCTGTGCAGGGGAATCGTCGGAAGATCCTTCGGGGGACGAGGACTGGCCAGAGGTCTCGGTGCCCAGAACTGTGTCCGAGTCGGACTCCTCGTCACCGTCGCGCGGCTCGCGGATTGTTGGTGGCAAGGGGCCTTCGAGAACCTCGAGCTCCATAGCGTCGGCGAAGTCCTCGCGCGGGTCCAGGATGGTTGTGGAGTCACACGCGTGGCGCAGTGCGGACGACATGGAATCCCATCCGAATCCGTAGAGGTGCACGCGGACGCCATTGTTGACGGCCTCTTGGACGCCCGGAATCATGTCGGCATCGCCGGAAACGAGCACAAAGTCGGTGACGTGGCCTTTCATTGCGGCGACGATCATGTCCGCAACGAGCCGGGTATCCACGGCTTTTTGTGTGCGGCGCTCGCCCCACTCAATGAGCTGGCCAGTTCGCAGCTGCACGCCATCGCACACGCGCAGTGCGCGCTGGTAGCGGTGGGGGCCGGTATCAGGAATGCCGTCGTACCAGTATTGGCGGTGAATTCGGTTGCCCACCTGGTTTTCAATCATGGAACCCAGGGAGCTGACAACCTCCGGTAAATCGATTTCTAGCTGGGCCCGAGCGCCGGTCTCCCAAGAGTTATAAAAGCTGGCAAGTAGGTATGAGGTGTCAACGAAGACAAGTGTTCGTTCAAGCATGGCTCCTAAATTCCGTTCTATCGTTTCTAACTAATTTTTCTATGGTCACTTTCGTGAGGTCTCCAGCTTAAGGCTGGTGTCATCCAGTGTGCCCCATTAGTCACAAAACGTCGATAACCTTGGGGGAATTCCCAGGTAATAAAGGTGTTTGTCGCAACTCTTGCGGAGGTTGCAGGCTTGGTTATATGGTTAGTTACATGAGTAACCAACCAACTAGGGGGACTGCATGGATAACTCCGCGCAGCCACTCTTTCGTCAGATAGCGGTGCTCATTGAGGACGCCATCATTGAGGGCACTCTCGCCGAGGGCGCCCAGGCACCGTCCACGAATGAGCTCGCCGCCTTTCACAGCATCAATCCCGCCACTGCCCGCAAGGGCCTGACCCTCCTCGTGGATCTCGGAATCCTCGAAAAACGCCGAGGTATCGGCATGTTCGTCACCTCTGGTGCCGCAGACCTTATCCGGGCGCGGCGTCGCCAAGACTTTGCGGCTGAATACGCCGCACCGCTTATCGACGAAGCCGTGCACCTGGGCTACACCCGCCAGCAACTCCATGACCTCATCGACCTTGTCGCAGAAAGTCGAGGACTCTACTCATGATTTCTACCCCGCACTTCACCTTCGACGACGGCCTCACTCACGGCCTCGTCGGACCCAACGGCATTGGCAAGACCACCTTGCTGCGCAAGATTGCTGGCCAGCTCGGCGGCTCCGGCATCAAGGTCGACGGCGACAAGCCCTACGACAATGAAAAAGTCCTCAACAAGGTTGTCCTCATGGGCATAGATAACCCATTGCCGGAAGGCTGGAACGTGAAGAAGATCTTCACCGTGGCAAGCCTGCGCTGGCCCACGTGGAGCACATCGCGCGCTGAGGAACTGGTCGAGCGCTTCGAGCTTCCGATGAAGAATTACTCGGGCCTCTCCCGCGGGCAGAAGTCCGCGGCGAGCTTCATCGTTGCGGTGGCGTCGGGGGTGCCATACATGCTTCTCGACGAACCCTATCTCGGCCTCGACGCCGCCAAGCGGGAGGTTTTCTATGACGTCTTGCGTGAAGAGCACGGCCGCACCATTATCGTCTCCACCCATCACCTCAACGAGCTGTCCGGTTTGCTCGATACCGTGGCTCTGATGGGGGAGAACCCGCTGTCCGGTCCCATCGATGAGTTCATTGAGGGCGTCGTCCAGCTCACTGGTTCTGCCGAAACCCTCGATCGCGCGCTGGGGCGCCTGCAGCTCCCGGTGCTTGAGCGCGAAACCTCAGCCGTAGCAGACCGCGCGCTTGTCGACGCTCGCCCCAACCACACCGCCAACGTCTTCGACATGGCCCAGGAAATGGGGCTGCGCGCCACCGAGGTATCCCTGGAGCAGGCAGTTCTGGCACTGGGGGAGGCGTGATGAAGCTCTATAGACATATGGCGCTGAGCTGGAACAGCTTCTTCTACGCGTTGTGGATTGTCATCCTTCCGGTGCTGGGAATGGGCCGTGGGCGCGAGTGGGCCATTGGTTACTCACTCTTTATGGTCCTTATGGTTTACCTTTCGCAGCCTGGCTTCACGCGTTATCTCACCTTTGGCCTCAGTACGCGTATCTGGAACGGACACCGGCGCATCAATGCCACCCTGACGCTTGTGCTCATTCTGGTTAGCGCGCCCTTCGCCTTTCCATGGTGGGTCCTCATCGCCCCGGTGCTCATGTGGGCAATGTGCATGGTGAAGCGATTCGAGCCATCGCGCATGACCGCGAGCTCCCTCATCGTAGGCAGCGATGGTGATTCTTCGACGGGCTGGTTCTCAGCGTCCCCGGTTTCCCAGATTGTTTTGCGCCCTCAAGCTCGCGCGTGGATGTGGGCTGCGATTGGTGTAGCCATCGCAACTGCGATAAACATCGTGGTGAGCAAGCTGTGGGATACCGGCGTGGGCATTGTGGGTGTCATTGTTACGTTGATTGTCCTGCCGCTAGTTGCTGACACGGTTCGCAGCTCGATGAAAGATGCGGTGACCTTTGGCGTTCCACGAGAGGCCTGGTCCAAAGCGACGTTATTGTGTACCGCGATTCCAGTGGGCTTGGGAGCTGTCACTGATGTGGTGACGTTGATGTGGACCGGAAACCTCGCCGGATTCACCATCGTTCCCCTTGCAGTGGCTGCTGTTCTCGTGAGCTTTGCGATCACCGACAAAGAGACATGGCCCTATACGGCTGTCACGGCCGGAGCCATTGTTGCCGTGTTGCTTGCGTGGCTACTTAACTCTGAGATCTCTGTGTGGTGGACGCTCACAGGGATGGCAATCATCTACGTCGTGTGGGTTGCCGCGTATCCCCGGATGGCTAAAAAGACCAACGTGTTTAGCCCGGGCCTCATGGGCTGGTTTGGGGCACGCTGAGCGCCATCCAATGTCTGCGTTAAGAGGTTGTCTTTGTGCACTTCAAGAAGGGGTGAAAACCTTCATTGAAGTGCATATTTGTGTTTTATCAAGGCCGTGTGTAACTTTATATGAGTCAGCGCGACCGACAGCGCCCCACAGGAACACAGTTCTTGAAGAGTGGCGGTAGGAAAACAGGCCCTGACAAACAAAGATTTTCTTTACTCGCAGTACTGCGTTTCATCGTTAGGTGGACCGTATGGCTGTGTGGTGATGATGTGTGAGAACTCAATAGTGTGCCAATGT
>NZ_KV810439.1 GCF_001812805.1 Corynebacterium sp. HMSC078H07 | reverse complement strand
TCACCACGGTGTTACTAGATACCCCCGCGCAACAACCGGCAGAGTGTAGCGCTTCATACGGAGACCCCGTAGTAACGCTCGCATGATACTTCTACTCAGTCGTCAAGCACCCTAGACGGGTCAGCGTTGCGGGAGTGATACCAATGTTGGAACCGAATACCGTGGTCGCGATTATTCGGCGTGAAAGGCCGGGTTCAGGGTTTCGATCGTGGACATCGGGGTGTCATAGCCGAGGACGTCAAAGCCTTCGTCCTCTCCGGGCCAAAGGAATGTGTGGTCGAAGCTATCGGAGGCGAGATCGTACCGCGCGATCCACGTCTGCCACTCACCACGTTCCGGATCGGCGGTGAGCTCTCGCAACCGTGCGATCAGCGTACGGTTAAACGCTGGGTTGAGCGAGGACACCGTGGTGATCCGCGTCTTGTTACCGACGACCCGCCATGCCTCGCGCGCCGAGTGCCCCTTCTCGTAACCGGACACGACCACAAAGCCATCCCACGGTTTACGCTGATTCAGCTTGCGGTCCACACGTAAGCATCGGCCGATTACATCCAGTATCGAATCGACGGAGTTGTAGTCAACCTCGATATCGGGTGTGTGGTCACTGTGCTTCCTTCACTTGCTTTCGGTGTACACGCAAACCAAGCCTAGCGGCAGCCTATTCGTATTGCTTACTCACTTTGCGAAACGGGTATTTGATTGACGCTGCGCCGCGTGTATTCAAGGTCCTTTCCGTAAATAGTCAAGCCCGTGATGTCGTGTTCATCAGCTTTCCGGAAGATGAAGGATGCCAAGTAGCCGATAACGAGAGTTCCTACGAAGGCGACAATCGAGACCAAGAATGGGCCCTGGTCCAGCTTTCCAGCAAAGTACGCAGCAATCGCTCCGCAAATGAGCCCGATGAGAACGCCATTGGAATTTGTGGCCTTCGTAAAGATCCCCAAGACAAATACCGCAGTGAGCGGAACTCCAAAAAGACCGGTAATCGCAAGGAACAGGTCCCACAGGTCCGACTGGTTGGTGATGATGAGATACAACGCGACGGCCAACCCGAAGGTTCCGGCAATGATGATGACTAGGCGAGAGAAAGTAACCGACGCTTCCTTTGCCGAGAAGCGGTTATAGATATCTACGACAACGCACGCGGAAATCGAGTTGAGCGAAGAAGAAATAGTCGATTGCGCAGCCGCCAAGATGGCAGCAATCAATAGTCCGGCAATGCCTGCAGGCAGCTCCGAAAGAATGAAATACGGCACTACAGCAGAAGTGTTGACTCCTTCAGGCAGGCCACCCTTCGCTTCGTAGAAGTTATACAAAGCCGTTCCCATTCCGTAGAACAGCGGAATTGTTACCAGCGCCAGAATTCCGTTGACGATGAGAGACTTCTTCGTCGCTTGAATCGTAGGAGTCGTTTGGTAACGCTGAACGACGTCTTGGGAGGAGGTGTATTGGTGCAAGCTGTTCAATACATTTCCGATAAAGATGAATGGTATCGAGGTGAAGACAGCATTCGTGGTGAAGTTGTCCGCTGAGTAGAATTTCCCTTCTTCAGCAGCGTTAACCACCGCACCGCTAAATCCGTCGGGAGTCATGGCCATGGCCGTCAGCACTACCGCTGCAGCGCCAGCCAACAGCAAGATACCCTGAATCACATCAGACCAAATCACGCCTTCCATACCTCCCAGGAAGGTGTACACCACACAAAGAACGCCTACAAATGCAGCGACGACCAACGGGTTGATATCTGCCACCGACGTAATCGCCAATGTTGGCAAATAGATAACGATAGCGATGCGCCCAACGTGATACAGGACGAAGAGGAGCGAGCCAAGAACTCGGAGGACAACGGAGAACCTCTCCTCAAGGTATTCGTATGCCGTCGTGACATCCAGCTTCCTAAAGAACGGGACGTAGTAACCAATCAAGATTGGAACAATCGCAAAAATTGCAAGGTTTCCAGCCGAGTAGGCCCAGTCAGTCAGATATGCCTTTTCCGGCGTCGACATGAATGTGATGGCAGACAGCGTCGTGGCATAGATAGAAAATCCTGCCGCCCAACCAGGAATCCTGCCACCCGCTTTGAAGAATTCGTCCTGATCACTGCCGGCCCTACGTGCAAAAAAAGCGCCGACAAGAAGCATTCCGAGGAGGTAGAGGAGCAGAACTATCCAGTTAAGCGTTCCGAACGATTGCATTTGACCTTCCCTTCAGGACTTTCCATATAGAGAGCTAAGTCACTCTCCGACTCGTCTGTGCAACAAAGCATGTTGAAAGATACAATACATCAGACGTCTGATGTGTGAAGGGATTTACGATAAAGCCGTCTACCCCCTGATCGTCAGAGTGAAGGACTCCTCCCCCAGTAGCGCTCGTTTTCTGTAAACCGAGCTGAGGTGGGAAACTTAAGATGCATGGAACAGAAATGAGGGAACAGCCAGTGCACACCGGAACGTGGGGATTCAGTGAAGCCGAGCATCGCCCTGCCTCAACCACACAGCAGGCTGTAGAGGGCATCAAGAAATTCATCCAGGACAACGCACTCAAGCCTGGGGACACTTTGCCAACCGAATCAGAGCTCTGCGCGGAACTCGGTTTCTCTCGCTCTTCTGTCCGAGAAGCCATCAGAATCCTAACGACGTTAGATATCGTCGAAGTCAGGCACGGAACAGGAACGTTTGTCTCTGACACCTCACTCAAAGCCCTAGTTCAAGGCCTCATCTTTCGAGCGACTCTCGACGATGATGACAACCTTGAAACACTACGTAATGTGGTGGAGATCCGGCAGGCAATTGATCTTGCTATCGGGCAAGAAATCACTACCGATCCTGATCCCTCCAAGCTAGATCAGTTGAACGCCATCGTTGAAAAGATGTCAGTCAAGCGGGAGCAAGGTCTCAACTTTGCCGAGGAGGATCGGGAGTTTCATCAGGTTCTGCTTTCCGAAGTAGATAACCCGATTATCCGTGAGCTCAATGATGCCTTCTGGCAAGTGCACATGAACGTCATTCCACTCCGCAAATTGGAAGAACCCCAGGACTTAAGCAGAACAGTTCGCGCACATCAAGACATCATCGATGCTCTACAGAACAATGACCTCAAGAAGTACCAAGAGTCTGTGCTCAGGCATTACGAACCCCTGCTGACTTCGCTGTGACAGTCCGCGTCAGTTATTAAAGCTCCGTGTAATCCACGCAGGGTCTGTAATGGCAGTGCCAATGATGATTGCATTGGCGCCAGCGCGCTTTCCTGCAGCCACATCATCGCGCGAGGCAAACCTGCCTTCGCCGATCACAAAGGCATCCTCACCGCAGAGCCGTCGCCCCTCTGCCAAGCATTCAAGATCTGGGCCTTCAGTCTTGCTCCGAAACTCGGTATAGCCGGCCAGCGTCGTTGAAATGATATCCGCCCCCGCTTGGTGCGCCCGCTGCATTTCTTCCGGGGTAGAACAGTCAGCCATCGACAAAACATTCAACCCGTGGCACTCGGCGACAAGATCAGAAAAACTCGATCCATCAGGCCTAGGGCGATCCGTAGCATCCGCACAGATAACAGCAGCCCCGGCCTCAACCAACTGGCGCACGGACTCAACGGTAGGGGTGATATAAACCCCCTCACTCCCTTCTTTTGTCAGGCCGAAAACTGGTACATCTACTGCGGCTGCGATTGCTTCGACATCCTTGATGCCGCCATATCCGCCACACCGGATTGCGCGGCTTCCGCCCTCAACACACGCACGGGCGACATGCGTCAAGGTGTGAGTATCGCGCATTGGGTGACCATCTGGCGCTTGCACCGAGACAATCACCGAGTTCCGAATCATGTCGTGAACTTCTTCGCGGCGTTCCGCCAGTTCACTACTCTTAAACCTAAACATATACCTGAGCCTTCTTCTGGATATATCGCAGATAATCGGTTCTAAAAAGCGTTGTCTCGAGCAAAAGCCGCTGCGCCTAATAACGGTGCTGCCTCCGGAGATTCAGTAACCCGAATTGCAACGGAACGATTCGGCTTCAACGCAAAATCCTCTATGGCCTGACGGAATGGTTCCTCCACAGCAGCCCCAATCTGGCACACACCGCCGCCCAAGACAACGGCATCGAGATCGAGCCCTGAAACAAGACCAGCCACCGCGCGGCCAAGGCCATAGGAATTCCCTCGAATAATCCGGGAAGCGAGTTCATCTCCCTGGTTCATTCTTTCTACGATTTTTTCGAGGGGAAGCGCTAACTTGGCCCGTTCCTTCCACTGCACCCGCTCGCTCGCCGGGTTCGTAGAAAACTCTTCATAATACGCAGCCAAGCTATTGCCGCTCATAGTGTTTTCGGCGCGGTCCGCAAAGCCCCGGAAATCAGCGCACAATAGTTCCGAAAACTCTCCGGCCGATCCGGTAGGTCCACTGAGCAGACTCCCGTTATCACTCACTGCCCCGCCGACTCCAGTTCCCAACGAAAGGTACAGAACTCTGCCTGACTGAAAGTCTCTCGCCGCTCCGAGCATTAACTCTCCGTACGCCCAGACCCTCACATCGTTATGAACAGCGCACGGGAGATCTACAACCTCTTTCGCGACCTCGCGAAGGTTGGTGCCAGCCCAGTTCTTAATGGTGTCTCCGTTGTAGGTGACGAGCCCTTCGGGAGCTCTAATGACTCCTGGCGAACCAATGCCGATTCGCGCTGGAGTACTACCCGATTCCTCCAAAGCCAGCTGAATGGCTCTCTGGATCTGCTCCTGTGGTGAAGCCCCGGCTGGCTGGGTAGGCATCTTTCCCAGCGCTACTGCTTGAGTTGGGTCGTCATCAGCCACGAAGCCCCAACCAATCTTTGTTGCACCGACATCAAGCGCAAGCGTACTAGTCACTCTTCACTCGTTTCGTCGTAGTTCAGCGAAATTAAGGCTCGATCACCTGAGCGGCATCGACGATCTCATGAATCTTGGTCAGCTCCTCATCGTTCAGAGCGACATGCGGACGGGACATAAGCCCCGACGGGAAGACGCCCAGGTGGTGAAGCGCTGCCTTGAAACTGCCGAGACCTTGCGAACTTCCGCCCATGCGGGTGCCATCACCAACACCAACGATGGTGAAAAGATCACAAATCTTAGACTGCAATTCCGCAGCCTCTGCATACGATCCCTCAACCAGGAGCTCATGCAGCTTCACGTAGGAAACTGGGTCCACGTTACCCAGACCAGGTACCACGCCATCGGCGCCTGCCAGGTAAGCAAAGTCGACCGTAGTTTCCGAGCCGGTCAAGATCACAAAGTCTGTCACCCCAGCCTTGTTACGAGCACTAATCAAGGCACGCGTGTATCCATCATTGCCGCCAGAATCCTTCACGCCAGCAATAACGCCTTCCTTGGCAAGAGAAATAAGAGTAGCAATATCCAGCACCGAGTGAACGCTGACCGGAATGTTGTACGCGTAGATGGGAGTCTCTGGTGCGGCTTCGTGAAGAAGTCGGAAGTGCTCTGCAATTTCTACATCATGAGTACGAACATAAAAAGGTGCTGTAGCAACTAGCCCTTGCACCCCGAGCGCGACGGCATCTTCAATATGCTCAATGACTCGCGGAGCCGTCATATCAATCACGCCGGCAATGACCGGAACGCGCCCTTGAGCCTGTTCCACCACCGTTGCGATGACTTCCTTGCGCTGCTCTCGAGTGAGGAAAGCAACCTCACCCGAAGAGCCGAGAACAAACAGTCCATGAACGCCAGCCTTAATAAGGCGTTCAGCCTGGCGCTTGAGGGTATCAGTGTCAACAGAATAGTCCTCGTTAAACGGAGTTAGCAGCGGTGGCACCACACCGCGCAGAAGCTGTGTGCTTGCAGCCATGTTTGAAAACCTTCCTACTCACCTTCACACTTGAGTCATAAGACATCATACGTCTCCTGCGATTGTGATGCAGTTCCTTCTGGTGAAAGGAAGCGAAAGAATAAACCCGACTGACTTACCCAGGCAACAACTCTGAAGCCTCCCCCACCACACTCACCACGAGAACATCGCGCGCACGCGGGGCCGCCGCGTAAAGCAACGCCCGCTGCCGCTGCAATGCCTCGTCGGTAAGCACCTGCGCAAACATGACTTCAGTACCGTGCACGCACAGTTCCGAGCTGTAGTGCTGCAACAAATGCCCCGAATTCTCTTTAACATCAAAGGCTTTGAGGCATGCTAGAAATGACCGTTCACCACAGAGGAGGCACCGATGGGTTTCAACACCAACATGCACCAACTATCGGCACTGATGCGTTCTACCGAGAATGGGGAGATTCAGCTCCCCGATTTCCAGCGAAAGTACAAGTGGGAAGACGAGCGCGTCCGCCAGCTCCTCATCACCATCTTCCGTGGGCATCCGCTGGGCATCATCATGTTGTTGGAAACTGGTAACTCCTCTGTCAGGTTCAAGCCACGCCCCATCGAAAGCACCGAGGCTACTGCCACATCCGAGCCCAAGTTCTTGCTTCTCGACGGCCAGCAACGACTGACATCCCTCACTCAAGCCCTTAAAGGCGACGGCGTTGTTCACACCAAAGACTCACGTGGCAAGCGCCTCGACCGTAGGTACTTCATCAATATCCAAAAGTCTATTGAAGATCCCTTCGAGCTGGATGAAGCAGTGATCTCCGTGCCAGCCGATGGAGTTATTCGAACCAATTTCAATCGCGATATTGTTCTCGATCTCAGCAGCATGGAAAAGCAACACGAAGCAGGCTACATCCCTGTTTCGCTGCTCCTTGATCAGATGGGTCTTTTCGAATGGTTCGGCAAGTTGGGTAACACCGAGCTCATGACTGCATTCAGCGATGGGATTATCCGTCAGATCAACGAATACAAGATTCCCGCAATTGAGCTGGACAAGGAGACGGACAAGGCAGCGGTGGCCACTGTCTTCGAAAAGGTCAACGTGGGTGGACTTCCGCTCAACGTTTTTGAACTCCTCACAGCAGTGTTTGCAGGCGATGCGGAGTATTACGACAAGTACCAGCACGATTTCCGCCTCAACGATGACTGGGTGGAGACTAAGACGCTGTGGAAAGAACACGATGTCCTCCACAAGGTAGAGAACACTGACTTCCTCCAAGCAATCACCATGCTGACGACTCTTGAGCGAAGCAAGCATTCCTCGGTAAGCCGCAAAGTCGGCCTGTCTGCCAAGAGGGAAGACGTTCTAAAGCTTGAGTTGAACGACTACCTCACTTGGCGCGACGCCCTGCGTCAAGGATTCATCTGGGCGGCAGGCTTCCTCGCAGATCTGCACATCTATCGGTTCAGGGATGTCCCCTACCCGAAGCAATTGGTTCCGCTTGCTGCCATTGCTGTTGTTCTTGGCAAGGAAGCAGACAAACACCACGTGAAAGAAAAGGTCACGCAGTGGTTCTGGAGCGGAGTCTTGGGCGAGCTCTATGGCGCTGCCATTGAGACGCGCTTCGTACGTGACCTCGAAGGGGTACCTGCTTGGGCGATGGGTGAAGAAACTTCCGCCCCACGAACCGTGCAGGACGCTACCTTCGCTGAATCCCGCCTTCATTCTTTGCGCACCCGCAATGCCGCTGCCTACAAGGGCATCGCAGCGCTCATCATGGCACAGGGCTCAACAGACTGGGTCGAGGGAAAACAATTCGGAGCATTCCAGTACAGGGACATGGCCGTGGACATTCACCATATTTTCCCTCAGGACTGGTGCAAGAAAAACGGAATTGATAACGAGCGCCGTGAGTCAATCGTCAATAAAACGACACTAAGCGCACGCACGAACCGTGTCATCGGTGGCGTCGCACCGTCGGCATATCTGACCAAGGTTGAGAACGAATCTGGCTTCGATGCCGATGGCGTGGACGGTGTTCTCCGCGGACACCTCATTTCGCCCGAAGCACTGCGCCAGGACAACTTTGATGCTTTCTTCGAGCTTCGACGAGAATCGATCTGCACACTCATTGAGGGTGCTCTGAAGAAGACGGTTCAGCGCGATGTCAGCGAAGGAAATGCCGTGGAAGACTCGTCATTCTTCGAGGAAGAAGCCCTTGAGGAACCAGGCCAGGTAGCAGACGAACCCCCATCAGAGGTCTGAAGCAGCATCGGTTCCTTGCCGACCGGCGCAGCAGCGCAGCCTTCGGGCAAGAACGACTGCACCACGCGTTTCCATTTTGGGTAACCTTGGCAGACCGTAGCTTTCGACGTCAGGACCGACAATGAATGACACTTATTCCCTAAGCACTCCGCGGCTCAACCTTGCAGCACCAACAGATGCCGACATTGACGCTATCTTTGCCATCCACTCGGATGCGCGTACGTACGAGCACCGCCCTGAACTTGCCATGAAGACCAGGGAGGAAGCCACGGAGTTGGCACGCGCATGGCAAGCCAATTGGTGCGAGAATCAGCTGGGCTACTACGTGGTATCCACGCCCGATGGCACGACCATAGGTTTTACAGGTGTGCGACATAGCGAAGAAGCCGGTGAAGAAGTGCTCAACCTCTACTACCGCTTCGCACCTGAATCGCAGGGCAAAGGCTACGCCAAGGAGGCCGCAGCCGCTGCAATTGCCAGCGCGCGTGAGCGTTTCGCGCAGCTCCCTGTCGTCGCCATCATCGATCCCACCAACGAGGCGTCGATTGCCCTAGCCTTGAAGCTCGGGCTTCGGCACGTCCCCGGCGCGGGAGTGCCGGATGACTATGAGGTCTACCGATTGGGCTGATAAAAATATCTGGACACTCGCAGCTCAGCCACTCTTTTGATACGTGGGAATGACTCTGTAGAACTGAAATGCCCTGGTTATTGATGCAGTCCCTGCAAGGGGAAGTGATCCGAAGGAAGATTTAGTTGCCACGAGCCCGGCAAGAAGGTCTTCAGATAGCGAACAATCCCATCCAGTACAGACTGGGGAGTAAACACGACGAAAGCACCCGCCAGTGCAGTAATCACCCCGATGGCAACAGCTGCTCCATGCGAAGATCCAATCGATGATTCTTCTGCCTTCCCACCGTTTGCTGGACCGATTGGCTTTTCAGGAGTCTGCAAAGGTGAAAGCTCACCGTGCCGCTTGATGTACTCGGAAAAGACATCGACGTCGATTGCCGTGCCCTCAGAAGTCACAGGCGCATCGACGAATGAATCGACCTTGTCGCCACCATTCACCACGTAGTTACTAATAGCTAGCGAGTAGGTGGACTCCATTTCCATGGGAGTTCCGTCATCAAGCTCTATCGCCGTGACACGTTCACCAAATGGCGCCGACATGTCATACTCAAACGTGAATCCAGCAGTTCGTGGAAAACCGTTTCCACCGTCCGGATTGGATTCGATTCCTTTTTCCAACGCATCCTTGATCTGAGCACCGGTTGCTTGAATCGCGATTGGTGAGTTACCAAAAGGAAGCACCGACTGCGCATCGCGACGGGTCAGGGTCCCCTCTTTCATGTCGGCACGCTGGCCGCCACCGTTCTGCCATCCAAGCTTTGTATCAAAGTGTTCGCGGTACGCATCCGCTACCAGAGGCCCGAGTTCTGCCTTTGATAAGGGGCTGAGTCGCAGTACCGAGTTTCTCACCCAGTTGGCGGTCTAGCTCCCCATAAAGCTTCTGGGAGCGAGCCTTCCACTTTTCGTTAGCGGTGAGCGATGGATTGACCGGATGATTCACGACCTTCACTGTGCGCTCCTGCGTGGAACGGTCAACAGTAATGTCAAGGTGAACCAGCGTCCCGTAATCAGCGCGCGGTGCAACAATCGGGCGTTTATCGGAGGTGTAGGTTACTTCTTCTGGTGATTGTGCCTCGTTTTCTTCGCGCAGCGCTGCTGCAAGCTCGGGAATTTCTTCCATCACCAGAGTGGTGTCTTCTTTTGAAATCTGACTCAGCAGAATGATTGCATCCACGTCTTCTTCTTGAAGCCTGTTGACCCCGGCGCGCGCTGATTCAACAAAATCCCCCGTAATAACTTCCTTGGCAGCTACGGTCCGATCAAGGTCTGCAGTAAGGGACACAAACCCGACGGTAAGTTCTCCGGACTTGGCGATAAAGGTGGTTCCATCCTCACTGACCGGTTCGCCATTCTGGGTAGTCAGATTGCTGGAAATCCACGGAAACTCAGCCTTTTCAATAAGGCTGCGTGTGTGGTCCAAGCCGTAATCAAAGTCGTGGTTGCCAAAATTACCGACGTCCACGCCCAGCTCGTTAAAAGCCTCTACAAAAGGCTCACCGCGAAATACCGAGCCGAATAGGCTTCCAGCGGCCAGTTCCCCACCGAAAGCAACGATGGGATCGCCTTCTTTTTCCCGGAGAGTGTCGAGTGCAGTTGCCAAGTAAGCGATACCACCCTGGTGGCTTCCATCATCCCACGAACGCGGTTCAAACTCCTTCATGTCTTGGAAGTAGACAACGTCCCCAGAAGCCACAGCCCGATCAGTGGGAACAGCTTCAGCTGCAACGGCATTTGCTGCGTTAAGTGAGACGAGAGCGGTCAAAGCAAGAAGGATATGACGATTGCGCATGGAAGAATTTTCTATTGCTTGGTTGGAGAAGTTCAGACATAAGGGGAAAATCGAGATGAATTTTGGAAGTCTAAATGCTTACTTTCTGCCCCTGCTCCTAGACCGTCAAGCAGCACTCACTTAATCCTCAACGACCTTCCGTTCCTTAAACCGAGTGAGATGTTTGAACCACATGTTCGAATCAATCACATCGATGTCCGCCCCGATCCCTACTGTCAAAGATACCCCTACAAGGAAGGCAGGAAACCGGCCCTTCTTCCCTATCACTCTGGGGCCGCGCTGCCACTTCCCACCGACAGCGGCGCGGCCCATTCTTCAAACTTCAAAGCTCTTTGGGTTGGATTCGGGCAAAGGGTCGTAGGAGATCATGAGAAATCTCCCCTTTTCTACTATTCGCGTAGAGTTTCATCCCCTCCGCATTTATTCATCCGTTCACGGGCTGGGGCGCGATGGCCATCGGTGTCGGCATTACCGCAATGGCGGGGAGGTGAGCGTCAGCAAGCACGGCGTAGAGCTTCGCCGTGAACCTGCCAGCAGCGCATGAATAAACAGCGATAATAGTATGCACCCCGCCGCAAAAACTACATCTACGTGGGATTTCTCCTCTGCGTGCAAGTTTGAAAAAGTGCGAATCCCCCATAGAATTGTCACCTAGTTCACATTTATCAATCTTCGGTGACTCCATTCACCACATGTAGAAATGGCGCGACTCACCGAGGGCTAGGAAAGGTTCAAACATGACAACTCCCCTACCAGGCGTCTGGTCCGAGGCAGGCAAGCTCCACCAAGTGATGGTGTGCGCGCCGGGGCTCGCGCATGAGCGGCTGACACCGAGCAACTGCAAAGACCTGCTCTTCGATGACGTCCTGTGGGTTGATGAGGCTAAGAGACACCATGAGGAATTCGTCGCCAAGCTGCGTGAGTATGATGTCGATGTTCTAGATATGCACACGCTCCTGGAGGAAACCCTCGACACAGAAGGTGGGCGCGATTTCATCCTGGATTACAAGCTCCTGGATAGAAACGTCGGCGCAGGAATCGGCGGCGAGCTGCGTCACTGGTTCGAGGAGCTTCCCACGAAACGGCTCGCAGAGCTGCTCATCGGCGGAGTTCCCTTTTCCGAGATTCCCGAGGGCCTCGGCCACGGCATCATTGACACGATGCGCGCGGTCTATGGCCCCACCGCGTTTGCGTTGCGTCCGCTGCCCAATACACAGTTCGCGCGCGATAATTCGGCATGGATTTACGGCGGGGTGTCTCTCAACCCCATGCGCATGCCAGCGCGACACCAAGAAACGCTGCTGACCCGCGCTATCTACAACTTCCATCCGCGGTTTGCCAACGCAGATTTCAAGTTCTGGTACGGCAATACTGACGAAGACCAAGGTTTGGCCGCGCTTGAAGGCGGTGACATCATGCCGATTGGCAAGGGCATCGTGCTCGTCGGCATGGGTGAGCGCACCACGTGGCAAGGAGTCAGCAGGCTGGCCATGCGCCTCTTTGAGGAAGAAGCGGCCACCCAGATCATCATCGCTGCCATGGCCAAGGATCGCGCATCGATGCACCTCGACACCGTCTTCACCTTTCTGGATGCAGATAAGGTGACGGCCTATCCCAAGGTCGTTGACACCATTCGCCCTATCGTGTTGCGCCCTTCAACGAGCACGGCGCCTTTCGACGTCGAACTTCCTACCGAATCCTTCCTCAACGTTGTCGCTCAGGCGCTCGGCATTGGAGCATTCGAAGTCATCGAGACGGGCGGCGATACCTACACTGCTGCGCGTGAGCAGTGGGACGATGCCAACAACGTCGTGGCCATTGAGCCCGGCGTGGTGGTGGCTTATGACCGCAACAAGCACACCAACAAGAAGCTGCGTGCCGCGGGCGTAGAGGTCGTGGAAATTGGCTCCGCAGAGCTCGGCCGAGGCCGCGGTGGCGGGCACTGCATGACGTGTCCCATCATTCGGGATGCCGTGGATTACTAAGGTCTCCTGGGAACATATTCTCGCACTGCTCACCGGACGCTCCTTTCGGCATGCGGAAGGGGTGATGGTGGGGATGAGGGGGACGTCGGCAAGCGCGGCGTAGGCCTTACCGAAGTGGTGGCCGCACGTTCCCTACCCCGAGGGTGAGGAATGTGGGCGTGGGCGCGACGACCAGTAGCGCACAACCCCAGCAGTACACATTCGACTTTAAGCTCACTGCCAGCACCTTCGGATGGAAGGTCGGAATGTCAACACCTCCAAACAGGGTTAATCAAACGATTGTGCACGAACGGTCAAAACGCTGGTCTCCAGGCGCTTAACATTGCTAACTTTCTTGCAGGTGTACAAAATATTTTTCCCTTTTTATTGAGGCGTAAGTTTCCGACGCTTAAGATTGTCCCAGGTTTCAAGAAGTTACCCATTATTCTTTAAGTTTCTTTAAGGACGGTATCCAGGTGCATATCAAGGGACTCCGCGCACTCGCGCCACTGGCGGCTACAGCCGCGATGGCGAGTGCGGCCTTCATCGCGCCCGCAGCACAGGCGGCCACTATTCCGCCCATGCCGCAGGCTTACCCCATCACGAACCTCTACAAGAGCTGCAGCGCGGCCGGCGAAGATAACGCCACGCCGGAGTGGCGCTTTGCTGAGACGGGACGTCGCTACATCAGCGACGGCACCCTGCAGTTTAAGAACACCACCAACCAGGAGGTGCCGTACACCGCCTCCGTGGAAACTGGCACCAACCACAAGATTGAGGCCAACTCCAAGGCCGCTATGCCTTCCGGGTGGGACACCACGGCTAAGTCTGACATCGGACTGAAGTTGAGCAACGGTTGGCACGATAAGGAAACCTTTGGCCCCATCAAGCTCAAGCCGGGCGAGTCTTTCCGCGTGGAGTATGGCGTGGTGGAAAAGGACTTCATCTCCATGTTCGTCGGTTGTAACGACGACCGCCTGGAGAACATGCCAGGCGCCAACGTCATCCGCGGCAAGGGCCCAGCTGAGCGCTATGCCTTTGCCTACATCATCAAGGCAGACGGTTCCATTTCGGACCTGGCCATGGAGATTCCCTCCCGCTCCCCGGGCGCCAACTCCAAGCCCATCGATGGCACCTATACCTCCGTCTCCGGTCCTAGCCTGGAGAAGATTGCGGATCCAAAGAAGGATGAAATCATGCAGCCTTCCGAGGATCTGCAGCGCGATCCGTCCTGGCCTAAGGAGGGCGAGACCTGCGAGGGCCGCGATAGCTCCTGGTACCCGCTGGACATCACCGCAGTGACCCCGACGTTCCGCAAGCCGGGCTACTCCACCGACTTCCTCAACTGGTCTAAGGGCGACTACGAGTACGCACCAGTCACGGACTTCGTCGTGGGCGCGGAGCACGCGCCGTACACCAACTGGCAGGGCAACCGCGGCGATATCCCGAAGGGCTGGCTGGAATCCGTCGGTGCGGTCAAGCGCGCCTACATGCCGGTGGGAACTGAGCTCGAGCACATCGACCTTGCCCCGGGCGAGCGTGTCCGCGTGGAGTACGGCACCACCATGACCCGCATCAACTACCGCGAGATTCACTGCGGTAAGGACGGAAAGTACAGCCTGACCTCCAACTACAAGCAGACCACCGCTCCCAGCGGCTTCTGGGCGGAGGCCACCATCACGGGCAAGGACGGCTCCACCCGTACCGAGGACGTCACCCCGGACGAGTACCGCGACCTTCCGGTTCCTACCCAGACCATCTACTAACCCCTTTCAAGTACTCAAGGAGAAAACACCATGTTCAAGACCAAGATTGCTTCCACCACCGCTGCTCTGGCCGTTGCTTCCGGCCTCATCCTCGCTCCGGC
This sequence comes from Corynebacterium sp. HMSC078H07, assembly GCF_001812805.1. Classification (GTDB taxonomy): domain Bacteria; phylum Actinomycetota; class Actinomycetes; order Mycobacteriales; family Mycobacteriaceae; genus Corynebacterium. The sequence goes on along the minus strand of NZ_KV810439.1, from coordinate 11,152 downwards.
TGCTAACGCGCTGCCGGCTCGCGACCTGGGTCCGGCTAACCCGACGACCATCGGTGAGCACTGCGCCAACCCGGGTGACACCGGCCAGACCGTGAACATCAAGCGCACCTACTTCGACGGTTCTGCTGGCTCCTGGACCGTGTCCAACTACAACGACGAGCCGCTTCCGGTTACTCGCTCCATCAAGGAAACCAAGACCAAGACCTGGAACGTTTCCGCCGGCGTTGACTTCAAGCTGCTGGATCTGATCAACTTCACCTTCTCCTCCAGCTACACCGACTCCCAGTCCTACGAGGTCGGCGAACAGGTCGGCCCGTACAACATCGCCCCGGGTAAGACCGCCGTGCTGCGTGCCGGCTGGGTTGTCTCCGACTTTGAGGGTCAGAAGACCATCTGCGGTTCCGATAACACCTGGCAGCCTAACGGCGAGACCTTCACCGCTACCCTGCCGAAGGAGCGCCACATTGAGGTCTCCACGCGCGATAACAACGATTGGGGCTAAGGCGTGCTGAAGAAGTCCATCGCGAGCACCTTTGCCGCACTGAGCCTGCTAGCGGTCGCTCCCGTTGCCCACGCCGCAGACTTTGGCGGGGACTTCGAGCTGCCCCAGCGCTGGAACGAGGAACACAAGCCGGGCACGCACTGCTCTACGCCCGGTGAGAACGGCACCTACGTCACCGCTACTCGCCGCTGGTTTAAGCAAACCGACGCCACGAGCGTGGCCAACCGCAACGATGAACCCGTACCGGTCAGCCACACCGTGACTCAGGCCCGCACGCAGACCATCGAAGTTTCTGGCTCCATCAAGGGCGTGGGCGAGCTGGCCAAGGTGCTGACCCAGACCTACGGTTTCACCTACGTCAACGAGCAGCACTGGAAGCTCAACCAAGAGGTCGGCCCCTATGAGCTGCCGGCCAACTCCCAGGGCAAGCTGGTGTGGGGCTTCACCATGCTCGACACGGACGGCCAGGACGTGCGCTGCAACTCCGACCAAGAATGGGAGCCCGTGGGCAAGCCCTACTCCGCCACGGTTCCGGAGGCGCGCTACTCCGAGCTGCAGCTTGGCGACGCCCCCGTCTGGAACTAACTGAACTAGCTCACCTCCCTGAGCCCCACCACAGAGGGCACCCTCGCGCCGCTTTACGACGGCCGCGGGTGACCTCTTTTTGGCGTTTTACGGCGTGATCAAACGGCAACGAGAGCCTTGCAGAACGGCAACGGAACTCTTGCAGAATGGCAACGCGGTCATTGCAGAATAGCAATGAGAGCCTTGCAGAACCGCAGTATCGCAGGTAGGTTGAGTGTCATGACTGATTCTTTTCTACATAGAAACGCACAAGATCTGGCGGAGGAAATCCTGTCGGATACGCCTGTGCTGACTATTTCTGGCGCACGCCAGGTGGGAAAGAGCACCCTCGTTCATCAATTGCTCGAAGATAGAGAGCATAGATTCTTTAACCTTGATGAGAGCGCTTCGCTGGCATCTGCACAAGAGGACCCAGATGGGTTTGTCAGGCAGTTCCCCGAGGGGACACTAGCCATTGATGAAATTCAACGCGCGCCCGAGCTCTTTCGCGCCATCAAAGGCGCACTAGAGGAAGATCGACGACCCGGGCGCTTTGTCCTCACCGGTTCCTCCAATCTCCTCAGTCTCACAGGAGCTGAAGAGTCTCTCGCTGGCCGTGCAGAAACAATTCGTCTTCACGGCCTTAGCGTGGGTGAACACTTGGGCATCTACGATGACTTTGCTGGCCGAGTGTGGTCATTAGGGGATTCAGGGCTAAATCCCGCCTTTACCCCTTCCCGGAGCGACTACTTTCAGCTCTTCTGCACACCAAGTTTCCCAGGGCTCAGAGACGCTAGCCGGCGGCGACAGCACCGCTGGTTCGACGCCTACATTGAACGAGTACTGTCGAAGGATGCTACTGAGCTCTACGGCATTCAATTCCCCGACCGCTTGAGCAATCTTCTCAACAAGTTGGCGGCACAAGGAACTGCGGAGCTTGTAGCTGCACACATTGGGCGCGCGCTCGATATTCCTCAACGCTCGGTCCCTACCTATGTAACTGCATTGAGTGACGTATTCTTGCTCAACCAGTTGCCGTCTTGGGGAACCAATCTAGAGAAGCGGGCTATTTCTAAGCCCAAGGTCTTTCTTTCGGATACCGCACTTGCTACAAGCCTTGCAGGACTCGATCCAGAGGCTTTGGAGATGAATATCTCCAGCACGATTACTGGAGGTATCTGCGAAGCTTTCGTCGCCAACGAGCTCTTAAAGCAGAAAGCATGGTCCTCGATTGACTATCGCCTCTTCCACTTTCGTACGTCCACTGGCAAAGAAGTGGACCTCGTATTGGAATCGCGATCCCGGGACATTGTTGGTGTGGAGGTCAAAGCCGCAATGTCGATCCAGCCAAAAGACTTTGCCGGACTGCGCTACCTTCAGCAGGTTGCAGGCGCTTCCTTCCGCGCAGGAATCGTCCTATATACCGGCAAAGACGTCCTACCAATGGGCGAGAACCTATGGGCAATGCCCATTTCCACGCTGTGGCACGGCTAAACCAGCGACAATGGATATACTGCGCCCCATGTCCCACCGCATCTTTTCCGTGTCCTTCGCCGACATCTACCCGCACTACGTCAACAAAGTAGAGCGCAAAGGCAGGACTGTCAGCGAGCTCCACGAAGTTATCTCCTGGCTCACTGGCTATTCAGTGGAAGGCTTAGAGCGGGCGCAAGAGGAGAAGGTCACCCTCGAGGAATTCTTCGAACAGGCACCACATCTCAACCCGTCCCGCTCACTTATCACCGGGAGCATTTGCGGATACAAGGTGCAGGACATCGAGGACCCGCTGATGCAAAACATCCGATACATGGACAAGCTCGTTGACGAGCTCGCCAAAGGCAAGGCCATGGAGAAGATACTGCGCAGCTAAACTCTTCTCGCTGCGATATTCAGAGCCTCCGGACTTAAGCCACGAAAGGGTACGGCGGCGCGGTTTTCTCACGGAAGAAGTAACGCGCATGCGTGTGCCGGACGGATTCCAAGTTCTTAGCACCAATAGCAACGATCTCGACATCAGGATCCTTATTCACTTGATCCAATTCATGACGAGCGCGGGTTCCTTCAATCAGGGATTCGTACTCGGTGACTTCGAGCGCTCCCGTCGGGCGGTGATATTTGATGAGATAGGCCGGCATCGAACTATTCTCCTTCCATGTCACGATGAATTCGACGTTCCTCGAATTCACGCATCAGTTTATCTAGCATCCTATACATGCGCCGCCGCAGTTGACGTGCTTCATTTTGAGTGGTTCCAACAGTTCCGCCGCGTTCAAAAGGTTCAGTAAGAATATCAACGAGCCTTTCCACCCTGTTGACAACTTCTGATAGTTCATGCAAAACACGGGTCTCAGTTTCAAATTCTGCAGGAATTTCTCCTCCGAATTCGAGGTATCGAATTTCTCTTCCGTACAAGTCTCCAGCCATTTCATAAAGGTTCGCCCATTGAGACTGAAGTGCCGTGCGCAATTGAAACTCCGCACGGCCCGCCTCCGAAATCACATGCAAATGAACAGCTCGATAGCCTGAATGCGGTTCATCGCGCATGTCGCGGATCTCAATTCTCTTCGCACCAGCCGCTTTTAGGGACTTAGAAAGGAGGTGCGCTAGAACTGTCTGTTCAGTCAAAGTCACATCAAAATCCATTCGCACCCCGGAAACATCTTGAATGTTCTCCAATGGAAAACTGGGCATGCGGCGTAGCTTTTCTACAAGGGTATCCCTCGTCTTTACACGTGAACCTAAAAAATAAGTGTCGGAGTCAGGCTCGACGAAAGAGTTTGAAGCCAGCTCCAGTGGATTCTCAAGACCTGCCATCGTCTTACCTGCTTCGCGAACCACCACATCACAAAGCGCCGATTGCTGATCTAGGAATAGCCCGAACCTCTCCTCATCAATCTCCTCTCCATTTCGCAGCGCACTGCCTATTCGATGTATCTGCCCTCTACTAAAAGTTATCGGCTTTTGTTCTAAGAACCTCATGGCTCCCCCTCGTGAATTGTGCAGCAGTCCGTTTCTGTGAACTGCATCCTGTGCTTTAGACACCCTTGCGTCCCACAATGAACCGATTCCCCAACGCTTCAGATGTCTGCTTTACACACTAGAAAGAGACTAAGACAAAAACTCACACGACCGCTCACACGTTCGATTACTCTGATAGATACCACCCGAATACTGGATATACAGTCAGGAACGAATGGGTTATTGACTAACAGAGCCCTCCCATTTCTCAGCGCTCCGACACGTCCCGCGATACAGTAAAGCCACTTCCCTACTTTCCCCATTGAAGGAGACGTCTATGAATTCGTGGCATCGTCGCCCCGGCCTTGGAATGGCAGCAGTCATCGCCGCAGGCCTCGTAGCGGTTCCTACTGCGACCGCACAGGAGCTCAACGTAGAGTCCTCTCGATGCTTTCACGAGGACTGCTTCAGCGCTTTCAGCAGCAAGGCAGACGAGACCGACGAGTACAAGCCATCTGAAGAAGATGAAGCCCGGGCCAAAGAAATGTGGCAGGAGGCTGAAGACGCCCGCCTCAGGCTAGAAGAATTGAAGAATTCCGGCGCGTCAGCGGAAGAGATAAAAGCAGCCGAAGAGGAGTACCGGCTCGCCTCCCAGGCGTGGGGCGAGTTCAACATGGATATCAACGTCAAAGACGCGCTGCGTGAGGAGAACGAGCGCGAACTTGAACAGATTGATGCGAAGGAAAAGCGTCTCTCACTGCTTGCGGCCGGCGGCGTCGTTGCTCTCGTCACCGCGACGGTGGCTGGGCTTGTTAAGGCAGCAGAGTTTTTCCTCCCGCAGTTGAAGGCTGCACTTTCCCTGTAGCGAACAACCAAGGAAACTACAGGTCACAATAGATGTCCGGGGTCTCTGTCATACTTGATTCATGACAGAGTTTGAGACCATGGCTAGTGCGTGGGCAAGCGGGATTGTGGGCGTCCTCGAGCGCGAGTTCCCCGCAGCCATGCACCATACGAGCGCGTCCGCCGATGATTGCCACGTGCGCCCGCGGGAGCTGCACCCGAGTTTCTATGGGTGTTTCGACTGGCATTCCAGTGTCCATATGCAATATTCAGGGGCGCTTGTGGACGCGACTCTCGGCCCAGAGTCCCCGGCCGAACTCGCCGCGCTTCTCGACGAACGCCTCAGCCCCAACACCCTCGCCGTGGAACATGAGTACCTTACGCAGCATCCAGGCTATGAAATGCCTTATGGGCGCGCGTGGCTGCTCCAGTTAGCGTCGGTCCGACCCAGCGATGCGATGGATAAGCTCGTTGCGCTGACCGCGCAGCATTGCCAAAGCTGGCTCGCCTCACTTAACCAGCCGGTACGCCACGGCATGCATTCCAATACCGCTTTCAACCTCTTCCTCATCCTCGAAGCAGCAGAGAAACTCGGGTTGGATTCACTGGCAAATTCGGTGCGCGAAGCTGCAGTTCGACTGTTCGGTAATGACCATAACTATCCGCTCGAATGGGAGCTTTCCGGACATGACTTCTTGTCCAACGGGTTATCAGAAGCACTACTCATGTCCCGCGTGCTGCCGGATTTCGACGAGTGGTTCGATGGCTTCCTTCCTCACCGCGCCGAAGCACTGGACTTTCTGACAACGGTCCCGGAAGTCCTCGACCCCACCGATGGCCGCCTGGCCCACCTCTACGGCCTAGCGCTGTCGAGGGCGTGGATGCTTATTGAACTCGCCGAGCATTTCGATGATTCCGCCCTACCGCGCGCCCAGGCGCTGGCAGCTAGCGCGGAGCCTCAGCTTATCGACGGCGACTTCATGTCTACCCACTGGCTCATCACGTATGCGCTGCGTTATCAGCTTGCTACGAAGTAGTACCCTATTTCTTTAATCACCTCACTATCAGGAGCTTGCCCATGGATTCTCGCTACTCGGCGCGGCGCGACGACTACCGCTTGCCGGAAGAGGGGATCCGCATTGATCTTCACAAGGAACGCGCCCGCCGTCGCGACCGCTCTTCCCAAGCCCACGAGGGCTCTGCCACGGAGCGCGCACCCTACCGGCCGCGTCGGCGTCCCGACCACACGCGCATAGCTTCTTCCCCTTCTACCCCGACCACGCCGACCTCATCCCGGAGGTCCGCTTCCCTTTCGGCGTCCGCTCGGAAGGCGTCCAACCATGCGGTGCCGGACACGGCTAGGAGGGGAACTGGGGGACGTCGCCAAGCAGCGCGTCACCGCAAACCCAACAGTCGCCGCGGGATGGGGGTGCTCCTTATTCTGGCGCTGGTTGTTGTCGGTATCGTCGCCGCGCTCAACCTGAATAAGGAATCAGATGCACCGGCGCCTCAGCCGACAGAAGTGGTGGCGGAGCCCGCTGCCGTCATCGAGCCCTCCCCCGCGTTGGAGATGTACATCCCCGCGATTGATGTGCGCGCAGAATTCGAGGAAGGTTCCTGCCGGGTCAAGGACAATAAGATCAACCCGGATTCGATGAATAAGGCCTGCACTTACACTGCGGACGATAAGCCTTACGCGCTTCCCGGCACGGACTCGCCGGACATCGTCGTCATTGCCGGGCACACCGGCGCGGGCGTGCCAGCAGTGTTCAATAATCTCTACGACGGTCGCGCCGATACGCACAAGGCTTCGGTGGGCGACAAGTTGTTCTTGCGCACGCAGAACTCCGGCGAACAGTGGCTGGTGTACACCGCAACGGATCTGCATGACCCGTCCAAGGAAGGCCTTGAGCAAGATGAAAGCATCTGGGGCGCCGATGCCAAGCCTGGCCGCCTGCTCACCATCAGCTGCATCCAGCCGGCCAATCCGCTGGCTTCTGCCGTGCGCAATGCGGTCGTGGGCTGGCAGTTTGAAGGCGTAACCAACGCGCCGGAAGCTGCTCACTAATCCTTAATCTCCTTTGCGAGCAGCAATGTTATAGCCCCAACCAGGGGGATTTCTCTCAGCTTCAATTTCTACGAAAAACAGGGCATCCATTCATCGTGCTTCAGCGCATCATTCCCAACTGAGCAGGCCATACGTCGCTTCTTAAGCACGTCAAACCTCCAGTGAATGCGCTCCTTGTTACTGACAGCAACACTTATTGAAGAAGGAGAACTTGCACAAGACCCGTGACAGATGTGAAAGTTGCGACTATTGTGACTGGAGTGAATTACTTTCCCTCTCGCAGACCTCACAAAGGAGAATCCCGCTCATGAAGCGTATGACCCGCACACTGACCGCAGTGACTCTTTCCGGCGCCCTCGCTCTCGGCGGCACCGCCGTTGCTTCCGCACAGGTTCCTGCACCGGCTGAGCTGGTAGTTGAAGGCACTACCTACTACAAGCAGGATGATGGCACCTATAAGTCTGCCACCGACGACTCGCTGCTCGACTCCTCCAAAGTGGACGAAGCCTTGGCTGCTCTTCAGCCGGAAGACAACGAGGAAGATGCCCCCTCCACCACTAAGACCTTCCTTCCGGATGTTGACGCCTCCGATCGCGTCCCCGGCGACGAGCCAGCTGCGCCGTCCTCGGTTGACTACCCAATCGCTGACGGATCTGAGTCCGAATCTGAGTTTGACACCACCAAGCTGGCATGGCTCGCCCTTCCGGCAGCCCTCGTTATCGGTGGCGTGACCTGGTACCTCGCAAAGGACGGCAAGACCTACGTCAAGTCTCAGGAGGCAGCCCAGAAGGACGCTCCTACCGCTGAGGAGAAGGCTGAGTCCGCACAGCTTCTCGAAGCCAACAAGGACGAGGTCATCGCCCAGGGCGGCAAGATTGCTGACAGCACCGCCGACAAGGCCCAGGGCCAGGCTGAATCTGCTGGCCAGGCGCAGTCCCGTGGTATCTCCGCCGAGACCGGCTCCAACACCGTGGCTCGCGGCCTCGCTGCACTGGCTATCGCAGCCATGATTGCTGCCGGCGCCTTCGTTGCTCGCCGTAAGCTCTTCATCTAAAACACTCACGCGCCAACTTCTGCGCTAAGCCGCGGGAGCACCGCATGCCATCCCCCTTTTATCGGGAGCGGTGGCATGCGGTTTGTGTGTTTTTGATGACACCTCGGCGCTCAGAGCACAACAAGCCGCCATTGAGCACACCATTCACATCTGTATCAGCTAATCTAAAATCGTCTCATTTTCCCAGCGGCTATCGCTGTTATTCCCAGGAGAAGAATATGAAGAAGACTTCGCTCACTCTCGCCACTACCGCTCTGACCGGTTGCCTCGTCTTGGCCGGCACCACCATCGCTTCCGCTGATGAAGAAGCCACTCAGGAGACTGATACCAAGATCAACTTCTGCTGGGCACCGGCCGCAGAGTTCACCACCACCATCGACGAAGAAGAGCACACCTTCACGCAGGAATCCTTTGGCCTGTGGCGCGCTGCTGACAACGAGGAACTGACGCTCAACCGCGCTGAGGTCATGGAGATCGCCAAGGCTGACGCTCAGGCCTGCGGTGTTCAGGATGAGGCTGCGGCACAAATCCAGGAATCCATCATCAACAACCCGCCGACCTCCACCACTACAACGACGACGGAGACCACGACCTCGGAGACCCCGGCACCCGAAGCTCCGTCGACGCCGTCCGAGACTCCCTCTCAGATTGAGACCCCAACTCCAGAATCCAGCTCCTTCGATGAGGAACTGAGCTCCGCCGATGGCGAGCCGACCGACTTGGGCATTGCCGCCATCATCGCAGCTGTCCTCGGCGTTGTGGGCGCTATCGCCGCTGTCGCTCCGAGCGTGGCAAAGTCCCTGGGCATCAAGCTGCCTTTCTAGTAGCTCCGAACGCTCACGACAAAGCGCTCCTCAGCACAAATCGTTGAGGAGCGCTTTTCGCGTAACAGGACGTATGGCGTTCTACTTCAACGTCACCTTGTAGTACAGCGGCTTCGATTTCCACGTAAAGATCACGTTGTCGACGCGCTCGGAGTAGCCACCGGTGGAGTTGGTGTACCACAGCGGGATTGCCGGAAGGTCCTGCATAAGTACTGCTTGGGCATCATTGACCCGCTCAACACTCTCCTGGTCGTTGGATGCCGCAGCAGCCTTCTTCAGAAGCGAATCAAACTCGGGGTTGGAATAGTCGGCGTCGTTAGTCGCAGCGCCCGTGGCATAGAGCGGCTCCAAGAAGCTCGACGGCGACGGATACACCGACTGCCAGCCGGTGCGGAACGCGCCTTCGATCGTCTTGTTTGTCACCTCATCACGCAGCGATTTGAAATCCGGATACGGCGCTGGCTGTGCATCGATATCAAGGGTGTTCCGGATAAAATTCACGACGGCATCGACCCACTCCTTGTGGCTGCCATCAGAGTTATACGCCACGGTAAACGGCCCCTCAAACGGCTTCATCTCTTCCGCCTTGGCCCACAGCTCACGAGCCTTGTCCGGGTTATAGGTCAGGACGTCGTTGCCGGGGATGTCCGTGGCGCCGTCGTTAAGCACAGGCGATGTGAAGTCCACCGCTGGAGTGTTCGTCCCTTGGAAAATGGTCTGGGTAATCTCGTCGCGGTCAATGGCCATGGACAGTGCTTGTCGACGCAACGCCCCCGCCTCCCCGCTAAAGTTCTCATCCCCTGCGGGAATAGTGATGGACTGGAAGATGGCAGCAGGCTCATTGACTGCACGTTCGCCGAGGTCCGTTTCAAAATTAGCCATGGCCGAGGACGGAACCGAGTCCAAGACATCCAGATTTCCCGAGAGTAGATCCGCATATGCTGCGCTGGCATCGGCATAGAAGACGAAGTTCAGGCCATCGTTCTGCGCCTTGCGGTCACCTTCATACTTCTCGTTGGGAACGAGGATCGCATTCTGGTTATGGTTCCATTCCTGCAGCTTATAAGGGCCACTTCCCACTGGGTTTTGGCCGTAGGCGTCGATGTCATCAAAGGCGGATTCGTGCATGGGGAAGAAAACGGAATAGCCCAAACGCGTCTCAAAGTCCGCCGTAGGTTCATCGAGCTCAATGGTGAACGTCTTCTCATCGACAACCTTGAGCCCCTCCATGCTCGCTGCTCCTTCTTTATAGCCCTTGATGGGTTCGAAGAAATAGGCAGAGAGCATGCTGTTTTCTACCGCGTTGTTCCATGTGTCGACGTAGTCCTGGGCTCGCACCGGGGAGCCGTCGGAAAACACCGCATCCTCCTTGAGCGTGACCTTGTAGGTCACGTCATCGGTCTTCTCAATGCTTTCTGCCTGATCATTGTGAACCTCGCCGTTCTCATCGAAGTACACGAGTCCTGAGTAGATGAGGTCAATGAGCGTTGCTCCCGGCACATCGCTGGTGTCCGCGGGGATGAGCGGCTTTTGGGGTTCGGTGGAGTTGGTACTGATGAAATCAACATCCGCCGCGCCACCGGAACCGTCTCCTCCGCAGGCAGTCAGGCCAGCTACTGCGACAACTACGGCGAGGCTCGCACCTACTTTTGTCCATTGCATGAGTTCTCCTTAGGGGGTTTCAGATGTGTGAATTGCCCCATAACCATGCGTCAATATGTTGCACTTCACGCGATAATCGGAATCCTCACCGCCAATATCTTTCGCGCATTCCCTACGTAAAGGCTGTCAATCCCCTCGGCGCCTTCCCTACGCCTGCTCCCCGTCTGCACCACCACCTTGCAGACCTTTTCACCTTTTCATAGCACCATAACCGCGCCGGTGAACATTATCGTGCACTGATAAGCCCTTGGCAGCTGTCGTGGAATACCCATATAACCCTTCACAGATTGGCCAATCCTGCGCCGTCCTTCGTTAGCATGTGTGAAGTCGATTTCAATACGCGGTCACGCTACTGATGTCGACATTGACTTTTCATACAACGTCCCCGAATTCCCTAGGAGAAGAAATATGAAGCGCATTTCCCGCAACCTCACTGCTGCCGCTCTGGCCAGCTCCCTGACCATGGCCGGCGTTGCAGCTGCCTCTGCCGAGGAGAACACCGAGCTCAACGGCAACGACCTCGTTGAGGCCGTACTGACCGCCAACGAGAACAACGACACCGCCAACGGCGAGGCTGAGGGCGAGAATGCTGGCACCACCGGCACCGAGGAGACCGGCAAGACTGAGGGCGGCACCGGCGACGACGCTGGCAAGACCGAGGGCGGCACCGGCGACAA
>NZ_KV810438.1 GCF_001812805.1 Corynebacterium sp. HMSC078H07 | reverse complement strand
GACGTGTCTACTTTCCGGGGGTCAGGCCCCTACGCGGGAGTTTTCACCGATGAGGGAATCACTGGCACCAAAACCAGCGGCCGACAAGGCCTAGCAGACTTGATGGAGCTCGCCAGGAATGGCGGGGTGGATATTGTGTTGTGCAAGTCGATCTCCAGGCTTGCCCGCAACACGCTCGACCTGCTTCGTATCGTGCGCGAACTCAAGAACTTGGGTGTTTCTATCCGTTTTGAGCGTGAACATATCGACACTGCCACCGCTGACGGTGAGCTACTGCTGACGTTGCTAGCCTCGTTTGCCCAAGAAGAGTCTGCTTCTTTGTCAGCGAATGTGAAGTGGGCGATTAGGCAAGGTTTCAAACAAGGCAAAACGAATTCGTTTGTGCTTTACGGCTACCGCTGGGACGGAGAACGCTTCCACATCGAGGCGCGCGAAGCCGAAGCCATCAGACGCATCTACACCAGCTTCCTGGCAGGGATATCGCCTGAGAAAACTGTGGCTCAACTTAACGCTGAAGGTTTCCGTTCTCTAACCGGTGAACCCTTAGAGCCTAATCTTGCTCGCCGCATCCTTGAAAACGAGCGCTACACCGGAAACCAGATGCTTCAAAAAACCTTCATCCCCGCTATCGGCGCCAAACGAGAAGTAAAAAACAATGGCGAGTTGGAGCGCTACTGGGTTGAAGACTCCCATCCCGCCATCATCGACACAGAGACCTTCCAACAAGTACAAACAGAGTTAGCGCGTCGCCGCAGGCTTGGTCTTGCTGCCACGCCTTCGCTTGCCACGGGCTGTTTTACTTCCAGGATCAAGTGTGCCTCGTGTGGCAGGAATTATCAGCGTAAAACCCGCTACCGAAAGGCTGGTGCTTACAAGATTTGGCGTTGCTGGGGAGCATGCCTCGGGCAAGGCAATACTTGTGGGCCGGATCTCAAAGAAACCCGACTCAAACAAACAGTAATCAAGATCCTCACGCTGGCTAAGTGGAATGAGGAAGAAATCATGTCCCGCCTATCTTGCATCACGGTCATGAAAGACAAGTTGATCTTCACCCATGACGATCAGCGCCAGACAGTCATTGCGCTGGCCCAGCTGGAAGGAGAATAACAGTGGCTACGGTTACCGCGATACCAGCAACCAAGACACGCATCCACGACAGCGCGCTTTCAGGTTTTAGCTCCAAACGCCGGGTGGCAGCCTACGCAAGGGTGTCCACCGATATGGAAGAACAAGCCACCAGCTATCAAGCCCAAATCGATTACTACACCGTCCACATCCAATCGCGTGCTGATTGGGTGTTTGCTGGCATGTATGCCGACGAAGGCATTAGCGGTACTTCTACCAAACACCGTGAGGGCTTCCAAGCCATGATCGCCGACGCGTTAGCCGGGAAAATTGATCTGATCCTCACCAAGAGTGTCTCGCGGTTTGCTCGTAACACCGTCGACTCCCTGACCACCGTCCGACAGCTAAAAGAAGCCGGTGTGGAGGTGTATTTCGAGAAAGAAAGCATCTGGACCCTTGATTCTAAAGGCGAACTACTCATCACCATCATGAGTAGTCTTGCCCAGGAAGAATCTCGCTCCATATCTGAGAACGTCACCTGGGGACATCGCAGACGCTTCGCTGATGGGAAAGTCATGGTGCCCTACTCCTCGCTACTGGGATATAAGAAAGGCGCTGACGGTAACCTCGCTATTGATGAGACTCAAGCCCCGACCGTGCGCTTGATCTACCAGCTGTTTCTAGACGGCTCATCGATCACCGAAATCCGTGCCGAGCTACAGCGTCGCGGTATTTTGACTCCGCGAGGTAAAACCAACTGGTCCACCTCAACCGTGCGCTCCATCTTGACCAATGAGAAATATAAAGGCGACGCCCTGCTCCAGAAAACGTTCACCGCTGACTTCCTAACCAAACGAATCGAAGTAAACGAGGGCGAAGTCCCGCAATACTACGTCACCGGAAACCACGAGCCGATTATTGATGCGCCCGTCTGGGATCAGGTTCAATACGAGTTGGCCACCCGCCACGCAACCAACAGCTCCAAAATCGGCCTATTTGCCAGCCGACTCAAATGCGCAGATTGCGGATCCTGGTACGGACGCAAAACCTGGGCATCCAACACTAAATACAAGCACACGATCTGGCGGTGCAACCAAAAATACGACCATCCCCGTCCCTGCCAGACCGCTACCTTGCGTGATGAGCAAATCCAGACCGCGTTCCTCGCCGCGCTAAACCAGCTGGCTGAACAATATCGCGGACAAAGCCACCTACCACAGGTCATCGACTCCATGTTTAATACAGACCAGCTCGAAGCGGAGTCCAAGCGCCTAGACGAGAAAATCCGCGCTCTTGCCAGCGAGATTGAATCATTGGTTGCAGAAAATCAGCGGGTAGCGCAAGACCAGGACCAATACCTCGCCCGCTACACCCAGCTAGAAGCGCGATACCAGAAAACCCTGGGCCGCAAACAAGCCATCGAGGCCGAGATTGCTGCCAAGAGTGCCAAGGCCACTGCGATCAAAACCGCCTACACCCAGTTGGCCGACAAGCCCATCCAGCATTTTCAACCATCCCAGTGGACAGCGCTTATCGACCATGCCGTTATCGGAGCCAACGAGATCCAGTTCGTCTTCAGAATCGGCACTGAAATCACCGTGCCTATTGCTAGCAGGCTGCCAGTTTCTTCCACTTCCTGATTTTGGTGCGAAACGTCGTAAATGGCGCGACGGTGTTGATATGCACCCATTTCCACACCGGCCACGCCGACGGGGTGGAAGAAGCCCACGCACGCTGACCCGAACTAAACAATTCTGATTCGGTTAGACCGCCCACCATTTTGACTATCTCACCAAGCAGGATCTTGAACCTGTCGATCAAATCCTCAGTAGATACCTGCTCCCAGCGTTGGTAGAACGATTCATACAATCCGCCCAGTTGATTCCACTTAAAACCAGGTGCCGGAGTCACCACGTCAAGACCGGCTTGTTCGTCACGTTCCCAGCCGAGCAGTAATTCCATCCAGCCAAGCTGGTAGGCGATCATCTGCCGGGGCGTGCGGTCAACACCGTCAACCAGCCGGTCCCAACCATCGCCAGGAACGCCTACGAACTCGCCGATAAAAAGTTCGCCACGCTTAGTAATCTCTGCGGCTAGTTCATCGCCGGACGCATACGATCTCACCACACACCTCCTCGTGAAACGGCCTTAGGTTTAACGCTTCGTTAGCGCGTTAAACCCTGAATACGCATTTTACTAGGGCAAACAAGATACCCGCTAACGCAAAACCCAAACCCGCTAACGCAAGCGATTTTTCACACCCCCCTAAGCGATACTCGCTAACGCAAAAGGGTACTTATCAAATCCGACGTCTAAGTGGAGCCGCCTGCGAGAATCGAACTCGCGACCTTCTCATTACGAGTGAGATGCTCTACCGACTGAGCTAAGGCGGCACGATGCAGTGTGTATATGCACCGCCTGAGAGTTTAGCCTAGGCCTGGGCTGATAAAGAAATCGGGCTATCACCTGTAGTGTGCACGCAGCACACGTGCTGGTTAGCGCGCGCCACAGGCCAGGCGCAGGCGGCCCACCATGCCGTCGAAAGCCACTTGCGGCGTGACGTTCTGCGGCAGCTGCTCGCGGCAGGTGCGGATAGCGGACTGGGCGGCCAGCAGGCCGTCTTCGCTCACGCGTTGAGCAAGTTCACCGGCTAGGCCCGCGAAGTCCGGGTGGGTCATCTCCACTTCAGCGCCAACTTTGAGCATGAGCGCATCGCGGTAAATGCCGGCGAGATCCACGAGGGCGATGTCGAGGCCGTCAGCAATGCGGCGCTTAGCGCGCTTCTTGTGGAGATCCTCCAGGTCCTTCAGGGCACTGCGGGCGTCGCGCTGTGCCTTGGCCGCGCCTTTACCTTTGGCACCAACGCCGAAGGATTGCTCAATCTTGGAGCGCTCCGCCTCCTCTGCCTCCGCGTGGGAGTCCTTAGCGTCCTTCTCAATGAATTTCAGCAACGCGGTGACAGACTGGAAGGCCTGGGAGCCGTGGAAGACGTCCTCAGCCAGGTTGATGGCCATGGCACGGCGCTTTTGTGCGGCCGGGTCTTTGACGAGGTGTCGCGCACGCCCCACGTGGCGCAGGGTGGTCACGGCGGCTAGGCGCGCGTCATCCTCGCTGGCGCCTTCGGCAACGAGCTGCTTAACGACGCCCTCCACACTCGGCGCCGGGATATAAAGGTGCCGGCAGCGGGAGCGCAGAGTGACCGAGAAGTCCTCCGGGTCCTCTGAGGGTGCCACCATAATGATGACGGTGCGCTCTGGGGGCTCCTCCACGGTCTTCAGCAGAGCGTTGGCGGCCTCGTTGCGGAGGCGATCTGCCTTGTTGAAGATGACCACGCGCCAGGGAGCGACACTCGGCAGGCTGGCCGCGCGCCCGATGACATCACGGGCCTCGCCCACGGTAATGAACTGTTCCTTTGGGTCCACGTAGACCAAGTCGGTGTGCTCGTGATTCTCCAGGACGCTCTGGCAGGACGGGCAGCGCCCGCAGCCCGGGTCACCGTTCTCATCAGCAGAGGTACACATGAGGGCGGCCGCGAAGCACTGCGCGGCCAGCGAGCGCCCGGCACCGGGAGGGCCTGTAAACAGCCAGGAATGGCTCATCGCGCGCGGGTCGCCCTCGCCCCGCGCCGCGCGGGCAGCGCTGAGGATGGTGTGGGCGACGGAGGGGGCGTCGGCAAGCCTTGTAGCAACGCTGGAGGTGTTCACTCGCTCAAGCCTACTGGGATAACTAAAGTGTGTAACCATGAACAGACTGATGCGTGGCGCCCGCTGGTTGTGGGGCACCCAATGGCCGATGTACGCCGCGCTCGTCTTGGGCGCCAACATCATCGGCGCCATCGCGATTATGACCTTTGTGGTCTTCTTCCTCCCCATGCCGGAGATTTCGGAATTCATCTCCGAAACGCCGCACCTGTGGACCTACGGCTCGCTGTTTGTCATCTTCGCCGTCATCATCGGTATTGCGGTCACACTGCGCATCTTCCGGCCGGTACTGGATTGGCAACGCAACCCGACGGCCCACGACCCCAACATGGTGCGCAACCTGGTGCTGCGCATCCCCATTTACCAGGCTGGTGTGGCCGCCATGGTGTGGTTCCTCGGCATCATCCTGGCTGTGGTGCTCGCCGGCCAACAATCAGCGAGCTTGGGAATCGTGGTGGGAGTGTCCTCCACGCTGGCCGGTGCGCTCGTCGTGCTTCTCACCTATCTGCAGGCCGAGCGCCTCGTGCGGCCCGTCGCGGCGGAGGCCGTGGCGCGGCGCTTCGAGGATTCCACTTTGGAGCCGCCAATTAAGTACCGCCTGATGTCCACGTGGCTCATGACTTCCGGCATCCCGCTCATCGGCATCATCTTGGTCCACTTGGGCCAGAAGATGGGGATGTTCACTACCCAGACTTCCGATATCATTCCCGCCATCATCGCGCTGAGCATCACCGCGTTGGGTACGGGACTTATCGGCACCATGTTCGCCATGATGAGCGTGGTGGACCCCATCCTGGAGCTACAGGACGCCATTAACCGCGTGCGCCGCGGTGAGACCGATGTCCAGGTGGATATCTACGATGGTTCCGAGCTCGGCGTGCTGCAGGCTGGTTTTAACGAGATGATGCGTGGGCTGCGCGAGCGCCAGCGCGTGCGCGATATCTTCGGCCGCTACGTCGGCACTGAGGTGGCCCAGCGTGCACTGGAGGAACGCCCGGAACTCGGCGGCGAGGACCGCAAGGTTGCGGTGCTGTTTATCGACGTCATCGGGTCCACCACCTTCGCGGTCAACCACACCCCGGAGGAGGTCGTGGAGGAACTTAACAAGTTCTTCGAGCACGTCGTGGAGGTCGTGCACCGCAACAAGGGCATCATCAACAAATTCCAGGGCGATGCCGCCCTCGCCGTCTTCGGTGCACCACTCACGGTCTATGACGCCAACTCTATGGCGCTACAAGCTGCCCGCGAGCTGCGCCAGGAGCTGCGC
This sequence comes from Corynebacterium sp. HMSC078H07, assembly GCF_001812805.1. Classification (GTDB taxonomy): domain Bacteria; phylum Actinomycetota; class Actinomycetes; order Mycobacteriales; family Mycobacteriaceae; genus Corynebacterium. Next base: position 13,783 of record NZ_KV810438.1, on the reverse strand, counting down.
GGTCTGCAGCTGCAGGCAGGCATCGGCGTAGCTGCGGGCCACGTGGTGGCCGGCCACATTGGTGGTGCGGACCGCTTTGAGTACACCGTGATTGGTGACGCCGTCAATGAAGCCGCTCGCCTGACCGAACTGGCCAAAGACACCCCGGGCCAGGTGCTCACCAACTCCGCCACGCTGCGCGGAGCTAATGAGGCGGAGCAAGCGCGCTGGACACTCATGAAGTCCATTGAGCTGCGCGGGCGCCGTCGTATGACGCAGCTGGCACGCCCGATTCGCCCGACTCTGGCGGAGCGCGCCCAAGGATAAATAGGCTCTTGTGATTCTGGTAACTTCGAGGCCATGCTCCAACAGCCACACCAGCCCCATCCACCACGCCAGACTTCGAGTCCTCGCCTCCTTGTCCCCGATGTCGCTCGCGGCATGGCCCTGCTGGGCATCGCTCTAGCCAACATCACCACTGGGTGGATCTCCACCAGCGGTGAGGGGCCTGACGCCTACTTTGGCGGTGTCGAGACCCTCGCGGACAAAATCTATGTGGTCTTTGCCGCCATGTTCGTCCACGTGCGTGGCCTGCCGATGTTCTCCACGTTGCTGGGCTTCGGTGTGGGGCTTATCGCGATGAGCTTGTGGCGGCGAGGTTTCCCGCTAGGCCGCGCGCGGACGGTGATTGTGAAGCGCTACGGGTTCTTAGCGCTGTTTGGAGCACTGCACTGTCTTTTCCTGTTTATGGGAGACATCATGATGTTGTACGGAATGATGGGCATTCTCATCGCGCTCGTACTTTTCCTCTCCGATAGAGTCCTCATGATCGTGGCCTATGTGCTCTTCGGGCTCACAGTATTGATCGGTATCGGCATGGGGATTGGTTCCGCGTTCATTGATACCTCGACGGTTGATGTTGGCGCATTCTCCTCCGCACAAAACTACTGGGAGTTGCTGGGCGAACAAGCCTTCATGGTGGTCGCCCAGCTCCTCTCAATGCCCTTCACCGGCTTCATTGTGCTGCCCGTGATGCTCGTCGGCTTCGTATGGGCGCGCCGCGGCACGCTGGCGGGCGGACACCGCCGCGAGCTTTGGATCTGGACGGCGATTACCGCGGCCATCATCCTCTTCATCGGTCTGCCGTGGGGCTTGGCCGCCAGCGGATTCATTGATCCGGCACTGGCGGAGCCTCTCAACGCAGCAAATAGCTTCATCGGTATGCTCACCGGCCCAGGCATCGTGGCGGCGGCGACACTTGCCTTGGAACCCCTGCAGCGTCGTGGTGCGCGCCCATGGTTCCTTTGGCCGTTGATTGCGCTGGGTAAGCGTTCCATGACCGGCTATGTACTGCAGTCCGTGTTCTTCTTGGCGCTGGTCTACCCCTTCACACTGAACATCGGCCCAGACTTCAGTGCCACGGGCCAAGCAGCGCTGGCCGCCGGCGTGTGGCTAGCAACGCTCCTTATCGCCTGCGCGCTTGAGGCCGCAGGCAAGCCCGGTCCTTTCGAGTGGGTTCACCGCCGCTTGTCTTATGGAAAGACGATGCGCCCGGAGTTGGGGGCTGTGCCTAACCCCGTGTCTAACCCTGTGCCTTCCGCGCCAGGCCATCCACCAGCAGCACCAGGCCTACCGTCTGGGCCGCCGACTGGCCCGCAGCCAGGAGCTTTCCCACAGTCTTTCCCGCAGCAGGGAGCTGCGCCGCACGCGTTCGGACCACAGTCGCAGCCTCAGAGGCCAGAAGAAGGTTGGCGCCGTGGCTAATCCCCTGCGTAGATTCGGCAGCACGCAAGGCCGGGTCACCGGCTAGCGCGGAAAGCGCACCCGCTGGGACTCCAGCGACAGCCGTGGCGAGGCGTTCGCTGCGAGTACGAGCTAGCGCGATGCCTGCCGCCCACGCGCCCGCACGCAGGCCCCAGCCCGTCGCATCATTGCGCGCTCCGCGCAGCGCCCACGCAAAGGAGGCGTATTGCGCACTCACGCACGTCACGCCAAACGTCGTTGGTTTACCGCGCTTGGAGGCTTGGCCTAGAGCAGCAGCAATGAGCCCCACGCGGGTCGCCGGGGAGCAGTCGGGGCGCAAGGCTAGGAGCACAGGTGCCGCAATCGTCGTCGCGGTGCCCAGCGTGCGCCACGTAAACAGGCCCGACCATGCGGCGATCTCTCCCGCGGCGAGCGCGCCGAGGGTGAAGTGATCGCGGCCAGCAAAGGCTGGGCCCACCGCGTGCAGGAGCGCAGCGGTGCCTTCCTGGGTACGGTCCAGCATGTCGCGCGCGAAGCTGGTCTTCATGGCCTAGCTACTTCCTGCGCGATCCGGCCTTGACCACGTTCTTCGTACCTGGCGAGGGTTTCTTCGTGGCCTTCTTGGTTGCCTTGCGCGTCGACTTCTTGGTGGCCTTCTTCGTCGACTTCTTGGTGCTCTTTTTCGTAGCCTTCTTCGTGCCACCGTTGGCGGCTTCCTTGGCGCGGCGCTCGGAGAGAAGCTCGTTCGCGCGGGCGTCGGTAAGCTGCTCCGGATCGTCGCCGCGGCGCAGCGAAGCATTCGTCGTGCCGTCGGTGACGTACGGGCCGAAGCGGCCGTCCTTGACCGTCATCGGCTTGCCGGAAACGTCGTTGTCACCCAGCTGCTTAATCGGCGGCTGCGCGGCCGCACGGCCACGGCGCTTCGGCTCCGCGTAGATGCGGCGCGCCTCATCCAAGGTGATGGAGAAAATCTGATCCTCGTTGGCCAAAGAACGCGAGTCCTTGCCCTTCTTCAGGTACGGGCCATAACGGCCGTTCTGGGCGGTAATGACCTCACCGTCCACCGGGTCCACGCCCACCTCACGCGGCAGGCTCAGCAGCTTGAGAGCTTCCTCAAGGGTGACGCTTGCCGGCTCCATAGAGCTAAACAGCGAGGCCGTGCCTGGCTTGAGTTTCTCTTCGATGTACTCAGCAATGCGCTTTTCCTTCTGCTTCGCCGCGGTCTTAGTCTCCCAGTTCTTCGCGCGCTTGCCCTCGGCAGCGCGCTGGGCGTCCTCGGCGGCGCGCTCTTCTTTAACGATCTCCTCGGCTTCGGCCTCGGCTTTCTCGCGCTCGTCGTCACGCACCTGCTCGGTCACGTACGGGCCAAAGCGGCCTTCCTTGGCCACGATGGTGCGGCCGTTTTCTGGGTTCTGGCCCAGCTCGCGCCCGCCCTGCGGGGTGGCAAAGAGCTTCTCCGCCAGAGCCTCGTTGAGCTCGTCCGGGGTGACGGTTTCAGACAGGTTGGCGCGCTGGTACTCCACCGTGCCGTCCTCGTTGGTGCCCACGGCGCGCTCAATGTAAGGACCATAACGGCCCACGCGCACGAAGACATCGCGGCCCTCCGCGTCGGTATAAAGACGCAGGGAGTTGACCTGGCGGGCGTCGATAGCCTCCAGGTTGATGTCCACCAAGGACTTCAGGCCGCCGTGGCGGGCAATAGACGCAGCTTTCTGCTCACCTGCCTCGGTATTGCCAAAGTAGAAGTTGTTCAGCCACTCCGTGCCGTTCTCACGGCCGGCGGCAATGGAGTCCAGCTCGTCCTCCATGGAGGAGGTGAAATCATAGTCCACCAGCTCGGTGAAGTTGTTCTCCAGCAAGCCCACCACAGCGAAGGCGACCCACGAGGGCACCAGCGCATTTCCGCGGGAGAGCACGTAGCCGCGGTCCTGGATGGTTTTGATGATGGAGGCGTACGTCGATGGGCGGCCGATGCCCAAATCTTCCATCTTCTTCACCAGGCTGGCTTCGGTATAGCGCGCCGGCGGGTTGGTGGAGTGTCCGTCGGCAGTAACCGCGGACGCCGTGAGCGTATCGCCCTCGTTGAGGTGCGGCAGGCGGGATTCCTCGTTCGAACCCTTCGCCGCCACATCCTCATAGGCCTTGAGGAAGCCCGGGAAGGTAATCGTGCGGCCGGTGGCGGAGAAGTCCACGTCGTGGCCATCGGCAGAGGCCTGCACGGTGACCTTCATGGACGTGCCCTTGGCATCAGCCATCTGAGAGGCCACGGTGCGCTTCCAAATCAGCTCGTAGAGCTTGTACTCCTCAGCGTCGAGCTGGCCTGCCAACTGGCCCGGGGTGGCAAAACGCTCACCCGCAGGGCGGATGGCCTCGTGGGCTTCCTGCGAGTTCTTCACCTTGCGGTCATAGGTACGTGGGCCATCCGCCACGAACTCGGCGCCGAAAATGGACGTTGCCGCCTCACGGGCAGCGCCCAGGCCCTGCTTGGACAGGGAGGTCGAGTCGGTACGCATATAAGTGATGTGACCGTTCTCGTAGAGGCGCTGCGCAATGCGCATCGTGCGTTCCGAGGTGTAGTGCAGGCGCCGACCAGCCTCCTGCTGCAGCGTCGAGGTCATAAACGGTGCGGAAGGTTTGCGCGAATACGGCTTGTGCTCGACGCTGGCCACCGTCATGGTGGAGCCTTCCAGCGCGCTGGCCAGCTGCTCGGCTTGGGCCTGCTTGACGACGACCACCTCGTCGCCCTTCAGCTGACCCTTATCGTTGAAGTCACGGCCAGCGGCAACGCGCTTGCCATCGAGGGCACTCAGACGGGCATCGAAGTCCGGCGTGGATTTCAGCGTTGCTGTGAGATCCCAGTATTCGGCCGGGATGAACGCCATGCGCTCGCGTTCGCGCTCGACGATGACGCGGGTTGCTACCGACTGCACGCGGCCAGCCGACAGACGCGGCATGACCTTCTTCCACAGCACCGGGGAGACCTCGTAGCCGTAGAGGCGGTCGAGGATGCGGCGGGTCTCCTGGGCGTCGATAAGATCGGCGTCGAGCTCACGGGTGTTCTCCGCGGCCTCCAGGATGGCGGACTTGGTGATCTCGTTGAAGACCATGCGGCGCACCGGCACCTTGGGCTTGAGCACTTCCAGCAGGTGCCAGGCAATGGCTTCGCCTTCGCGGTCGGGGTCTGTTGCGAGGTAGAGCTGATCGCACTGCTTCAGCTTGGCTTTGAGGTCAGCAACCTTCTTCTTTTTGTCCTGGCTGATGACATACAGCGGGGTGAAGTTATCCTCCGGGTTCACACCGAGGCGCGCCCAGGATTCCTTCTTGTACTTAGCGGGGACGTCGGCAGCGCCACGCGGAAGGTCACGGATGTGACCGACGGAGGCCTCAACGATGTACTTATCGCCGAGGTAAGGCTGAATCTTCTTCGCCTTGGTTGCTGACTCGACGATGACCAGGGTCTTCCCCGGGCCGGTACCTTCTGCCACTTCTGCTTCATCCCTTCCGATGGCTAACCCTCTGCTGGGCAATTGCCCCTAGCGTACACAGATAAAGGCTCACTGTAGTTATTGAGGCCACTGTGCGTCCACACGTGAGGGGTCTATACTTGCCGTCTGAGAAAGGCCCCTACAGCGTGACGCAGGGAGAAGACGTGATTGCTTCTATTACCGCATGGTTCGAGGTCATCATGGCCACCCAGTGGATTTATCCGCTGGTGGGCACCCTGATTTTCTTCGACTGCTTCTTCCCTGTGCTGCCCTCGGAAATCCCCCTCAACATGGTGGGCGCTTGGTCTGGCTCGCAAGGTTTCCCGCACCTGCCCACGATGTTTTTCACCGCCATGGTGGCCGCCATCTTGGGCGATAACTTGTGTTTCCTTTTGGGCACGCGGCTTATTACCCTTATTAATAGAGCCCAAAAAGGCACCAAGGCCTACGACGCCTTAACGTGGGTCAAGCGCAACATTCGGCGCAGCGGCGGCGCGGCCATCATCATTGCGCGTTTTATCCCCTCGGCCCGCCTGTTCATGACGATCCTCCTAGGCTCCATGCGCTACCCCTGGCCGCTGTTTTTCTTCTTCGACACCATCGGCGTGCTGCTATGGGTAATCCAGGCGCTAGCCATTGGCTACTTGGGCGGTGTGGCTTTTTCGGGCTCGCCCGCCATCGCCATGATCATTTCCATCATCGCCGCGGTCATTATTGGCTTTGGCCTGCAAAAAGGCCAGAACAAGCTCATGGAATGGTGGGATACTCGCCGCGGCTATGCGGAAACTCCCTAGACCGTCTCGACGTGGGTGGCCTGCGGGCCCTTGGGGCCGTCGCTGACCTCAAAGGAAACACGCTGGTTATCTTCTAGAGTGCGGAAACCCGTGCCCTGGATTTCGGTGTAGTGCACGAAGAGATCGCCCGATCCGTCCTCCTGCTCGATGAATCCATAACCTTTTTCGGCGTTGAAGAACTTGACGGTACCGTATGCCATGAAGAGTTGTCCTTTGCGGATATACAATGCTCAATCTGTTGCACTAGTGTGCCACGTTTTGGGAATGCGTGGCTGAAATGTGGAGGCGAGCGTGAGAGAAAACCCTATGGGCGAGGAGCTCGTTGAGCTTCTTGTCGAGCGCTTCGCCGAATCTGAGCTGACGCACTCCACGACCCTGCCGGCCCAGCCTGCCCAGTATGCGCCGTGGCCCGAGTGGGTCCTGCCGGAGTTGCGGGCGGCGTTGGGGGAACAGGGCGTCGCCAAGCTCTATGCCCACCAAGTCGCGGTAGCGGAGACTGCGTGGTCTGGCCAAGACGTGGTGGTGGCCACGGGCACGAGTTCGGGAAAATCCCTAGGCTATCGCCTGCCCATTCTTACCCGCCTGGCGCAGGACCCTACTGCCTGCGCGCTGTATATCACGCCGACGAAGGCGCTGGGCTCGGACCAATTGCGTGCGGTCCTGGAGCTCACGCAGGGTATCGCCGCGCTTCACGACGTCCACCCCGCCCCCTACGACGGCGATACCCCCACCGAAGCACGCGCCGGCATCCGTGACCACGCGCGGTTCATTTTCTCTAACCCGGACATGATCCATTCCTCCCTGTTGGGCGCGCATCAACGCTGGGCGCGCGTGCTGCGGCATTTAAGGTTCATCGTCATCGATGAAGCACACGCGTATCGCGGCGTGTTTGGGGCAAACGTGGCACTAGTCGTGCGCCGACTTTTGCGCCTGTGCGCGCATTATGGCTCGCGGCCGGTGATTATTGCCGCCTCGGCCACCATGCGGGATCCCGCCGCCCACGCGCTGCGGCTGACGGGACGGAATATGCTCGCTGTCACTGAGGATGGCGCGCCGACAGGTGCGCGGACCGTGGCCTTGTGGGAGCCCGGGTTTATGGAGGGCATCGAGGGGCAAAACGGCGCGCCGGTGCGTCGTGCCGCCACCACGGAAGCGGCCTGGATGATGGCTGCGTTGGTGGCGCAGGGAGCGCGAACGTTGACGTTTGTGCGCTCGCGACGTGCCGCGGAAACCACGGCATTGCGCGCAGCGGAGGAGCTTTCTGGCCGGTTGGGCCGTCCGGATTTCGCTCGGCGCATTGCCGCCTACCGTGCTGGCTACCTAGCCGAAGACCGCCGCGCGCTGGAGCAAGCCCTCGACGACGGCTCCTTACTTGGTGTGGCCACGACATCTGCGCTGGAGCTTGGCATCGACGTCGGCGGGCTTGATGCCGTAGTCACGGCTGGCTTCCCCGGTACGGTGGCGAGCTTTTGGCAACAGGCTGGCCGCGCGGGCCGCCGCGGCCAAGGCTCACTCGTCGTACTCGTCGCCCGCGATGAGCCGATGGACACCTACCTCGTGCATCACCCAGAAGCCCTGTTGGGACGGCCAGTCGAAGCGAGCGTGTTTAACCCGGCTAACCCCTATATCCTGGGCGGACATGTCTATTGCGCGGCGGTGGAAAAGCCCCTATCCGATGCCGACGTTGCCGCTTTCCAGGCTGAAGCCGTGGTCGAGGACCTAGCCCAGCAGGGTTTGCTGCGCCGCCGCCCCCAAGGCTGGTTCGCCGCTCCCCTACCTGCCGGCTCGGCAGACCTTACCCCGGAGACTGCCCACGCGGCTGTCTCCCTGCGCGGCGGCTCGGGCGACGACGTCATGATTGTCGATGCCTCCGATGGCCGCCTCCTCGGCACTATCGACGCCGCCCGCGCCGTGAGCCAGGTGCATCCCGGCGCGGTCTACCTGCATCGCGGTGAGAGCTTCGTCATCGAGGACCTACAACTTGGCGGTGCTGATGGTTCTGCGTCCACTGAGCCGGGCGTGGCCCTAGCCGTGCCGAAAACACCGGACTACACCACCCAGCCGAAGTCCACGACGGATATCCGTATCCTCCGCGAAGCCGACGAGTTGGTGAACTACGCTCCGGGCCTGTGGGTAGCAAGCCTGGAGGTCGAGGTAACCGACAAGGTCACCGGCTACCAGGTCCGACTTCCCGATGGCTCTGTGGGCGACGAGGTGCCCCTCGACCTTCCGAAGCAGCGCCTGGTGACCCGCGCGGTGGCCTACACCATCGATCCGCTGGCACTCGCAGCGATGGGAGTCACCGCGGGGCGCACACCGGGCACTCTGCATGCAGCCGAACATGCCGCCATTGGTTTGCTGCCGCTCATTGCCACGTGTGACCGCTGGGATATTGGCGGCGTGTCCACCGCACAACATGCGGATACGGGCCTGCCCACGGTCTTCGTCTACGACGGCCACCCCGGCGGTGCCGGCTTCGCTGAGGAAGGATTTCGCCGCTTCCCCGAGTGGATCGAGGCCACCTTTGAGGCCGTGCGTTCCTGTCCTTGCGAGTCCGGCTGCCCGTCCTGTGTGCAGTCCCCCAAGTGCGGCAACGGCAACAACCCGCTGGATAAGGCCGGTGCCGTGGCCCTCCTCGGCGCGCTAGTCACCATGACGAAATAAGCAGAGCTGCATCTTCTTAGATTGGGCCGGCGCGGGCGATGGCCCTGCGTCCACGTATCAGCGCGGTGACTTCAACGTCGCGGTCATCAACGGCACAGGAGTCAAGGCGCGCATTGTTTAAAGCGGCAATCTCCTCAGCTTTCGAGCAGGCGTCCCTGCCCTTGGCCAGATCCCAGGCACCGGCCACGGCGGCAAGATCGGCCGCTACCTGCGCTGCGTGGCGTGCAGCAACGGCAGAACCAACTGCTGCAACGGCCAACAGCAGCGAGGCGACAGCGGCGATGATCCCGGCGGTGACGACGGTGGCATAGCCGTCGTCACCTGCCAGAGTTCGCCTCCAGCTGCGCTGACGACGCCTCACGGTCGCGCTCCTGAGTCTCTACCCGCTCCGATCTCCGCAGGGAAGACCGCCTGCGCGCGCATAGTTCCCAAAGGTGCTGGGACGGCGGCTTCCGCAGTAACAAGGCCGGAGGATTCAGTAATGGTGACCGCAACCCCCTCACGCTGGTAGTCCACCCCAATTGCAGCAGATCGCGCAGCAGCACCCGCCGCATCAACGGCAGCGAGGTGAGCAGACAGCGTCGCTATACCGCCCACGATTCCCGTGGCCACGATGACCAAGGAGGCGAGCGCGAGGGCGGCCTCGATGGTGACCGAGCCGGCGTCGTCAAGCACCTGCATTAGACCGGAGTGTTGGAGAGCGCGTCGGTAATGATGGACGTGATAGCACTGCTAACTTGGCCGCCGTTAATCACGGCGTAGAGCACCGCGGCAAGGGCTGCTGCTGCGAGCGACCCCATGGCGTACTCAATCGTCGACATCCCGTCCTCATTAAGGAGTTTTGCCTTGTTATCGAGTGTTTTCTGCATGATTGTACCTATCTTTCGTGTGGTGTTGTGTGGTGTGTTTTTAAAGAAGCTGCTGGCCCAAACTGATGATGACGGGCACCAGTCCCAAGACCAGGAAAGCGGGTAAGAAACAGACGGCGAGCGGCGCGGCGATGAACACACCAGCACGCTCCGCCTTCGCGGTTGCCTGCGCCGCAGCATCGGCGCGCAGTTGTGCCACCAGGCGGTGACACCCAGAAGCCATAGCTGTACCCGAGTCACCGGAAAGCTTCGCCAGCCGCACGAGCTCCTCCAAGTGTTTATGTGCGACTAAGGCCTGCCAGGCGTTACTCATCGGTACTCCCACTCCGATGAGTGCGGCTGCCTCTGACCACGTGGGGGAAGCTTCGGCCACCGCCACGACAGCCATGCGTGGAGACAGGCCAGCTTCCAAGCAGGCGGCAAAAAGCTCGAGGTCGCTTGCAGCATCGAGCGGACCGTAGTCGGGTCCATCGCGCGGTGTTTTCGGCCGTGGTGTGCGTGTCCCTCCCACCCCCAGACGGCCCGCGGGAGCAGCAGTAGCAACAGCCAATGCTGCGGCGAGAAGTGCGGTGGCAACATAGGTTGTCGGAGTCATTGCGCAGCCTTTCGCAGGATGAGGCGTGACCAGCAAAAGCCGGCGCAGACGAGGGCCACGCCGACGTCGAGAAGCACGCCGCCCACTCCACCGCCCACGAGGAACCCCAGGGAATCCGCCCCCATGGCCCCACCCATAAGGATTCCGGCCACCGGAAGACACGCCAGGACCACTGCCGTGGCTTGCGGTCCCTGCAAGGAGGCGGCGGTTTCCCGGGCGTGGCGCTGGGCTGTGTCGAGCTGACTTTGAGCCTGTTCCATTAGGTCAGCCAATGCAACACCGTGGTGGCCGGAGACATTCAACAGCGCAGCGAAACGGGACAGTTCCGGCGTGGTGAGAGCGACCGACGGTGACCCGCCCTGTGCGGCGAGGCCAGCTGCGGTGCTTAGCGCGCTGCGGAGGTGCTCCGGTGTGGCGTCGGGTAACGAGTCCGTGCCACGACGCAAGGCATTCGCAGTAGTAGAACCAGCGCGCAGCTCCGCGGCAATAGTGCCGAAATAGGAGGCTAGGGCCTCAACACCGCGGCGCTCCCGCCGGGCGGAGGCGAGATCATTAACGAACCACAGCACACAGGCCAGGACGCAACCGGCAGCTATCACCACGGTGGGCCTGCCGAAGAAGACACAGCATCCCACGCCGACGAAAAGCACAGCAGGTGCCATCGAGCGCGCCTTCGGTGTTGACAGGCGCGACACCGCCCCGGGTGGGGACAACAGGCATGCAGCGGCGAGATATAGCCACATCATGGCTGAACTCCCATCCGCGCGCACAGCTCGTTAAACCCGGCGCGCGGCCCGCCATCAGCGGTCCACACCAGCCGGGGTCGCACGGGGTTGCCCTCCAGTACACCAATGTGGGCCAAGCGCCGGCCTTCTGGGCCGCGCTCCATCCCCAGTACCACGTGCACTGCGGCAGCCAGCTGCGAATGCAAAGCCACCCGGTCCAACCCGCCAAGCGCCGCTAACGCTTCCATGCGTGCAGGTACCTCATCGACGGAATTGGCATGGACCGTGCCAGCGCCACCATCGTGTCCGGTGTTGAGCGCGGCGAGCAGCTCGACAACCTCCGCGCCACGGATTTCACCCACCACAATGCGGTCTGGACGCATGCGCAGCGCCTGGCGCAACAAGAGCGACATCGAAATCTCACCCCTACCTTCTGCATTAGCCCGGCGCGACACCAGCGTCACCACATGCGGATGTGCCGGGGCAAGCTCCGGGGTGTCCTCAATAATGAGCAGACGCTCGGTCGCCGGCACGCAGCCCAAAAGTGCCGCAAGCAGCGTCGTCTTGCCCGAACCGGTACCGCCGGTGACGAGGAAGGACGCGCGCTTATCGACGATCCCCCGCAGCAGCCCCTCCACCCCCGAGTCAATGCTGCCGTTAGCCACGAGCTGCGCCAGGCTCGTCTGGGCTTGGCGCAGCACGCGCAGGCTGATGCACGTCCCGCTTGCTGAGGGCGGTGCCAACAGCGCATGAAGGCGAATGCGGGTGCCGTCGGGGCGGGTTAGGCGGCCATCGGCAAACGGTTGCGCATCATCAAGCCGCACACCGGCAACCGCTGCCAGCCGCGTTGCGAGCTGACGTACCTCTGCGTCATCGCTAAAACCGACCTCCTTGGGCTGCAATCCGTGGCCGCAGTCCACGAAGCAGGAGTCGGGGCCGTTGACGACGACGTCGGTAAGCCCCGGCAGGGACAGCACCGGCTCCAGTAATCCCAACCCCAAGGAATCGTGGCGAAGGCGCTGTAAGAGATCGAACACGTCGACATCACTAATGACGCCGGCTTCTTCCCTAATCCGACGGGCCAGCGCCGACGCATCGTGCGCAAGCTGTGGCTCTGTGGCCACGATGGTGCGCATCGTATCGATAAGACTCATGCCACCGCCTCCCAAATATCCCGCGCGGCACGGGCGAGCGAGCGCGGCAGACGCTGCGGAAGTCCGCCAGTTTCCACCGCGCGGGTTAGGCCGCGCACTGTTGGCAGCTGTGCGACGGGGTCAGCGTGCGTGAGCTTGGCGACGTCCCCCTTATCAATCCCCGACCACTGCCTATGCCGCAGCACCACGGAGCAGTCCTTAGGCCGCGCCCGCAGTTCAGCGACGATCTCCGCGCATGCAGCAGCCGCCCGCACTTCTGCCGCGGTCACCACGACGACGTGGTCTGCGGCATCCGGAACATCCCACGGCGGGCAATCCACCACGACGACTCCTGGGTGCGCGCAGGCTGCCTGCAGTATCGCCGCGCGCCGCGTGGCGCTGAGCTTGGTGGCACCGGCGCTGGTGGTACGTGCTGCTGCAAGCACCGCGATGCCATCTGGCGTGGTGGGCAGAGCACGAGCGAGGTCACCCGGGTCCACCGTCCCCGTTCCTGCTGCCAGGTCCGGCCAGCGCGCGCCGGGTTTATTCTCCATTCCCAGCAGGAGGTCGAGACCACCGGACAAGGGCGCGGCATCGACGAGCAAAGCCGCCCTAGCGTGGCGCGCCAGCGCTGCCGCCAGCGTGGAAGCACCCACCCCACCAGCGGATCCGGTCACCGCAATGGTCAACCCCGCGGCAGCCGCCTGTGTCTCGGGGTGGGTATCAGCGGCAAGGGCCGCTAACAGTTCCTTCGATTGCGCAGGAAGGATAAATGCCGCAGCAGCATGGCAGCGCAGTGCCGCTTCATAGTCGATAGGCCCTGGGTCGGGTGTCAAAAAGTAGACCCGCGGGTGGCCCTCCACGAGGCCTGCCGTCAGCGAATCCGCGAGGACCGCATCTACTTTGGGCAGGTAGCGCGGGAAATCACGCGGGTCCTCAACGGTGCTGACCTCAGCAGTACTGGCCGCAGCGGTGGAGGCCGCTTCAGCTCGCAAGGCCGAGTCTCCAACGGCGATAAGAAGGTGGAATGTGCTCATGCCTGAAGCATGCGCGAGCGCACCGCACGGGCGCTAGGGTCACTTTGCTGCCTGTGGATAACTCATGCCGAAACTGCACTTTTCGGCTGCTTTAGTTAGCTCTTCAACAAATGCCCTGTGAAACTCGGGGCTCTGGTGGCGACCTAGAGCCCCAAACGAAGCATAAGAAGAGATTCGGGGTCGCACGCTGCGTCCGACACCCGGCCCTGGCGCACTACCCGGATGCAGTCTGAGATTCCCACTTTGCGCCAAACTGAGAATCAAAGTGTCAATCTGCGAATGAAAGCCGATCACATTTCGCACTTTCACTACCTGCCCTTATTCGCCGATTAACCTCCAAAGTGAGAATTAGAGTGTGAAATGATTAGCAGTTTCGCACTTTCATCGGCGAAGGCGTCCTCGACGGAGTCGTACTCCTCACGGGAGGCCTCCCACACTTCCTTGGCTGCGGACAGGTTGAACGCGGCGATGGCCGGGATGAGGATCAGCGCGGCGCGACGGATCTTCTGCGCACCCAACGAATCTGTCACGTCAACTGCTCCTTTTTGCGCTTTATACGGCGGAAAGGCAGCTTAGCCGATGCGCAAAACGTAGGCAGTTCCTGCCGGTTGCCGCGGTTGTCGCGGGCTGCTGACGACCGTCGCCGGTATCGACAGAGCGAGCGGCGGGTTCTTCACACTTTGATATAGTTCAGCACTCGCTGTATAGTTCAGTACATGCTGACTATTGCTTCACGCCTCGACGTCATGAACCGGCTCG
>NZ_KV810437.1 GCF_001812805.1 Corynebacterium sp. HMSC078H07 | reverse complement strand
TCACCACGGCGTTACTAAATCCGTGGTCCTAACAACGGGATAGGGGATAGTTTCGGTCCGTAGCGTGCCGTTTGCCATGGTGACATTTGGCTATATCTCCAGATAACTGGCGAAGTAGATTTACTACAAAATTAATTGCTATTTGCCGTCGTTGCCTTGGTTACCGGAGTCACCGTACATGGTGGTCTTCAGTGTTGGGCCCGTAGTGAGGATAGAGGTGCCAAACCCTGATACGACAAGGGCCGCAGCTGGGCCAATGGCACTTACAACAGGTGCCCCGATGATGTATCCAATAAGCATTGCGGAGCTGTTAATTGAACCCATCGTAGAAAGGGCTTTGGGTTTCACTTCATCAGGTACGGATCCGACAACGACTATTCGTAGTGCGGCTACCTGAGCGGCATTGCAGACTCCGCCCAGGAGGAAGCATGGGATGCAGAGCCACAATGAGGGAAATAGTCCAGGTAAAGCTATGAAGCACCCCATGGCGAATCCTGCCCCGGTCAGGACCTTCTCGGCGTTCTGTGAGTGAAAGCGAGCTGAAAGCCGTGCACCAAAGATGCGGCCGACGATAAATGCTTGGGCAATGATGGCATATAACGTACCGCTTACGTGGAGGGTCTTTGTCGTATAGAAGACAAGCGAAACGTTGAAAATTGAGGTGCAGATAATTGCTCCCCAAATGCTGGTTAACGCGGACCGAGCGCTTCTATTCTTCAGCAAAAGAGAAGGTGCTTCGAGGACCTTCTGGAGAAAACTCGGTGAAGAGTCTTTGGTTTCTGGATGAAGCAGTGTTTTCTGGGGTGAGGATTTATAAAGGAAATAAAAAGCAAGCAGCGAGACTCCAACGGCGAAGGCTTCAACGAAGAGCGCTGTCTGCAGGTTTCTTTGGTCCAGCAGTAATCCACCTAGAGGCGGTCCAAGGAATCCGCCGCCAAGTCGGGCTGTATCTAAGAGGGAGAAGGCTTTCGCCTGCTGACCTTCGCCGACCTGAGAATCAGCGATGGTGAAAATGGATGGAATTGACAGGCCGCTTAAGCATGCGGTGACGAGGTTTCCAAGAATGAGGATCGAAGGCTCTGGATAGGCCGCCATTGATAACAAGCCCAGAAGATCCAAGAAAAGCGCAGCAAGCGCAATGTGATAGCTGTTGAATGTGTTGAAGAGCGGAGTCAGAAAGGGGACTGCAAAAACTTGAGCGCAAGTACCCGAGATGAAGATGCTTGCCACCAACAGTTCGCCTTTGTTGAGTTCGGCGAAGTGGAGTGAAATCGAGAGGCTGGTCATTGACCCGCACACTGACAATAAAAAATATGTGGTGGTCAGGGTGTAGATAGATAAAAACCCTTTGCCACCACTATTTCTTGGAGGATGCATTTAGGCTGACTTTATCCAATGCTCAATTGAAATATCGTCTTGGTGCACTCCCATTGAGCTGAACATATTCGAATGTCGAGCGTCCTGAAATACGCTTTTCTTTTCTTTGAAAAATCCCATGTCGTACCAAGCGACTCCGAAGTGGACAACCGCGCTTCCATCTTCGAGGACTTCCTTGATGACGAACTGCCAATCGTATGGTCCTGGGACTTTTGGACCTCTTTCTGCCAGGCGGGCGTCGGACACCTCGAGCTGATAAAGGCACTTGTCCAAGGATTCTGTGTCAGAGAGTCGGATTGAAACTTTGCTTTCAGCAACCGCTTCTCGGCCTTGAACTCTGGATGGAGTCGAACCTCCTACTGTTACTATTTCTGGAAGTGTTTCAAATATGAACATGATTACTCCTGGGTGTGATGGTTATGACATTAGATAGAATAGTGATGTGCACAACACATTACAAGGGAGTGGGGAAAGAAGCGATCTTTCTGAAGATTTGTGGCGTCACTTTTTTACACCTCTAGACCTGTATGCCCCCGCTTCAAATGGAGGCAGGTCATGCTCTGTGTACAGGAAAAAGTAGCGCTAGCGCTAGTGTCTTTCGCTCTTGTGAACTTCAAAATGTAGAGCATGAAAAAGTTTGTGGTTGGCATAATTGCTGTAGTAGCCGTGATTGTCGTGGCGTTTGTCGGGTTTGTGGGATTCATGCAGTGGGTAGACGCAGATAGCGTGACAGGTGATGACGGCGTGGCTGCCGGCTATAGCGCTGAAACGGGTGGCCCGCTGGAAGCATCGTTTGCGGGCGAGGGGCCGCACGAGGTCGATGTGCGGCGTGACGGTGACGTGACCGTTGTGGCACCGACGGGCGCGGGACCATTTCCGGCGGTGGTCATGGCTAATGGCACGAACACGCCATTGAGCAGCTACCTACCCGTGGCGGAGCATCTGGCTAGTTGGGGCTTCGTGGTTGTCGGCGATGAGACTCCCCAAACCGGAACCGGGGAGAATGTCGTGCACTTAATTGAGCGCTTGCCGGAACTGGAATCCCGTGTGGACCGATCGCGGGTCGGTATTTTCGGACACTCACAAGGTGGTGCTGGTGCGATTAACGCTGCGGCACAAGTGGAGGTAGCAGCTGTGTATGCGGCGAGCCCGGCGTCCCACAAGGTGGCACAGTCCAATGACTGGGACTACACCACCGCGGACGTCAAGGCGCCGCTGTTCTTGATGACGAGTGATGGCCGCTCGGACCGCTGGCTTGTCAGCCCGTGGTCAGACCTACAGGAGAACTTTGACGCCGCCGGTGGGCCGGTGATCGGTGCACGGCGGCTGGGCGCGGACCACAAGGACGTCCTTGAGTTCGGGAATGGTTATGCCACCGCGTGGTTCCGCTACATCCTCACTGATGATTCTGATGCACGAGATGTATTCGTTGGCGCTTCACCGACGGACGCTGGTGAGTTGGCGAATAACGAGCTCTGGGACCGAGTAGATACCCGCGGTTGGTAACTCGCAGCACCCCATGCGGTGCACCCGAAACATTCACAAAAATCGACAGCCCTGATAAATTTCAAATGAATTATCAACCGGGCTGCGCCACGCCAGCCTGTACAAGCAGAATCGAATGAGTCATGCAGGCAGAGGCAACTAAGATTCAAGGCCACGTGGAAGGCCTCTACATCGATGAGAACTTCGAGCTGCGCGCCGGGGCCGTCACGTTCGGGGAGAGTATTGAGGGCATAAAGCTTGGCGACGTCCCCGCAGCCGAGGCCGCCTGGCGCGCCGGGGACCCAGATGCGTTGCTGTGGGTACCCGGTTTCGTGGACCTGCACAACCACGGCGGCAACGGCGGGGGATTCCCCAATGGTGCCTATGAGCAGTGCCTGGCCGCCGCCCGTTTCCACCGCGCGCACGGCACCACGACGTTGCTGGCCAGCTTGGTTTCCGGTACCCAAGAAGAGCTGTGTGCCCGGGCCGAGCTTTTGGCTCAGCTGGCTGAAGAAGACGAAATCGCCGGCATCCACATGGAGGGCCCTTTCATCGCCGCGGCCAAGTGCGGCGCACAAGACCCTTCGCGCATCGTGCCAGGTGACCCGGACTTCTTCCGCGCGGTGATTGAAGCGGCCCGCGGCCACCTGCGTTCGATTACCTTTGCGCCGGAAACGGAAAACGCTGACAAGCTGCTCGAAGTCTGCGCGGAGCATGGCATTATCGCCAGCTTGGGCCATACCGAGGCCGATTATGACACCACGTTGGGCGTCATTGCCCGAGCTAAGGAGCTCGGAGTCACCGTGACCGGCACGCACCTCTTCAATGGCATGCCTTCTATTCACCACCGCGCGCCGGGCCCGGTCGCGGCTTTGCTCACCGCGGCGAAGGCGGGGGACGTGGCCGTCGAGCTCATCGCAGACGGCGTGCATCTTGTCGACGGCACCGTAGACATGGCCCACAGCCACCGAGCCTTCGCCATCACTGATGCCATGGCGGCCGCTGGAATGGCCGACGGTGACTATGAATTGGGCTCCCTTCCCGTCACGGTGAGCGGGGGAGTAGCGCGCGTGCCCAGCGGCGCTATCGCGGGTGGTACGTCCACCTTGGCCCAGCAATTCGCCAGCTTTGCCGCGCGACATGGTCTGGGCGAGGCAGTGCGCTTTACCTCCGCCACGGCCGCCGATGTGTTGGGGTGCAAGGAACTCGGCCGCATCGCGGTTGGTGCACGCGCCAACCTGGTGGGCCTTAATGCCCAGCTGGAACCGGTGCGAGTCATTGTCGGTGGTACCGAATTTATAAACTCTTAAAACAACACTCTCGCTCACATCAGGAAGGCAGATCATGGACATCCTTATCCGCTCTACCCCAGCCGAGGTTGCCGTCGCGGCTGCCGATATCCTCGCAAGCTACGCCAACAATTCCGCCACCCTGGGCCTGGCCACGGGGTCCACCCCGGTGGCCACGTACAAGGAACTCATTGCCCGCCACGAGCGCGGCGAGGTCAGCTTCGCAGGCAGCCGCGCTTTTCTTCTCGACGAATACTTAGGCCTCGCCCCCGAGCACGAGCAGTCCTATTACGCCACCATCCGCCGTGACTTCACCAGCCACGTCGACTTTGACGACGCCCTGGTGAAGAGCCCAGAAGGCAACGCTACCGACCCCGTGGCGGCGACGGCCGCCTATGACCAGTCCATCCGGAATGCCGGAGGCGTCGATGTCCAGTTGTTGGGTATTGGCGCTAATGGCCACATCGGTTTCAACGAGCCGTCGAGCTCCCTGACGTCCCGCACCCACGTGGTGGCGCTGCACCCGCAGACCGTGAAGGATAACTCCCGCTTCTTCGACAACGAGGAAGACGTTCCGCGCCACGCGCTGACTCAGGGCCTTGGCACGATTAGTGAGGCCCGCCACCTGCTCCTCATCGCCACCGGCAGCAATAAAGCCAAGGCTGTGCACGCGATGGTCGAGGGCCCACTTTCAGCGCACTGCCCTGGCTCGGTACTGCAGCTGCACCCGCGTGCGACCGTCATCGTTGATGAAGCCGCTGCCTCCCTCCTGGAGGACCGCGAGTACTACCTTTACGCGGACCAGAACCGTCTGTAGGAAAAACTTCAGCCAGATTTCTCTTTCTAATTTCATACTTCTCCCTTTCAGAAAGGACTCTCCCTTATGAAATTCAATGTGATGGGGCCGCTGCAGCGGCTCGGAAAAGCCCTTATGGGCGCTGTGGCGGTGCTGCCCGTCGCTGCAATTCTCAGTGGTGTTGGCTACTGGATTTCTAGTGCGGCTGGCCCGGATAACCTCGCCGCCCAGCTGCTGATCAGCTCCGGTGACGCGGTCCTGGCCAACCTGGGCTGGATCTTCGCCATCGCCATTGCCTTCGGCCTGGCTAAAGATTCCAACGGTGCCGCCGCGCTCTCTGGTTTCCTGGCCTTTGCTACCTTCATGAAGCTGCTGGGCCCCGACGCCGTGGCCGGCTACCGCGGCATTGAAGACCCCACGGCGCTGACTGGTGATGAGGCACTGGAGTGGGCCGCGGAAGGCTGGAACGCCGTGGGCGGCGGTAACGTCCTCTTCGGCATCCTCGCCGGCATCATGGCCGCCTGGGTATATAACCGCTTCCACGGCACCAAGCTGCCGGACTTCCTCGCCTTCTTCTCTGGGCGGCGCCTCGTGCCGATTCTGACCGCGATCTTCGCCATCGTGGTCTCCGGCATCCTCTACTTCGTGTGGCCGTTCATTTACCACGCGCTGTTCAACTTTGGTGCCTCCATCCAGGGCCTTGGTGCGGCGGGCGCTGGTATCTACGGCGTGGCCAACCGCCTGCTCATCCCGACCGGCCTGCACCACGCTCTGAACTCCGTCTTCTGGTTTGATGTCATCGGCATTAATGACATTGGTAATTTCCAGAGCGGCCAGAAGACCATCGAGGCAGCCGCCGCTGCCACCTCCGCTGCTGACTGCCCGGGTATCTGGGCCAACGGCCAGTGCACGGTCGAGGGCGTTGTGGGCCGCTACCAGGCTGGATTCTTCCCCGTCATGATGTTCGGTCTGCCAGGTGCGGCGCTTGCCATGTATCTGCGCGCGGATAAGAGCAAGCGCAAGGTCGTCGGCTCGCTCATGGCTGCTGGTGCCCTGGCTTCCTTCTTCACCGGCGTGACCGAGCCGCTGGAGTTCTCCTTCATGTTCGTTGCCCCGCTGCTGTACGTGGTGCACGCACTGCTCATGGGCCTCTCGGTCTTCATCGCCGCAGCCATGGAATGGACCGCCGGCTTCGGTTTCTCCGCGGGCTTTGTGGATATGCTGCTCTCCTCCCAGAACCCGCTGGCGAACAAGTGGTACATGCTGCTGGTCATGGGCATCGCCTTCTTCGCCCTGTACTTTGTCATCTTCTACTTCCTCATCGGCTGGCTCAACCTCAAGACCCCGGGTCGCGGTGAGGACGATGCTGCCGCAGAATCCACGGAGGATTCTGTCAGCGGTGATGACAAGACCGCTCGCGATGCCGCCCACATCATCGAGGGCCTAGGCGGCAAGGACAACATTGATTCGCTGGACTACTGCACCACGCGCCTGCGCGTCGGCGTGAAGGAGCGTGCGCTTGTTCGCGACTCCTTGATCAAACGCGCCGCCGTCTCCGGTGTTATCCACCCCTCCGAGAAGAGCGTGCAGGTCATCGTCGGCCCGGCCGTGCAGTTCATGTATGACGAGGTCAGCCACCAGCTGCACCACGGCTCCCCGGCTTTGGCCACGGCAGGTGCCACAAGCGCAGCTGCCGCCGCTGGAACCAGCGTCGGTGCCAAGAGTGTCCCGGCCAGTGCCACCGTCGGCGACGCTGACGCGATGAGCGGAAGCGTCGCGGACATCCCCGTGCGTGCCCCGTTCGCCGGAGACGTCGTCGAGCTCTCCCAGGTCCCGGATGCGTCCTTTGCACAGGGTATGGTGGGCGAAGGCTTCGCCGTGATGCCTGATGCCGTCGATGCCTTCGACGTCTGCGCACCGGTCGACGGCACCATCACCATGGTCTTCAAGACGCGCCACGCCTTCGGTATGAAGACTGCGGATGGGCTGGACCTGCTCATTCACATCGGCATCGACACCGTGGAGCTCAAGGGCGAAGGTTTCACCGCCCTGGCCAAGAAGGGCGATACCGTCACCGCTGGCACGCCGATCATCGCGGTGGATGCCAAGGCGCTACGCGAGCGCGGCGTCAACCTCATCACCCCGGTGGTGTGCCCGACGGCCAAGCAAGTCGCCGGCATCGACATCACTCGCGAGGGCCATGCCCTGCCAGGTGAGGTCGCAGCAACCGTCAAGCGCAGCAGCTAATCTGCCCCTCGGCCCACCTCAGGGGCCGGCGGGACTAAAACCCAGACATAAAAACTGCCCTAGTTGCCAAAACCTTCGCTCCACATCGCATGAAGCAAGGTTGGTTTTGGCAACTCGGGCAGTTTTGGCTTGGGGGTTCTATGCCTTGAGAGGAATAGGCGTGGGCTAGTCGGTGCTCCTTAGCAGGCGCGGCACCACCTTGCCCGTGGCGTTGCGCGGCAGCTTGTCTAGGAAGTGGACGTCGCGCGGCACCGAGTGGTCGGCGAGGTTCTCGCGGACCCAGGTGCGGATGGCGTCGGCAGTCACGGCGTTGCCCAACGCATCACGGGTCGTCACGGCCCACACGGCGATGCGCTGGAAGGTGGTCTCATCCTCCACGCCGCCTGCATGCACCTCCGCGATGCCCGGCATGGCCTCCAGCACCTCAGTCACCGACTGTGGGTGGACGTTCTCACCGCCGACGATGATCATGTCATCGGCGCGGCCCACCACATGCAGGTAACCCTCGGCATCGATATAGCCCAGGTCACCGATGGAAATGAGGCCGTCGACCTTGTTGAGCGGAATCTTCGGGTTGGTGTAGCCGATAAGTGCGGTGGAATTGGTCAGGTAAATCTCGCCGACCTCACCGCGGGGAACCTCGTTGCCGTCCTCATCGAGGATGCGCAGTTTCGTGCCGGAGGCAATCTTGCCGCCAATGGTGGGGTCCTTGGCCACCTCCTCCATGCTGGCCGTCGATGCCAGCGCGAGCTCTGTCGAACCATAGACATTGCACAGAATCGGTCCGAAGCGCTCGTGGGTTTCCTTGACAATCTCCGGGGTCAGCGCATGACCAGCCGAGGCAATGAACTGCAGGCTCGAGGTGTCATAGTGCGCATCGGGGTCGGCTTCGACCATCTGACGGAAGAAAACAGGGGAGGACAGCAGGCCATCGAGCTGGTAGCGCTGAATGTCATCGAGTGCGGCCGCCGGGTCAAAGACGCGCCGCGTCACGATGGTGTTGCGCAGACCTAGCGCAATGTTGATGCAGGCCCAGCCCCACGTGTGGAAAATAGAGGCGGTCATCTGCACCTTCTGGTTCGCGCGCCACGGCACCGAGCCCACAATGGAGGCCACGACCACCGGCATTGTGGGCTCTGGGCGCATGATGCCCTTGGGAATTCCGGTGGTGCCGGAGGACATGAGCACGATATGCCCGTGCTGGGGCCAGGCGGGAAGCTTGTGCTTCTCGACGTCCCGCGGGCGCATCACAATCTGGCGCAGCGTAGGAGCCGCAGCCAGCGCCGCCGGACGATCTTCGCCGGATTCGTGAGCGATGACGACGGACAGGCCTTCGGGGAGGTCGCCGACAGGGTAGAGGCGGTCAATAAACTCATCATCGATGACGAGCACGTTGATGCGGTTTTCCTCGATGCAGCCGGCCAGCTGCTCCGGGGAGGAACCCACGTTGAGCAAGAAGATGTGCGCGCCCGCATAGCCCTTGGCTGCCAACGGGGTAATGATGCCGCGGCCGTTGCGGGCCATGACGCCTAAGCGGATCTCGTCGAGGTTTTTCGAGAGCAGCCAGCGCGCGAAGGTCTGGGAGTGATCGCGGAGTTGGCGGTAGGTGAGGGCCCCGTTGTCGTCGATAAGCGCCAGGCGTTCCGGGCAGGTCAGGTAGGCCTGCTCGACCTCGCGGGCGGTGGTGAAACGGTAGCGTGCCAAGACGGGCAGGGTTGCAGCCCAAGCGCGGGGCCCGCCGGCGGGGCTGATGAGGCCGGCGTGGAAGAGCGAGGGGATAAACCGAGCGATCGCGGTGGCGTGGAAGGTGATATCAGAAAGCTTCATAAGATTCTCGTGGTGGGGTAGAGGCGATAGGGAGGGATAGAAAGGCCGTCAATCAGAGCAATATGTTAAAGGTGTTGCTATTGTTACATAAGCTTCAATCGTTAGCTTAGTCTATTATGGTTTCGGTCTAGAACATACTCTTTCCCGAAAGGAACTCGTCACGTGAAGTCTACTCAGCGCCTCGCGGCCCTCTGCGCAACCCTCCTCGTGGCAGTCGGTCTTTCTCAGGCTCCCCAGGCAGCAGCAGCGGAACGCAACCTCGTTGCCTTCGGCGACTCCGTCCTGGCAGACCCGCAGTTGGATACCTACCTCTCCTCGCGCTTGGGCTCGTCCGGCCGCAATCCCAGCCTGGATTGCCCATCCGGTAATAACTTTGCCAAGCGTACCGCCGCCAAGCTGGGCATGCCGGTGGCGGACTTCTCCTGCTCTGGTGCGGTATCGATGTCGCAGGGCCCGCAGATGAATGCGCAGGTTGATGATGCAATTCGCCGTGGCAAGCTCACCGCTGAGACCCAACGCGTGATCTACGCCGGCGGTTTCAATGACACGTACAACAACGCTGGGCTGTCTGATAAGGACATGCGTGCCCGCTGGGTTGGCGCCAACGCGCCGATTATTCACAAGATTCGTGCCGCTGCGCCGAATGCCCGCATTCAGATTGTGGGTTACCCGACTATCGGTTCTGGTGACCGTTACTGCCTTATCCACGTTGGCCCTAAGCCGGCTGATGCCACCGCTTTGCCGATGGTCCAGCGCTATGAGAATGTCACGCAGTGGATGCAGGTGGACTTGGCTCACGCGACCGGCACGGAGTTTGTGGACATGAAGCCGATGACGTGGGACCGCGGCATGTGTGCGGATGCCAATAAGCGCCTGTGGGCAGGTCTCGTGGACTTCTCTGCAGGGCCGGGCAACCTGCCGCTGCATGTCAACGCGCGTGGTCACGAGTTTGTGGCCAACCATCTCGCTAGCTTCTAAAGGCGAACTCGTCTTCTCGTTGGGCCCGGGCGACGTTGCTCGGGCCTTTCGCGTACCCTCGCGGGCATGACTGTTAATGAAAATGTAAATGAAAATAGCTCCCAGCAAGGTGCGGAGGTTGTCCGCGGCGTCATTGCACGTTCCAAAGGTGCGCCCGTCGAGACCGTCAACATCGTAGTTCCCGCCCCCGGTGAGCACGATGTCATCGTCAAGGTGCAGGCCTGCGGTGTCTGCCATACCGACTTGGCCTACCGCGATGGTGACATTGAGGATGCTTTCCCCTTCCTGTTGGGCCATGAGGCGGCGGGCGTCGTCGAGCGCGTAGGTTCTGCCGTTAGCCACGTTGAGGTTGGTGACTTCGTCATCCTGAATTGGCGCGCGGTGTGCGGTGAGTGCCGTGCATGTAAGAAGGGCGAGCCGAAGTACTGTTTCAATACCCACAACGCGTCCGCGAAGATGACGCTCGCGGATGGGGATACAGACGCCGGCACCGAGCTCACCCCGGCGCTCGGCATTGGTTCCTTCGCCGAGAAGACCCTGGTCCACGAGGGCCAGTGCACCAAGGTAGAGGAGACCGACCCGGCCGCCGCCGGTCTGCTCGGCTGCGGCATCATGGCGGGCCTGGGCGCGGCCGTTAACACCGCTGACATCCAGCTTGGCGAGTCCGTGGCTGTCTTCGGCTGCGGTGGTGTGGGCACTGCTGCGATTGCCGGCGCGAAGTTGGCCGGTGCAGCGAAGATTATCGCCGTGGACCTTGATGAAAACAAGCTTGAGACCGCCCGTGAGTTCGGCGCAACTGACACTATTTGCGGCAAGGACCTCTCCGAGGATGAGGTAATCGAGGCCGTGCGTGAGCTTACCGACGGCTTCGGCACCGACGTCACCATTGATGCTGTAGGTATCCAGCCCACCTGGCGCCAGGCTTTCTACTCCCGCGACCACGCCGGCCGCATGGTGATGGTGGGCGTTCCCAACCTCACCGACCACGTCGACATCCCCGCCATCGATCTCTATGGCCGCGGCGGTTCCATCAAACCGGCGTGGTACGGCGACTGCCTGCCGGAGCGTGACTTCCCGGCTTACGTATCCTTGTCCAAGAACGGCCAGTTCCCGCTGGACAAGTTCGTTTCTGAGCGCATTGCGCTAGACGACGTCGAAGAGGCCTTCGGCACCATGAAAGCTGGCAAGGTTCTGCGGTCCGTCGTCGAATTCTAAAGAAAGCCGAATCTTCACAAGCACGAGCTTTACCTCAGCCCGGAAAGGAACCCGAAATGAAGATTGAACAGTTTGTCACCTCTGGCAAGTTCCGCCTTGATGGCGGTGAGTGGGACGTGGACAACAACGTCTACATCGTCTCCGGTGGCCAGGAGCTCTACATCGTGGATCCGGCACACGATGCCGAGCGCATTTACGACGAGGTGGGCGAGCGCTCCGTGACGGGTGTGCTGCTTACCCACGCGCACAACGATCACTGCGAGCTCGCTCCTGAGATTGCTGAGCACTATGGTGTGCAGCTCTACCTCCATCCGGACGATGAGCAGCTGTGGCGCGAAACCCACGCGGAGTCTAACTACGCCGCGCTGGAGGATAACCAGATCTTCAAGATTGGTGGGGAGGATCTCGTGGTCTTCCACACCCCGGGCCACTCCCCGGGCTGCGTCGTGCTGTACGACGCCGCCGATAACACCCTGCTCTCCGGGGACACCCTCTTCAACGGTGGCCCGGGAGCTACGGGCCGCAAGTACTCCGATTTCGATGTCATCATCGAGTCCCTGCGCAACCGCGTGCTCAACCTCCCGCCGGAGACCCGCGTCCTGCCGGGCCACGGCGATGAGACCACTGTGGGCGCGGAAGCTGCCCGCATCGACGAATACGTCGCCCGCGGCTACTAACTCTTAAACGCCGGCCCTAGGCCGGCGTGCGGGCAGCCTTAATGCCCACCGCCACCGTGGCGGCCAGGGACAGGCCGAACCAGACCCAGGCATCCGCTACGCCTTCGCTGAAGCTGCGAGCCTTTTCCTGCACCGCGAACTGCGCATCCGTGCTCAGTACCGCGGGCAGTGTCGCACTGCCATAACTGACAATGAACAGCGCGCCGATGAGCACGAAGAATGCTCCCGACACAATGGACACGGTATTCGTGTGTACGGGGCCTACAGTGACTTCGCGTCCGCGCAGCCACCGCCACGAACCGACGTCGAGGCGCTCCCACAGCGCAGCCAGCAGGAAGAGTGGCGCGGCCATGCCCGCGGCATACGCCACCATGATGATCCCGCCACAGAGTGCGTTGCCGGATGCAGCCGCCGTGGTGAGAACAGCACCCAACAGCGGGCCCGCGCAAAAACCGGCAAAGCCATACACCGCACCAAGCAGAAACACCCTGCCCCGGGCTTTTCCGGAGAGCGCATCCATGCCGGGGATGCGAAAGCCACCGCCCAGCGCGGTAAAGATTCCCAGGGCGATAATGATCCAGCCCGCCACCGTGATGACCTGGCTGCGATACTGCGCGAGCAGGGCGGCCAACCCCATGCCGATGGGCACGAGCGTGGTGCACAAGCCTAGGAAGAACACCAGGGTCTTAAACAGCAGCTGGCGCTGCGAATCAAAGGCATAGGCAAAGAAGGCCGGCACCAACAGCGCTGAACAGGGGCTGATCAAAGTCAGCACGCCAGCGATGAGGGCACCGAAAATCCCGATGCTCATACGCTCACCCCCACCGCATAACCACCCAGCAGCCCGGTCAGAAGGACGAGCGCGATGAAGACCCACACAATCAGCGGCGGCTTATCCATTGGCTGCCTTTCCTAGCTGCTCTTGGATGATCTGCTCAAATACCTCGGGCGGCTGTGCGCCACCGACGAACTGGTCTCCCACCACGAATGCCGGAGTACCCGTGATGCCAATCTGGGAAGCATAGCGAGTGGCCGTCTCGATGACCTCCGTGTAGGTATCGTCCGTGGCCTGCTGGCGGAACTTATCCAGGTCTGCAACGCCGGCCTGCTTGGCAAATGTCATGAAGTCGTCGATGTCGAACTCTGGGTGGCCACTGATGTCCTTGCTGGCGGTGTAAAGCTCGTGCTTGAACTCCGCGAACTTGCCTTGTGCCGCGGCAGCGCGTCCAGCCTTGGCGGCCTCGATGGCGGCAGGGCCGTTGACGGGGAAGTCATTCCACTCAATGCGCACCAAGCCCTTCTCCACGTACTTGGAGAGGATATCCGGCTCGGTCACGTTGGCGTGACGGGAGCAGAACGGGCACTCGAAGTCGGAAAACTCTGAAATCACTACGGGGGCATCCACCGCACCAATGGCGAAAGGATCATCCTCCTTCTTGCGGTGCACCACCGTGATGTCGCCGGACTTGGTGTCGCCGCCGGGGCCGAACGTCATCGGGTCACCCTTCCCGTCGGAAAATTTCGTGCCGGGGGTGGCCTTGGAGGCGTCGGCAGCCATGTCCTTACTGGAGTCCGCAGGGGCCGCGCTGGTCTGTACCTGCTCAGCACCCGGTGCCACGTTATCCTTTCCCGTATTGCGTTCACCCAGTAGGAAGCCAATGACGACCACCAAGAGAAGGATGACCACCAGCATTCCCCACACGATGGGGCTGACCGTGGACAGGGCTGACTTGCGGGAGGATGAGGACTCGCGTGAATTCGGCATGCCGTTACCTTAACCGCTACACGGCGCCGTGCCAGATTAGGGGTGAATTTAATTAGTTGGGACGGCCCTCGTCGGCGGCCGCGAGAAGGTAGTGGCCGTAGCCGGATTTCAGGAGCGGCTGAGCCAGCGCGGTAAGCGCTGCGGCGTCGATGAAACCTTCTGCAAACGCGGCTACTTCCGGTGAGCCAATGACGGTGCCGGTGCGCTTCTGCATGACTTCCACATATGCGGAGGCCTCACTCATGGAGTCCACCGTGCCGGTATCGAGCCAGACATCACCGCGCTGCATGCGCTTGACGCGGAGCCGTCCGCGGCGCAGGTATTCTTCGTTGACTGCGGTGATTTCTAATTCCCCACGCGCGCTGGGCTTAATGCCTTTCGCAATCTCCACTACGGAGTTGTCGTAGAAGTACAACCCCACCACGGCATGATTGGATTTTGGCGTGGCGGGCTTTTCCTCGATGGAGAGGGCCTGGCCGGTCTCGTCGAAATCGACGACGCCATAGCGCTGTGGGTCGGAGACCTCGTAGGCAAAGATGATGCCGCCATCGGGGCGGCGGCACTCATTAAGTGCGGTGGAGAAGCCGTGGCCTTCGAAGATGTTGTCACCCAAGACGAGTGCCACGTCGTCATCAGCGATGAAGTCTTCCGCAATGAGGAAGGCCTGGGCCAGGCCTTCTGGGCGCGGCTGGACCGCATAGTGGAGCATGAGGCCCAGCTGGGAGCCATCTCCCAGTAGGCGCTTGAAGGCGTCCTGGTCCTCCGGGGTGGTGATGATGAGGATCTCACGGATGCCGGCCTGAATCAGCGTGGTCAGTGGGTAATAGACCATCGGCTTGTCGTAGATAGGCATGAGCTGCTTTGAGATGCCCTTGGTGATGGGGTAGAGGCGGGTCCCAGAACCGCCAGCGAGGATGATGCCCTTCATGAGGTTTAAGCTTAACGGAGGAGGGCCCAGCGCTGGGGCGCGGCGGCGCGGGCTGGGGGAACATAACACTTAACTTCCCACTTAACATAACACGTGGGAAGTTAAGTGTTATGTTGAGTGTTATGCTCTATTTTCGCAGTCTGTAGCGTTGTTTGGGGCTGCGGCCGGGTTCGGTCTTCTCGGCGATATTATCGCGGATGAGCTCGTTCAGCGCTTTCTGGACTGCTGTCCTGCTCAGCTTTGTAGCCTCAACCAGCTCCGTCGTAGACACGGATGGGCTGGTATGGAGAAGGTGCTCCACGTGGTCGCGAGCCGTGCCGTAGCGTTCCTGGGTGGCCACTTTGCGGCGGTGAAAAATGATGGTGAAACTATCGAGCCGGTTGATAATCTCTGGCTTCGGCATGAGCGCATCAGCCAAAGCTTGGTGGATAGTAGCGATGCCAGTGCCGCGGTTCTCCGCGGCGACGCCGCCTTCTGGCAAGGGGATATCCTCCAGGAATGTGGTTAGCCGTTGGTTGCGGGTAGAGCTGACCCCAGCCTCTCCCAGATTCCGCAGCGTAACCCCTCCATAAAGACCACCCGGGCTGGTGATTTCTAGGCGGTCAACAAACATGTTGATTTGTACTTGGCTGCCGCGAGCGGTGGGGGAATAGTCGCGGTGCATGAGCGCATTCACCAAGGCCTCACGGACAGCGACTATGGGATAGTCCGGAAGTGCGGTACGAGACTTATCGCCTATAAAACCCGCAGTGCGCATGTTCTTTTTCACAATATCGATGCCCTCGCTCACTAGCTCCGGAATAGTGCCGTGAAGAGTAGCGCTGTCGAGTAGGCGAATGCCCGTGGTGACGTCTCCTTTGGATGTTCCCGGAAAGAGGGCGAAGGTCACGGTGAGGCGTGGGAAGAACTCCTGAGGGTAATCTCCCATCACGAGTAGGGAAGCCAGGGTTGGGTGGCCGCCCTTGAGGATGCGTAATCGTTTCAACGCTGTGTCATGCCCATTGGCAAAGGTTTTGGGTCGGCGTTCCTGTTGTACTGCAAGAAATGCATCGAGGGTTGCACCCTCGATATCGTCTAGGGAGGAGTCAGGGATTGCCTCCTCGTCCCACGTGGGCTGGGTGTGCTCCTCAACGAGCCGGTTCACCTCGTACTGCGAGAGCCGTGTATCGCCATCACCTGTGCGAATATAGCTGCCCTTATACAAGCCGCGTTCGGAAACATAGCAGGGCTTGTCGCGGGCGGGGAGTTCATCAATGGCTGCAACAAGTACTGTGCTGCCTTCGAACTCAATGATGTCGATATTGGGGCGAACCGGAGGGATGAGCTGTTGGCAGCGGGTTTCTAGTTGATCTTGGGATGTGGACGCGGAGAAGTTCTTCACGGGCGTGAAGCCATCGTCCTCTGATAGGCCAACGATGAGTGTGCCGCCGGTGCCATTGGCGAAGGCACTCAGGGAAGAGAGCACGTCCTTGCCCACAGCGGACTTCACTTCTACGGACTGCTTGTCGCTGCCGATAACCCGCAGCTGTGCAATCAACTCGCTGAGCTCCGTTAGGGTCATGAGCAGGCCTTTCTCTCTACATGCCACTCAACATAACACATAACATAACACGTGGGAAGTTAAGTGTTATGTTGAGTGTTATGCTGGGTAAAGTCCCAGGTAGAGCGCCAAAGCGGCCCGCCAATTCATCGGTGTGAAGCCGGTGGATTCAATCTTGGACAAGTCGAAGGCGGACTCTTTCGGGCGGGGAGCCTCGGGCCCGGCAATCTCGCGGTACTGCTCGGTGCTCACCGGCGTGACATCGGCGGGGTCCTGGCCCACGCCGGTGAAAACGGCCATGGCAATCTCATCGCGGCCCACGACGTCACCGGAGTTGGAGATGTTGTAGACGCCGTACTCCGCCTTGGTCTTGAGCAGGTGAATGATGCCCTTGGCTAGGTCCTCGGCAAAGGTGGGGCGTCCGCGCTGATCGTGAATGACGGAGGGCTTGACTCCCTTATTCGCCAGCGAGCGCATGGTGGCCATGAAGTTGGCGCCATCACCAAAGACCCACGAGGTGCGGATGACGTAGTGGCGCGGGGCGGTTTGCGCGGCGGTATCGCCCGCGGCTTTCGACGCCCCGTAGGCCGAGAGAGGTGAGGGTATTTCCTCTTCATCGTGGACCTCGTGGAAGCCATCAAAGATGTAGTCGCTGGAGACGTGCACCAAGGTGAGGTTGTTTTCTGCAGCAATGCGCGCGAGCTTCGCTGGCGCATCGGCGTTGACCGCCCATGCCGCAGCACGATTGTCCTCCGCGCCGTTGACGTTGTTAAAAGCCGCGCAGTTGATGATGGCGGAATACTGCTTCCACGCGCGGGCAGGTGGGCTGGTGATGTCGAAGTCCTCGTGCCCGCAGAACTCCACCGCGCCCAGGCCGGCAGAGGGCAGGAACTTCTGCAGTGCGCGGCCCAGCTGCCCGTTGGCGCCGGTGACGAGGATGCGGCGAGGGGGCATGGGGGAGACGTCGCCAAGCGCGGCGTGGTCCCTGTCCTTGTCGGAGATTTCCGTCGGCTCCAGCGGCCAGTCCACCATGTCGAGGTTGACGCAGGTGTACTCCGCATCCGGGGACCAGTGGTCATTGACCAGGTAGGAGTAGGCACAGGCTTCCAGGGCCTGGAAGCCGTTGGCCACCCCACGCGGGACGAACACGGCCGTGTCGGGGCCAATCTCGTGGGTCACCAGCTGGCCAAAGGTGGCAGAGCCCTCGCGCAGATCGCACCACGCGCCGAACACCCGGCCAGACGCCACGGAGACGAACTTATCCCAGGGCTCCGCATGTAGGCCGCGCGTGACACCTTTCTCCGCATTGAAGGAGACGTTGTTCTGCACTGGCTGGAAATCCGGCAGGCCCGCCGCCACCATCTTCTCGCGCTGCCAGTTCTCCTTGAACCAGCCGCGGTTATCGCCGTGGACGTCGAGCTCCACAATGAGCAGGCCCTCGATGGCCGTTGTCTGCACCTTCATGGCTTTTTATTGTCCTTGTTTTGCGTAGTTGGCTTCGACTTCTTCCTTGCCCGCGCGCCACCAGTCCTCGTTAGCGCGGTACCACTCGATGGTGGCGGCGAGGCCCTCCCGCAAGTCCGTATAACGCGGGGTCCATCCCAGCTCGCGGCGCAGCTTGCTGGCATCCATGGCGTAGCGCTGGTCATGGCCCGGGCGGTCCGCCACGTGGATGTAGTTCGCTTGGTCGCCGTCAGTAGCCCCCATGAGCTCGCAAATCATCTCGATGACCTGGCGGTTATTCGTATCCTCCTGGTCGGCGCCGATGTTATACGTCTCACCAATCTGCCCGCGGTCCAAGATGGCGAGTACGGCCTCGTTGTGGTCATCCACGTGAATCCAATCCCGCACCTGCTCGCCCGTGCCATAAAGCTTGGCCGGCTGGCCCAGGAGCAGATTGGTGATCTGGCGCGGAATGAATTTCTCAATGTGCTGGTAAGGGCCGTAATTATTGGAACAATTCGAAATAGTTGCCCGCAGCCCAAAGCTGCGTACCCACGCGCGCACCAGGTGATCCGAGCCGGCCTTTGTGGCCGAATACGGCGACGACGGGTTATACGGAGTCTCCTCCGTGAAGTAGGTATCCGCGCCAATCTCTAGGTCCCCGAAGACCTCATCGGTAGAGACGTGGTGGAAGCGCACATCGTGGCGGCGGCAGGCCTCCAGCAGCACGAAGGTGCCCATGATGTTGGTGTGGAGGAAGGGCGAAGGGTCCCGCAAAGAGTTGTCATTGTGGGACTCGGCGGCGAAATGGACGACGACATCGCTGTGTGCCACGAGCTTATCGACGACCCCCTCATCCGCCACATCGCCCACCACCAGCGTGGCGTCCACACCGGTGAGGTTGGCGCGGTTGCCCGCGTAGGTGAGCTTATCGAGGACAGTAATCTCCACCTCTGGCCGCTTTCGGGCCACGAGTCTGACGAAGTTTGCCCCAATAAAACCGGCGCCGCCGGTCACAAGCATTCTGCGCATGGTGCTCAAGTGTAGGGCATGGCGGCGCAGTTTTAAGCCGGGAACTTAGGCAGTGCCTCGTGGTTGAGCCACTCATCCAGGAGAGTGTCCACGGCCGAGGGATCAACAGCCACCGCACGCAGACGGCTGATGAGGTCCTCCGGGGTCACCGTGGAATGCTGTGCGGCGGAGAGGTACTCACGGACCGTGAGGAAGAAGATCTCATCACCCAACAGCCGACGCAGTGCATGGACGGTCAGCGCGCCGCGCTTATAGACACGGTCATCAAACATGTCGCGCGTGCCCGGGTCACTCAAAACAATGTCTTGCCGCTTGCGGGCCAACACCTGGTAATGCGAACGTGCAGAGTCATGCGCCGGGTGGCCATGGGCATGCTCGCGCCACAGCCACTCGCTGTAGCAGGCAAAGCCCTCATTGAGCCAAATATCCTTCCACTCACGCAGGCCTACGGAGTTGCCGAACCACTGGTGGGAAAGCTCATGAGCGATGAGGCGCTCGAAGACGTGATCACCTTTGACATGGTTGGAGCCGAAGATGGACAGGCCTTGGGCCTCCAGGGGGATTTCCAGCTCATCATCGGTGATGACCACCTGGTAGTCGGGGAAGGGATACTCACCAAAGAGACCGGAGAAGAAGTCCAGCATCTCTTGCTGCTGTGCAAACTCATCCAGCACCAGCTGCTTCAGGCGGGCTGGGGCCCAGGCGCGGACGTTGCGGCCGAGGCTGATTTCTATGTACTCGCCCACCTGCACTGTGGCGAGGTACGTCGCCATCGGGTGCGTCACGCGGTAGTGCCAGCGCGTCATGGAACCACCCGAACGGCGGCGGGAGACCAGCGTGCCGTTGGAGATCACGATGAAAGGATCATCCGCGGTGATGCGGATATCGAAGGTGGCCTTCTCACCGGGGGTGTCATCACACGGGAACCAGCTCGGTGCGCCATTAGGCTGGCTTGCGACGAGCGAGCCGGAATCGGTCTCCTCCCATCCAATCTCGCCCCATGGCGTGCGCAGTGGGCGCGGCGAGCCGCCATAGCGGATGTGCAGCTCGAATTCTTGGTCCTCCGCGATGGCGTCCGCAAAACTCACGCGCAGCTTTCCGGCAGAAAGGCGGTGGCGGGCCACGCGCGGGGCATTTTTTGCGGTGACGCGGCGAGCAACCATGGCTCCGCCGAGGTCCAACGTGAGCTTATCCAGCTCTTCCAGTGCGCGGATGTGCAGTACCGCAGTGCCTTGGAGCATATTGGGCTCTACGCGGTAGGTCAGGTCCAAGTCATAATGGGTAACCTCAAACCCGATGTTGAAGTCCACTCCCGTATAGCTATCCCGAGTGTGCGCGGCGGTTCCGTGAGCGGCGGTGATATGCGAAAGGGCGGTGGAGAGCAGCTTCATAATGCCGCTATCCTACCGC
The DNA here is from genome assembly GCF_001812805.1 of Corynebacterium sp. HMSC078H07. GTDB lineage: Bacteria > Actinomycetota > Actinomycetes > Mycobacteriales > Mycobacteriaceae > Corynebacterium. The sequence continues at coordinate 100,311 of NZ_KV810437.1, read as the reverse complement.
CCTTATCCCGCAAGACCGAAAAGCTTGGGGCTCTTGGTGGAGGCCTCTACAGAACGTTTAGGAGTTGAAAGCCGCCTCAAACGTAGGCCAAGACTTCTCCATGTCCTCGCTCCAGCCCGGCCAGGAGTGGGTACCAACATTGCGGAAGTTGTAGGTGGCCGGAATGTTCTGCTTATCCAGCTTCGCCTTGAGCATGTGGGTGCAGTGGTTGACACCTGCCTCAATGACGCCGCCCTCAACCTGCAGCTGAGCGGAACCAACGAAGGCGGCCGCCGGGTTGTAGCCCTTGTTAATCCAGTAGGACGGGGTGTCCTTCTCACCGGCCAGGCCGCTCGCGGAAGAAATGTACAGGTCGGTTCCGCGCAGCTTCTCCGAGTTCATGAGGGCATCGTTGTAGCGGTTGTACGGCGAGCCCATCGGGCCCCACATCTGCTCCGGCTGTCCACCGCCGCGGTTGACAGTGACGCGCAGGAACTCGTACTCCAGCGGGTAGGCAGTCGCAGCACAACCTGCGAAGGATCCCGCAGCATCATAGAAACCTGGGTTGTGTTGTGCCAGCAGCAGCGAGGACGTGGCGGACATGGACATGCCGGCAATGGCGCGCTTGTTGTTGGCATTGAGGCGCTGCTCCAGCGGTCCCGGAAGTTCCTTGGTTAGGAAGGTTTCCCACTTTTGTGGGCCCTTGAGGTACTTGCCGTTCGGGTCTTCCTGCCAGTCGGTATAGTAGGAGAACGCGCCTGACTGCGGAATAACCACATTGACGTCCTTGTCCGCGTAAAAGTCCACCACATTAGAGTTGGCCAGCCAGTCCGTGTCTTGCTCGGCAGAGCCAGCGCCGTTGAGCAGGTAGATGGTCGGGCGATCCGGATTCTTCGCCGGAATAACGGCCAGCGGAATCACGCGGCCGTTCATGGACGGCGACGTAGCCTGCAGCTTCAGCAGGCGCGGATCATCCTTGTAACGGTCGTACCACTTTTGACCCTCTATCTCGGGATTAGGTTCCAAGTCCGACACAGTGGACAGCGCGGCATCACCCGCAACCTCCTGCGGCTTCAGGGTGGCGGCACCCGCGACGGGGCTGACCAGCGCGGCTGCGGTGAGCGCGCCGGCGGCGAGAAGAGAGCTAAGACGCTTCATGGGGATCCTTATTCGACAATTGTTATGGCGAGTTGAGCTTACTGCTCAGTGGCTTCGGGGTCGACCTTCGGGGCTGCTTCAGAGTCGACCGGCAAGGAGTCAGCGGGGGCAGCAGGGTCTGCCTCTGCCGCAGCCTTGTCCGTATTTTTCTTATCGGTATCTTCCGCCTTGGCGTTAGCGTCCGACTCAGCGTCAGCATTGTCGACGGTATCTGCCTCAGACTCCGTCTCAGCCTCCGCCTCAGCGTCCTTGGCAGCCGGTGCATTCACCGCGCTGTCCGACGTCCCGCCGCTCACCGGCTCCACCGGAAGATCGAAAGCGCGGGCAAAGGTAGGCCACGAGGAGTTGATGTCATCGAGCCAGCCTGGCCACGAGTGCGTACCGGTCTCGCGGAAGTTGAAGTCTGCGTTGATGCCTTCGCGGTTGAACTTGGACTGCAGGTCGTGGGTACAAGCATTCATGGCTGCCTCAATGACGCCACCTTCAATCACCAGCGTCGAGGAGGACTTGAAGGCCTGGGCAGAGCCCAAACGCTCAAGCTTGGAGGAGCCCATGTCCGTTGCGCCGGCGAGGCCAGAGTTTGCAGAGACATAGACCTGGGAATTGCCCATGTTGTTCTTCGTGGCGTTGATGAGGCCATCGTTGTAGCGGTTGTAGTCCCCGCCCTTCGGGCCCCACATCTGCGTGGTGCTTCCGCCACCGCGGTTCACGGTGAGCTGCGTGTAGAAATTGGGCAGCGGGGTCGAGGTTGCCGCACAGCCAGAGTAGGAGCCGATGGCGTCGTAGAAATTCGGGTTGTGCTGAGCCAGCACCAGAGAGGACGTGGCGGACATGGACATGCCTGCGATGCCGCGCTTGCCGTTAGCGTTGATGTGCTCCTCGAGCGGTCCCGGAAGTTCCTTGGTCAGGAAGGTTTCCCACTTCTGTGGGCCCTTGAAATAGCCGCTATTCGGTGAGCTGAGCCAATCGGTGTAGTAGGAGAAGGCGCCCGCTTGTGGGATAACGACGTTGACGTTGCGGTCGCCGTAGTAATCATCTAGATCCTGGATTCCGTCCTTGTTCGGATCCAGGTCCTGGCCCGCAGTGGACGTCAACCAGTCCATACCCTGTTCAGCGCCACCAGCTCCGTTGAGCAGGTAGAGGGTAGGGCGGGAGGAATCAAAGGTTCCGTCCGGGGTGACAACAGCCAGCGGCACCTGGCGGTCCATGGCTGGCGCAGTAGCGTTGAGCGCCTTGACGTTCTGGCGGTAATCGGCGTACTTCAAGATGAAGCCCAGCCACTGCTTTTCGTCTGGAATCTTGTTGATGTTGACGTCCTTGAACATCACATTCTTTCCGATGGAAGCCTCATACTCCTCGCGGGAAGGAACGCGCTGACCGGCGTCATTCTTAGGGAGGTACTCCTCAATTTCGCTGTAGACATCGAGTTCAGAAATGGTGGACGGCGTTGCCTCGCCGCGAATCTGCTCCGGGGTGACATCGGATGCGCTGGCGATAGGGGAGGTCACGGCGCCGAGGGCAAGGGCGGAGGCCGCTGCCAGCGTCGTGAGAGAGCGCGCGAACTTCATAGGGTCTCGCTTTCTAAGTGATGAGCGGAATGTAGGGCAAGTCTAAAAGATGCTCTGGATATTCCCTTCGAGAATCTGTAACTGTGCAGGCAGAAGGGTAAATCCGCACCCTCAAGATGAGGGTAACGAGTTTAAACTTACCAAGTTATTGAAGTTATTGGTGGTATTGAAGTTAAAACCGTGTCATAATCTTCACGCGCACTGTCACGCGTCATGTAACGCCGCGGGCGTCTCATTCGCTAGAGGTGCTAGATGCTGTGACTACGTCCGCGGTGCCGCCGCGCTGCGGAACCTAGCCGCATGAGACTCCCTTACGCCAATAGAAAGCAGAACGATGAACTTCTTTGACACCATCCTCGTCGCCATCAACCAGGTACTGGGCCAGTTTGTCCACTCCGGTTCTTCCACGTCCTCGAAGGCAGCACTGGACTGGGGCCTCTACTAAAAGACATCGCACAACGTCAGTCCTCACCCAAAACTCACACTTGGGTGAGGGCTTTTCTGATCCGACTCTTCCCCACGGGTGGGGTTAAAACCGACGTAAGGGCTGGGCTCTGCGATAGCTCCGGCCCTTCACTGCCGTGTCGCCGTTCACGTCACCCCACACATCGTGGGGGTGGTGAGACATCAGGCACAAAGTTCCGTATTCTGTAGGGCGTGACTAATGAACATTTTGACGTTGTAGTACTCGGCGCGGGCCCCGGCGGCTACGTGTCCGCCATCCGCGCTGCCCAGCTGGGCAAGAAGGTTGCTGTTATTGAGAAGCAGTACTGGGGCGGTGTCTGCCTCAACGTGGGCTGCATCCCCTCCAAGGCGCTGCTCAAGAACGCAGAGGTTGCGCACACCTTTAACCACGAGGCCAAGGCCTTCGGTATCTCCGGCGATGTCTCCTTCGACTTCGGCGTAGCGCATAAGCGCTCCCGCAAGGTCTCTGAGGGCATCGTCAAGGGCGTGCACTACCTGATGAAGAAGAACAAGATTACGGAGATTAATGGCCTCGGCTCCTTCAAGGACGCAAAGACCATTGAAATCACTGAGGGTGATGACAAGGGTAAGACCGTTACCTTTGATAACTGCATCATCGCCACGGGTTCCGTCGTTCGCTCCCTCCCGGGCGTGGAAATTGGCGGCAACATCGTGTCCTTCGAGGAGCAGATTCTTAACGACGACGCTCCGGACTCCATGGTGATTGTCGGCGCTGGTGCCATTGGCATGGAGTTTGCCTACGTTCTGGCCAACTACGGCGTGGACGTGACCATCGTGGAGTTCATGGATCGCGTTCTACCGAACGAGGACAAGGATGTTTCCAAGGCCATTGCCAAGGAATACAAGAAGCTCGGCGTGAAGCTCCTGACGGGCTACAAGACCACCGCAATCAAGGACAACGGCGACAACGTCACCGTTGAGGTCGAGTCCAAGGACGGTTCCAAGACCGATACCCTCACCGTGGATCGCTGCATGGTCTCCATCGGCTTCGCTCCGCGCACCGAAGGTTTCGGCTTGGAGAACACCGGCGTTGAGCTCACTGAGCGCGGCGCTATTGCTATCGACGACTACATGCGCACCAACGTTGATGGCATCTACGCCATTGGTGACGTCACCGCGAAGCTGCAGCTGGCCCACGTGGCTGAAGCACAGGGCGTTGTCGCCGCCGAGGTTATCGCCGGCGCTGAGACGCAGCTGCTTGGTGATTACATGAACATGCCGCGCGCTACCTTCTGCAACCCGCAGGTTGCCTCCTTCGGCTACACCGAGGAGCAGGCGCGTGAGAAGTTCGCTGACCGTGACATCAAGGTTGCGACCTTCCCGTTCTCCGCTAACGGTAAGGCAGCGGGCCTCAACGAGACCGCTGGCTTTGTGAAGCTCATTGCCGATGGCGAGTTTGGTGAGCTCATTGGCGGCCACATGGTTGGCTCTAACGTGTCTGAGCTGCTTCCGGAGCTGACCCTGGCGCAGCGCTTCGACCTCACCGCTGAGGAAATCGGACGCAACGTTCACACGCACCCGACTCTCTCTGAGGCCATGAAGGAAGCTGCCGAGGGCATCGGTGGCCACATGATCAACCTCTAACAGAGCGCGACCTAGCCCGAGCCGGGATATTTGACTCGGGCAAGGCGGCGCTGACCGTACTGAGAGGCGCGGTCAGAACCGCTAGCAACGCACAAACTCCCCCTCATCCCGATGGAAATCGGAGGTGAGGGGGAGTTTGTCGTTATGCCGCTGCGGCGCTGAAGCACCTCAGCGTGTCCTACTTACTTGAAAAGGTTGGAGGACAGTACGAACGGTGCGCTCACGACGGTGATGAGGAGCTGCCAAACCTGACCAAGTGCGCCTTTTCCGAAGCTGCTCATAATAGAAATCCTTTCTGGAAGTGTTTAACGGTTCGCAGACCACTATAGACGCTTTACGGTGTCAAGATCGACGAGTTTTCGCTGTGAAAAGCTTTAAAAACATGTGATCTAGCTGAAATGTGACGAATGGTGATAATTATGTGTGCAGGTCAATCCGGTAAGTTGTCACGCTCACCTGTCGGCTAATGTGCGCTGCCCAAAAAGAGCCAAGTGGAGAGTCCTCCCCAGCCCTTTTTATTCTTCCTCGTTTACGGTGTAAAGTATGACCATTTTAATTCGGAGTTGGGGCAGGGAAATATGCGGAATTACCACTTCTTAGTTAATAGGGGGCAACAGCAGAACGGTGAGCGTCAATAATCAGATCCTCGTTGATTGCTGGGAAGGCGCGCTGGGCGCAATTCTGTCGGGGGCAAGTGTGGCAGCCGGCGCCAATCGGGGTGGCGGCGGACAGATCTTCTAAGTTGAGTCCCTCGGCATAGACGGTGCGATCGGCATGACGGGCTTCGCAGCCCAAGCCAATAGCGAACAGTTTGTTGGTATCGCCAAAGCGGCCCTGTGGGTAATTTACCGTCCGGGAAATCCATAGATAGTTACGGCCATCGGGCATCTGTGCCAGCTGGCGGGAGATGGTGTTAGGGCGTGAGAAAGATTCGTAAACGTTCCACAGGGGGCACGTGCCGCCGGAGTTGGAAAAGTGCACACCCGTGGCGGACTGCCGTTTGGACATGTTGCCGGCACGGTCCACGCGCACAAAGGTGAAGGGGATACCGCGTTCGTTTGGACGCTGAAGGGTGGAAAGGCGTGAAGCAACAGTTTCGTAACCCACGCCGAATACATTGCACAGGTACTCCACGTCGTAGCCGGACTGCTCCGCTTCAGTATGAATAAGCCCATATGGCAATAGCGTTGCGGCGGCGAAGTAGTTGGCGATACCGCGCTTGGCCAGGTTGATTGAAGCGTTTGAGGTAAACGGTTCTTCACCCACGAGGCTATCAATGAGTGAACCGGCTTCGAGGAAGCTAAGTTCGGCGGCCATGCGGAAGGCGCGCTGACCCACACTGAGACGACTAGCTAAGCGGAACGTACCGGTTTCACTATCGAAGCGGTGCAGGGTGCCATCCATGCGGTCAGTCGTAATGATTTCTATGCCGTGTTGGGAGGCGAGCCTTTCCCCGAGGACTTTCTCAATATCGCGAATATGAAATGGCGCTACGCCAAGTTCGTTGGCCAAAACTTCGGCGTGGATGTCGAGCTCGTCTAGGTAATTCTGGCGAGCGTAGAAGAAGTCACGAACCTCGTCGTGGGGCATTGACAGGGCTTGGCTTCCATCGGAGCGGCGGGAATCTGTCGCAAGCGAGAGCTTGTCGCGGATATTGCGGTAACGCCGGTGAATATCCACGAGTGTGCGAGCAACAGTGGGGTGGTTGTACACCAGTTCGGAGAGTTCCTGAAGTTCAACGGGGGAGGGGCAAATCTCCTGATCTTGAACGACATCCTGAATCTCTGCGAGCAGGCGCGAGTCATCATCGCGGGAGAAGAAGGTGGCATCGACGCCAAATACTTCAGTGATGCGGAGAAGGACCGGCACGGTAAGGGGGCGCACATCGTGCTCGATCTGGTTTACATAGCTAGCGGAAAGCCCCAGCGTAGCGGCGAGGGAGGCTTGGCTGAGGTCGCGTTCGCGGCGCAGCTGGCGGAGGCGTGAACCCACGTATGTCTTACTCATGTGAGCTAGGTTACCTATTGCCTTTCGGTCATAACAATAGTTTTGCAAATAATGTGTGAAGCATTTTAACTCTGCTGCGAAGCGGGGGTATTCGCATGGAGTGGGGGCTTAGGTGTAGGTGTGTATCTCATGCGAAAGTTTGACACCTAAAGGGGTGGGTTCGTCACTCGCGCAACATGCTGTGAGCAATGTCTCACAGGTCAAATGTTTACGCAATACCAATATTGCGTAAAAGGAAGTGATCAAGGTAAAGCGGCATAACCTCATGCGTAACTTAGGTGATCCATACCTCAGGTAGTTTCTACGGGTGGAGTGAGTATGGGTAGGTGTCACCGTCTAGTGGGGATTTGAGTAGTGGCCTGCGCGAAGGCCTGCGTAAGGTAAGGACGACTATGGAGGTGTCATGTCTGTAAAAAATCCTGACCGTGAAGCTCTCGCTCACGGCCGCATTACTAATGAAACGATTCGTCCTAAGCCGGGAATTCCGTCCTGGGCTTTGAAACTGACGATGGCTATTACCGGCCTGTTCTTTGCCCTCTTCGTAGTGGGTCATATGGCTGGAAACCTGAAGCTGTACCTGCCGGACGAGAACGGCGTGGTGCACCTTGATGAGTACGGTGCATTCCTGCGCGACCTCGGTGCTCCGCTGATCCCGCACGGCCACATGCTGTGGATTATCCGCATCGTGCTGCTGGCCTGCGTTATCGCCCACATCTACGGCGCCTTCGCCCTGACGGCTCGCTCCAAGGCAGCTCGTGGCAAATTCAAGCGCACCAACCTCATGGGTGGTCTGGACTCCTTCGCCACCAAGACCATGCTGGTTACTGGCGTTGTACTGCTTCTCTTCATCGTCTTCCACATCCTGGACCTGACCATGGGTGTGCAGCCGGTGGCCCCGGAGGCATTCGTCCACGGCGCGGTGAAGGCCAACATGATTGCTACCTTCTCGCGCTGGCCGGTGACCATCATCTACGTCGTCGCTATGCTCTGCCTCTTCCTGCACCTCACCCACGGCATTCGCCTTGCTGCGTCTGACCTGGGCATCACTGGTGCTAAGTGGCGCGAGGTCTTTGTCATCCTGGCGTACGTCGTTCCGGCCGTTGTGTGCCTGGCAAACATCGTTATGCCGTTGTCCGTCGCCCTGGGCTGGGTCAGCTAAAGGAGTTTTGAACCCATGACTAACGCGAATCCCGTGTCTGCCGCGAACGCAAACGAGAATGCGAACGCGAACACCGATCTGAAGCGCGAGCACCCTAACTTCTCGCACCCGCAGTCCGTCGTCCCGGGCGTCAAGCCGGGCCGCATCCTGGAGTCCCACGAGCCGCACGGCGTCCCGATGAAGGACATGTGGAGCTACCAGAAGGACCACATGGAGCTCGTCTCCCCGCTGAACCGCCGCAAGTTCGAAATCATTGTTGTGGGTACCGGCCTGGCTGCTGGTTCCGCTGCGGCTGCGCTGGGCGAGCTCGGCTACAAGGTAAAGGTCTTCACCTACCACGATTCACCGCGCCGTGCGCACTCCATTGCTGCGCAGGGTGGTGTGAACTCCTCCCGCCACAAGAAGGTGGATAACGACTCCGCTTACCGCCACACCAAGGACACCGTGAAGGGCGGCGACTACCGCTGCCGCGAGTCCGACTGCTGGCGCTTGGCCACCGAGTCCATCCGCGTCATCGACCACATGAACGCCATCGGCGCTCCGTTCGCTCGCGAGTACGGCGGCACCCTGGCTACCCGTTCCTTCGGTGGTGTCCAGGTCTCCCGTACCTACTACACCCGTGGTCAAACAGGTCAGCAGCTGCAGCTGTCCACCACTTCTGCGCTCTACCGCCAGATTGGCCTGGGCAACGTGGAGCTCTTTGCTCACCACGACCTGCAGGACATCATTACCTACAACGATGGCGGCAAGAAGCGTGCCGGCGGTATCGTGACCCGCAACCTCATTACTGGCGAGCTCAAGGCCTTCACCGGCCACGCAGTTATCCTCGGTACCGGTGGTTACGGCAACGTGTACCACATGTCCACGCTGGCCAAGAACTCCAACGCTGGCGCCATGATGCGCGCCTACGAGAACGGTGCTTACCTGGCCTCCCCGGCGTTCATCCAGTTCCACCCGACTGGCCTGCCGGTCAACTCCGAGTGGCAGTCCAAGACCATCCTCATGTCCGAGTCCCTGCGTAACGACGGCCGCATCTGGTCTCCGATTAAGGAGAAGGATGACCGTCCGGCCAATGAGATTCCGGAAGAGGAGCGCGACTACTTCCTGGAGCGCCGCTACCCGGCCTTCGGTAACCTCGTCCCGCGTGACGTGGCATCCCGTGCCATCTCCCAGCAGATCAACAAGGGCCTGGGCGTTGGACCGCTGCACAACTCGGTGTACCTGGACTTCCGCGACGCTATTGAGCGTCTGGGCCAGGACAAGATCCGTGAGCGCTACTCTAACCTCATCGAAATGTACGAAGAGGCCATTGGTGAGTCGGCGTACGAGACGCCGATGCGTATTGCTCCGACCTGCCACTTCACCATGGGTGGCCTGTGGACCGACTTCAACGAGATGACCACCATCGACGGCCTCTTCGCTGCTGGTGAGTGCTCCTGGACCTACCACGGTGCTAACCGCCTGGGCGCCAACTCGCTGCTGTCTGCTTCTGTTGACGGCTGGTTCACCCTGCCGTTCACCATCCCGAACTACCTGGCTGACCACCTCGGCGAGGAGAAGCTGGCAGAGGATTCCGCCGAAGCTGCTGAGACCATTGCTCGTGCACAGGCACGTATTGAGCGCCTCATGACGGTTAGCGGTAATGATCCGCATGGCCCGGCCTACTACCACCGTCAGCTCGGTGACATCCTGTACTGGGGTTGCGGTGTGTCCCGTAACGTTGAGGACCTTAAGGTCGCCATCGAGAAGATCCGCGCCCTGCGCGAGGACTTCTGGGCCAACGTTCGCATCCCGGGTGACGTTAACGACATGAACCAGGTTCTCGAGTACGGCCTCCGCGTCGCTGACTACATCGACCTGGGCGAGCTCATGTGTGTTGACGCCCTCGACCGCGACGAGTCCTGTGGTGCTCACTTCCGCGAGGACCACCTCACCGAGGACGGCGAGGCCGAGCGTGATGATGAGAACTGGTGCTTCGTCTCCGCATGGGAGCCGGGCGCTGCTGAAGGCGAATTCATCCGCCATGCTGAGCCGCTGTACTTTGATTCGATCCCGCTGATGACAAGGAACTACAAGTAATGAAACTGACACTTGAGATCTGGCGTCAAGCCGGACCGACGCAAGAAGGTAAGTTCGAGACCGTACAGGTTGACGACGCTGCCGAGCAGATGTCTGTCCTGGAGCTGCTCGACCACGTCAATGAGGGCCTCATTGAGGCTGGCAAAGAGCCGTTCGCATTCGCATCTGACTGCCGTGAGGGCATCTGCGGCACCTGTGGCCTCTTGGTCAACGGCCGCCCGCACGGCCCGGGCCAGAACACCCCGGCCTGCCAGCAGCGCCTGTTCCAGTTCAAGGACGGCGACACCGTCAAGCTGGAGCCTTTCCGCTCCGCTGCTTACCCTGTGATCAAGGACATGATCGTGGACCGCGCCAAGCTGGACCATGTCATGGAGCAGGGTGGCTACGTCTCCATGGACGCTGGTACCGCACCGGACGCTGATACCCTGCACGTCAACCACCAGACCTCCGAGTACGCACTGGATCACGCCGCCTGCATCGGTTGTGGTGCCTGCGTGGCATCCTGCCCGAACGGTGCTGCCCACCTGTTTACCGGCGCCAAGCTGGTTCACCTCTCCCTCATGCCGCTGGGCAAGGAAGAGCGTGGCCGCCGCGCCCGCAACATGGTGGACGATTTGGAGCAGAACTTTGGCCACTGCTCGCTGTACGGCGAGTGTGCCGACGTGTGCCCGGCTGGCGTCCCGCTGACCGCGGTTTCCGCGGTTACCCGCGAACGTGCACGGGCTGCTTTCCGCGGCAAGGACGACTAAGCTATAGTCATTCACAGGATTAACAGGAACGAGAGAAAGTTTCAGCCATGAGCGACCTCAACCCGGCAGTAGCTGATCACCACAGCGAGACCTACCCGGAGTTCTCCGGCAAGATTCAGGACTCCTACATCGAGGGTTACGACCCCGTGTCCTACGGTGCACCGCACTCTTCTCTGCTGCGTACCTCCACGTGGGTAGGCATGGGCCTGATTCTCTCGCTCCTGCCGGCAGCTGGCATCCTCATCTGGGGCCTCGGCACCTGGCAGTACCCGCAGGGCATTGCCGGCGCTGACTACCAGATGAACATCATCGTGGGTGCTATCTCCCTCGTTGTCGTCGCTGTCTTGGCCTTCGGTGCTGTACACTTCGGCCGCCGCTACTACCGCCAGTACCGCAAGGAAACCGGCCGCATCAACTAGGCACCTCCTAGGACGTTGAGCGCCTAAGTTTCTGTACTGACGCCACAACAACCCCTACCTCCAAACACACTCGGGAGACCATGTGAGGAGGTGGGGGTTGTTGGTGTTTGGGGTGGGTGCGCGGGCGCGGAAATACAAGGAAGAAGACAGGAAAGCTAGTGGCAGGGGAGCTGGGCGCTTGGCGACGTCAAAAGTTGCAATAAGCTTCGATCGATCACACCGTGCTGTTAACCGTACGCACTAAAGAGAAGTATCTTCGTGCTGCTTCCTCTTATCATTTTTGGATCCTACTAATGCAACCATGAAAAGAATGGCAGATGCCGCCACCTGGGTTCCCGTTACCCATAGAAAATTCGTTAGGTTGATAACACCGAACGCGAGGAACCCTGCTGCAACTACTACGATTCCGAGGGGAATTAGGGATCGAGACATTGGGACGTGCATTTTATTTGCTCCTACACTGGCCCCGGCAAGCTTTGTGGTTAATCTTGAACAGGGCACAACATTCTCTTTATGGGCTTTGCATTGAAGGCTACTGGGCCCTTTCCGAGCACGTCAAGGGATAAGGAGAAATGCGCACAAATCGGCTTCGCTTATTTCCAGAATGATTTCGAAAGTGTGTACCGAGCAAGATCAACGCGTACTTCGCGACTTGTTGTATGGCAGGCTAGATGATTTAGCTTCCCTAATTCAGTGCGCCCTTATTACCCACTAATGTTGACCAATGGAATCGAAGCTCGCCTTCGCCCCATTCCTCTTTACTGCTAAGACCCCAAGGAGAACCACCCATGACGCACCGCGCAGACGCAGGGCTTGAGCCGGCTCAGGAGACGGCGGCGGCGCAGATGTCGTTTGTGCCGCAGCCAGGAAATCAGGAGGCGCGCCGAGCGGACCTGCGGCGCTGGAAGGCGATTGCGCTGTCCTTCCTGATTGGTGCGGCGGTGATCTTTTTGGGGTGCTCGTGGTGGCAGGCGTCGGCAAGCGGGGCTCCCGTCTGGGTGGGCTACGTGCGCGCCGCGGCGGAGGCAGGCATGGTCGGTGGACTGGCGGACTGGTTCGCCGTGACCGCCCTGTTCCGCCGTCCGATGGGCCTACCCATCCCGCACACGGCGCTCATCCCGAACAACAAGGACCGCGTGGGTGATGCGCTCAAGGACTTCGTGGAGGAGAACTTCCTCACCGCGGATGCACTCAGCGCCAAGGTGCGGGAGGCAGAGATACCGCTGTGGCTGGCGCACCAGGGCGTGGAGCCAGGCAAGGCCGAGGAGGTCTCCGCATGGATTGGGCAGCGTGCGGCCAGTGTCGTATCGGATTTGGATGCGGCGGAGGCGGAGCACTTCATTAAGACCCAAGTGATGGATCGTCTGGCAGAACCCGAGTGGGGTCCGCCGCTGGGTAGGCTGCTGGAAGGCTACATTGCGGACGGCAAGGCGCGGCCGCTGGAGGATGACCTCATTGAGTGGGCACACGGCAAGATTCTTGGCATGGAATCCACAGTGGTCACTGCCATTGATGAGCGTATGCCTGGCTGGGCGCCGCGCTTTGCCCGCGAGATGGTGGGGGAGAAGGTGTACGCCGAGCTCGTGGAGTTCGCGGATGAAGTTCGCCGAAATGGCAACCACGAGGCCCGCCTAGCCATTCGCCGCAATCTGTCTAAGCTGGCTTCGGACCTGCAGTGGGATGAGGACATGCGCGGGCGCATTGAGGGCATCAAGCAGGAGATGCTGGCCTCCGATCAGGCACAGAAGGCACCGGCGGCGATGTGGGCGACGGTGTCCTCCACGCTCATTGATCAGCTCAATGATCCGGAGTCTTTCCTGCGCCAGAAGATTACGTCCAAGGTTAAGGAGCTGGCGCACCGCTTGTTGGAGGATTCGGAGTTCCTGGCCCAAGCCAACGAGCTTGTGGACAAGGCCGCGCGTTATGCCGTAGAGAAGTTTGCACCGGAGATTATCGCGATTATTCCGGAAACCATCAAGCGCTGGGATGCAGAGGAAGCGTCTCAGAATATTGAGCTCATGGTGGGCAAGGACCTGCAGTTCATTCGCCTCAACGGCACGGTTGTGGGTGCACTAGCCGGACTGGTTATCTACACTGTTAATCACCTGCTTTTTGGTATCTAACAAGGAGTTATGACCATGTCCGTATTTGACTCAATCAAGAACGCCGGCAGCTCTGCTTTTGATGTGGCCAAAGACTTCGGCGGCCGCTTTAAGGAAGAACGCCAGCGCCAAGCACAAAGTGCGCAGGCAGACCGTATTGCCCGCGCGGCTGATGCCTCCGGCATGGGTGATGGCACTGCGAAGGAAGAATCTTTTATTGACCGCGTAACCTCCACTGCGAAGGACTTGGGTGAATCGGTCTCCTCCGCCGCACGGGAGACCCGAAAGTCGGAGTCTTTTGAAAAGGCCCGCACGGATTTCAACACCGCCTTCAACGAGACCCGTGACGGCGTGCAGGGTGCTATCAACAATGCCAAGGAGCAGCGCGCTGAGCGCCCTGAGACGCAGGAGCCGCAGGGCCCACGTAATCCGTACGCCCCGAAGCAGAACGACAACATTATTGACGGCGAAATCGTCGACGAGAACTAATTAATGCACACTTTTCTTAACATTCTTGCGTGGATACCGCACTACATTTTCATGGCGGTGTCCATCTTTGCCCTCATCGGTGCCGTCTTGGCGGCCTTGACGCGGGAGGATGCCTTCCGTGCAGGTGACCGCCAAAACAAGTGGGTATGGGTAGCCCTTCTAGGAGGATCGGCGCTGTTCATGAACTTGCCGTTGCCCTTTGTCAGCTGGATTGGTGCGATCATCACCGGCGTGTACTGGTTCGATGTGCGCCCACAGCTTAAGGCCATCATCAACGGCGATTACTCCTACTAATGCGCAGTCTTCTTCAGGCCTCCCTTGAGGAGGTACGTGCACAGTCGCCCGGCCGGCGCGTGGTTGTCTCGCCGCATCATGTCATGGCGGCTGCTGAGGCCGAGCACATCATTTCGGTTGCCGGCTATCCCACTGGGCGCCACCACTCCTTGGTCAAGGCCGCAGAGGCGCGCCTCGCGGTGCAGTCAGGTGCGGCGGAGGTGTGGGTTGCGGTGGATGCCGTGCTTGGTGACGTCACCTCGTTGCTCTCCGAGCTCGTCACCCTTCGCGAGGCTTGCCCGCTGCCGGTGCGCCTAGGCCTAATTCTTCCCGCGGACCCAGCCCTGTCCTATGAGGACCTTGCGCGAACCGCTGAGCAGGCGGGGTATCAGTGCCTCGTCGTGTCAGACGACGACACCTTGCCCAAGCTGGATAGCCAGCTTCCCATTGAGCGTCTTTAGCCCGCGGGAGTGGACGCTGGTGCCGGTGCCGTGGCTGCATCGAGCTCGCTCATTGGCACGTCGTGTCCAATCATCGTGAGGGTGACCTCGCCAGCGCCAACGTCGACGGATTCGAAGGTGAGCTGCTGGCCAGCGAGCTGTTCTTCCATGCCTTCTGCCAGGGCATTGGAGATAGCATCTGTGGCCTGACCGGGGAGATCAAAGCCGAAGAGGGATGCATTTTCTGCGTTGATGGCGAGCTTGCCGTCGTGGACCTCCGGCTTAAGGGCGAGCGTGGCCAAGCCGCCGGCGAATTCGACGTTGAGGTCATCTTCGGCGTCGTTGGCGGTGATGGCGGTGACGACGAGATTGCCCACAGCGTCATAGCCGGACTGGTCCGCAATGGCCTTCTGGAAGCTCGCCAGCAGGAATTGATCCGGCACCGTGGTTGAAGCACGCAGCGTGCCCGCCACCGGCTCCTTGGACAGGGTCATGTCCTCCACGTGGATATCGGCGGCCGGCTGGCCGGTGATGGTGGTGCCCTCAATCTTCAACGTGGATGGGGTCTTCATGTCCATCTGCGGAATCTTGCCGTTGAGCATGCCGAAGACCATGGGGCTAGCGCCGAAGCTCACCTCGGGTTCTTCTGTGGTCTCCACGCCCTGTTCCTTGGCGGACTGCACGAACTGGTCTTTCATCTGGGTGCCCAGGAACCAGCGCAAGCCGAGCTCTGCTACCAAGATGATGAGCAGGAGTGCCACGAGCACGCCGATGAAGATTTTCCAGGCCGTTGAGGCGGGAGATTTAGAAGAAGCCATGACTACTAGTGTGGCGCACTGGCTTAAAGTCCGCCAACTACAACGTCCCAATCCACTGTGAGCACGTTATCCCGCAGGCGGCGATGGACCGGGTGGAGAGGAATGGTGCCCTGGAGCTGCTCGCGGGCCATGCGCCAGCGCACCCGCGGGCCGTAGGGAGCCCAGCCAGCGGCGCGATCCCAGGCGTCGTCAGCCGCCTGCAAAAGTTCATGGATCGGCTCGCCGGGCACATTCTTGTGGATGAGGATTTTGGGCAGGCGCTCCGCAATATCGCTGGGGCGCTCCACGTCGAAAGGATCCCAGGCGAGGGTCAGGGAGAGGGGGCCAGAGACGTCGAGAAGCACCCAGGCGGCCCTGCGCCCCAACTCATCGCAGGTTCCCTCCACGAAGAACCCGCCGGGCGCTAGGCGCGAGGTCACCGTATCCCAGGCTTTTTCTACCTGGTCCACGTCATACTGGCGCAGCACGTTGAAGGCGCGCACCAGCTGCGGGCGGTAGCCGGCCAGCTCGAAGCCGCCGAGCTCAAAGGTCACGCCATCGCGCGGCGGCAGCACGCGCTCCGGGGAAATCTCCAGTCCCGTCACGCGCGTGCGGGGATTAACACTGCGCAGCCAGCCGGCCCACTCCACCGTGGTGGTATGTGAGGCACCGTAGCCCACGTCGAGCGCCAGCGGCTCATCCGTGGAGCGCAGCAGGGAAGAAATCTCCGGGTGTGCCACCATCCAGCGGTCACAGCGGCGCAGACGATTGGGGTTGGTAGTACCCCGGGTAACCACGCCAAAAGGCTGACCAGCGCTTTCCTGTGCTCGCAGGTTATGCGCGTGATCGGCCATGACAGTAACGGAAGGGGTTACACGTTTAGAGGTTGTTGGAGATCCACTCTTCGGTGAGCTTGCCCTCGTTGGTGTAGAGCTCCTGCAGAGCCTCAGCGACCTTCGGCTCGATGGCAGCGCCCATCATCGGGATGTTGACGGAAACCTCAGAGACGTAATCCAGAGCGGTGGACTCGCCCTGGCCCTTGTAGGTGATGTCGCCCTTGAAGTCGACCGGGGTGCCCTTGACGTCAGCGGTGAAGGAGACGGACATCTGATCATCGACAACCTCGCCGATGGTCACGGTGCGCTTTTCCTTGAGGTCCTGGGAGACCATAGCGCGGACAGCCTCCGGCAGGAGGGACGTCGGCAGAATTTCGTAGAGCACGGCGGTGTTGCCGGTGAACTCGTGCACGGTACCCGGTTCCGGGGACAGCTTGGCCACGATGAAGTCCCAGTACTCCTGAGTGGTCAGTGCCTTGTGCACCTTATCGATGGGCTGGTTGATGATAACGGTGTTTTCGCTACGGGTTGACATGAGTTACAGACTACCTTGGTAGACGTGCTAGATAAATTCATGACTCTCGCTGAACTAGACGGTGTCACTCTCGATTCCGAGACCACCTTCGCCGATCTCACTACTCTGCGCATTGGCGGCGCCCCGCTGGTGACGGTGCGGTGTGCCAGCGCTGAGGCCGCCATCGCGGCATTAGCAGTGCTTGACGACGCCTCCCAGGACTACCTCGTCGTCGGCGGCGGCTCCAACCTCGTGGTTGCGGAAGGTCAGCTCGACGTCGTGGTGGTCATCCTCGACTTTGAGGACATCGATGCCTCCGTGGCGGATGGAATCATCCGCGCTGATGCGGGTGCTGTGTGGGATGACGTCGTGGCCTTGTCCGTCGAGTGCGGCTTGGGCGGTATTGAGTGCCTCTCCGGCATCCCAGGCAATGCCGGCGCCGTGCCGGTGCAGAACGTGGGTGCCTACGGCGCGGAGACCTCCGACGTCCTCACACAGGTCTACCTCTACGAGCGCGCTACCCGCACCGCATCGTGGGTACCGGCCGCGGACTTGGAGCTGGCCTATCGCTACTCCAACCTCAAGTTCACCGGACGCGGCGTGGTGCTGGCTATCGAGCTTCAGCTGACTACCGATGGCCTGTCGAAGCCCCTGCGCTTTGGCCAGCTCACCCAGAACCCCGGTGAGCGCCGCCCTGTTGCCGAAGTCCGCGAAGAGGTACTGAAGCTGCGCCGCAGCAAGGGCATGGTGCTCGACCCACAAGACCATGACACGTGGTCAGCCGGTTCCTTCTTTACCAACCCCATCGTCGAGCCCCAGCTCGCCGATTCCATCCAGGAAGCCGTCCGCGCCGCCCGCGGCGACGAAGATGCGGACCGCATGCCGCGCCACGTGGTGGGTGGGACCACCACGTCGGGAGAAGGAGGAGAAGGAAAGGAAAAGCTTTCCGCCGCGTGGCTCATCGAACGCGCCGGCTTTGCCAAGGGCTACCCAGGTGCCGAGTCCGGTGCACGCGCAACGCTGTCTACCAAGCACACCCTGGCGCTGACCAACCGCGGTGAGGCCACCGCAGATGACATCGTCGCCCTTGCCCGCGAGATCCGCGCCGGGGTTCAGAAAGCCTTCGGCGTAATGCTGGAGCCAGAACCCATCTGGCTAGGGGTAGAAATATAAGTAAAAAAGATTTAAAATGGCGTTGAATTACTAGCCCGCCGCCGGCAGACACTAGGTGCCCAGAAAGGACAAAACATGTACATCCCCAAAGACGTACTTTTCGCCATCCTCCTCTTTGTCTCGGCCCTTCTCTGCGCGGTGGCGATCCTGTTAGTCCCAGGCCTGTTCGCGGAGTTCAGCGCAGCGCGCTGCACCTTGATGGCGAGTGTCTTGGGGCTCGGCGTCACCGGGCTGTTTGTCGCCCGTACCCAGATCCGACGCCTTGAGCACTAGCGCTTAGGCCATGACGTTGAGCCACTCATCCTTGGCCGCGAGGAAGTTGCGTGCGGCCTCCTGCGCGCCCTCGAGTGAGTGGTGGGCGCCCCAGCCGCACTGCACCTCGTTGGCGGCGGGAACCTCGGTGGCGTTAAGGATGTCATTGAGCGCGCCTTCGACGGCGCGGAGCAGCTCATCCTGCTCCATGCCGTTGGTGATGGCGTAGAAGCCGGTACGGCAGCCCATCGGGGCAAAGCCAATGAGCTTGTCGGTGTAGTTGCGCATGAAGTTGGCCATCATGTGCTCCACCGAGTGAAGGGCTTCGGTGCCAAGATGCGCTTTGTTGGGCTGGCAGAAGCGCAGGTCATACTTGATAATCTCTATCCCGCCGCCCAAGTCGGTGCGGTCGGCGACGCGGATATAGGGGGCGTCGACAAGCCGGTGGTCGAGCTCAAAGGACTTCACATTGATCTTGTTCTCAGTGCTGTTCTCAGTCATGCCTCCCCAGTGTAACCACGGGCTGCATCGAGGCCCGAGTGTCCTGCCCCTGAACGCGGGCTGTACCGCATACGCTGGACAGATATGAGCGACGAGGAGATCGGGGGCAACGCCATCCCGGTCGAGAGACCAGAGACCATCGTGCCGTGGAAGAGCTCGAGCATCCTCGAGGTTGAGGGGCACGATGATGCCCGCGATCCTTTTGCCAAAGGCAACCGCCTTCGCCGGGAGAGCTGGGGACTAGTTATGCGCCGCACGTGGAATGACTTCTTTCACGATGCTTTCATGGACCGCGCCGCCGGAATGACGTACTTCACGCTCATGGCGTTTGCGCCCACGGTGCTGGCGGCCTACTCCATCGCTACTCTTATCTTCTCCTCCCGCAGGGAGGAAGTGGAGCAGTTGACATCGCAGTTCATCGAACAGTACATTCCTAGCTCCTTCTCGGAGGAGGCGAATGTTGTCGTCAGCGCCATTATTGGCTCAAGCGCCCAAGGTACCTTCGCCTTGATTGTGTCCTTGGCTATCTCCTTGTTTTCTGCTTCGGCGTATGTGCGAGCCTTCGCGCGCACAGCCAATACCGTGTACGGGCGAGTGGAAGGCCGCGGCATCATTCGCACGTGGTCGCTGATGTGGGGGCTGACCGCCATTATTGTCATTGGCGCGGTCATCGTGCTCTTTGCCAACTTGCTGCGAGATACCGTCATCAGCGAGGCCATCTACCCTTTAGCCCGCCAGGTCGGCCTTGAAGATGCCGCTACCTACCTAGTCCAGGCCTTCCTGCCCGTGTGGAATTGGCTGCGTTTCCCCGTCACGGTGGTCGTAGTCCTCACGCTGATTGCGGTGCTCTATCACTTCAGCCCCAATGTGCGGCCGAGTCGCTTTCGCTGGATTACTTACGGTTCCGTCGTAGCACTCGTGGGCACCGTTGGGGTCTGGGGCTTGTTCGGCCTTTACATCACGTATCTTGCCGCAGCCAGCGCTTATGGTGCATTGAGTACCATCCTGGCTCTTTTCATGGCCATTTGGTTGATGAATACGTCCCTCATTGTGGGTATCAAAATTGATGCCGAGGTGCTGCGTGCAAAGGAGCTGCAGCTAGGGATGCACTCGGAACGCTTCATCCAAGCCCCGCCGCGCTCAGATGCATCCTCCCGCGCTCAGGCCCGTGCGCAAAAGCGCCTTGAGTACAAGGCACGTGAGATTTCCGATAGCGCGCGGCAGGAACAGCCCGAGTAGTTGAGCGCTATTTCAGCGAGTAGTAGATAGAGCTTTTCGTGGTGGGATCAGAGACCACGATGTTGCCGCTCTCGGTGTTCTTGGAAGGGGCACTAAAAATGAGTGTCTTACTTCGGGTCTTCGCCTGCGACAGGGGGTTATACAGCTCGTTGTCGGAGTTGACTGATGACCCATCCAATTTTCGGTTCTTCAAAGCCCAATGGTCGCTGTAGCTAATGAGTGGCACATTGAGGTAGTCAGGATTATCGCTTAAGTACGTGATGGTGACGTCGACCGAGATATACTCTCGTCCTTTTCTGGGCCGGGGAAGTAGGGGATGGGCGGCAACGAGAGAGTCGGAGTTATTGACCACAAGATTGCTCACTGTCAGTTGCCATTCTGGGCTAGATAACATGGTGTTCAACGGCAACGGGTCGCTTCTCGAGCCTTCGTCGCCATCGAGAATGTAGTGCTCGCCATCAGTATTCGGAGTCAGTTGAA
The DNA here is from genome assembly GCF_001812805.1 of Corynebacterium sp. HMSC078H07. Classification (GTDB taxonomy): domain Bacteria; phylum Actinomycetota; class Actinomycetes; order Mycobacteriales; family Mycobacteriaceae; genus Corynebacterium. The sequence continues at coordinate 80,027 of NZ_KV810437.1, read as the reverse complement.
AGGTGCTCGTAGGGTTCGGTGCAGCGATAACTTCGTGGGTAGTAACCGGAGTGGCGTCCGTGGACTTCGGAAGCACGAAAAACGCGGCAGCAGCCACGACGCTGCCAATGACGCTGACGGCGATGGCGACAACACCAACCGGGGTGGATTGCCGGGCAGATAGGGTCGCGGCAAGCCCCGTGGCCACAGCCGCAGCGAGCATGACCCAGCCGGCGATGTACACAACGGGAAGACACGCCAGCAGCGTGTGCCCACTAGAGCGAGCACCACAGCTATTAGGCCGAGGCGGTCCTTCTTGGGCTGGGAATCCTTTTGGGAGGTAGAGGTCATGGGAGGGACTCTTTCAGATGTGGAGAGGGGCCCCTTGGCCCGGCCTATGTGTGCTCGACCTGTTCCGTCGAGTAGCTCGTCAACGTGTCTTCCCACGAGGCCCCCTCCTCAAACAGCACAAACAAGCCGACGGTTAGTGCAATCTTAATGATGAAACCGAGGACTGCTCCCACCGCTGCGGTGCACAGCGCGATGATGGGCCAGAGGTTCCTCTGGTCTTTCATGAACAAACCAATAAATCCCAAGATGACGGCAGTGCAGAGCACAACTCCGTCGATGAGGAACGTGAAAGGCAGACAGGTGAGCACGAATCCGAACAGCGCCGTGATGAAGGCGATGATCCCCAGAGCATTGGATTGTCGCTGCGGCGGCTGGGGCGGCTGCGCGGCACCGTAGAAGTTCTGTTGGCCATACGGCCCATTCTGGGGAGGCGGGACGTGTGAGGGCTGGAAACCGGAGGGATGCTGGGGAGGTTGTGTCATAGTGTCCTATTTCAATGCGAGGAAGAAGGGAATCTCAGTGCCAGGCGCGATAATCCCGAAGGTACCGTCTTCAGCGCCGTTCTCCGGCACGCTGACAGCGACTCTGCCGGTGCGCTTCTCCTGCGGCTGGAAAGGGGTGTCCACGTCCATAAATCCGTCGACGTCCCACTTGATGGGCTGTCCGTTCTCCTCTTCACCAGGGTCGAAGTAGAGGAACGCCATTTCCGAGCTAGCGTCAGTCTCATTACCGGTGTACGTCAGTGTTAAGTCAAAAACTAAGTACTTTCGACCATCTTCTGGCTTTTCATAGGACGGGTCCGCCGCCATGACCTCGTCAGTGCCGTCGAAGTTGAGGTTGGCTACGTCCACTGCCCATTCAGGTCCGTTCAACGTCGTGTTGAGCGGTAGGGGGTTTGAGTGTGAACCAGGGGTGCCGTCCTCAACGTGCTGGTTGCCGTTTTCGTCGGGAACGCTGTTGAAGTACTCCGTCGAGATGGGGGTAGGGGAGCTTGTGCTTTCCGACGTCTCCTCACCCGATGGCTGCACCGTCGTCCCCACGACGGAGCTCCCCGCATTTGGAGTTTGTGTCGTATCCGGCAGTGAATTGAGGAACTTTGCGGTGATGAAGAAGAGAAAGACTATCGAGGCAATGAAGCTACCCACCACGGAGATGAGCAGCGCGGCCACGCCCCAGAACTTGGATTGGTTGTTGAGGAACAGCGCGACGATGGCAGAAATGAACCCCGCGACGAGCATGATCCAGCCCACGACGTAGATGCCGGGAACGCAGGCGATAATGGTGCCCAAGACAGCGAACACTGTGGCGATAATTCCGACGACGGAACTCTTCTTTGGCGGTTCTGGTTGGGGCGGAGGTGCCCCATACCCGCCGCCCGGGTTGCCGTAGGGAGCCCCAGGCGGCGGGAAGGCCTGGTTGGCGTAGGGATTCTGCTGCGGGGCATCCTGATGAGGGGCGCCCTGCTGCCGGGGGCCCGGCGGCGGGTTGTGCGGCGGATACGGCGGCTGAGTCATCACGAGGCTCTTTCGGGGGGTGGTGGGAGAGGTGAGTGGAACCTCATAGTAACCGCAGCATAACCGCCGCGTGCGGGAACAAGGGATAGGTGGGGAGTGCTCCTAGTCTTCTGGGTAGGTGCCGTCCTCGCTGAGGCGCGCGGAATCGTCGAGAAGCATCGCGATTTCCGCAGCCTTGGCGTTGTGAGCCGGCAGGCGGCGTCCTTCGATGACCTCGAAGAGCGGAGCGCGGCCCAGCATGCCGGCCTCAAAGTGGGCGCGGCCGGCGCGCAGGCGGCGCTCGGCGCGCTCGCGCCACGAGGTGGCAGCATCCGCCTCGCGCTGCTGAGCTACTGCCTGCTCGAATACGCCCGGGTGAGCGTAGACGATGAGCGCGCTGACGTGGCCAAAGCCGAGCGAGGTCAGCGCCGCTGCCTTCACATTGTGGCCTGCAGAGCCGAGATCCAGCGGGGAGCGCAGCCACACCAGGTTCGGTGCCTTCGGGGCAATGAGCGGGTCGACGCAATCCAGGGAGACGTTCGCCGGGATGCGGTGCGTGCGGAAGACATCAATGATGCCGCCGGTTTGGAAGAGAGCAGCACCCGCCTTGGAGTGGCCGGTGAGTGTCTTCTGGGAGATGACGAACATCGGCTGGTCCTTATCGCGGCCAATCGCCGGCCACAGCAGGGAGTGCAGCTCCGACTCATTGGGGTCATTGGCGTTGGTGGAAGTGTCGTGCTTGGACAAGACGCTGACATCGTTGGGAGTGAGGCCGAGTCCGCGCAGCGAGCGCGCCAGGCGGGAGTTTTCCCGGCCGCGGCCAGCACCCAGCGCACCCAGGCCCGGGGCCGGGATGGAGGTGTGGGCGCCGTCGCCATAAGACGCCGCGTGCGCGACCACCGCGAGCACTGGCAGTCCTAAGTCGGCTGCTAGTGAGGCACGAACGAGCAGGACCGTGCCGCCACCTTCGCCTTCGAGGAAGCCGCCGCGGCGGCGGTCGTTGGCGCGGGAGATGAAGCGATCATCGATTCCCTTGGCGGTCATTGTCGCGGTTTCTGCGGTGGCGTTCATATCTCCGAAGCCCTGGAGGGATTCCACCTGCACATCGTCGATACCGCCGGCCACGACCACATCAGCCTTCCCCAACGCAATCTTGTCCACGGCCTCTTCAATCGACACTGCAGCGGTAGCGCAGGCACCGATGGGGTGAATCATGGAACCGTAGCCGCCCACCAGGGATTGCATGGTATGCGCCGCGATGACGTTGGGCAGGGCCTCCTGCAGGATGTCCGAGGGGCGCTCCTCACCCAGGAAGCGGGTGACGAAGACCTTGTGCAGGGACTCCATGCCGCCGATACCTGTGCCCTGCGTGGTGGCCACCTGGCCCGGGTGGATGGAGCGCAGCAACTCCGCCGGGGAGAAGCCTGCCTGGGTAAAGGCATCCACTGCCGTAACCAGATTCCACACCGCCATGCGGTCGAGGGAATCCAGCATGTGCTCCGGAATTCCCCACTTCGCAGCGTCGAAGTCGTCCGGCATCTGGGCGGCCACGGTGCGGGTGAGCGCGGCCTTGCGCGGCACCTTGACCGTAGCACCTTTGCGGCGGGTGACCTGCCATTCGCTATCCTCCTCGACGATGCTGACGAACTCCGGATCCGCTTCCTGGATATCGCGGGCGGTGGCTTCCGAATCCACCGTGAAGGTGACGTCGCGGTCGAGGAAGACGGTGGTCAGATCGATGGATCCACGGTCGGTGAGGTGGTACTTATCCGTGAGCGTGCGGATGCCACAGCGCGCGACGACCTCATCGCGGAAGCGCTCGAAGATGTCCTCTTCGGCAATCTCTTCGTCGTCGTTCACGACGAACCAGCCCGGGTGCGGGTCCTCACGCCATTCCACTAGCCCGGTCATCCAGGCCAGCTCCAGCACGCCGGCTGCGGTGAGTTCCGCGGAACCATCGCGCTGCAGACCATACTCGGCCTCGAAGCGCGTGCGGCCCGAACCCCACGAGGAGACTTCGCCGATGCCGGCGATGACCACCATGTCCTCTAGGTCCGTGGTGACCTGGCCGATTTCTTCCTCCAGGCCTGGCTGAACTGCGTGCACCTGGTTGGGCAGTGCGGTGATGGTCGCGAGGGCGTCCTGCTCCTCGTGCGGAACGACGCCAGTCGGCTCCGCACCTGCGGCAAGCTCCGTCAGGGAAAAGCCCTCCAGGCCACCGGTGAGGTCCTTCTCCACCGGAGCAAGTGCTGCCTGCTCGCGGACATCCGTGCTGGCCAGTGCCATAAGCTCGGAGGAAATCTCCTCCGGGCTCCACACCTTGATGCCGGCCTTCTCTGCGGCGGGCACCAGCGCATCATTGCCTCCCATGAGGTGCGTGCCGGCGACCCAGCCAATCTTGGCCTGTGCCAGGGTGACTCCCTGCGGCCAACCGGCCTCGACCTTCCACTTGTTGAGGATGGCATCAAGTGCTGCCTTGACCTCGCCGTAGGCGCCGTCGCCGCCGAAGGTGCCGCGGTTGGGGGAGCCCGGCAGGACGACATGGCAGCGCTTATCGAAGTCCCCCTGACTCAGCCGTGCTAGCCCCGCAATGGTGCGTTCGACGGACCACAGCAGCAGCCGGGCCTGGGACTCGGTGGTGCCGGAGGCATCCGCCAGCGAGCCGGACACACTTGGCGCGGCGAAGGGGAAGGCCAGCGTCGGCGTGAGGGCCGGCTTGAGAATCTTGACCTCGTTGCCCACGGACTCGCGCTGCTCAGTGCCGATCCAGTCGATGAGCGCGTCAATATCGCGGAAGCTCGACAGGTTCGCCGGGACCAGCCACAGGGCGGAACCAGCAGCGCCGTGCTCGGCATAGAGCGTGCGCGCGAACTCCTTGCGGGCTTGGCTTATACGGGAGGCAGTCATAATGACCGTGGCGCCGCCTTCCAGCAGACGCTCCACCAACGCGGTGGCGATGGAACCAGGTGCAGCACCCGTGACTAGGGCAATCTCGCCGGCATACGCGCCGGGCGTGGTGTCCACGGCAGCCTTCGCTATGTCTTCGCGCTTCCACCAGCGAGCCTGGCGTGCCAGGTCCTCGCCAGTACCGCGGAAGCTCTCAACTGAATACTCGGCCTGGCCCAGTGCCACGCGGGCAAGGCGCTCGCGGGCGATGGCCCAGGAGTCGTCGAAAAGCACGGCCTTCGTCGAGTCAAACGACGGAGCTACAGACTTAAGCCACCCAGAGCCGAGCTCTGCCTCGACGGCATCGATGACGGTGGTATCAGGCGCTTCGACGAGTTCCGGCTTGGAGTCCAGCCCGAGCTGGGAGAGAACCTGGCGGGCAGCTGTGGCCAAGACACCGTTCTCACCGGTGACGGTCTCGGCGAAAGCATCCAAGGCAGCAGAGTCGACCACGGCACCGCCCCCGGCACCACCGGCGGCTGCGCCCTTGGAGACAGTAGCGCCGTGGGCAGCGGCGACGGCCTGGACGGCGGTGTCGATCAGCTCGTGCGCTGCAGACTTGGAGGTGGCACTCGCCGGCACGGTGCTCAGCGAGCCGCCGCGCACCGAGTCTTCCTCGCGGGAGCCGAGGAGGATTTCCGCTTCGATGTGGGCAATCCAGGATTCGGGCAGTCCCCAGGTTCCGGTGACGTACTCAGCCACGGCGGTGGGCTTGAGGCCCGCTGCACCAAAGAGCTGGCGCAGGCGTGCTCCGACGGCCTCACCGAGCACCGGGCCGAAAGCGGCATAGCCCGGTGCCGCAGTGGACACCTTCTCGCGCAGCGTGGCTACGTCGGCATCAGCAGCACCATCGATGGCGGGCACGCCCAGTTCCGCCGACATGTCCATGAGCAGCTGGTTGCGGCGCGAGGATACGCCGTTGGTGAGCTCCTCCACGGTATCGGAGTCCATAATCTGGTCCACGCGGATCTTGTTCTGGAAGGCGAAGAGCACCATGATGGCCTCCGCCGCGCCGAAGCGCAGTTCGGGGGCGTCGCCAGACGCGACGCCCGGGGCCGCAGGTGCAGGAGTTGGCGCCGGAGTTGGTGCAGCCGGAGCCGGAACGTCGTCTGCCTGCGGTGCTTCCTCGGCGACGGATTCCGCAACGGGTTCTGGGGTGGGGGCCTCGGAGACGTCGGCAAGCATGACCTGCTCCTGGTCGCGCTCCACGTTGAGCACGCGGATGGTGCCCTCCGGGATGCCGGCAACCTTAAGCGAGCGCTCGGCCAAATTGGTGAGCGTGGGCGAGGACGCCAAGCCCACCTCGATGATCTGCTCGACCTTGCCAAAGAGGAACTCCTGGGTTTCAATCCAGCGCACAGGTGAGGCGAACTGCCAGGACAGTAGCTCAATGAGGAGCAGGCGGGCGAGCTCGTTGTCGTCCATGTCCGCAGCATTGAGCCCGTCCAGCTTTCCGGACGGCGCCAGCGGTGCCACGGCGTCGACGAAGTCCTGGGTGAGCTCGAAGGGTCGGGCCACGAGGTTCGGGATGTAGCGGCCCACCAGGGCATCGAGGTCCAGCTGTGCCGGAAGCAGCTCGTCGAGCTTCTCTGCAAAGGCCGGCACGCCTTCGCGCAACACGCGGGAGTGGAAAGGCACGTCAATGCCCGGGACCATGACGGCCGCGCGCGGGGTGACGGCATTGGCCTTGTCTACCAGGGCCTTGAGTCCCTTCTTCGTGCCGGCGATGGAGTATTGCTGGCCGCGGATGTTGTAGTTGACAATCTCCAAGAACTCGCCGGTGGCCTCGGCGACCTCAGCCACCCAGGCGTCGACGTTGTCGGCATCAATACCCGCCATGTTCGGGCGCAGTGCGGCCATGGCGTACTCGGAATTTCCTTCAGCATCGCGCGGCACCAGGCTGCCCATGGCGGAACCGCGGGAATAGACGATGTCAATAACACCCTCGAGGTCGAAGATGTTCGCCAGCGAGGCAAGGGCGGTGTATTCGCCCAGTGAGTGGCCGGCGAAGTAGGAGGTGGGCGCCAGGGCGTCGTCAGCGCGCAGGCGTTCGGTTTGGGCATAGGCCACGACGGCCAGGGCTACCTGCGTGAATTGGGTCAGGTGCAGCACGCCCTGCGGATGGCGGAAGGTGGTGCCGCGCACGGAGAGTTCCGTGGGGTTCTCATCGATGATCTTCTGGATGCTAAAGCCCAGGTTCGCGCGGGTATGCGCGTCGGCGCGGCGCCAGGCCTCGCGTGCCGCCGGGGAAGCTTGGCGGTCACCCTGGCCCATGCCCTCTGCCTGGATGCCCTGGCCGGGGTAGACGTAGGCCGTGGTCGGCGCGGCGAGCAAGGCTTGGCCGCGGGAGACTACGTCGCCGTCGATGCGGCAGGTGACTTCGAGTGCCTGGTGGATGCCCTTGCGGCCGACGCGCTCGACGGTGATCTCGATGTCATCACCCAGCTGCACCATGCCGTACATGGAGTAGGTCCAGCCCACTACGCGGCCGTGGCGCCCGGCTACGTGCTGCGCCGCAGCGGAGAGCCACATGCCGTGCACCAGCGGTGCTTGAAGGTTGACCAGCTGGGCCGCGTTATAGGACGTGTGAATCGGGTTATAGTCGCCGGAGACCAGCGCGAATGGCGTCATATCCTGCGGGGCGGTGACGGTGGCGCGGTCGATAAAGGAGCGTGGCGTCGGCACCACCTTGGTGGCGGACTTTCCGCCGCCCCACTCTGGAGCGGGCTTCGGCGCTGCGGTTCCGGTAGCGCGGCCGCGGATGGCAAAGCGGTGCATCTGCGTGGCCACGATGTCACCGGACGCGTGATCCGTGAGCTCGAGCTCGACCGTGACGATGCGCCCAGAAGCAGATTCCTCCACGGCGGTGCAGGAAGAGGTGACGTCGATCTGGCGGCCGTCGGCAAGCTGCTCCAGCGGCACCCGCACGTCGATGACGTGGTCCAGGTGCACCGCGTTGAGCAGGCCTTCGATGACCGGGTAACCGTCCTCCAGGCGGCCGGAGCCGAGCGCGGCGTAGATGGCCGGCCAGCACGGGCCGACCAAAACATCCGGGGTGCCGGCCTTTTCAACGGAGGAATCGCCACAGGTCACCGCGCTGTGTGCGGACAGCAAAGAGGCCGGGAAGTGGAAGGAGTAGCCCGACTCCACCGTGGGCATTTCCGTGATCTCATCGCCCTGTTCGGCCGTGGAGCCCACACCGGCCAGGCCCTCCAGGAGAGCAAAGACGGAGCCTGGCAGGCGCTCCTCGGAGACCACCGGGGAGCCGCCCGTGGCCACGTCCTCCGGCAGGTCTACAGGAACGGTGACCTCGCGAACGCAGAAGGGACGCTGCTCTTCAGGGAGATCATCCCAGTAAGAATCAGCGGTGATGACAATTTCCCACTTGCCGTCCGCATCCTGGCGCAGGTCGAAGGCATTCTCATCCATCTCATGCGCCGGGTTCGCCATCAGGTGGCCATGCCACAGCAGGGTAGGCGCGGTGCGCAGGAACTCGGCCTCATCGGCAGCGGAGTTCAGGCGGGAGAAGGCCTTCTGCGGTGTCGAACCCTGCTCCAGCAGCGCATCCGTGGTGGCCTGCTCGAAGCGGGCAAGCAGGTCTGCCACCGGCTCGTTCTTCGCGGTAATGCCGGCCACGGCCACTGGACCTGGGATGATGCGCACCTGGTCGGCAGTGTAGCGCTCATCCTGGGCCTGCCACAGGGTATCTTTGCCAAACCAGGACTTCAGGTCACCATCGATGGCAGGTACCCACGGCATGGGCTTGACGTGCTTGTAGTGCAGCGAAATCCACCAGGCGGCATCGCGCGCGGAGACCTCGGTGGTACGTGCAGCGGGATATTCAGCCAGCAGCTTCGCGACGGCCTGCGGGGCATCGTGCACAGCTTCCACAGTGGGGAAGAGGGTTTCAATCTGGCCGTGGTCAGCCGGATTCAGGCGGGCCTCGACGCGGTGGAGGAGATCGAGGAAACGGTCATCCCAGCTCGGATCCACGAACGGGTGGGCCAGCTCCACAAAACGCTCGAGCCACGCGGCGTAGGTCATGGATTCCACGTCGCCGAAGTAGGGCTTGCAGGTCTTGGCTAGAGCACCGATGATCTCCTGGCGGTGTGCCGGGTACTCCTCGATACTGAGGGAGGTAATGAGGCGTGAGGCTGCAGCGAAGGAATTGTCCAGGTCGTGGATGTCTGCCAGCAGGTGGGACTGCGATGATGCCACGCCGTGCGCGCCGCGGCCACGGCCTACCCATCCGCCGTTGTCTTCTGGGCTGATACCCGGAGTGTTGACCAGTAGTTCCTTGACGGAGTCGGTAGCTTTGGCCTCCTTGGTGGCCATGGCGACGGTGCCGAGGAAGACGGCGTCGACAGGCATAGCAGGCAGGCCATGCTTCTTCGCCCACGCGCCGGTGAGGTACTCCGTGGCGCGCTCCGGTGTGGCGATGCCGCCGCCCACGGCAAGGTAGACGTTGCTGTGAGCACGAATCTCAGCGTAGGTCTCCAGCAGCATGTCATCGAGGTTTACCCAGGAGTGGTGACCGCCAGCATGCCCGTCCTCGACCTGCATGATGATCTGATCCTCCGGGTAGGCAGCGGCGATGGCCAGCACGTCTCGGATCTGCTTGGCGGTGCCGGGCTTGAAGGAAATGTAGGGGAAGCCGTCCTCGTGCAGGCGGGCGAGGAGCTCGCCGGCTTCCTCTACCTCGGGGATACCGGCGGAGATGCACACCCCGTTGAAAGGCGCGCCGGCCGCACGGGCCTTGGGCACGAGGCGCGCCTGACCAAACTGCAGGTTCCACAGGAAGCGATCGAAGAACATGGTGTTGAACTGGGCAGTGCGGCCCGGGTGCAAGTGCTTTTCCATGACTGCGAGGTGGGCACGGAAGACCTCTTCGGAGTACATACCGCCGCCGGCCATCTCCGTCCAGTGTCCGGAGTTTGCCGCCGCGGCCACGATCTCACCGTCAGCGGAGGTCGGAGTCATGCCACCCAGCATGATGGGGGAGAGGCCCGTGAGATCCGAAAAGCGCGTCTGTGTAACGGTGCGCCCGCCAGGAAGCTCAAGGATGCGTGGTGCAAAGTCGGCGTAGTTCAGTGCAGTGGACAGTTCGGTGCCGGGCGTGGTGAGAGAGTCGATGGCCTGTGGGGTGGCGGCCTCCACGACGACAACCCCGGTGCCCTCCACCGCGCGGCGCGTGATGGACGTCAGAGCGCGGTCGAGGACGATAAGGTGAGTAGCGTCCAGCGCTTTCAGCGTCTCGGGCCACGTGTGCTCGGCCACGAGGATGGCCTCTGCGTGCTCGCGAGCGGCTTGTTCATCCAAACCGCATTTCTGCGCCAACGCCACGGTGCGTTCAGCGGCCATGGCGAGCACCGGGTTATGGAAAGGCAGAGCTACGGGCAGCTCGTCGAAACGTGCTTCAAGCTCGTCACCACCGATAGTGCGCTCCTCTAGAGCGACGTTGTGCTGCGCAGCGGCGCCTTCAATCGCCGCGCGCGTTGCCGCAAGGTCTTCTGGACTGCCTGATAGCACGAGGTGGCGCCGCCCATTCACCACAGCGATGTCCGCTGTTCCGTGCAGGCGCTCGACGACGAAGTCGCGCTCTAGCCCACGCACCGACAGCATCTGCGAGCGGGGATCGGTACCGTTTACCGCCGTCGCGGCCGTGCCCATGAGGAGGGCAAGGGCTAGGGCTTCCGCTGGCTTATCGACGGCCATCTCCCCCAAGCTTCCCTGCGAGTGCCCCGCGGTCAGGTCGAGCGAGACACCCAGGTCCCGGAGTTGCTCGATGGCCGCAATTTGTCCCAGCACGATGCCCGGGATGGAGACGGCTGGGAGTACATCGCCGGGCTCGCGTTCTGCCTCCCCGCCGATGAGTTGCTCCACACGTTCCACCGCACCGGGACATGTGGAGGCTACCGAGCGGGCTACCGGGGCGATGAGCAGGCGAGCCTGGGCGAGAACCTCCTGCAGGCGCTGGGCAGTGGCTGGAGTGTGCGTGGCGGCGGCGATGAAGCTTTGCCATTCAGAGCCCTGACCCGCGAAAAGGACGGCTGGGCGGGGCATAGAATGCAGCGGAGTTACAGGCATTTTTCCTCTTTGTGCTGGTCGGGGATAGGTCTCTGACTAGTTGAAGAGCATTAGTTTGCCCAACATAACTAATCATGATGACGCCACCGTAGTCGAAGCTCGATTAATAGAGGGCCTCCCGCGCGCAAAATGTGAGGTTTTTCTCACGTTTGATTCTCGGGTGGGGGTACTCGCCTGCTTCTCGGCGAGCGAAGGTGCTCAACCTTTTGTATTCTTGGCGGCACTGCAGCAGCTCGGGGGAGAGTGACGTGTGTGGGGACCTCACGACCAGCTCGCTCAGTATGTAGGTAACACACAAATTTCTAGGGGGGGACAATGTCTCAAACCGCATCTCATAAACCAGCCAAAACCCCAGCAGCACTCAGCACTAGGCGCGTAAAGAAGGCCATGGAGAAGCTAGCCGGCACGCTGGAAAACAACTCCATGGGCCTGCCTACCATCCGGATCCCGGGCGGACTCATGAGTGTTGGCGTCAACGACGAGTTGGGAGGCCTCTCCATTCTTGGCTATTGGGGTGGCGCGGTGTGCTTCGATCCAGACCGGCAGCCCTTGCGTATGGACGTCAACGATTTTAACGGTGGAGGTATCTCCGGCAGTCTCGTCGCAGAGCCTTGTGGAAGCTCCATAGCTCACTCACATCTGCGCGTTTATGCACCGCCTTACCTGCCGTCGACAGCAACGAATTCGCAGCTCAAGAGCATCATTTCTGGATACGCGAAGTCCCTCTCAGCGGTCTTTGCGCGCTTCGATGAGCACTTTCCGGAGGAACCCTCCGAACCTATGCGGGGTGCTGGGCTCAAGCACGTGACTCCACACTATTTCAGTGAGGTGTACGAGGTATCAGCAGTCGGTATGTGGCGCGTGCACCAACGCGCAACGCGCCTCGTCTCGATGGAGCACCCAGTTCACGTTGTGAACCACGGCAACGGCACGGTGGGCATCACGATTAAAGACCACACGATTACCGTGCAGGCGGCATGCGACGGCTCCGACGATATCGAACTAAGCCTCGTGACCCCGTCAGGGCGGTGCCTCTGTGACCTTGATGCCCTCGTGCGCTGGGCGGAATTCAAGAATGATGTCCAGTATGCGTACTCCGCGCGCATTGAGACTGTACGTCGAGGTGCCGACGAGGACCTAGTCCTTGTCACCACGGCCCGCATCCCCACTGGATGGGGCTACACGGACGCGCAGCTGGATCACCAGTTGAGTACTCTGGTGAGCCAGCTGATCTGGGCCGGGGAGGAGTTCTACTCAACGTTCAACCCCAGCCGCTTCATGAGCTATGCCGAACGTGCTGCTTAAGCCTAGGCGTGCTCTTTGATGAGCTTCAAGAGTTCCTTCTGCACTTCGCGGCGGCGGACCTTGCCCAGCTGGTCCGACGCGAGGTGCTCGAAGTGATAGAACCTGCGCGGAACCTTGTAGCGGGTAAGGCGCTCACGGCAGTAGTCCTTGAGGCCTTCGGGGTCGAGCACGGCGCCGTCGTTAAGCACAATGCATCCCACGACGTCCTCAGAACCATCGTCACGGGGCAAGCCCACTACAGCCACGTTGGTCACGTCTGGGTGCTGGCGAATGACGTCTTCGACCTCCGCCGGGTAGATGTTGAAGCCGCCTGTAATGATCATCTCCTTGATGCGGGAGACAATCTTGATGAAGCCATCTGACTCCATAATCGCCATGTCACCCGTGCGGTACCAGCCATTGTGGAAGGCGTTCTCGGTGGCCTCCGGCATATTGAAATAACCCTTGAATACCTGGGGGCCGCGCACGAGGAGCTCGCCCGCGGTGCCGTCCGGCTGGGTCTCGTCGAGGTTATCTGGGTTGCCAATGCGTACCTCGGTATCCGGGAAAGGAATACCGATATACCCCGGGCGGCGGTTCTTGTTGAGCGGGTTCACCGTAACGATGGGGGAGGTCTCCGTCAGGCCGTAGCCTTCCACAAGAAGACCGCCGGTGAGGGCTTCCCATTCCTCGACGATTTCCGGCGGCAAGGCGGCCGCGCCGGAAAGACTGTTTTCAATGCCGTGCAGGTCAATGCCTTGTTCCTTGGCTGCCTCCATAACCTTGGCATAAATGGTGGGCACGCCCGGCATCCAGGTGGGGCGGCGCTTCTTCATGATGTCCAGCAGGAGCGGAATCTTCGGGGCTGGCGCCAAAACCAGCTCGCCACCGATGTGCACGCCGAGTGCCGCGATAAGGGTGAGGCCGTACACATGGAAGAGGGGCAGGGCCGCCAGCATTCGTTCGGCCTTTTCTCCAAGTTTCGGAACCCAGGACTCCGCCATCTTCATGTTGCAGTAGAGGTTGGAGTGGCTCAGCTCCGCGCCCTTCGGGGTTCCCGTGGTGCCGGAGGTGTAGAGAATGAGTGCAGTGTCGTTATGGTCGACCTTCGCGTCTGTCAGCTTATGACCGTGGCCGCCGATGGCACGGCCAGTGAGGGCGCTCCATGGCACGGTGTTGGGGGCTGGGACGGAGAGTTCTTCGCGCTTGTCCTTAATAAAGGGGATGGGCAAACGTAGGAGCGCTTGCTTGCGGCGCGGCATCGCCTCAATCATGTTGACCGTGACGATGGTTTCCAGCGGGGTAGAGTCACGCAGCTTCTCGAACGTTGGGCTCGCCTTGTCCCAGACCACCGCCACGCGCGCGGCGTGGTCGTTGAAGAGCGGCTCCAGCTCCGGGGCGGTGTAGAGCGGGTTGTGCTCCACGACGGTCGCTCCCAGCTTCAGGATGGCGTAGAACACCGCCACGTGCTGAGGACAATTTGGAAGGGCGACTGCTACGCGGTCACCGGGGCGGATTCCGAAGGCCTTTAATCCTGCGGCGGCGGCGCGCACGTGGGTATCGAGCTCGCGGTACGTCATCTGGCTGCCGAAGAACCAGGTGGCTGGCCTATCTCCGTAGGCCTCGACGGTTTCTTGGTAGGAGTCCAAGAGAGTCTTGTCGCCGTAGTCCAAGTGGGGTTTGGTCCACTCGGGGTAGTACTGCAGCCATGCCTTGGTCTCGTAGGCAGAGGGCGCTTTCACAGGGGCTTCGGTCATGAGCGAGAACTCCTTAGGTGGTCAAATATGTTATGTGTGGAACAGTATAACTAATTTGTGACCGTCGTCTCGCAAAACTTTGCAAAGTTGCTACCCGTAACGAAAGGAGCTGCGTGGGGACCCACCGACACGGATGAATAGTCGCTTAAGCTGTGGGTCCTTCGTGCCCGTCGGGAGGGGTGGTAGAAAGTGGTGCCCAGTGCTCGTAGCCGGGTTGCTCCCAGGGTTTTAACGGGGGCGGTTGTGCTCCTTTGTGCCAGTAGCCAACCCATGAGTAATAGCGTTTATCAAAGTCGGGCTCGGCAGCGTGAGTGATCTGGTCGATGACATAGTTGAGATGATGGGCCACACAGTGACCGGTGTAGCGCAAGGTGCACCAGCCTGTGAGGACGGCCTCGTTGTTCTTCCAGTGATCCCGAATCCATTCCTGACCTGCCGAGTGGTATTCAAAGCTGTTGATTTCCACCGCGACCTTCAGGTCAGGCAGCACGATATCCCAGTAGTAGCGGCCAATGCGGACGTTGCACTCCACGTTTAATCCGCGTGTTGTGAGTTCGCGGGCCACCATTATTTCGGCACCGGAGTCCGTGAACAGTGCCGCGGAGCTGAGGATCTTTTGGGTCCGGGTAGGTATCTGTTTGAGTGCGGCTCGATGGGCCTCGAGGCGGCTTCGTCCCTTCTTGGAGGAATAAATGTGCTCGAAAACCTTCTTCGCCAGTTCAACGTCGACCGTACTCAGAGCCACCAAGGGGTTGAGCACCCGGTACGTTGACACGCTGAGTGTGCTGTCAATAGTGGTACGCGTGAAGGAATAGAAGCTGGACGGTGGCAAGGCACCCAACCCAGCGAGATGAAGAGGGAAGGTCAAGGGCTCATTTAAAAGGAGCTGAGCGGCAGTGAGTCCCGATGCGAACAGCCAGGGAAATTCTGCGTGTAGCCCACTCAGGAGCCCGAGGGGAGTAGGTTGTCCCCACACATAGAGGCCTCGGCCTAATCGGGTAATTTCATTGCGTTTGAGTAGAGCTGCGATGGCGGACTTGGTCTGCCCGCGCACGACACGTTGGTTCATACTTATTCCCCCCAGAATGCGTGAACCTTAATGTAACACCGATGAGCCCTAGGTGCGCGACAACCGTCCTAACTCTAAAAAGTCTGGGAGTTTCGAGCCTTTTCGGCGCGACTTTTCAGAGTTAGGGTGGGGTGGTCTACAGAGCCAGGGCGGTTGAAACCAGCTACTTCTCAACCTTGAGACGCTTGAGCAGATCCTCCTGCACGTCGCGGCGGCGAATCTTGCCCAGCTGGTCCGTGGCGAGCTGCTCGAAGTGGTAGAAGGTGCGCGGAACCTTGTAGCGGGTCAGGCGCTCACGGCAGTAGTCCTTGAGGCCTTCCGGATCCATGGCGGCGCCGTCGGCCAAAATGACACAAGCCACGACGTCTTCCGAGCCATCCGAGCGGGGGCGACCCACGACCGCTGCTTCGTCGACGTCTGGGTGGGAGGTGAGAACCTCTTCGACCTCGCCAGGGTAGACGTTGAAGCCGCCAGTAATGATGATCTCCTTGATGCGGCTGACCAAGCGAATGAAGCCGTCTTCTTCCATGACACCCATATCGCCGGTGCGGAACCAGTCACCGTGGAAAGCATTCTGGGTGGCTTCCTCATCGTCGAAGTAGCGCTTGAATACCTGTGGGCCGCGGGCGAGTACCTCGCCTTCTTCGCCATCCGGCATGGTCTCATCGAGGTTGTCCGGGTTGGCGATGCGAATCTCGGTATCAGGGAAGGGGATGCCCACGTAGCCGGGACGGCGGTCGGAGCTCATGGGGTTACCCACGATGATGGGCGAGCACTCAGTGAGGCCATAACCTTCAACCAGCATGCCGCCGGTGTACTTCTCCCACTTCTCCACGGTGTTGACCGGCAGGGTAGATGCGCCGGAGAACGCTGCGCGGACGCCATCGAGGGACACACCGTCTTCCTCTGCCTTGGCCACGATGCGCTCGTAGAGAGTCGGCACGCCCGGAATCCAGGTGGGGGTGTGCTTCTTCATGAGATCCATGATGAGCGGCATCTGCGGGCTCGGCAGGAGGACCAATTCGCTAGCGATGAGCGGCGCCAAGGTGGCGTTCATAGTGAGGCCGTAGGCATGGAAGAACGGCAGGGCAGCCAACATGCGCTCCGGGGAATCGCCCAGGCCAGGTACCCAGTGCTTACCCATGAGCAGGTTGGAGAAAAGGTTGCCGTGAGTAAGCTCCGCGCCCTTAGGTTTACCCGTCGTACCTGAGGTGTAGAGGATGATCGCGGTGGTGTCCTTGGTGACTTCCTCCGGCGAGAGGACATCGGAACCATCGCCGCCGATGGCATTGCCCACGAGGGACTCCCACGGCACCGTATTAGGTGCAGGGGCGGTGAGCTGAGCGCGCTTGGACTTCAGCGGTGGAATCGGCAAGCGCAGAGCCAGGCGCTGCGGGGTGGGCATGGCGTTGACCATGTTGATGGACACGACAGTTTCCAGGTTCGTCGTGGCGCGCAGCTTTTCCAAGGTGGAGGCCGTCTTATCCCACGCGATGGCGATACGTGCGCCGTGGTTCTGGAACAGGCCCTCGAGCTCGTGGGCGGTGTACAGCGGGTTGTGGAGAACAGCGATAGCTCCCAACTTCAGCACGGCCCAGAAGGACGCGATGAACTGCGGGCAATTCGGAGCCACGATGGCGACGCGGTCGCCCGGGCGAACGCCGAAGGCGCGCAGACCAGCAGCTGCGCGGCGCACCTGCTTGTCCAGCTCGGCATACGTTTGCGTGCGGCCGAAGAAGTAGGTTGCGGACTTGTCGGGGTGCAGGGCGAGGTTGTTGTCGTAGACGTCGAGAAGCGTGGTGTCCCCATATTCCAAGCTGTGCGGGGTCCATTCTGGATAGTGCTGGAGCCACGCCTTGGACTCGAATGCCGACATCTCTACACCTTTCGGTCACGTCTCTGAAGTTGGGAGCCAGTATAACGTGGCTGCTTTCCAGATACACTGGGTGACTATGCGCATCGCGATGATTTCCATGCATACCTCGCCCCTTGAGCAGCCCGGTTCCGGTGATGCCGGAGGCATGAATGTGTACGTGCTCAATACCGCCCGCCAGCTCGCGCGCCTAGGCGTTACCGTGGATGTTTTTACTCGCGCCACGCGCCCGAGTCAGGGGGAAGTGGTGGACGTCGAGGAGCGCCTGCGCGTCATCAATATCGTTGCTGGCCCGTACGAGGGACTAAGTAAAGAGGAGCTGCCTACGCAGCTCGCGGCGTTTACCGGCGGCATTTTTAACTTCGCGCGCTGCTTCAACGTGGATTATGACGTTATCCATTCCCACTATTGGCTGTCTGGGCAGGTGGGTTGGCTGCTGCGAGACTTGTGGGACGTACCGTTGGTGCATACCGCGCACACCTTGGCCGCGGTCAAGAACGTGCACCGCACGCTGGATGACACCCCGGAGACCGAAGCACGCCGCATCTGTGAGCAGCAGCTGGTGGACAATGCCGACATCCTCGTGGTTAACACGGCGCAGGAGACGCGTGACTTGGTGGAACACTACGATGCGTCACCAGAAAACATCGTCGTCGTATCACCCGGTGCAGACACGGAGCTCTTCACCCCGGGCACTGACCGCATGACGGAGCGCGCTCGCCGCCAGCTGGGTATTCCACTGCACACGAAGGTCGTGGCCTTCGTCGGCCGCCTGCAAAAGTTTAAGGGGCCAGAGGTTCTCATTCGCGCCGCAGCGGAGCTGATGGAGCGCGATCCGGATCGCCGGCTGCGCGTCATCATCTGCGGAGGTGCCTCCGGGGCGAATTCTTCCCCAGACACCTACCAGAACTTGGCGAGGGAGCTAGGTGTGGACCGTGTCGTGCGCTTCCTCACCCCGCGCCCGTCGCAAGAGCTGGTGTCCATTTATCAGGCGGCGGATATTGTGGCGGTGCCTAGTTATAACGAGTCGTTCGGCCTCGTGGCCATGGAGGCGCAAGCATCGGGCACGCCCGTTGTCGCCGCGGCCGTCGGCGGTCTGCCCATTGCCGTGGCGGACGGGGATACTGGCTTGCTCGTGCACTCCCACGGGGCGGAGGACTGGGCGGACGCATTGGAGCAGTTGCTTGACGACGACCCCCGCCGCATCGCCATGGGCGAAGCCGCCGTCGATCACGCCCAGCAGTTCAGTTGGGCGGCCGCCGCAACGCAGCTCGAAAACATCTACGCCGATGCCATGAGTATCGAAATTCCGGACTGTCATGCGCGCCGGGCAATCGGATATTAAAACCACCTGACGCGCTGCCGAAAAACGTGGCATGCTGGTGTTTATGAGTAACGGAAAGCTGATTCTTCTTCGACATGGACAGTCCGAATGGAACGAGTCCAACCAATTTACCGGTTGGGTAGACGTCAACCTCACCGCCAAGGGTGAGGGCGAGGCCAAGCGCGGCGGCGAACTGCTCAAGGAGCAGGGCATCCTGCCGGAGGTTGTGTACACCTCTCTTTTGCGCCGTGCTATCCGCACCGCCAACATTGCCCTCAACGCGGCTGACCGCCACTGGATCCCGGTCGTGCGTGACTGGCGCCTCAACGAGCGTCACTACGGCGCTCTGCAGGGTCTTAACAAGGCAGAGACCAAGGACAAGTACGGCGAGGAGCAGTTCATGTCATGGCGCCGCTCCTACGGCACCCCGCCGCCGGAGCTCGAAGATGGTGCTGAGTACTCCCAGGCTGGAGACCCGCGCTACGCCAACCTGGATCAGGTTCCGCGTACCGAGTGCCTGAAGGACGTCGTCGAGCGCTTCGTTCCTTACTTCGAGGAGGAGATCCTCCCGCGCGCCAAGAAGGGCGAGACCGTTCTCATCGCTGCACACGGTAACTCCCTGCGTGCGCTGGTCAAGCACCTGGATCAGATCTCCGATGAGGAGATTGCTGGCCTCAACATTCCGACGGGCATCCCGCTGGTCTACGAGATTGCTGAGGACGGCTCCGTGGTGAACCCGGGCGGCACCTACCTCGACCCGGAAGCAGCCGCTGCTGGCGCCGCCGCCGTTGCTGCACAGGGCGCCAAGAAGTAACTCCGCCCTCGCGCACTGCGCATAATCCCCAGGGAGTCTATACTCCGTGGGGATTTCTTTTGAGGTGTGAATCATCGTGGAATTTGTACTCGCTTTCCTCGCCGGTGTGGTGGCCTGCGGCCTTGCTATACCGGTTGTCACGCGTATCCGCGAAAGACTGGAGCGCCGCCGCGCCCGCGACGCTGACTCCAATCAAGTCACCAGCGTGAGCCAAGTTCTCCACCTGGCGGTGGGTGGATCGCCATCCGGCATGACGGTGCTCTCACGCACTAAAGAAGTCATCTTTTCCAACCCGGCCGCACACGAGATGTCGATGGTCCACGATCGTGCCGTGAACCCGGACATTTGGTCCGTGGCGCAGGAGGTCTTCGAGGATAAGGAGACCCGCACTCTGGATTTGTCCATCCCCAAGCGCCGCACCGGCAACCGTGTTACCCAGGTGCGTGCGGTAGTCAAACCGCTGACGCTTAACGACGACCGCTTCATCATCGTCTACGGCACCGACGAGTCCGAATCAGTCCGCATGGAATCTGCTCGCCGTGACTTTGTGGCTAACGTGTCCCACGAACTCAAGACACCCGTCGGCGGCATCGCATTGCTGGCAGAGGCCCTCCTGCAAGACACCGGGGACCCCGAACACGTGGAGTACTTCGGTAGCAAGGTTCAGAAGGAAGCTGCCCGAATGGCGGATATGGTCAACGAGCTCATCTCTTTGTCCAAGCTGCAGGGTGCGGAAGCCCTCCCGGAGATGGAGCCGGTTGACCTCGATGAGATCGTCGACGAGGCCATGACACGCAACCAGCTGGCAGCCGACGCACACAATAACCAGCTCACCCGCGGCGAATCCGTCGGTGTGCAGGTGATGGGCGATAAATCCCTGTTGGTTACCGCTATTTCGAACCTCATTTCCAACGCTATCCACTACTCACCAGATGAGATGCCGGTGTCGGTTACCCAAAAGGTGGTCAGTGGAAACGTTGTCCTTGTCCGCGTCACCGACCGTGGCATCGGCATCGCCCCAGAAGACCAGGAGCGCGTATTTGAGCGCTTCTTCCGCGTGGATAAGGCCCGCTCACGCCAAACCGGTGGAACTGGACTGGGCCTGGCCATTGTCAAGCACGTCGTGGCCAACCATGGCGGCAATATCAAGCTGTGGTCCCGGCCGGGAACTGGCTCGACGTTCACAATCGAGCTCCCTATCTACACCGAAGAAAAGCCAGCGGATACTGTAGATAATAAGGATAATAAAGAAGACGGAGCCGTCAGCTCCGCCGCTCCTGGCCTGCAGCGTGCAGTTGCGCGCGTAGCCGCTCGTCGAAAGGATAAATCGCAATGACCACCATCCTCATCGTCGAAGATGAAGAGTCGCTTGCAGATCCCCTTGCATTCCTCCTTCGCAAAGAAGGATTCGATGTTCTCTTGGCCCCCGACGGGCCCAGCGCCTTGGAGCAGTTCGCGGCCAACACCGTGGACATCGTCTTGCTGGACCTGATGCTGCCGGGGATGTCTGGCACGGACGTGTGCAAGCAGCTGCGTGCTACCTCCTCGGTGCCGGTCATTATGGTTACCGCGCGTGACTCGGAAATCGACAAGGTGGTTGGCCTTGAGCTCGGCGCCGATGACTACGTGACCAAGCCTTATTCCTCCCGCGAGCTCATCGCCCGTATCCGTGCGGTGCTGCGCCGCGGCCACGAGGTGTCCTCGGAGGGCGGCGAAGAGGAGCCGCACAACCAGATTCTGGAGGGCGGCCGCGTGCGCATGGACGTGGAACGCCACACGGTGCTGGTGGCCGGCCAACCGGTGTCGATGCCGCTCAAAGAGTTCGATCTCCTTGAGTACCTCCTGCGCAATGCTGGCCGTGTGCTTACCCGCGGTCAGCTCATTGACCGCATTTGGGGCGCAGATTACGTCGGTGACACCAAGACGCTCGACGTTCACGTTAAGCGCCTCCGCTCCAAGATTGAGTCGGAACCGTCTCACCCGAAGCACCTCGTCACCGTGCGCGGCTTGGGCTACAAGTTCGAGGCCTAAGCTCGAGGATCCGCCGGGTGGCGCGGAAACTCCACTCCGGAGCGTGCCCGCGCTTCGCAGTGCCGGGCTAGAATCTCATAGCAGTCTTCGCCTAACAGAGCGATGAGCTCGGTCTTTTGAGACTTCCAGAGCGGCTCTTTTGCCGTGTGGCAGGACGGGGATGCTGAGCACCACCAATCAAAGTCCTCACCACCATTGCCCCACCCGCGGCGGTCATACTCGCCGATAGTGGTGCGCAGAATCTCCTCGCCATCAGGGCGCTCCTCATAATCCTCGTGGCGGCGAATCGGCACCTGCCAGCACACCTCAGGTTTGACCACGGTGAGCTCCTCACCCGCGTCGAGCGCCCACTGATGGATGGCGCAGCCAGGGCCCGTGGGCCAGCCTTCGCGGTTGGCGAAGATACAGGCGCCGTCGACAAGCGGCGTCTTCAACGCCGGCTCCGGTTCGCCATCGTCACCGTCGAGCTCATCCCATTCCAACCACGGTTCCAGTTCTTCGGGCTGACCGTTTTTGAGGTACTCGTCGACGTCCTCAGGGCGGTGCTGCCAGTAGCGTGCGGGCATGCGCGCCACGGCGTCGGCAAGCTGGTCGCGGTCGATTTCATCGGCCATGTAGGCGCCATGCACACAGCACCCAACGTCGCTCTGTTGCTTATCGATGCCGTGGCACCTCTCGGTCCCAAACTGGCACTCGTAATGCGACTCGAGCCACGTGAGATCGATTGAGTAGACGTGCAAGGGATCCTCGGGATCGGTGAACTCAAACCACTCTCGTGGGAAGTCAGGGGCCTTTTCGCGGCCTGCAAGGATGGACTTGGCGGCGGGGGAGGAGGTGGGAAAACCCAGGTAAACCTCATTTGATTTCGGGCGATTCACACCTACCCACGGTAGACCTACTACTGTGGGGGTGTGCGATTAGGTGTATTAGACGTCGGAAGTAATACCGTCCACCTCGTTGCGGTCGATGCCGCAACCGGTGGCCGGCCCACCCCGATGAGCGACTGGAAGACGCCCCTGCGTCTAGTGGAACAGCTCGACAAAAAGGGCAACATCCACGAGAAGGGCTTGAAAAAGCTTATTTCTGCTGTGGGTGAAGCCAATGAGCTGAGCCAGAAGCTGGGGTGCGATGAGCTCATGGCTTTTGCCACCTCTGCGGTGCGTTCAGCTACGAACTCGGCCGAGGTTCTCGATGAAGTGGAAAAGAACACCGGCGTCCGCCTAGAAATCCTGTCTGGTGAAGAAGAAGCCCGCCTGACCTTCTTGGCCGTGCGCCGCTGGTATGGCTGGTCCGCGGGTCGCATCACCAACCTCGACATCGGCGGCGGCTCTCTCGAGCTGTCCACCGGTACCGACGAGCACCCAGAGCTCGCTTTCTCTCTCGACCTCGGCGCTGGCCGTCTGACTCACAATTGGTTCGACACCGATCCGCCGGAAAAATCCAAGGTGAATCTCCTCCGTGACTATATTGATGCGGAATTGGTTGGCGTTGCCGATCAGATGCGCGCCCTGGGCCCCTCCGGCTTGGGTGTCGGAACCTCAAAAACCTTCCGTACGCTGGCCCGACTCACCGGTGCCGCACCGTCTTCGGCGGGTCCGTATGTGAAGCGCACCCTCACCGCACCGGGTCTGCGTCAGCTCATTTCTTTCATTTCTCGCATGACTGCAGCTGACAGGGCAGACCTTGAGGGTGTAAGTTCTACCCGATCGCACCAAATCGTCGCGGGTGCTCTTGTGGCCGAGGCGAGTATGCGTGCCCTGGGAATCGAGAAGCTAGAGATCTGCCCCTGGGCTCTCCGTGAAGGTGTCATTTTGCGCCGTACCGATAAGGGACTGGAATAGGAAAGAAACGTGGCTGACGAGAAACAGTTGACAGTTGCGGAGCTGCTGGCCCGTAACCAGAAGGATCGCTCCGGTGGAGAGAAGAGTTCGCGCCGCCGTCGCCGCAGCCTTGAGGAAGGCGGCATCTCCGTCGCGGAGCTGACCGGCAACCTCGAGAAGGTGAAGGCAACCCCGGCCGAAGCGAAGCACTCCAACGTCTCTATCGATGAGACTGCGCCAGTCATTCCTGCTCCGCAGAAGGACGCCGAGAAGACTGAACCTGAGCCGAAGGCTGAACCCGAGCCGAAGACTGAGTCTGAGCCGCAGGCAGATGCCGTCCGCGTGGAGCGGCCGGACAAGACCGATTCTGAGCCCAAGCGTTCCCAGCCCTCCACCGAGGACACCCGCGTCATTCAGCGCGTCAAGGACGCACCTGAGAAGAAGTCTGAGGACAAGGTCGAAGAAAAGGTTGAGGACGAAACCTCGACTACGGGTGAACTCGAGGCCGTCGACCACGACGTCGAGGAATACGACGAGTATGACGAGGACTACGAGGAGGAGAAGCTTAACCCCTTCGCCGTCGTCCTGCTCGCCCTCGTTGGCATCGTGCTGGGTGCCGTCGTGTTCAAAGGCTTCGAAATCCTCTGGGACCGCTTCGACCGCCTCGTCGTCGTGGTGCTCGGCGTTGTCGTTACCGGCGTCATTGTCGGTATCGTCCACGCTCTGCGCACCAGCCGCGATGGCCTGTCCATGTTCCTCGCGGCCGTAGCAGGCCTCGTGCTTACCTTCGGCCCGCTGCTCGTTGTGATGTAGCCGTGACCCAGGGTTTCTGGCACCCTGGGATCATGACTAAAATTGCAGTACTAGGTGGAGGACAAATCGGCGAGGCCCTAGTTTCCGGGCTGGTGAGCGCAGGCTACGACGCTGCGGACATCGTGGTGACCAACCGCCGTTCAGAGCGCGGCGAGGAACTGCACGGCACCTATGGAGTGACCGTCACCAGTGATAACGCGCAAGCCATCGAGGGTGCCGAGTACATCTTCGCGTGTGTGAAGCCCTATGCCATCGTCGAGTTGCTCGACGGTCTCGATATTTCCCAGGACGCCGTCGTGGTGTCCATGGCTGCGGGCTTGACCCTCGACACTCTCGAGAAGGCCGCTGGCGAAGGCGTACCGGTCGTCCGCGTGATGCCCAACACCCCCATGCTTGTCGGCAAGGGCATGTGCACGTGTGCGGGCGGTCAGCACGTGAGTGAGGAGCAGCTCGGGGGTGTGGTCAAGCTGCTCGAGGCCGTCGGTGAGGTCGCCGTCATCGAGGAAAAGCACATCGACGCCGCGACCGCCCTGGCTGGCTCCGCGCCTGCCTACTACTTCCTTGTCACAGAGGCGCTTATCGACGCCGGCGTGCAGCTCGGCCTTACCCGTGACGTCGCCGAAAAGCTGGCCACCCGCACCGCCCAGGGCGCAGGCACCATGATGACGGAATCTGGGAAGGATCCCGTCGCTCTTCGCGCGGGGGTGACCTCCCCGGGGGGAACCACCGCGGCTGCGCTTCGGGAGCTTGAGGAGTCCGGTATTCGCGGCGCTTTCTTCCGCGCGGCGGAGGCATGTGCCCAGCGTGCGCAGGAACTAGCCTAGATTTCTCCTCCTTCCATGGGAATGGTGTGACGATTGTTGTGAGGCGAGTTTCTGGGGAACAACGGTGCGAATGTGGAAAAAAATGGCACTTGGGTCGCATTAGTCACAGGTTTCACGCTAAGCTTGCAGGAGCGCGTGCGTGATAGTCCTGTGGGAGGGGAAGCCTACAGCGCGTCACGTGCTGAAGGGTTAAATAAACTATGACGAATGAAGATAAGGGAACTTTCCTGACCATCGCCGAAGTTGCGGAGATCATGCGTGTCTCCAAGATGACGGTGTACAGGTTGGTTCACGCAGGTGACATGCCGGCAGTGCGCGTGGGACGTTCGTTCCGCGTTCATGAATCCGCCGTCAAGGAATACCTTGAGGCATCCGTGTACGGAGCCTAGCGTTCATCTCTCTCTGACAGCGCCCACCCCTGTGGACTCCTACGGTCCACGGCGGTGGGTGCTGCCCTTAGTTTTGGTGCTGGGAAGGGCGCTAGGTAAGATGGTGGGCATTCGTGTCGGCAGTGGTACGCCTGTGTCTCCCCGTTTTGCGGGGCCGCATCGAGTGCACCGTGCGGTTTCATTCCAGGCGTCGCCGGCCGGTTTACGTACGTACTGATACCGAAAGTGAGGAAACCTGTTATGGGTTCTGTCATCAAGAAGCGCCGCAAGCGCATGTCCAAGAAGAAGCACCGCAAGATGCTGCGCCGCACCCGCGTTCAGCGTCGCAAGCTGGGCAAGTAAAGCTTGGCTCATAGCTCCCCGCATAGTCCTTCGTGATTGTGACGGGGAGTTTCTGCTATCTGGGCTTCTCGTCGTCCCGGACGACGGAGGGGTCATGGAATGGGGTCCTTTCTGTAGTGGGCTACCGGGTGGGCGCCGTCGAGTCAGACGACGGCGAGGTTTAGAACGGGATGTCCTCTGGGGAGTGCTGGGAGCTTGGACTTCCGCCGCAGCCTTGGCAGCTGCTTCGGCGTCTAGTTCCTTCTTCAGCGCCTGGGCTTGCTCGTGGGCGCGCTGACGGATTGCAGTGATCTTCTGGGCCACGGTTTGGGCCCAGCGCTTGGTCTTGTTGGCCAGCGGGCCGGTGGGTTCAGTCATGGCCCAGGTTCCGTCCTCGAAAAGCCATACGATATCCCCGGTGAGGGGGTCCATGATGTAATGCGCGCGGCCATCGGTCTTCATGTTGTGATGGTGCTGGCAGAGTGAGGCGAGATTGCTCGGGTGAGTGGGGCCGCCGTCGGCGTAGTTGACGCGGTGGTCCATCTGGCACAGGTGGGCCGGCCGGTTGCAGCCAAGAGCACGACACGTGCCGTCGCGCCCCTCGACGTATTTTCGGATGAGCTCCGAGGCAACATAGCTATCCGAGGCTTCCGGTTCTGCGGACAGGTCACGAGTGCGGGTCGTGGGCATCTCTTGAGACGTCCAACCATAGCCCTGCACGAGTGTTGGCGCGTTCTCAATATCGGTGGCCTGATACGTGTGCAAAATGACCGTCGACGGCGGTGTGATGCTGCCGGCGATGAGCTTCTTCAAAGCATCAGCTGTGGAGACCCCGTTCTCTTTCGCGGCCTCCTTGATGTATTTGTCCAGGATGATGCCCGTGGCGCTATCCGTGTTGAGCTCCAGGTTGGCGCGCTCACCATTGTCCGTCATGGAGTAGGAATCCTTCTTCCGCGTATCGCGGAAAGAAATCGTTTTATCGATGCTTTTGCAGATATCGCGCACTTTGCGGCCAATCTGTGGAGGCGTAGGAAAAGTCTGGTTGGGGGCGGTGGGGATGAAGTAGTCGGCCAAGGAGGCGTCGATAAGCGCGAGCGTCTCCTGGGGTATTTCACCCAGTTTGGTCAAGGTGAAGTCGATGGCGATGAGGGCGCGCATATCGAGCAGGAAGAGGTCTTCCTGCATCGCTTTGACCTGCGGAAGCCCATTAAGCCGGTGCACGGCGAGGCAACATTCGGTGATGGTGTGTGGGCCGAGCCCGAGCTTGGCGACGAGCCTCTGGCACGCCACATCGAAATCCTCATCGAGCGGGGGCATGGCAGCTTTCCAGGAGCGATAATCGGCGCGGCGCGCAGCACTGCGCTCCATAGCGAGGGCGCAGTCCGGGTTCATGTGGGAAAAGTAGGCGGTAGGAGTAGTGGTTGTCACGGTAACTTCTCCGGATTCTTGAGGATTAGAGGCTTTAAAGTGAGTAGGAACTAACGTTCTAACTGAAGCCTATAAGATGCCCCGGACATCTACGCTTACCTGCAATTATGGTAGTTTTGGAGAGTGCTATTAAGGCTATATTTTCGGAGTAGTGGGGAGTGCTATCCGTGAGTGCCCATCACCTTCCATGCATGCGTATGATGGCGAACTATGTTGCCCCGAATTTTGACGCTCGACACCCTCGTTATCTCACAGACGAAGTCTTTCCTGCAGGATCAATTCCTCATCGCGGATGAGCAGGGCGTGCCCGTCGGCACGATTGTGCAGTCCGGAAGCCTGAAGGACATGTTCTTCAACTCCTCCCGCAGCTTGGAGGTGGCCTTCACGGACGATCAGGGCAACCCGCAGCAGCCGCTTATGCTGATCAAGGATCCGCCGAACTTCGTGCGGGATACCTATGAGGTGTACTTGCCGGGTATCGAGCACCCCATGGCGGTGGTGACCAAGCGGTTCGCCATGTTTAAGACGCGCCTGACCATGGAGATGGAGGGCTTCCCGGAGATTGAGATTACGGGTGATATTTGGGATTGGAATATCACCATTAGCAGCCAGGGGCAGCCGCTGGCGCAGGTGACCAACGAGTGGGCGGGCGTCGGCAACTTCCTTTCAGGGAAGAATACCTACCGTCTCAGCATCGCGGCAGGGCTAGACCCGCAACAGCATGCAGGTCTCATCGGTGCGGTGATGTGCATGGATATGCTGCGCACGAAGGCACAGCAGAGCAGCTAGTGGCGATGGGCAATGCGCCAGCCGCCATAGGAGAACAGCGCAGTGACGAGTGCTGGGATTCCGTAGGTGCGCACGGCTTTGCGGACGGAACGGTAATCACGGATGAGCCAGCCTTTTTCTTCCGCAATATCGCGCAGCTTTGAATCGGGGTTGATAGCCACCGGCGTGCCCACCATGGAGAGCATGGGGACGTCGTTGGCGCTGTCGGAGTAAGCCGTGCAGCGTTCCAAGTCGAGATTCTCCAGCGTGGCCAAGGCGGCTACCGCATGCATCTTGCCGGGACCGTGGAGGATATCGCCCACGAGGCGTCCGGTGAAGCGGCCGTCTTCGACTTCCGCCACGGTTCCGAGGGCGCCCGTAAATCCGAAACGCTGAGCCAAAATCTGCGCCAGCTGGACTGGGGTGGCGGTGACGAGCCAGACCTGTTGGCCGGCGTCGAGATGCATCTGTGCCAGTTGCTTTGTGCCGGGATAGGCCTTTTCAGCCATCGACTGGTCGACGATTTCCTCGCACAGCGCAACCATCTCTGCCACCGAGCGGCCCTTGACAAATTCGAGGGCCTGCACGCGCCCAGCCGCTACGTCCTCGGTGTTTTCAGAGCCGGATACCCGAAATTTCAGCTGTTTCCATGCGATAGGCAGGATTTCGGAGAGTGAAAAGTAGCGTCGCCGCGCCAGGCCCAAGGCAAAGGAGACCAATGAAGAGCCTTGTACCAGCGTATTGTCTACGTCGAAGAAGGCAGCGGCGCCAAGGTCCTGGGGGATGTCGGGGTCTGGCTGCGTGAGGGAGCGCGAGCCCGCAGACTCGAAGGAGCCTTGGACAGAATCCACGCCGGAGGAAAAGGAATCTAGGTCGATGCCGAAGAGCTGTTCCACCGCCGCGGCTGCCGACGCCTCACCTGCCGCACGCTGGTGCTCTTCACCGAGCGGGGCAAAGGCCTGCTGCTCCAAGAAATTGCGGAGGTTACCCCTACTCGCGGTCCAGTTGGCAAGGAACTCGCGGGGGGAGTCGGGCATACCGGGTGGAAGGGGGAGGGGCACGCGTTCAGCTTTCAACAGGTGGGCAGGCTAACGTGTCCATAGTAAACCGCGAAAAGTTTTGAGTCTCACTAAGGAGCCCCTTTTTATGTCCCACACCGTTGAGCTCATGGTGCGCACCACGTGCGGGTCGTGTGAGCGTGTGCGCGAGCAGATCACGCCTGTGGTTCAGCAGGCGGGGGACGAGCTCATCGTGCGTGTGGTGGATGAGGACCCCGAGCTGGCCATGGAATATGGTGATCGAGTGCCCGTCGTCGTCATCGACGACGAGGAGTTTGCCTGCTGGGAAGTGGATAACGAGGAGCTCGCGCAGGCGCTGGCGGATTAAACTCCAGATTTCTGGTGAGTTTCAGAAAAGAGCTTTAGGCTAGTAGTCTTTTGGTTGATTTATGTCATCCAAAGGGATGATGAAGAACTGGAGGGTAGTGCATGAGTGTGCTCGTCGTGGGCATGTCGCATCAGTCAGCGCCGGTAGCGCTGCTGGAAAAGCTGAGCATGGACGACGCCGTGCAGAATAGTGCCTGCCAGACCCTGGTTCAGGCGGATTCGCTCTCCGAGGCGATGATCATCTCCACATGTAACCGCATGGAGGTCTATACGGTTACTAATTCCTTCCATACGGGCGTCCAGGACGTCGTTCGCACTGTGGCCGAGGTGTCCGGGGTGGACGAGGAAGAACTGCGTACTTACCTGTACGTTCGCTATGCTGATGCCGCCGCTGAGCACCTCATGACGGTGACCTCCGGGCTGGATTCGATGGTGGTAGGCGAGCAGCAGATTATCGGACAGGTTCGCGCCGCCTACCAGTCCGCCACGGAACAGGGCACCGCGGGCCCACGAATCCATGCCTTGGCGCAGTCGGCGCTGCGCACCGGTAAGCGCGTTCATTCTGAGACGGATATCGATGAGGCGGGTGCTTCCATGGTGTCCTTCGCTTTTGATCAGGCTTTAAGCCGCATGGGGCGGGAGCGGCTGGATGGTGCCCGTGTGCTCATCCTGGGGGCGGGCGCGATGGCGTCGCTCGCGGCCACCCATGCGGGTCGGCTTGGTGCGCAGCTGGTCATTGCCAACAGGACGCTCGCGCGTGCGCAGCGAGTCGCCCAGCATGCGCATGAGGCAGGTGTGTATGCGGATGTCATCGAGTTTGCCGACCGTGCTCAAGAACTCCGCAGCGTGGACATGGCCATTTCCGCCACCGGTGCACAAGATTTCACCATTACGGCTGCCGACGTTGAGCGCTACCACGTTGCCAACCGTGAACTGATGCTCGTGGACTTGTCCCTGCCACGCGATATCGATGATGCGACGGCTGAGGCCGAAGGGGTTGACCTGGTCAATATTGAGCGCCTGAGCAAATCCCTCGACGCCGCCGATACCGATATCGCTGCTGGAACCAGCCCGCACGTCCAGGCGCGGCGCATCGTTACCGAGGAGCTGGAGGCCTATGCCTCCGCCCAACGCGTGCGCGATGTCGTACCCGCGGTGTCTGCATTGCGGCAGCGAGCCGCCAACCTCGTGCAGTGTGAAATCGCACGTTTAGAGCAGAAGCACCCAGAGCTGGATGAGCGCCAACTGGGTGACGTGAACCGTGCGCTCAAGCGCGTGGCCGACAAACTCCTCCATGAGCCCACGGTCCGCGCGAAGCAGCTGGCCGCGAATTCCGGTACGGTCAGCCACGAAACCGCACTTCAGCAACTCTTCGGGTTGCACCTCGAAGGCAGCGGCGTGGCCGTGGATATGACGGAGCTACCGGATGCCACACAGATGAAAGCCGCGGAAAAGAACAAAGAAGGGGACGCATAAATGTTGAAGATCGGTACCCGAGGTTCCCTGCTCGCCACCACGCAGGCGGGTCACGTACGGGACTGGCTCAAAGAAGCTGGCTACGAGGCCGAACTGCACATTGTGACAACGCCGGGCGATGTCAACATGGCGCCCGTCGAGCGCATCGGCGTGGGCGTGTTTACGCAAGCCCTGCGTGAGGCCGTAGACCGCGGCGAGTGCGACATTGCCGTGCATTCTTTCAAGGACCTGCCGACGGCTGCCGACGACCGCTTTGACCTCGTGGTTCCGGAGCGCCAGGACACGCGCGAGGCGCTCATCGCCCGCGATGGCCTCACGCTGAAGGAGCTGCCAGAGGGTGCGCGCGTGGGAACCTCTGCTCCGCGCCGTATCAGCCAGCTCAGGGCGTTGCGCCCGGACCTGGACATTCGTCCGCTGCGCGGCAACATTGATACCCGCATGGGCAAGGTAACGAGCGGTGAGCTTGATGCCGTGCTCTTGGCCTACGCCGGTCTTGTGCGTGCGGGCTACGCCGAGCGTGCTACCGAAGTTTTCGACCCGGAGTTCTTCATGCCCGCCCCGGCGCAGGGAGCGCTCGCAATCGAGGCAGTGAAAGGTACTGAGGCTGCGCAGGCCATTGCGCTGCTTGCCGACGTCCCCGCTATCGCCGCCACCCGCGCCGAGCGCACCGTGCTGTCCGAGCTGGAGGCTGGCTGCACCGCTCCAGTCGCAGCAACGTCCCGGTGGGAAGGCGACGAGCTCGTCGTACGCGGTGGCGTCTTTGCCCTCGATGGCTCCCGCCAGCTCATTGCCCAGGCGCAAGGGAAGGCTGAGGATGCGCAGGTGTTGGGTCGCGCGGTGTCTGAGGACCTCTTCGCGCAGGGAGCTGCGGAGCTGCTTGCTAACTAATTTTTGGTTTCGGACCTTTTCCTTTAGTGTGTATCTAGCACACAATCATTGACGCCAATGATTCAGCCCCCCTTAAACCACACGTGAAGGGTGGGCTTTACTCTCCCGCCGTGGTGAGCGGCGCAGGAATCCCCCGGAATCCACAAACTAGAAAAGAACCTTATGAGCAATGCCGTGCCGGATACCCAGGCTGAAGTGGGCAAAGTTGTTTTCGTCGGCGCCGGCCCTGGCAACCCTGATCTGCTGACTGTCCGCGCCCGCGAGGTTCTGGAAACGTCTGCCATCGCTGTGACGGACGCTGAAGTTTCCTCCGGCGTGCGTGAGATGGTGGCCCTGCAGGTACCGGTGCCGCAAGAGCTTCTCGACGCCGCCGAGGAAGAGTACGAGCGCATCTGCGCTGCTGCCAAGGAGGCAGGAGCTCGTCGTAAGCCACCACGCCCAGCACCGCCGACGGCGGCGGTGTTTGAGGAACCTGAGGGGGACGTCGTCAAGCAACTGCGTGAAGCGCTTGAGCGCGCTGAGGGCCGCGACGTGATTCGCCTCGTCACGGGTAATCCGCTCAACCGTGAGTCCATTAAGGCGGAGATTTCTGCCGTGGCGAATGCCGGTATGGAGTTTCAGGTGGTGCCGGGTATGTCCCTGCCGTCGACGGTGCCGTCCTTTGCGGGTATTGCTTTGGGAGCGACGTATACCGAGGCAGATATTACGGAAGGCGCTGACTGGGACGAGCTGGCATCCGCGACGCAGCCGCTCGTTCTGCAGGCCACTGCTGATGACTTGCCGGTGATTTCTCGCGAGCTGGTGGAGCGCGGCATGCCCGCCGAGACCGAGGCATATGTCACCGTGCATGGCACGACGCGCCTGCAGCGTACCCACGAGACGACTCTGGGTACTTTGGGCAAGCTCGATGCGGAGTTGCCGGGCGTACTCGTGGTGACCTTGGGCCGTAGCTTTGATGATCGCTCGAAGTACTCGTGGTGGGAAAACCGTTCCTTGTACGGCTGGCGCGTGTTGGTGCCGCGCACGAAGGAGCAGGCGGCGGCGATGAGCGCTCGCCTGGCAGGTCACGGTGCTATCCCGCAGTCGGTGCCCACTATTTCTGTTGAGCCGCCGCGCAACCCGGCGCAGATGGATCGCGCCATCAAGGGCATTGTGGAGGGCCGCTACAAGTGGATTGTCTTCACCTCCGTCAACGCGGTAAGCGCGGTGTGGGACAAGATTGCGGAGCTCGGCCTCGATGCTCGCGACTTCGCCGGCGTGCACCTTGCTGCGGTGGGACAGAAGACCGCCGATGCCATCCGTGCGAAAGGTATGATCCCGGAGGTTATGCCGAAGCCCACGAAGCAGAATGCGGAGGGCCTCGTGGAGGTCTTCCCCACCTACGTGGAGGACATCGATGCGGTGGGCCGCGTGCTTCTGCCACGAGCCGACATCGCTGGTGATGCGCTGGTTGATGGCCTGTTGGACTTGGGCTGGGAAGTCGATGATGTCGTGGCCTATCGCACCGTACGTGCAGCCCCGCCGGCGGCGGAAATCCGTGACATGATCAAGTCCGGTGGCTTCGACGCCGTGGCCTTTACTTCGCCGTCCACGGTGCGCAACCTCGTGGGCATCGCGGGCAAGCCGCATGCGCGCACCATCATCGCGTGCATTGGCCCCTCCACCAAGGCTGCGGCTGAGGAGGTGGGCCTGCGTGTAGACGTCGTCCCGGAAATCGCCGATGTGCCGATGCTTGTCGACGCCCTCGCGGACCACGTCGCTGCCCTCCGCGCTGCCGGCAATTTGCCTGCTCCGCGCAAGAAGCGCCGCTCCCGGAAGAAGTCTGCCTCGACCACGTCTGGGCGGTCCTAGTAGGGGCGACTAGAGTCGGG
Source organism: Corynebacterium sp. HMSC078H07 (assembly GCF_001812805.1). GTDB lineage: Bacteria > Actinomycetota > Actinomycetes > Mycobacteriales > Mycobacteriaceae > Corynebacterium. Next base: position 47,036 of record NZ_KV810437.1, on the reverse strand, counting down.
GAAGGTATAGATTGTCTCGAAGCTCGAAGGAGAGTTCCTACTCATGAGCATTGTTCGCCGCCCCCGTCGTCTGCGTCAGACTCCGGCCCTCCGGAACCTGGTTGCGGAAACGTCGCTGCGTCCTTCCGACCTCATCCTTCCGATGTTCGTCGTCGACGGACTGGATGCGCCCCGCGATATCCCGTCCATGCCGGGCGTACAGCAGCACACCGTGGATTCCCTCAAGCGCGCCGCACACGAGGCTCTTGATGCGGGTGTGACCTGCGTTGACCTTTTCGGTGTGCCGCGCGAGGAAGACAAGGATGCGACCGGCTCCGTGGCCTGGGATCCGCAGGGCATCCTCAACGTTGCTATTGCGGAGCTGCGCCGGGAATTCGGCGATGACCTTATTGTCATGGCGGATACCTGCCTGGATGAATTCACCTCCCACGGGCACTGCGGTGTGCTCGATGACCAGGGTCGCGTGCTTAACGACGAAACCGTGGAACTCTACCAGGACATGGCTCGCTCCCAGGCCCGCGCCGGCGCACACATGGTCAGCCCCTCCGGAATGATGGACGGCCAGATAGCCGCCATCCGCGACGCTCTCGATGACGCTGGCCATGAAGATGTGGCCATCATGGCCTACTCGGCCAAGTACGCCTCGGCCTTCTTTGGGCCTTTCCGCGACGCTGTGGGCTCGTCCCTGGAGGGCGATCGCCGCACCTACCAGCAGGATCCGCGTAATTATCGCGAATCCATGTTGGAAGTGGACCTCGATATCGAAGAGGGCGCGGACATCGTCATGGTGAAGCCGGGCCTGCCGTACCTCGATGTGCTGGCGGGTGCCGTTGAGCGTTCCTCCGTTCCGGTTGCCGTTTACCAGGTGTCCGGTGAGTACGCGATGATTCAGGCGGCCTCCCAGAACGGGTGGATTGACGGCGAGGCCGTTATGCTGGAGTCCTTGACCGCGTTCAAGCGCGCTGGTGCGGATCAGATTCTGACGTACTTCGCCACGGACGCTGCCCGCCTGCTCGCATAATCTGACCGCTTCAAGGAGAGTCGTGACGCTCAGCCCGAATACCGCGCCGTCTGATAAGCCGCAGGACAAGGCCGCCAAGAACCCCAAGCGCACCGAAGCCGTCTCCCTCATGCTCAAGGTGTGGACCGTTGCGCTAGTACTCGAAGCAGTGCACCTCGTCCTGAGTATTACCCTGACGCTGCTCAACCGCGATGAGCTTTTCGCCCAGGCTCGCAGCACTGCGGAGTCAGCCGCGGAGCGCTCCGGACAGGAGATGACGGATTCTTTCGTCCAGATCGTGGGCTATGGCTCGCTGGTGCTGAGCTCGCTGATTTCCCTGGCCATCGTGGTGCTGTTGGGCATCATGCTGTGGATGATCAACAGCAACGCTAAGGCCGCCGGTACTGGTCGGCGCCTCTGGTTTGCCTTCTCCCTTTATTTTGGTTTCCGCGTGCTCATCGTCTTTCTCAGCAGCCCGGCTGGGGCGAACGTGCCGGATTGGCTGTTTGTGGTCGATGGCGCCGTGCAGATTCTCGTTGGTGTAGCTGCCATCATGGGCCTCATGTTCTCCACTAAGGAAGAGGTTCTGGAGTACACCGGCGAGATGGAGCAGATGCGCCAGATGCGCAAGGAGATGGAAGAACAACGCCGCTTGGACAACCAGGCGCAGCGCGACAAAGACAAAAATAAAGACAGAGATAAGAACACCGACAAGAAGAATTCAAAGGACGACCGCCCATGACCGATCGCCCAGGCCCCGCGGACTATAACCGCAGCCCTCGCCGGAAAAAGAAGAAGGGCGATCAGGACTATTCCGCATGGCCCTCGCAGCTGCGCATTGCCTACTGGATCTTCGTTGTCGGCGCGATCTTTATGCTCACCGCTGGCATGGTGGGCCTGTTTGGTTCCTATTCCCGGATCAACAACCCAGACTTGAGCATGGAGCAGGTGGACTATATCCGCTTCAATACCCGCTTTGCCGCCATCTCTCATATCGTCAGCGCGGTGGTTATCGCGGCCTGCTCTGCGCAATTGGCTAGCGGCTGGGTATGGGCTCGCCGTATCATCACGGCGGTGTCGGTCTATGCCATGTTCGTCAGCGTGGCTGCGCTCATCGCCGGTGTGGGCGGTATGGCGTTGCTGATTGTTCCTCTGGTACTCATGGTAGGGATTTACTTCCTCTTCCATCCAGAATCCACGGCCTTCATCAAAGCTCGCCGTGCTGAGCGGTCGTGATTAGCGTCGGCTCCAACTTTTGATTCATAATGGACGGTATGTCTCGTCTGTCTGCCGCGCCGCTTATTGAGGCCGCTTCCGGCCGTACCCCGTCCCGCCCGCCCGTCTGGTTCATGCGCCAGGCGGGTCGTTCCTTGCCGGAATACCGCAAGGTCCGCGAGGGGATCAGCATGTTGGATTCCTGCTTCATGCCGGAGCTGCTGGCGGAGATTACCCTGCAGCCGGTGCGCCGCCACGACGTTGATGGCGCCATCCTCTTCAGCGATATCGTCGTCCCGCTCAAGGCAGCAGGCGTGGGCGTAGAGATCGTCCCCGGACGCGGCCCCGTCATGGACGCCCCAGTGCGCACCAAGGAGGACGTGGCCAACCTACCGGTTCTCGACGTCGACGTGCCCGAGGTCCGTCAGGGAATCGAGATCATCCTGAACGAGCTCACCGACAAGCAGGCTCTTATCGGTTTCGTCGGCGCACCGTTTACCCTGGCTAGCTACCTCATCGAAGGCGGGCCCTCGAAGAATCATGAGCGCACCAAGGCGCTGATGCACTCTGACCCGGACACCTGGCACCGTCTCATGGAGCGCCTGACCCCGACGATCATCGCCTTCCTTGAGCTACAGCTGGATGCTGGCATCGACGCCATGCAGCTCTTCGATTCCTGGGCGGGCTACCTCAATGAGCGCGATTACCGCGAGTTTGTGCTGCCGTATTCGGCACAGATCCTCAAGGCCGCTGAAGGCCGCGTGCCGCGCATCCACTTCGGCGTGGGCACGGGCGAATTGCTCGGAGCGATGTCGGAGGCCGGCTCCGAGGTCATGGGCGTGGACTATCGCGTGGCCATGGACGCAGCTGCCGCCCGAGTACGTGCGAACATCCTGCAGGGCAACCTCGACCCCGCCGTGCTCTTTGCTGGCGACGACGCCGTGCGCCAAGCCGTGCGTACCATCAAAACTGAAGTCGACACCGCACGTGCTCGCGGCGACATAAAGGGACACATCTGGAACCTCGGCCACGGGGTTCTGCCGACTACCGACGCCGACGCCATCACCGGTGCCGTCGCCATCATCCACGAGGAGGGCTAAATGAAGATCGCGATCATCGGTGCTGGACTAGCAGGACTCACCGCCGCCTCGGAGCTGCGCTCCCACGAGGTATACGTTTTCGAGGCGGCCGAGCGCATCGGTGGAAAACTGCACACCGTGCCGTTTAATGGCGGGCCGACCGACATGGGCGCGGAAGCCTTCATCCGCCGCCGCCAAGATGCTGTTGATTTCTTCACCGAGCTGGGCCTGCACGAGTCCATCGTGGAGCCCAATGCCGAGCTGCGCCCGCGCGTCTATACCGGCGGCGAGCTGCACTTCCTGCCGCAGGGCGGTGTCATGGGCATTCCGTCCGAACCGCAGGACTTCTTCTCCGCGGCCACCAATGAGCGCATCACCAACGAGAAGCCGTTTGAGTGGGAAATTGGTGGGGATGTGTCCGTCGGAAAGCTCGTGCGCCAGCAGTACGGCGACGACGTCGTCGATCACGTGGTGTCCGCACTCCTTGGCGGCGTGTACTCCTGCGTTGCCGATGACCTAGGCCTGCGCGCTACCCTCCCGCACCTGGCGGCCGCATTGGACACGCTGGCCAAGGAAGGCCCGGTGACGCTGTCTGCAGCGATTAAGCAGATCGAATCGGGCCGCAGCCCCGCCGAGGGCTCCGTCTTTGGCACCTTCAAGGGTGGCTATGCCGAACTCTACGAGGCTCTGGCTGAGAAATCCGGAGCGCAGATTCACCTCGATACGTTCATTTCTGGTGTCACTCGCAAGGGCGATAACCTTGACGTTAAGGGCGCTCCGGGGGATATCGGACCCTTCGATCGCGTGCTGTTTGCCACCCCCGCCCCAACGACCGCACGCCTCATCAAAGCTGTGGCCCCTGAGGCTGCTGAGCACCTTTCCACGATTCAGCTTGCCTCTTCTGTGGTCATCGGCTTCAACTTCGCTTCCGCCACGGACCCAGAGGGCAACGCGCTTCCCGACGCCACCGGCATCCTCATCGCCTCCGACGAACCGGACCTGCGTGCTAAGGCCTTTACGCTCTCTTCTAACAAGTGGCCGCACTTGAACGAACGCGAAGGTTTCCTCGTGCGTGCTTCTTTCGGGCGCTTCGGTGACGATGCCCTCGTCCGCGCGGAAGAGGATGACCTCGTGGACTATGCCCTTGATGACCTGCAAAAGATCACCGGCTTCGACGGGCGTGCTGCCGGCGTGGAAGAGATTTACACGCAGCGTTGGTTCGGCGGTATCCCTCGCTACGACGAGAAGTACCTGGCTACGCTCGCTGCTGTCCGCACCGCGCTTGCCGACGTCTCCGGCATCGCCGCCACCGGCGCCTGGGCAGGCGGGGTGGGCGTGCCCGCCGTTATCGCTGATGCCCGAGCCGCTGCGCAAGCGCTCGTCAGCTAGCTCGCTGTCCCTCCTTGTGGCTGATGCCTTTTGTCAGATGCCTTCAGCTTGTCGATGGAGTCACGAAGACGTTGTGCATTGCGAGGGGAACGCAGAAGGTACTCCGTTTCGCAGAGCGAGTTGTAGTCATCCATGGAAACGGTCGTTGTGAGGTTTAGCCGCTCGCACACGTGCTCGTCGTGGCTGACCAAGATGAATGCCCCGCGGTAGCTCGTGAGCACCTCAATTAGCCAATCGGTGGTGGGGATATCGAGGTTGTTGGTCGGCTCATCGAGAAGCAGAAAGCGCGGTGCCGGGTCGCTGAGCAGGACGCGGGCTATTTCGACGCGGAAGCGCTCGCCACCAGAAAGCTGGCCCACGGGCTGATGGATCTTGTCGTTGATAAAGAGCATCTGGGCCAGTTGGTCGCGCAGGAACTGCGGGTCGGCGCTGGGGTTGGCATCCCGCACGATGTCGAGCACCGACTTCTCCTCGGGCAGGACGATGCGTTGGCGGATGTACCCGCAGGGCAGCGCGTATTCGACGTCGCCCTGAGTAACGCGGTTGAGGAAGGTGGTCTTGCCGCTGCCATTGGGCCCAGCGAGGCGAACGCGCTCGGGGCCAGTAATACTCAGCAGATCGCTGACGAGCACGCGGGTGCCCGCGGGAAGCTCAGTGCCGGGGAGATCGATGTGGACATGGGTGTCGTCGCGAAGCGCGCGCTGTGCCTTGTCGTGTGCTGACTGGGCGGCAGCGACTGCATCGTTGGCCTGTTGAGAACGCCCAGCGGCCGAGCGCTCAGAGCGGTTCTTGTCCAAGCCCATGGCCATGCCGGGTTTGCGCTTCGAGGCGGCGAAGTTCTTGCCGCGGCGGGCATCGCGTGCAATGCGGGTCTGCATAGCGGCGCGCTCGCGGATTTGTTTGCGGTGTTCGGCTTTGGTTTCCCTGACCTTGGCCTGCGCGGAATCCTGCTCAGCATCAATTGCTGCGCGGTACGAGGAGTAGTTTCCTTCGAACTCGCGCAGGGTTCCGTGGTAGAGCTCCGCGATGCTATTCGCGTGCTCGAGGAGTTCGCGGTCGTGTGAGACGACGAGAACCGGCATCGGCGCGGTGCGAATGAGCTCGAGCAGGCGCTGGCGCGATTCGGAGTCCAGGTTGTTGGTGGGCTCGTCGAGGATGAGGAAATCCGGCTTGCGGAAGAATGCGGCGGTCAGCGCCACTGTCACGGCTTCACCGCCAGACAATGTGCCGATAGTGTGATCCATCGGGAAGGGGATACCGGCGGCGTCGAGAGCAGCTTCGATGCGTTCTGCCAAATCCCACTGCTCACCAACAGTGGCGGCGAGCTCTTCCGAGTATTCGCCAGCCTCAATGCGGGCAATGGCGTTGAGGACTTCGGTCGCGCCAAAGACATCGGCGATGGTGCTAGACGTATGGAGGCCTAAATCCTGGTCGACATAGAGGACTGAGCCCGCGGATACCGTTCCCGAACTCGGGGCAATAAGGCCTGCAAGGACCTTGGCTAGCGTTGATTTTCCGGAGCCATTCGCTCCGACCAAGCCCGTGAAGTGGGAGGAAAACGTACCGGTGACGTCCGTGAAACAAGGGGTGCCGTCGGGCCAGGTGACGGTGAGATGAGAAAAAGAAATAGGCATGAAGAAATCCACCTTCGAGTAAGTCGCGTAAAAAGTGTGACGTCGAATTAGGAAAAAATCTTCATGCCCGAAAGACTAGCACCGGCTAATACCCCAGTGCAAGGGCCGCCACGCCAAGACCGAGGGCGCCGCGGGCAATGTAGTGCAGCACCTCGGGGGAGAAGGAGACACCGAAGCCGCCGCTGTCCAGCATGGACATGCTGTCTACCTGTGCCGGGCGGGAACGCTTAAACGACGCCCAGCTAAGACCGGCGATGATGAGCGCCACTGCGATGGCGGAGAGCTTCCACACCAAGACCAGAACACCGGCACCAAGGAGTGCCGTGCCCACAGAAGCGATAAGGGGAAGGCCCCAGTCGGGCCATGCATCGTCGCTGACGCGGCCGAAGGAGGCGGCGCGCCCGACCGCTGCGCCGATGATGCTCCACGCGGACATGAAGCCGACGATAGCCAGCGCCCCAAGCTGTGGGGCGAACCCCAACGTCAAGCCGAGGGCCGCGAGCGCACCGACGCCGATGTACCACCGTCGTCCCAGACGACGGAAGAAGAGACCCGTCAACGTGGAGGGCGCATGGGCGCGACGAGGTATCCAGGCGGACTGGCTCGCAATGGCATCGGAGGTGACCTCCGAATCAAGCAGGCCAAGGCCAGATCCACCGACCAGGCGCGTGCGCCCAGCGCTGAGAAGCGAAGCCAGCGTGAACGAGCGCCATCCCACGACGAAACGCAGGGCCGTGGCTGCCAGCGCGAACCACGGGGATAGCCCGGTGGACACGCAGATGCCGAGGCCCAAGACCCCGAATCCGAGCAGCTGCGCCCATGTGATCCAGTCGGTACCGCGGAGCCGGCCACGCGGGCGATCAACGTACACCCAGCGTTCCCGCGACAGCGCGCGCAGGGGATAGAGAGTCTCGGTGAGCACCATAAGCGCGAGCAGTCCCACGATGCCGGCAATAGGAGCGACGCTAGTTAACGCGATGCGGGCCGGGATGATAGGCAGGACTGCGCCGACTTCTTGCCAGACTGTATAACCGAAGCCGAAGACGAAGCCGGCGAGGATGAGGTACCACATGCCATCACCCAGCCGCGATAGCACGCGCATCACAGCTGCACCACCTCGTCGCAGGCCTGGGTGATGGTGTCGGAATGCGAGGCCACAACGACGCAACGATTCTCCTCGTCGGCTAGATAGCGCAATTCGCTGGCGAGGAACTCGGTCCAGGCGGCGTCGAGGTGGCGCTCGGGTTCGTCGATAAGCACTGCACGCGCCGGCTGGTACAGCTGTGCTGCCAAGAACACGCGCTGGCGCTGGCCCGAGGACAGGCGCGAGGCTGGGTGCGGAAGGAGAGGATCGAGTGCCCAGAGCTCGCAGAGCTTGGCGACGTCCACCCCTGTCGCCTTTCCTATCAAGTCCAAGTGCTCGCCCACGGTGAGGTCGGGGAGGAAAACCGGCTCGGCCACCGTAACCACAGCACCCGGCTGCTCCTTCGTGCCGACGGGATGACCGTCACACTTCACTGAACCATCTAGAGGTGCAAGCTCCCCGCCGAGCGTGGCCAGCAACGTGGATTTACCCGAACCGTTGGGGCCAGCAAGGCCATAGATGTGGCCCAGGGCGAAGTTCTTCTCAAGGTGTCCAAGGGGCGTGGAATGCCCATAATCTGCGTCGATGGAAAGCATTGCTGGGCAGCGATCTCCTTACATTGTGTGACAAGACAATAGTTAAAACTTATTGATGAAGTTTAGCAAAACGCACGCCCTGAACGTTCTTCTAGAGGTGGGAAATACCCTTGGGGTTGGTGCCATGAGCTGCTAAAATGAGAGAAAATGTAGTTGAAAACTCGGGAGGGTAGCAGTGTCGAAGCCGATTCAAGTTGAAAGCAATAGTAGCGACCGTGATCCGTTAGCGTTGAGTGATGCTGCGCTGCGTCTGGCAGGCCACGATGTGACGGATGAGCACGTTCGGCAGTTGGGCCGCGAAGTGGCCGCAGGGACACTATCTGCCGACGAAGCAATCGCTCGTGTTCGGCGGGCTTCGCTGAAGTAGGGCGAGAGTTCGTCGGAAAGCAGGGTGCCTAGCTGCTGGGCTATCCCTTGTTGCGGAAGACGAAGATGGAGGAGAAATCCTGGTCGCCGTGGCCCATAGCCTGCTGCTCCTCAAAGCGCTGAATGACGGCGGCGAGGGCCGGGAGTGGCTTGTTGGCGGTCATCTCCATGAGCTTGGCGTCCTTGCACAGGGCGTCCACGGTGAAGTCGCCCGGAGTGGTGTTGCGCTCGCCGGTGATGAATGGGCCCTTCATGTTCTTCATGAAGGCGAGGCCGGTGATGTCGAGCATCTCGAGGATGACTTCAGAATCAAGGCCTTCGGACTCGCCAAGCTGAAGAGCCTCGAGCAGACCCTCTGCAGTGACGGCGAGGGCCAGGTTGGCCAGGAGCTTGCCGATTGCCGCGGTGGCGGCGGATTCGACGCCGATGAGCTTGTTCTCGTCGGCCCAGAGCTCGGCAATGGTCATGGCGAGCTCGCGGCGGTCGTCGTCAGGCGTGCCCACATAGACGCCGAGTTTTCCCTCACGCGCCGGGTCCAGCGAGCCGACGACGGGTGCATGGACGTACGTTTCCACCGCGGCAGCGAATTCACGGGCGGCATCGGGGGAGATGGTCGTGGTGTCGATCCACGTCACACCCTCCGGGATGAGGTTGGTCTCGATGATTTGCTCGCGGATGTCATCCGGGCCGAAGAGAGAGGTGATGATGACCTCTGCGCCCTCTACGGCGGCGGAAGGGGAATCAGCAAGAGCGGAACCGGCATCAACTAGCGGTTGTGCGCGCTCGGCGGTGCGGTTCCAAACAGTGAGCTCATGGTGGTCGAGGAGGTGTCGGGCGAGCTCGGTACCCATGCGGCCAGTACCCAGGAATGCAATCTTCATGCCGCCCAGTGTGCCATCATTGTGGGCAGGTTCGCCGCGATTCCTGCGAGCCCCGGACGAGGAAGGCTGAGAAATGGCGTGGTTTGTGTTGATTTTCTCCGGGGCCTTCGAAGCTGTGTGGGCGGCGGCACTAGATAAATCGGAGGGCTTTAGCCGCCTGTGGCCGTCGGTCGTTTTCTTCGTTGCCTGCGCCATCTCCATGGGTGGTTTGGGTTGGGCCATGAAGTTCATTCCCGTGGGCACAGCCTACGCGGTGTGGGCAGGTGTGGGCGCGGTCGTTACCGTGGTTTATTCCCTCGCCACGGGGCAGGAGGCAGCCACGGTGTGGAAGGTGCTGTTCCTGGCCATGATTGTTGGCGGAATTGTGGGCCTGAAGGTGGTGCATTAGGAGGCGTCGTCGAGTGAGACGACGTAGGAGAATCGATAGATCGGTGAGTGGACACCTATGTACTTGCGTAGTAGGCTTCTGGATATCAAGCCGTAAGGCAAATAGGCTCTGGCCCCAGCGATGCTGGGGCCATCTTTTATTTCGCTGGGAATTGCTTTAGCGCTTCAGGAATCCACCGTTCCGAGCGCATCCAGACGCCCATTTTGGGATTTATGGCCTTAACTAGCTCGATAGAGAATTGATGGGTCTTCTCTAGTTTGGGGATGTCTTTAATGAGCGGGCGACGGTGCGTCGCTCGGTTGCGCATGTCCTTTACCAGCATTGCGTACTGCTGGAATTCAACTCGGTTTAGTTTGTGAACATGTGGTTCGAGAGCCTCATTCCAGAGAATCACTCGTGGGTTTTTGTTTCCAGCGTGAGGTTTAGGTAGTAGGTGAACCCATATACCGAAGGTCAAACCTGCAACATAATCATCGTGACTCGGTGGGCTGAAGGGGCTCTCACAATGCGCTAGGTCCGCAAGCCGACTGCGGCCTTCCGGTAGCACAAGTTGAGTAAGCGGTGCTTCTGGGTGTTCGAACCAGTCTGGCGAGCCATTTCTAGGAGGCGAGGAGTTCCACTCTCTAAATCTTGAATCGATAAAGTTGCGCAAGAGAACCTCAACTTCACCAGTTGTTCTGTCAACAACAGATGCCATGAAGCCATTCCAAACATAAAGATGAGCTGCGAGTATATCGATGTCGGTACCGGTGTCTCCGTGCTGTTTAGCCAAGTTGAGGTAGGTGCTTCGGCGAGGCAACGGCAATGCGCCAAGTATGGTCTCTGCTTCAGAATGACCCAGTTCCTGCTGTATGAGTTTCATGAGTGCCTCTTGATAGTGGAAGTACCGGCAAGAGGGGGGCTGGAAATGCGGAGAGCTCAGACACACACCGCTTATCCAATATGGAGTCCCCCCGAACTTTTGGGCTTCAGAATACCTGATTAGTCGGGAGGATGAGTGGAATCATTCGTAGCGCAGCGCCTCAATCGGGTCCAGCTTCGCGGCCTTGCCCGCGGGGTAGTAGCCGAAGAAGAGGCCAATAGCCAGCGAGAAGAGCAGCGAGAGGATGACTGCCCACAGCGGTGGTGCCACGAGCGCTCCGATGGCGGCTGCGCCCGCCATGCCGGCGGCGGTGCCGATGGCGATGCCGATGAGACCACCGATGAGGCAGACAACGATGGCCTCCGTGATGAACTGCATGCGGATATCGCGGCGGCGTGCGCCAAGCGCTTTGCGGATGCCGATTTCGCGGGTGCGCTCGGTGACGGTGATGAGCATAATGTTCATCACGCCGATGCCGCCGACGAGCAGCGAGATGCCGCCGATAGCCGCGAGCACCAGGCTCATCGTGGTGAAGATCTGGTTCAGGGACGCGAGGTCATCGCTGAAGTCGCTCACCTTCACCATGTAGTCCGTGTTGTCCTCGTAGTAGCTATCGAAGACGCGCTGCAGGTTGCTGGCAACCGTGGCCTTGTCCAAGTCCGGGTTGCCGCGAACGGTGACCTCGCTGAACGCGGTGCCGGCACCGGGGGAATCGGAGAACTCGGCCTCCAGCGGGTAAGGAACGAAGGCGGTTTGGCTGGGGCCGCCGCCCACCAGAGGTCCGGTCTGAGGCTCTTCAAAGACGCCGATGACGGCCAGCTCAATCGGGGAGGCCTCGTGGGTTTCGAAGCTTACGTATTGGCCAATGGCGTCTTCAGGAGCACCGAAAAGCTTGGCGGCCGTTTCCTTATCCAGCATGGTCACCGCCCGGCTGGAATCGATATCATCCTCGTTGAGGAAGCGCCCAGTCACGATGGAATAGGACGAACCTGAGACATAGTCCGGGTTGGTGGGGCGGAGGAGAAGATTGGCGGTCTCCTCTTGTTCGTCGCCTTCGACCACGAGGGTGCCGGAATAAGAGCTGTACTCGCCGATATTGATGCCGGCGATCTGATCTCCCATGACCTCCTTGGCACGGTCCAGCATGTCCGGGGTGAGCATCGAGGACTCGTCTTCGACAAAGCCGCCACCCATGAAAGGATCATCGGCCTCTTCCTCTTCGCCTTCCTCTGGGCGCTCCTTGACCTGGACGGTGAAGTTATTGGCGCCCACCTTGTCCAAGTCCTTTTGCACGGAAGACTGCAAGGAGTGGCCCAGCGTGACGATGGCGATGACCGCAGCGATGCCGATGATGACGCCCAAGAGTGTTAGCGCCGAGCGCATCTTGTTGGTGCGCAGGCTCGTCAGCGCCATCTTGGTGGATTCAGCGAAATTCATGACAGAACACCGTCCTTCATCGTGACGGTGCGGCTGCACTCATCAGCCAATTCCGGGTTGTGAGTAATGAACAAAATGGTCTTTCCATGCGTGCGGTGCAGTTCGTGGAATAAGTCCATGACCATACGTCCCGTCTGCGAATCCAGTGCGCCGGTGGGCTCGTCCGCTAGGAGAATATCCGGCTGGTTGGCCAAGGCACGGGCCACAGCCACGCGCTGCTTTTGGCCGCCGGAGAGCTCATTGGGCAGGTGGTTCATGCGGTCGCCCATGCCGACCATCTCCAAGAGGTTCTGTGCACGCTGGGTGCGCTCGTGGGCGGAAACACCTGCATAAACCATGGGCATCTCCACGTTCTTCAGCGCGGACATACGGCCGATCAGGTTGAAATTCTGGAAGATGAAACCGATTTTTTGGCCGCGGAAGGAGGCCAGTTTGTCGTCGCCAAGCGCCAGCGCATCCACGCCAGCTAGGTGGTACTCGCCGGCGGTGGGGCGGTCGAGCAGCCCGATGATGTTCATGAGCGTGGACTTACCGGAACCGGACTGGCCCACCACGGCCACGAACTCGCCTTCGTCCACTGAGAAATCTAGGCCGGGGATGACGGTCAGCTCGCTATCGAGGCCCTCGTTGAAGCGTTTGACAATGCCCCGCATCTCAATGAGGCGGCTCATGCGTTCTCATCCGCGCCGGAGACGGAGGCTGCCTGGCCGACCATGTCCTTGTACATATCGGCCTGGGTGATGACGGTATCGCCTTCCTTCACACCGGAGGCAATCGCGGCGGCGAAGGCGGACTCGGTAGCTACGGTGACCGTGCGGGCGTGGATTTCGCCATTCTCTACGACGAGAACGGACTTCTTTCCGTGGTCCTCAAAGATGGCGGACAGCGGCACGGTGATGGCGTTCTTGTTTTGTTCCGTGATGATCTTGGCCTTCGTTGTGGAACCTAGGCGCAGGCCCTCGCGGTTTCCTTCGACGCGGATATCCACGGGGAATTCGGGTTTGGAGGAGCCGCCACCGCCACCACTGCTGGAGGAGCCTGCACCGGATTCAGCGGACATGGGCTGCTCAGCGGTGGGGGAGATGAAGCTGACCTTTCCCTTGTATTCCTTGCCGGGGCTAGACGGCGTGGTGAACGTGACTTCGTCGCCGACCTTGATCTGGGCGATGTCGCCTTCCTTGACCGTGGATTTCACCAGGAGTGTGGAATCATCCGCCACGGTGAGGATGGGGCCCTCAGCAGGCATGCCGGCCTGACCGTTGACGGCGGTGATGACACCGGCCAATGGGGAGCGCAGATCAGCTTGGGAGAGCCTGTATTCAAGAGGCCCATTTTCCTTGGCGTTGCTGGCGCTTGCCGACGTCGCCGTTTCCACCGCATGATTCACCGCTTGGGATTGGGCGGCGATTTGCTGCTCAATGGCCAGGTTGCTGGCCTGGAGTGCACGTTCGGCATCCGACACCGCTTGGTAGGACGCCGAGGTGGCGCGCTGCTGCTCGCCGAGCTCGCGGTCGATGCCACGGAGGACGCGGTGGTAGGAGTCTTCGGTGTCCTTCAGTTGGCGCTCGGCTTCTGACACGGCCTCGTCAGAGTCGAGGTAGCTCAAGATAGCACTGGCGGTCTGAACGCCAGAGGGGTCTTCAGCGGCGGTGCCAATGGAGGCGAGTGCTGCCTGGAAGGACTTGGACTCGGCGTCCCGCACGCCGGTGCGTGCTTGGTCGACGGCGGCGCGGGCCTCCGCAACTTCGGGGCGGTCGCCCTTGGTGGCGAGGGCTTCATCGAGCTTTTTCTGCGCTTCGGCGTACTCGGTCTGAGCCGAATTGACGGCGGACTGGGCACTGTTAACCTCAGGGTTGAGGCCTTGGTCGAGGGAGTCTTGCAGTTGGCGCAGCTGCAGCTGGGCGTCCTCGATCTGGTGGACGGATTCCAGTTTGCTTGCCTCTTGTGCTGTGCGCTGGGCTTCGAGCTCGCGCTCGGTGTCGGTGGTGTCCATCCGTCCAAGCAGTTGCTGGGCGTCGACGCGGTCGCCGACCTTGGCGTCGAGGGACTGGATAGGTCCGGTGAGCGAGGTGGTCAGGGAAAGCTCGCGCTCAGCAGCCACCGTGCCGGTTGCGGACACGGAGCTGATGAGGTCCTCTTTGGCTGCCGTGGTGACGTCGGCGGCAGTCAACTGGATATCAGAGGAACCACTGGTGAGCGCGTAATAGCCACCACCGCCGGCGAGGAGAACCGCCGCGAGGGCTCCTGCTGTGATGCCGAGAGCTTTCTTCTTCATGAATTCCTAACCTTTACGCCGTGAATAAAACTGGATTCAGGTTAACTCTAGAAAGCGCCCCTTGTCATGCCTGGAGGGGGAATATCGGAGGTAGATCAGGGTCTACCCCTAGAGGACGTTGGGCTGGGTGGTCTGGTGACGTTTCGATCAAATAAGGGTCCGAAAATGGGTGATTTTCTGCCACTATTTGATCGAAACGTATGTGGCATCTGGTTTTAGAGGGGCACATCGATACGGATATCCTCTGCGCGCGGCAGCGGAGGAAGGGTGGGCATCTGGTCGATGCCGCGCTGAATTTCTGGTGGAAGCGGGAAGGAGGTGGGAATCTGCGGCGGTGTGGGCAGTTCTAGCTGAGGTTTGGGGCGCTGCGGCGGCACCGGGCGCGGCGCTGGTGCGGGAGTAGGAGCTGGGGCGTGGAGAGTGACGGTTTCTACTTCGATCTGAGGCGCAGGAGGCTCGGCGGTAAGCGGTGGTTCGTCTACCTGTTCCGGCTCAGCTGGGGCGGGAGCAATGGAGGTGGTGTTGCCCAAGCGGTTGACTGGTTGGGGTAGGGCATTCGGCTGCCAGGACGGTGCCTGAGTTGAGGTGGCGCGGTTGGGTTCGCTTCGTGGAGTGGTTTCTGCCTGTGTGGCGGCGCAGGCAGACAGCGGAAGGCAAGCAAGAATGATAAGAAAACGGCGCGATGCCATGGGAATCCCCCTCAAGTAGTGCCTCTCCACAGCGCACCCCAGCGCTGAAAAGGGAAGGCGAAATCAACAGTGTGCTGCCAGCATAGCGCCACGGTAGCGTGCGCGCAGCGCGAGCGCGTCGAGGGCATATGCGAAGCTCTGGATGAGCGACCGTGGGGCATGAGGCGACTCAAACTTTTGTATAGGGCTAAAACCGATACAATGTGGGCTATGCCTAACTCTAGCCAGCAGAATTCCTCCCAGAATACGACTCAGTCCGCCCAGTGGTTTGACCGCGCCACCAAGGTCACCCCGGGCGGTGTGAATTCCCCGGTCCGTGCCTTCGGCTCCGTGGGCGGCCAAGCCCGCGTTATCGCCCGCGGCGAGGGGTCCCGTTTGTGGGATATCGATGGCAACGAATACGTCGACTTGGTGAGCTCCTATGGCCCGATGATTCACGGCAATGCTCACCCCGCCATCGTGGAGGCAGTGCAGAAGGCGGCTGCCGATGGCCTTTCCTTCGGCGCGCCTACTGAAGGTGAGACGTTGTTGGCGGAGCGCATCGTGGAGCGCACTGCCGCCGAGCAGGTTCGCCTGGTGAACTCCGGTACTGAGGCAACGATGTCTGCTGTGCGCCTTGCCCGCGGGTTTACTGGCCGCGCGAAGGTCCTCAAGTTTGAAGGCTGCTACCACGGCCATGTGGATGCGCTGTTGGCGTCGGCAGGCTCCGGCGTGGCTACTTTTGCGCTGCCGGATTCCCCGGGCGTGACTGGAGCCTCGGCTGCTGACACCATCGTCGTCCCGTACAACGATCTCGATGCCGTGCGCGAAGCTTTCGCCGCGCATCCAGGGGAGATTGCCTGCATCATCGCCGAGGCTGCTGCCGGCAACATGGGCACGGTTGCTCCGCAGGAGGGTTTTAATGCGGCACTCAAGGAGATTGCGCATGCCGACGGCGCCCTGCTTATTCTCGACGAAGTCATGACCGGTTTCCGCACCTCCCACAAGGGCTGGTTCGGGGTCGATGGCGTGGCTGGTGACTTGGTGACCTTCGGCAAGGTGGTCTCCGGTGGTCTTCCGGCCGCTGCCTTCGGTGGCCGCGCTGATGTCATGGCATCGCTGGCGCCGGCGGGCCCCGTCTACCAGGCAGGAACCCTTTCCGGAAACCCGGTCGCTATGGCCTCTGGCCTGGCATCTTTGGAGTTGGCCAACGAAGAGCTCTACCCGCGCCTGCAGGCCAATGCTGACCGCCTCACCGGTCTCATCACTGAGGCACTTGATGCTGCGGGCGTGGCGCACCACATTCAGCGAGCAGAGTCGATGTTCTCCATTCGCTTTGCGGAGGGCCAAGGCCACAACTTTGCCGACATGCAGGCGGCCGATACCTGGCGTTTTGCACCTTTCTTCCACGCTCTCCTGGAGGGCGGCGTCTACGTTCCGCCGTCAGCGTTTGAGACGTGGTTTGTGTCCGATGCGCTGACGGACAATGATTTTGAGGTAATCGAGGCCGCGCTGACGCCGGCCGCCCAGGCCGCCGCGAGTGCGCAGCGCCCGCAGTAAATCAACCACTACGAGGGGATACCACCAGGCTTATGTCCACCACTATCGTCCACTTCGTCCGCCACGGCGAGGTCTACAACCCGGACAAGATCCTCTACGGACGCATCCCGGGATACCACCTATCCTCCCGCGGACATTCCATGGCGGCACGCACCGCGCAGGCCTTCGAAGGCCACGACGTCACCTACCTGGCGGCATCGCCGCTGCAGCGCGCGCAGGAAACGGCGCAACCGATTGCGAAGGTGACGGGGCTTGAGGTGGACGTCGATAAGGGCGTCATCGAATCAGGCAACCGCTTCGAGGGCCTGCGCACCAAGGGCTGGAACTCGCAGCTGTGGAACCCGCAGCGCTGGCCGCTCATGGTCAACCCGCTCAAGCCCTCCTGGGGCGAGCCTTTCGAGCAGATTGCCGCGCGCATGATGGATGCCGCCGAGCGCGCCCGCGCCAAGGCTGAGGGCCATGAGGCCATCGTGGTGTCTCACCAGCTGCCCATCGTGATGGTGCAGCGCACGGTGTTGGGCAAGCGCCTGGCACATGCGCCGTGGGACCGTGAGTGCGACTTGGCGTCGGTGACCTCGCTGGTCTACCGCGACCGCGAGATCGTGGACATCTTCTATTCTTCTCCTGCGCAGGACATCTAATGCGGGGCCTCAAGATTGGTGCCGCAGTAGTCGTGGCCGCGCTGGCCCTTGCTGGCTGCTCGCAGAACGAGGAGAATTCGCAGAACGCAGTGGCCTCCGGCGGCACCTTCCAATTCATCTCTCCCGGTGGCCAGACCACCATTCGCTACGACGAAGCTGACCGTAAACCACTGAAGGATTTCTCCGGTGAAGACCTGCGGGATGAGTCCACGACGATCAAGCTCTCGGATTTTAAGGATCAGATCGTCGTGCTCAACTCGTGGGGCCAGTGGTGTGCGCCGTGCCGCTCGGAATCAGATGACTTGCAGGCGATTCACACAGAGCTGCAGAAGCGCAACATCGGCACCGTGCTGGGTATTAACGTCAGAGACTTTAACCCGGAGATTTCCAGGGACTTCATGGCCGATAACGGCTTGGAGTACCCTTCCATCTACGACCCGCCGTTTAAGACGGCCGCAGCCCTCGGCGGTGTACCGACGTCCGTAGTGCCCACCACCATTGTGTTGGATAAGCAGCACCGCCCGGCGGCGGTCTTCCTGACTGAGATCACAGAGGACATGGTTCTCGAGGTCGTTGACGAGCTGGAGAAGGAACAGTGATCCTTGCTGCTGACGGGCTGGGGCAAAGCTTTGCCGAAGCCGCCACGGCCGGCCCACTTCTCCTCGGTATCTTGGCTGCTGCCGCAGCGGGCCTCGTGTCCTTTGCCTCGCCCTGCGTGATCCCCCTCGTGCCCGGCTACATGTCTTACCTTGCCTCCGTGGTCGGCGGTGAGGTGAGTTATGACGAGGAGTTGGGGGTGGGCGTCGGCAAGCGCAGGCAATGGGCCGTCGTCGTTGCCGCAGCACTGTTTGTGCTGGGCTTTACCGTCGTCTTCGTGCTCGCCACGGTGTCCGTCTTCGGTGCCATCTCGGCGCTGACGCTCAACGCGGACATCCTCATGCGCGCTGGCGGCATCATCACCATCCTCATGGGCGTGGTGTTCATGGGCGTGGTGCCGGTGCTTCAGAAAGATACGCGCATGGCGCCGAAGCGCTGGACCACCTGGCTCGGCGCCCCGCTGCTCGGAGGAGTGTTTGCGCTGGGCTGGACTCCCTGCCTTGGGCCCACGCTGGCTGCCATCCTCTCCGTGTCTGTAGGCACTGAGGGCACGACGGCGCTGCGCGGCACCATCCTCATAATTGGATACTGCCTGGGCCTGGGCCTGCCCTTCCTGCTCGTGGCACTTGGTTCGGCCAAAGCCATGCGCACCATTTCCTGGATGCGCAAACACTCCCGTGCCATCCAGATTATTGGTGGCATCGCCATGATCCTCGTGGGCCTAGCCTTGCTGACCGGCCTGTGGGAGAGCTTTATCAACGCCATCCGCCAGTGGACTGTGGCATGGTCTGAGTCCAACGGCACGACGCTGATTTAAGGAGAGATTTTTTCGTGAGGTACATCCGCAAGGCCTGGCACTGGCTGACCAGCATGCGCACTGCACTAGCGCTGCTCTTCCTGCTGGCCATCGCCGCGATCCCTGGATCCCTCCTGCCGCAGCGTGCCCTCAATGAGAGCAACGTCGATGACTTCATCGCAACAAACGGCAAGGTGGCGGAAATCTACGACAAGCTACAGCTTTTCGATGTTTTCTCCTCCGTCTGGTTCCAGGCCATTTACGTTCTGCTCATGATTTCTTTGGTGGGCTGCATCATCCCGCGCTCCTGGGATCACTACAAGGCGTGGAAGACCCCGCCTACGCGCGCGCCGAAGTACCTGGAAAAGATGCCGCTCAACGCCACCGGGCACTCAGAGAAGTCCCCGGAGGAGATCGCCGCGGCGACGACGACCATGCTGAAGAAGTGGCGCGTCTTGGAGGTATCTCCGGAGGAGGACCGCGCGGGTGCGCAGTCTTTCTCTGCGGAGCGCGGTTATGCCCGTGAACTGTGCAACCTCATCTTCCACATCGCTCTCGTGGCCATCCTGCTCACCATGGCGGCCGGCCGTCTGGTCACCTACGAAGGCCAGGTCATCGTGGTCACGGAGAAGAACTCTCGCGGCGAGACCCAGGAACAGACGCAGTCCACGGAGTTCTGTAATACCTCTACCTCTGTGTATGACTCCTTCCGTGCGGGCCCGCTTTTCGACGGCACTGGGCTGCACCCCTTCTGCTTCCTGGCACACGACTTCACCGCGGACTACCTGCCGAATGGCCAGGCAGAGATGTTTACCTCCAACGTGTCCTATGCTGCCGGTGACGATATCTTTACCGACCCGGAGACCTGGGAGGACTACGAACTCCAAGTCAACCATCCGCTGCGCATTGAGAAAAACCGCGTCTATCTTCAGGGCCACGGATTTGCGCCGACAATGACGGTGGAGTGGCCCAATGGCGAAAAGCGCACGCAGACCATCCAATTCCAGCCCAACGACATGACCTACTTCCTGTCCTCGGGCGCGATGCGCTTCGACCCGCCCGCGGGCATGTACCCGGACTTGTATGAGCGCCGCCAGAACCAGATTGCCATTCAGGGGCTCTTTGCCCCTACTGCTGAGTGGTCGGGCGAAAACGGAAAGCTCCTGCAGTCTTCCTTCCCGGCAATGAATGATCCGGCCGTGGCTATCGATATCTACCGCGGCGATGCCGGTTTGGACACGGGACGTCCCCAGAGCTTCTTCTCCCTTGACCCCAGCCTCCTCCAGTCGGGCCAGCTGCAGAAGATTGACCGCGTCAACCTCACCCAGGGCGAGTCAGTCACGCTCGATGATGGCACAAAGATCAGCTTCGACGGCGCCTCCGAGTTTGCGAACTACCAGATTTCCTATGACCCCTTCCAGGGATGGGTCCTGGTGTCCGCGCTCGTTATGTTGGTCTCCCTCGTTGGTTCTTTGGTGATTAAGCGCCGCCGCGTGTGGGTACGTATCCGCCCGGCAGCTGATGGTGGCACCGACATTGAGATGGGTGGCCTTGCCCGCACCGACCGCGCCGGCTGGTCCGAAGAGTTCTACGCGTTGCACCGCGAGCTTCTCGAGCTGCCGGACCCGGATGAGGTGGAGGAAGATGTGCTGTACTCCGCCGACTAAAGGTGAGCAACCTATCAGTCAAAAGTTGGATGCTGTCAGGTAAGAGGGGTAGCCTTATGAGCACTATTCATCTCTCCGTTGAGTGAGCACTTTCGTTAGCACTGTGAAGGCAAGGTTTCTCATCCATGCAGATTGATCAGAATCTGTCCAACTTCTCCGACATCGCCGTCCAGACCGCGTTCGTCATCTACGCCCTCGCGCTGGTGCTGTCCTTGGTCTACTACGGCCGCATGCAGGGCATCATTGAGGGCCTGCGCGCGCGTTCTGCCGCCGTGGCCCAGCAGCGCGAGCTGGCTACTGTCGGCGGCCCGGCAGGTGACGCGGTGCTTGACGACGCCCCCTCGGCCGGCCTTAGCGAGGACGCCGACCTTGCCAAGAAGCAGGAGAAGGCGGACAAGCTCGGCGGAATGACGCAGATGCTGCTGTGGCTGGGTATTGCCTTGCACCTAGCGGCGATTGTGCTGCGCGGGCTGGCCACCAGCCGATTCCCGTTTGGCAATCTTTACGAGTACGTGCTCATGGTGACTGCCGGCGTCATGGTGGTGGCGACCATCGCGATGCAGCGCAAGGAGTGGCGCACCTTGTGGCCATGGTTGCTGACCCCGATCCTGGCGCTCATGTTCTACGGCTCCACGAAGCTGTATGCGGAGTCCGCCCCCGTGGTGCCGGCGCTGCAGTCTCACTGGCTGCCGATCCACGTCACCGTGGTCTCGCTTGGTGCCTCCATCGGCATCGTCTCCGGTATTGCCTCTCTGCTCAGTGTGCTGCGCGTGCACCAGGGCAAGGGAAGAGAGCATGGCTTCTTCGGCGCGATTGCCCGCCCGCTGCCCTCCGCAAAGAAGTTGGATCAGCTGGCTTACCGCCTAGGAGTGGTGACCCTGCCGACTTTGGGTCTGGGTATTGTGCTGGGCGCTATTTGGGCGGAGTCCGCGTGGGGCCGCTACTGGGGTTGGGACCCGAAGGAAACTGTCTCCTTCGCCACCTGGATCCTCTACGCTGCCTACCTGCATGCCCGCGCCACCCCGGCGTTTCGCAGAGCTGCCCCGTACCTCAACATCGCGGCGATGCTGTTGATGGTCTTCAACCTGTTCTTCATCAACATGGTTGTCTCCGGCCTGCACTCCTACGCGGGGCTGAACTAAATGGCGGATACACATAAACCCCGGCACAAACAGGGTAAACCGGCCGGCGATAACCCGCAGCTCATTGCTTTAGGTGATGTCTTTGCTGAGCGACGCCGCGAGTTAGGCATCCTGCAGCAGGAGTTAGCTGAGAAAGCCGGTCTGTCGCGCTCTACCTTGCACACCATCGAGCACGGCGGCTCCGGTGTGCGCTGGGAGAAGATTGCGGCGGTGGCGGAGGCCCTCGACCTGGAGATGACGTTTACGCCTAAGACACCAAAGAACTAGTTGTCTTCCCCGGTGGCGTCAGGGTCTTCCGGCTTCTGAGGCTTGGGTGCGCGCCGGCGGCGCTCTTCTTCTTTGCGCTGTGCCTTGCGCTCTTTCGCGCGGCGCTCCTTGAAGCGCTGCTTTTCCAAGTTCCAGAGGAATTCTTCGTCATCATCGGGGCCCTTGATTGCGGGGCGCTGCGGCTGCTGTTGCTGCTGTGCCTTATTCTTCCAGCTGGATGGCCCAAATGCCTTCCACACGAGAAGTGCCGCGAGGATAAACAGGACTAGTAGTATCAAACGACCCATGCGTTGTATTCTACGGAATGCCCGCGAAGCAGAAGTGAGAATGATGAGCCAGACAGACAACATGACCAACGAGTCCCAGATCCCTGAGCCACCTCAGCCGGACCCGGCGCTCAAGCGCCGCTCACGTGTGGCTCTGTGGAAGTATGGTGCTGCCCGCCTGGTGCTCTTCATCCTGTTGACCGTGGTGATTCAGCTGCTGGCTATGGCTATTGGTGTGGCCATCCCCGTGCTGGTGTCGGCTCTGTTGGCGTTGTTCGTGGCGCTGCCGCTGTCGATGCTGA
The DNA here is from genome assembly GCF_001812805.1 of Corynebacterium sp. HMSC078H07. Taxonomy (GTDB): domain Bacteria; phylum Actinomycetota; class Actinomycetes; order Mycobacteriales; family Mycobacteriaceae; genus Corynebacterium. The sequence goes on along the minus strand of NZ_KV810437.1, from coordinate 24,924 downwards.
TCTTCTCCTCGTGGCGCGTGGAAGCTACCCAGACTCTGGCGGAGTATTCCGCGCAGCGCAAGGCCCACAAGGAGTGGGTACAGGCGGAACTAGCCGGCCGCTAACAGCAGTTAGACAAAGGCAAGTGCTAGGGCGTTAATGACTGCCCATACCAGCATTGCACGGCCAGTCATGCCGAGCACCGGGATGAGTTTGGGCCCGCGCGCACCGCGGTTGACGGTGCGGATAGCGCCTAGTGCGAGGGGGAAGTAGAGCAGGGAGGCCAGCGCCGCCCAGGAATCGAAGGCCAAGCCCACGGTGAGCAACACCGGGAGCAGCAACAGGGTCATGAATAGCGTGCGGGACTTCTTATCACCCAGGCGCACAGCCAGGGTGATCTTGCCGGTGGCCTCATCGGAGGGGATGTCGCGGATGTTGTTGGCCAGGTTTACCGCGGCACTCATACCGCCGATGCCCACGGCCAAGGCAAGGCCCGTCCATGTGATGCGGCCGGCCTGCGTGTACTCGGTGCCGAGGACTGCGACGAGGCCGAAGAAGATGAAGATGGCAACCTCGCCCAGCCCACGGTAGCCGTAGGGGTTCTTGCCGCCGGTATAGAACCAGGCGCCAGCGATACACACGGCGCCGACGAGGATGAACCAGGCCGCGTTGGCAGCTAGGGAGAGCGAAATGCCGGCGATGGCCGCCACGCCGAAGGAGACGAAGGCGGCGAACTTGACGTGCTGTGGTTTGGCCAGCCCGCCCCCGGTAAGCCGCTGGGGGCCGGTGCGGTCATCATCGGTGCCGCGGATGCCATCGGAGTAATCGTTGGCGTAATTCACGCCGATGATAAGCGCCCAGGCCACGATGAGCGCCAGCAACGCCCGGCCCCAGTGCAGGCCGTGGGCCGCGGCAGCGGCACCGGTACCAGCGATAACGGGAGCAAAGGCATTGGCCCAGGTGTGCGGGCGAGCACCCTGGAGCCAATCGGCAGGAGTGGCGGAATAGGCAGACATGCTCACTATTGTGCCACTGGTGTGGTGTGCTGCGGCAATGAGCTGGTGCGTTGGCGAAAGCGGTAGATGATGAGCACTGCAACGAAAATAACGGCATTGGTGACTGTCATTGCGGCAGAGGTAGCCGCGTCAAGGACATAGGCAACCCAAAATCCCACGACCGCGCTGATAGCGGCAACGCCACAGGCGGTCAACACCAGCGTGGGCACGCGCTGAGTAAGCAGCCGCGCGGTCATCGTCGGGAATACCATGAGAGCGATGACCAGCATGGCACCGGCAGCGTGAAAGGCGGCGGTGGCGGTGCAGGCAACCACGGTCATAAATATGATGTGAAGAACGCGCGTGGGCACCCCGCGTGCGGCACAAAAATCGGCGTCAAAAGTCGTGGCGGATAAACGCGGCAGTGTAAGGGCGAGGAAGAGAGCATTGATACCCAGCACTGCGGCCATGATGTAGCAATAGTTGGGATTGGAGAAGGCCGCGAGGTTGAGATCACCGACGAGAACGGCGTGGACATCAAGGTGCACGTGGCTCATGTGCGTAGAAATCAGGATGACTCCGGCGGCAAACAGGGCGGGAAAGACCAATCCGAGGGCGGAATCAGCAGTCACCAGCGGGCTGCGCTGTAGTGCGTCAGTTCCCAACGCCACCACCAAGGCGCCAGCGGCCGCGGTAACGAGCAAGATGGGTGAATCTAGATCTGCGGTAAAGAGGTAGCCGACGGCAATTCCGGGAAGGACGGCATGGCCGATGCCGTCGATAAGCATGGCCTGGCCTTTGAGGACAACAAAGGTGCCGGGGATAGCACAGGCCAAGGCCGTCAGAACGGCAAGGAGACAAGCGGTCGCGGCGAGGGTCATGAGGCTAGCTTTCTACTGGTGAGGCTGATAGTGACGAGCGCCGCCTGAGCCAGGACGATGACCGGACCGGTGGGCAGCGGGCCGTGCGCAATGGAGACATAGCAGCCGAGAGCAGCGGTGGCCGCGCCGAAGAACCCGGAGAGCGCGATGAAAGGTAGCAAGCGCGTGGTCCAGGGGCGGGCAGCGGCGGCAGGGCTGATGACCACGGCGACCATGAGCACTACGCCGACGACTTTGACGCCGAGCACCGTGATGGCGGTGAGGGCGAAGAAACTAGCCGCGTTGAGGAACGAGGTGCGGATGCCGGCTACCTGGGCAAAACTTGAATCAAAAGTGACTGCGGCCTGCCGGGTGTGAATGAGGAAAAGAAAAAGCAGCACGCAGCCACCGATGATGAGTGTGGACCGTACATCCGCGCGAGTGAGCGTGGAGGCATTTCCCAGCAAATAATCCTGGATTCCGGCCTTGCCAGGCAATGGTCGGCGGGAAATATACTGCATGAGCAGCATTCCCACCGAGAAAAATGTGGTTAGCGTGGCCGCCATCGCAGTGGTTTGCCCCAGGGGAGTTAACCGCGGGATGAGGTGAATGCACCCCACCGCGAGGGTTCCGGTGAGCAGGGCGCCGCAAGAAAGAAGCCAGACATTTCGCCCGTCCCAGCCAATGGCGGTGGCCACGAGGAAGGCGGTGAGCAGTCCAGGCAGGGAAGAATGCGAGATGGCATCGGCCAGCAGGCTGGTGCGGCGAACATATACCAGTGGGCCTAGCGCGCCAGCGCAGCCACCGATGAGCACGGTGCCCAGGAGTGCCTGGGTATAGGTGTAGTTCTGAAGAAGCTCGAGTGGGTTCATGATGGCAGGGAAAACATGTCGGCAATGGCGGACTCGGTAAGTACCTGCTCGGTGGGGCCAGCAGCAATGAGCCGGCCGTGGCCGACCATGAGGACCTCATCGCAAAAGTCGGCGACCTCCGCCAGGTTGTGATGCACCAGCAGGATGGTCACGCCGTTCTCGCGCAGTTCCTTGAGTACATCCATGATGGCGCGCTGACTCGCGGCATCGACACCAGCGAAGGGCTCGTCGAGGATGATGAATTCCGGCTCGCTAACGAGCGTGCGCGCCAACAACACGCGCTGGCGCTGACCACCAGACAGGGCGGAAATCGGCAGCTGCGCGTGTGCCTGCATTCCGGTGCGGGAAAGCGCGGCGTGAGCGGCGTCTTTGTCAGCGCGGCTGGGCCACTGCCACCAGCGCAGCCCGGCGGTGCGGCCCATCAGGGCGATGTCGAAGGCGGTGGCAGGGTAATTCCAGTCGATATCCGCATGTTGTGGCATATATCCGAGACGCTGCCGAAAATGTGCCAGATCGACGCCATCGAAGGTCATCGACCCGCAGGCTAGAGGCGGAAGGAGCCCTACCAGCGTGCGGACCAGAGTAGACTTTCCCGACCCGTTCGCACCCACCAGCCCGGTGATAGTCGCGGGGGTGAGGGTGAAGGAGGCGTCGTGAAGCACCGGCGTGCGGGGATAGCCGGCGGTGAGGTTTCCTACGCTGAGCATTAGCTTAGTGCTTTCGCCACGGCGCTAGCGTTATGTTCGAAGGCTCCGAGGTAGGTATCGGTTGGGGCTTCCGGGCCGAGGGTATCGGCAAAGAGCTCTTCATCCGAGATGGTGACTGTCCAGTTGCGGGTTTCTACGGCTTCCTTGAGAGAAGTGATGGCCTGTGGGTTCGCCTGGTTATCTTGGAAGATAACGGGGACCTTCTTCTCCGCGATCGTATCCGCGAGCTCGGAGATCTCAGTGGCGGACTTGGTGGCTTCGGTGGTCACGAAGTCGGTGGCTTGGACTTCAAAGTCGAAGGTCTTGCCGAAGTAGTTGAAGGCGTCATGGCCGGTGATGAGGACGCGCGGGGAGGCGTTTTCGAGTTCCTTAGCCGCTTTGTCATGCGCGGCTGCAATCTTGTCTTCATATTCATCGGCGGCCGCGGCATAGTCTTCGGCATTGTCAGAGTCGATTTCGCCGAGTTTGGTGCCGATGTGATCGACGACCTGGCTCCACAGCTCGGGGCTATTCCAGATGTGCGGGTCGTAGAGTTTTTCGCCCTTGTCACCTTGCTCGGGCCACGGCAGAAGGTCAGCAGTATCGAGCTGTTCGCCGACAGCTAGCTGCTTCTCACCGAGGGAGGAGAGCTGGTCCACCATTTGCGCCTCGAGGTGAAGGCCATTCCAGAGGACGAGGTCGGCGTCCTGCATCTTTTCAATATCGCGCGTGGTGGGCTGGTAGGTGTGCGGATCGCCGCCGGGACCGACCATGGTGGTGATGTCGGCGTCCGGGGCGATATTGGCGGCCGCATCAGCCAAGTAACCAGTCGTGGCGAAGATCGTCAGATTGTCGTCCTGGGCTTCGGCGGAGTCGCTGCTGGTGCAGGCAGTCAGCGCGGTGGCAGCCACGAGGGAAGCGAGGGGAAGCGCAATAAGTTTCTTCACGGGAAACCTCTCTTATTAAAAGTGAATGTCGATGTTCAATAGATTGAACTTGAAAGAGCATAAGACCTGAAACCTTTGGAAGCAATAGGCTGAACTACGATGGGGGTATGCACATCAGTGAGCTGCCCGAACGCACCCAGGATTACCTCAAGATCCTCTGGACCTATGAGGAGAAAGAGGGCGCTAATACCGCGATGCCGCTGGGGGACCTAGCTAAAGCGGCGGGGCAGAAGCTGCCCACCACGTCGGAGGCGGTCAAGCGCCTGGCCGCGAAGGGGCTGGTGGAACACGAACGCTACTTCGGTGTTCGGCTTGTTGAGGAAGGCCGGCGGCTGGCTGTGGCAATGGTGCGCCGGCATCGGCTCCTGGAAACCTTCCTCGTGCGCACTCTGGGCTATACCTGGGATGAGGTGCACGATGAGGCAGAAATGCTAGAGCACGCGACGTCCGACAGGCTCGTTGAACGTCTTGATTCTTTCCTGGGCAACCCCGCCCGCGATCCGCATGGTGATCCCATACCTGCCCCGGATGGCACTGCCGAGCCGGTCTCGCGCATTACGCTTATCGACGTCCCCGCGCAGACCCCCGTCACCGTGGAGCAGGTCACTGACGCTGATGGCGAATTTTTGCGCTACCTGGATAAATATGGAGTGCGGCCGGGAGTAGAATTGACCGTCGTTGCCCCTTCGGTTGCGGGTGTGCTCGAGGTTGCCGTCGATGAAGGTTCACACTTCCCCCTCGGGGAATCCGCTGCGCGCGGCATTGCCGTACGCAGCTTTGGCGAAGCGGAGGCTTAGCTGTCCCACATGCGGGCGACGGCGAGGCGGTCAACCTTGCCGGGACCGGTGGTGGGGAGCTGGGCCAGGCGCTTGAAGTCCTTGGGGATTTGCCACCGGGGAAGGCCACTATCGTCGAGAGCCACAAGGATATCGCCGACATCCGCCCATCCGGTATAGGCAGCGACGATCATCTGTCCCAAGCGTGGGTGGGGGATGCCGACCACGCACACGCCGTCCACTCCCGGCACGCGAAGGATGTGCTGCTCGAGCTGCTCTGGGTGGAGCTTGAGCCCGCCGGTGTTCAGGATGTTGTCGAGGCGCCCGGTGACGGTGAGGTGGCCGTCGTGAAGCGCGCCGGCGTCGGAGGTAGCAAACCACGAGGTACCGGACTCATCGACCATGAAGGCATCTGAGTCCACGTTTCGATAGCCCTGCGCAATCATGGGCCCGCCAAGGTAAATGCGCCCCTCGTCGCCGATGCGAACAAGAGCGCGATCGAGGGGACGGCCGTTGTAGACGCATCCACCGGAAGTTTCTGAGGAACCGTAGGTGGTGACGATATTGATGCGCAGCTTTTTCGCAGAGTCCAATAGTTGCGGGTGGGTGGCAGCACCTCCGACGAGGATGGCATCAAAGGTGCGCAGGGCCTCGATTCCTTCTAGCGAATCCATGGCCTTGGCTAGCTGCATCGGGGTCAGGCCCGTGTATGAGCGATCCCCAGTGGCGGCCAGCTCGTGCGCGGCGCGGGCGAAACTGGGGATGGAAAAACCTTCCGACAGGTCAAGGCAGAGCGGCTCCACGCCCGCGACGAGGGAGCGCACCAATACCTGGATGCCCGCGATATGGGAGGCGGGCATGGCTAGTAGCCACTGACCGGTGCCGCCTAAAGTCCGGTGCGTGGCATCGGCACTAGACACCAAGTTGGCGGCCGTGAGTTGCGCGCCCTTCGGTGTGCCCGTGGACCCAGAGGTGGCCACGACGAGTGCGATGGAGGAGTCAATAGGTTCTCCTGCGCGCATGTGGTTGCGCAGCAGCTGCGCGCGGGTGCGGTCCTCCGCCGGAATGGGCAGGAAGGTGGCTTGTCCTGCGATGGCCGCTTCCAGATCAGGGAGGATGGCGGCGGGGTCATGTGGATTGACAGGCAGAGGAGAGAGGATGGTCACGGTTAGCCAGGTTACCGCCCGCGGTACTCATAAGGGTTGATGAGCTCATCCTCCTGATCGAAGGGGCGCTCACCGTCCCTCTGAGCCTGCTGGATGCGCCGCAACATCCACACTCGCGATGCAATGACGGCAATGAGCGCGATGGCCGCGAGGGCAATGGCGAAATACAGCACTTCAGGCTCTCCCTGGGTGAAGGTGATTGGTGGTAATTAGGATAGCTGGTAGGTCCCTACCTGCCCTCCCTACTGGCTTAAGCCTTAAGAAGTGGCCTCGTGTGTCTCGGGGGTGTCTTCTTCCGTGGAGAAGCAACCTAGGATAAAAATCAGCACCAGCATGGCGGCGATGGTTGCGCCAACGGCGACGCCCGCCCGTAGCAGCCATGACCATTCGGTAAAGTGTCGCAGGGAAACCAAAAGGATTAGGCAGAGGACAAGTCCGATTGGGCGGGTTATCTGATTGATTTTCTCCGTGGTCAAGGTTGCCTCCGTGGGAGCTATAGTTACTGGCGTTAACTGTCCCGGATATTACTCTCTTTTTATCTTTCGGGTGGAAGAGAAGGCACTAGCCCTCGATGGAGGCCTAGTAGTAGTACGGGAAGTCATCCCAGTTGGGCTCGCGCTTTTCCAGGAAGGACTCCTTGCCCTCGACGGCCTCGTCGGTCATATAGGCCAGGCGGGTGGCCTCGCCGGCGAAGACCTGCTGGCCCATGAGACCATCATCGGTGAGGTTGAACGCGAACTTGAGCATGCGCTGGGCGGTAGGGGACTTCATATTGATTTCACGTCCCATCTGGATGGCGGCATCTTCCAGATCGGCGTGGTCAACCACCTCGTTGACCGCGCCCATCTCGTACATGCGCTGGGCGTCGTAGGTGCGCCCCAAGAAGAAAATCTCGCGGGCGTACTTTTGGCCTACCATCTTGGCCAGGTAAGCCGAGCCGTAGCCGGCGTCGAAAGAGCCGACGTCGGCGTCGGTTTGCTTGAAGCGTGCTTCTTGGCGGGAGGCAATGGTCATATCGCACACCACGTGTAGGGAGTGACCGCCGCCGGCGGCCCAGCCGTTGACCACGGCGATGACCACCTTGGGCATGGTGCGGATGAGGCGCTGGACTTCTAGGATGTGCAAGCGGCCGCCTTCGACCTTTTCGCGGGCGGTGTCTACCGTGGATTCGTCTGCAGTCGCGTCATCGTGCGCGTGCTCAGTGGCGTAGCGGTACCCGGAGCGGCCGCGGATGCGCTGGTCACCGCCGGAGCAAAATGCCCAGCCGCCGTCTTTCTGGGATGGCCCGTTGCCAGTCAGCAGCACTGTGCCAACATCCGGGGTACGACGCGCATGGTCCAGCGCGCGGTAAAGCTCATCCACCGTGTGCGGGCGAAATGCATTGCGCACCTCGGGGCGGTCAAAAGCGATGCGGACGATGCCATCTTTACGCTGTGGCTTCGGACTATCACTGATGAGCCGGTGATAGGTAATATCCGTCAGGTCCTCAAAGCCCTCGACGGTCTGCCAGAGCTCCGGCTTGAAAGGATTATCGGTGCTGTAGTTCTTCTGCTCGCTCATGGCACACCAGCTTAATTGGAAAGTAGTGCGCCGGAAGTATAGTCCCCATTCCCAACCCTCACCCACACTCTCCGCCCAGCGCGGCGGTGATAAACAATAAACAATACTGCGGGATTATCCCCGTCAATGTGCACGTGTACTCCGTACCAGCGCGGTACACCATACAGTGGGACGGAATCGAACCTCCCTGCCTTCTTGCGCTACGAAGGCGCCTGAGAAGCACTGGGCTCTTCCCTGCCCAGTAAGGGTTGCGCTCGCTGCGAAAAGTGTGGGCTACCGTCGCGCGCTTGGTGCGCGCGACATGACTACGTGCCGCAAGAATGCGGCACAACTAGCGGCAGACCTTATTTAGTTATGAGTTCCGTATTCCAGTTCAGCTGCTGGATGCGGGTATCGAGCTCGCGGTACTGGCGGGCCAGGTCATCAGCGCGCTCGCGCAGCTTCGGCACGGGCACGGTGGCCACGAACTTGATCTCTGAACGAGAGAAACGATCCTGGCGTGCACCAGCCTGTTCCGCCAAACCCTGGTAGATGCGGCGCTTGCGCAAGAGGCCATCGCGAAGCGCCAAGGCCTCCATCAGCGTGATCTCTTCATCGAACTTCGTAGCCGTGTTCGTCGCGTTGATAGCGATAACGAGTTCATCAATGCGTGCAGTGACGCCCTCGAGCTCCCGGAGGAGATCTGTCGGATTCTCGTCCGGTTCATCGCCTTCCTGCACGCGAACCGTCGCCACAAGACGATCCTTCAGGGTGTTGAGGCGCTCCTGCGCCTGGGCGCGTTCGGCCAGGGCTTCAGCAAGTAGCATGGGTCCTCCTTAATGGGAATCTTTATCTGCACAATCGTACAGAAGGGATGGGGGAACGCCGTATGGTCGTGACGGTTTTAACAAATAGCGCCCCAAAACTTCGATGATCTGGGGCCTTATTTGATCGATATGTACGTCGTGGGCGGTTGGTTGGTACGTTTTCGTAGATATGCCCGAAATTTTTCGGATTTGGGGGACCTTATTTACCAAAACGTACCGCGGACTCCGTGATTAACGTTGAGCCCGCGCGAAAACCGCTACCCAATAAACATGAACGCAAACAGCGTGTTGAGCACCGTCGCCACGATCATGGGCACGGAGGTGCGCTTGACCAGTTGGATGGGGTTGACCTTGATGGCGCCGGAGACGATGAGCACCGCGGCGTTGACCGGGGAGACCTGGCGCATGAGGTTCGAGGTGCCCCAGATGGCGGTGAGCATCTGCGGAGCGTGGATGGAGGTCTGCGAAGCCAGGTTGGGTACCACCTCAGAGAAGGCGAAGTAGGGGGCGGTACCAGAGCCAGTGAGCGAGGCCATCGCGGCGGTGGCGGCAACGAAGATGAGAACGATGATGACGGCGGCGCCGGAGGAGCCTTCGGCGGCGTTAATAAGCATGTCGATAACGCCCATCTGCGTGATGCCCTCTACGAGGACGGCGGCGGCGACCAGCAGTGCGACCACGCCTGCGGCGCCCTCACCCATGCCCTTGAAGAAGGTGGCCATGGAATCCACGGCGCCGGAGACGGTGCGCTTGCGGATGGATTCAATAATCATCGCGATGAACAGGGACACCACGGTTACCGGCAGGATGCCGCCTTCAAAGGGGATGACACCCAAACGGTTGAGGATGGCGGAGACGATGATGAGTAGCAGCGGCATGAGCGGAAGCACAGCGTAGTAGCCCGGCAGGGAAGCAGCGCGGGCGATGGCTTCCTCGGTGGCGTCATCGTGCATCGAATCGGCGCTGACCTCGCCGGAGCTTTCGGCCTTGCGGGCATCCACCTTGTCGCAATGGCGCTGCCACCACATGTGGACGAAGGCGGTGATGAGCAGGGTGGGAACCGTTGCGCGGGCAACTGCGCCGTAGACGAATTCTGTTGGCGTCATGTTGGTGAGGTCAGCGCCTTGGATGAGGCCTGCTTCCAGCGGGGTGGGCACGATGGTGGAAGAGGTCACCACGATGGCGCCCACGGTCAGTGGTGTCAGGCCCGCGGCGATGAGCGCCGGCAAGAGCGTGGCCACGAGCAATAGGGATAGCGCCGCGGCCGAGGGAATCACCAGTGAGAGCAGCGTGCCCAGGATGAAGCCCACTGGAACCAGCCAGTACGAGCCTTTGAAGCGCTTGAGCGGTGAGGAGAGCACCACGACGGTCTTGGCATCCGCACCGATGTGGCGCATATAGGACACGAAGCCAAAGAGCACCATAATCGCCATACCGATGCCGGAGAAGCGCGCCTTGAACAGGGCGTCCACAACCAGCAGCTGGTCGTAGAAAGCATTGCCGGTTGCTTCAATTTCGGTGGTGCGGAAGTCGGCGCGCCCGGTGAGCGCGGCGAGCATGAGCAGGACGACGCCAACGGCGAAGATGGAAGCCGCGGCGTGAACTTTCTTATAGATGAGGTAGACAACTGCAGCGATGGCCAGCAGTGCGATGAGAAGATAGAGCATATCTGGTCCTTCTTCTGGTTATAACCAATTACCGTATTAATTTATCACTACCCATTACAGTTGTCGCATTCGGAGTCGACGTACGATGAACCCCATGCATATTGATGACGTCTTTGATCGCGCCCACGTGGTTTCCCTCCCACTCGCCGTTCAGTTCCGCGGTATCACCACGCGGGAAGCATTGCTTATCGATGGCCCCGCGGGCTGGGGTGAGTTCGCCCCCTTCCTGGAGTATGGCCCAGAAGAATCCGCGCGCTGGCTCGCCGCCGGTTTGGAAGCCGCCTACGAGGGTTTTCCGAAGCCAGTGCGTGAGTGGGTAGAAGTCAACGGCACTATCCCCGCGGTTCCTGCTGCGCAGGTGCCGGAAGTGATGGCGCGCTACCCGGGCTGCCGCACCTTCAAAATCAAGGTGGCGGAGAAAGGGCAGACGCTGGAGGACGACATTGCCCGCGTGGCCGCGGTGCGCGCCCACATCGAGTCCCAGGGCCGCGTGCCGGTTCTTCGCGTTGATGCCAACTGCGGCTGGAGTGTCGAGGAAGCCATTACCGCGGCGAAGGAGCTTATGCCGCTGGATTATATGGAGCAGCCGTGCAAGACCGTTGAGGAACTCAAGGAAGTTCGTGCTCAACTCATGCGCGCCGGGATTTTCGTCCGCGTGGCGGCTGATGAATCCATTCGCAAGGCCAGCGACCCGTACCGGGTGGCGGAATTGCAGGCTGCCGACGTCGCCGTGGTCAAACCAGCCCCATTGGGCGGTGTGCGCAAGGTCCTTGAGGTGGCGCAGCACCTGCGCGAGCGCCACATGGACATTACGGTCGCCTCCGCGCTGGATACCTCCGTGGGTATCTCGATGGGGCTGGCTGCGGTGGCTGCACTGCCGCAGATCTATGACGACGAAGATATCGACGTCACCCCAGCCGCAGCCGGCCTCGCCACAGGGTCACTCTTTAAAGAGGATGTCACCGCACCGCGTGAGCTTGTCGACGGCCACCTGCGCGCCGAGTTCCTCACCCCCGACCCGGATCGGCTCAGCGCGCTTGCCGCGCCGACTGATCGACGTGAGTGGTGGTTCGACCGCGTCCGACAGTGCTATCCGTACCTATAAAAGTACAGCTCACGGTACATGTCCTAAGGCCCGCGTAGGCTGGCTGGCATGACCATTTCAGTGAGAGACGCGCACCTACACAACCTTCGCAATGTCGACGTCGACATTCCCCGCGGCAAGCTCGTGGCGGTGACGGGCGTGTCGGGCTCCGGCAAGTCCTCTCTGGCGTTTGGCACCATTCACGGTGAGGGCCAGCGCCGCTACCTCGAGTCCGTGGCACCTTTCGCTCGCCGCCTCATTGCCTCTGCCGTGGATCCGCAGGTTGGCGGTATCGATGGCCTGCCGCCGACGGTGGCCTTGCAGCAGTCGGCATCGGCAGGTGGCGCACGTTCCACCGTGGGCACGATTTCCGCTATTTCCAACTCTGTGCGCCTTTTGTACTCGCGGTGCGGTGACAACCCTGAAGGGTTGTACTCGGATTCCTTTTCACCTAATACCCCGGAGGGCATGTGTCCGGAGTGCCAAGGCACCGGAGTAGTCCACGAGCCGACGGAAGCCTCCATGGTTCCGGACCCCTCCTTGAGCATCGAAGAGGGTGCTATCAAGGCGTGGCCCGGTGCCTGGGCGGGCAAGAACTTCCACGACATTCTGGAGGAGCTGGGCTACGACCTAGATTCGCCGTGGGAAGACCTGCCACAGAAGGACCGCGACTGGATTCTCTTCACCGAAGAGCGCCCGGTTGTCACCGTCAAACCGCACCGCGGTGCAGACCAGATCCAACGCAACTACGAAGGTACGTGGCGCTCCGTGGCGTCCTATCTGCGCAAGACCTATGCGGAGACGAAGTCGGATACGCTGCGTGCTCGCACCCTGAGCTTCATGGAATCCCATGAATGCACCACGTGCGAAGGCCGGCGACTCAACCCGCGGGCACTCAAGGTGACCTATGCGGGCCTGCCCATTGATGCTTTTAATAACCTTCCGCTTGCTAAGACCCTCGAGCTTCTTCAATCGCGTTCCCCGCAACCCAATGATGCGGAAGACCTGCTGCTCAAAACTATTCGCTCGGCCCTGGAGTCCGCGTTGGAGTTGGGGCTGGGGCACCTGAGCCTGGATCGTCCCACCGAAACTCTCTCCGCCGGCGAGGCACAGCGCCTGCGCCTAGCCGCGCAGCTGCGCTCGGGCCTTTTTGGCGTGACCTACGTCTTGGATGAGCCCTCTGCGGGACTCCACCCGGCGGAGCGTGATGCGGTACGGGATATCTGCCGCCGCTTCATCAGCGAGGGCAATTCCGTCCTCTTGGTGGAGCACGACATGACCTTGGTCAAGGACGCGGATTGGCTGGTTGACGTCGGGCCACTGGCCGGCGAGCGCGGCGGCCAGGTGGTGTACTCGGGGACCGTTGCGGACTATGACGCTGATACCCCCACCGCCCGTGCGTTGGCGCGCCCGCATCCGGAGCCCAAGTCGGAACCGCGCCAGGCTCATGGTGAGGTCGAACTGCGCGACGTTCGCTCGAATAACATCGACGGCCTCGATGTGAGCTTTGGCTTAGGTCAGTTCACCGTCCTGACCGGGCTTTCCGGTTCTGGTAAGTCCACGCTGCTCCACGTTCTGGATGAAAAACTTACGGGCGAAGACAGCCCGCAGGACGTTAAGCGCGTGGTGTCCATTACCCAAAAACCCATCGGCCGCACACCGCGCTCCACGGTGGCGACGTACACCAACCTCTTCGACAACGTGCGCAAGCTCTTCGCCGCTACTCCGGAGGCGAAGAAAAAGAAATGGACGGTCTCGCGCTTTTCCTACAACGTGAAGCAAGGGCAGTGCCCCACCTGCGGTGGTGCGGGCCAAATTGAGGTCGAGCTCGTCTTCCTCCCCGGCTCCTACACGCAGTGCCCAGACTGCCAGGGCAAGCGCTATAACGAGGACACCTTGTCCATCCGCTGGAAGGGCTACACCATCGCGGATATCTTGGACCTCACTGTAGAGGAGGCCCTCGAGGTCTTCGCCGAGGAGGAACCGATCCTCCACGCCGTCCAGACCCTTGATGCTGTGGGTTTGGGCTACCTGCGCTTGGGCCAGGGTGCCCCGGAGCTTTCCGGTGGCGAAGCCCAGCGCATCAAGCTGGCCACCGAGTTGCAGCGCTCGCGCAACTCACGCCGCGGACACACTGTCTACTTGTTGGATGAGCCCACGACGGGCCTGCACCCGGCCGATATTGACCTGCTCATTAAGGAACTGCATTCGCTGGTGGATGCGTCCCACACCGTCGTCACCGTGGACCATGATCTTCACCTCATCGCCGGCGCAGACCGCGTCATCGAGATGGGGCCTGGTTCAGGTGCTGAAGGCGGAAAAATCGTGGCAGACGGCGCGCCGGGTGACGTTGCCAAGGGCGAAACACCTACTGGCCGGGTCTTGAGCGGCGTAGGCACACGTTAAGGACGCACGATAAGGTGAATCCCATGACCAACCACAACGGCGAGAACGAGACGCGCCAATTCAACCGCGTCAACGGTGACAACGAAACCCGCCAATTCGGCGCTCCCCAGCCGGGCCTGGGCAACCAGCAGCCCCGCCAGCAACCACCGCAGCGCCCCCAGCAGTATTTCCCAGAGCCGGGTTCCCAGAACTCGTCGGGATTCGAGCAGAACTACCATCAGCCGCAGTATGACCCGGTGCCTTCGAGCTACCAGGTAGAAGAGCAGAAGAAGAGCGGAAGTGCACTGGCCTACGTCTTTGCCGCAATCGCCGCCATCGCGGTTGTGATTGCCGGCGTTCTCTTCTTCCTCTGGCGCGGCGCTGCGGCAGATGCCAACAAGCCTGCCCCGGAGCCGGTCACCGAGACCCAGACCGTGACCACGGAGGTTCCCACCACGGTGACGACCACGAAGGACGCACCGCGCGAGGAAGATTCACCGGAGCCGCCGGCGGACCTGCCGACCGAGCTCCCGCCGGAGATACAAGACCAGCTGGATGAGAGCGGATCTGACTTCGAGAGCTTGCTCAACGAGCTCCTTGGTGACCTTGAAGCGAACGGTGGCGGGGAAAATGTCTAACACTGATACCGCTGCCTCAACGGAGCAGCCGGAGTCGATGGAGTTGGCCCAGGCATTGGCAGCCCAGCTCTCGCGGCACCTCACCGATGTCGTGCTGTGCCCCGGTTCGCGCAATGCGCCGCTGGCGCTGGCGTTGCTCGCGCGCCCCGATATTCGCGTGTATACCCGCCTGGATGAGCGCTCGGCGGCTTTTACTGCCTTAGGTTTGGCGCGCGTGCAGCGTCGCCACGTGGGCGTTGTCATGACGTCCGGCACTGCGGTGGCTAATACTCTGCCCGCGATGGTGGAAGCGCACTACTCGCATACCCCGCTGGCGGTAATCAGTGCAGACCGTCCTGCGCGCATGGTGGGGACCGGCGCGTCCCAGACCATCGAGCAGCAGGGTATTTTTGGCGTCTATGCCGCGACCACGCAAGTGGAGAAGACCAGCGATGTTCCACTCATCGCTGAGCGTTTCCTCGCTGACCGCCAGGTGCATATCAACGTGGCCTTTGATGTTCCGCTGGTGGGGGAAGAGCTGCCGGGCCCGCCGAGTGATATCACGCAGCATCGCGCGCGGACCCCACGCTGGTCCAACCACGGTGAGGTCGCCGTGGACCTGAGCCGTAACACGCTCGTCGTCGCGGGCGACGAAGCCTGGGAGGTGGAGGGCCTCGAGGACGTGCCGACTATCGCCGAGCCCACCGCACCGGCTCCTTATCACCCAGTACACCCAGCCGCCGCGCACCTCTTTCGCCGCGCGCAGGTTTCCGCCAATGACTACGTGGTCAACACCAAGGTGGAGCAGGTCATTGTTGTTGGCCACCCCACCCTGCACCGCGGGGTATTGGCGCTGTTGAGTGACCCCGATATTGATCTCATCTGCCTCTCACGCACGGAGGACTTCACCAACCCCCGCGGCGAGTCAGCGCAACTGGGCACCACAGTGAAGACCAGTGGTGAGCCCACCCGCGAGTGGATGAAAATCTGCGAAGGCGCAGCCCAGATGGCCGCCGACGGCGTGCGCGAGGTGCTCGCGGAGTCCACCGGCGAAGAGGCTAAAGACTCCGACATCGGCTTTACCGGTCTGCACGTGGCCGCCGCGGTGGGAGACACCTTGTCCGTCGGAGACGTGCTGGTACTCGGTGCATCGAATCCGGTGCGGGATGCCGCCCTCATCGGCCTTCCCTTCGACGGCGTGGAGACCTACTCGCCGCGAGGTGCTGCCGGCATTGACGGCACGATTGCCCAAGCCATCGGAATCGCGCTAGCCACGCAGTCCCGCGAGGCAGACGCACCGCGCGCGCCGCGCACCGTGGCGCTCATGGGGGATGTCACGTTCCTGCATGACGCCACCTCCCTCATCCTCCCCGAGGACAACCCCCGCCCGGAGAACCTCACCATCGTCGTCTCAAACGACGACGGCGGCGGAATCTTTGAGCTGCTCGAGCAGGGCCGCGAGCCGCTGCGTGCGTCCTTCGAGAAGGCTTTTGGGACGCCACATGGGGTGGGCGTGGCCAAGCTGGCGGAAGCATGCGGCGCTGACTACCGCGAGGTGAGCTCGGCGCAGGAGCTTCTCGACGTCCTCGCGGAGCTCAAGGAATACTCCACCGGCATCACTGTGGTGGAGGCCCACACCACGCGGTCCTCGCGGCGCGCACTGCAGGAGGCGCTGGCGGCCAAGGTAGGCCAGTAAGGTGACCAGGCGGCGGGTGCGCCAGATCATCCTGGTGCTCTATGCGGCGGCGCTGGTGGGCATGGCGGGAATGGTCATTGGGCCTTTTCTCAATGACCGCGCCATTAACGCCAACCCCGGCCGTGCGCTGGCTACGGTTACCGATGTGGGCCGTTTACGCACCTTCGTGGACTTCCAAGACGGCGAGGGCATCTATCACTCCCCGCCGACCGGTCTGCTCTATCCCACTGGCCTGGGAGAGGGCCAACAGGTGTGGGTACTCTACGCTAAGAACAACCCTGACCTGGTGAAAGTGGAGGGGCGTGAGTGGACGCTCTCCATCATCCCGGGGTTGTCGTCGGCACTCGTGGCCACGCTGATCGCGGGTGTGTTGTGGTGGGGGAGTGGAAAAATTAACCGGAATTTAGCGCATCCGTTACCAACGGAGAACTCGGACAAGGAATGATAGGGCACATGCGTGTAGCTATCGTCGCGGAATCCTTCTTGCCTAACGTCAACGGAGTGACCAACTCCGTGCTGCGCGTGCTCGAATACCTCCACGAGCACGGCCATGAGGCCATTGTTGTGGCCCCCGGTGCCCGGGACGGGCAGGAGGAAATTCCTGACTACTTAGGGTTCAGCATCGTTCGCGTCCCCACCGTGCGGGTGCCGCTGGTGGATTCCCTTCCAGTGGGTGTGCCCACGAGCGCGGTGGATGAGGCACTCCGAGCCTTTAAGCCGGACATTATCCACCTGGCTAGCCCGTTCGTTCTCGGTGCGGCGGGAGCCTTCTCCGCGCGCCAGTTGCGCATACCGGCCGTGGCTTTGTATCAGACTGACGTGGCAGGATTTGCCACCAAGTACCACGCTTCCGCACTGGCTTATGGCGTGTGGGAGTGGCTGCGCACCATTCACAACGCCTGCCAGATGACCCTCGCGCCGTCGTCCCTCACCATTGCTGACTTGGAGAAGCACCACATCAAGAACGTTCGCCATTGGGGCCGCGGCGTGGATTCGGAGCGTTTCCATCCGTCGAAGCGTTCGGACGCGCTGCGCCGCGAGTGGGAGCCCACTGGCCGCAAGAAGATCGTTGGTTTCGTTGGCCGTTTGGCCGCGGAAAAAGGCGTGCACCGTTTGTCGGCGCTCAATGATCGCGAGGATATCCAGCTCGTCATCGTTGGCGATGGCCCTGAGCGCCCGTTGCTGGAAGCCCAGCTGCCGAGTGCGGTCTTTACTGGAGCACTTGGCGGCGAGGAACTCGCTGCGGCCTATGCCTCCCTCGATGTCTTCGTCCACGCCGGCGAATTTGAGACCTTCTGCCAGGCCATCCAGGAGGCGCAGGCTTCCGGAGTGCCGACCATCGGTCCTCGAGCGGGCGGCCCGGTGGACCTCATTGAGGAGGGCTATAACGGGCTGCTTCTCGACGTTTCAACGTTCGTCGAAGACCTCCCCAACGCCGTCGATGCGCTGCTTAACCCGGAGATCCACGAGGAGCTGCGTGCTAATGCTCGCGAGTCCATCTCCACGAAGACATGGCCTGCTCTGTGCGAGCAGCTGCTGGGCTACTACGAAGAGGTCTTGGAGGATGTCCGCGAGGTGCCTCTCACCATCTTGGGCCAGCGCCCAGAGCTGCCGCGTTGGGCCGCTCGCGCCCTTGGTGCACGCGTAGCCTAGACTTGGTTTTTGTGTCTAAGGCAGATCTGGAGAAAAAGCCCTTCGATGTCGCGCGCATGTTTGACGCGGTGGGCAAGAAGTACGACATCACCAACACGGTGCTGTCCTTTGGCCAGGACGCGCGCTGGCGCCGTCTGACCCGCGAGCGGCTCAACCTTAAGCCGGGGGAAAAGGTTCTTGACCTCGCCGCCGGTACCGCAGTGTCCACTGTGGAGCTAGCTAAGTCTGGCGCGTGGTGCGTGGCCTGTGACTTCTCGCGCGGCATGCTGGCGGCCGGTAAGGACCGTGACGTGCCTAAGGTCGCGGGTGACGGCATGCGCCTGCCTTTTGCCGATAACACCTTTGATGCGGTGACCATCTCCTACGGCCTGCGCAATATTCACGATTTCGAGCTCGGCTTGCGCGAGATGGCGCGCGTGACCAAACCGGGTGGGCGCTTGGCGGTGGCGGAGTTTTCCAAGCCCGTCATCCCGGTCTTCGGAACGGTCTACAAAGAGTATTTGACCCGACTTCTGCCGCCGATTGCGAAGGTAGTCTCCTCCAACCCGGAGGCCTACGTTTACCTCGCCGAGTCCATTCGCGCATGGCCGGAGCAGCATGAGCTGGCCGCAGCCATTAACCGCAATGGGTGGGAGCAGGCAGGCTGGCGCAACCTGACGTGCGGCATCGTGGCGCTGCACTCGGCGGTTAA
This sequence comes from Corynebacterium sp. HMSC078H07, assembly GCF_001812805.1. Taxonomy (GTDB): domain Bacteria; phylum Actinomycetota; class Actinomycetes; order Mycobacteriales; family Mycobacteriaceae; genus Corynebacterium. The sequence goes on along the minus strand of NZ_KV810437.1, from coordinate 6,484 downwards.
ACCTGCTTAAGGGGAGCCTTTAGGCCCAGAGAGGGGTATCGCGGCGCAGCGCGGATACCGCGCCCCCAGCTAAACTCCAAGCGCGGGCGATGAGGTCTTTGTCTTCTTCCGTAATGAGGTTGCCCATAAGGCGCGCGGCGGCAGGCATGAGCATGCGGCCGACGGGACCGCGCATGGCGATAGGCCCGGCAAGCGGCAGGAACTGCGGGTAGGTCAGAAGGCGCGCGGCCGTGCGGGCCAGCAGGAAAGCTTCTCCATACTCGGCGCGAAGGCGGTCTGGCCAGGCCAAGGTGAGATCCTTCGTGCCGAGCATCTCGACGGCGAGAGCGGCCGTTTCCAAGCCGTAGTCAATCCCTTCGCCGTTGAGCGGATTGACGCAGGCGGCGGCATCACCGATGAGCATCCAGTTAGCGCCGGCCACGCCAGAGACCGCGCCGCCCATGGGCAACATCGCCGAGGTAACGTTGCGCAGCTCGCCCAAGCCCCAGTCCGCTCGCTGTTGATCGGCGTAGAAACTCAAGGCTTTCTTCGTGTTGAGGCGAGCCGGTCGGGCAGCTGTGGAGAGCGCGCCGAGGCCAATGTTGACACCCTGGCCAAGCGGGAAAATCCAGCCGTAGCCGGGCTGGACTATGCTGTCTGAGTCCTTGAGCTCGACGTGGGAATGCATCCACTCCTCGTCATCGTGCGGGGAATCGGCATAGGCGCGTGCGGCGATGCCGTAGACCTCATCGCGGTGCCATTGGCGGCCCAGCTGCTTGCCAAAGGTGGAACGTACGCCATCGGCCACGATGACCCACCGCGCGCGAACGCGGCGCTTGCCGACGGAGAACTCCACCAACCGGTTGTCCTCGAGCTGCGGGGCCGTTGCCGTGCCGGTGAGAAGCTGCGCGCCGGCAGCCTGCGCGGCCTCAACGAGCAGCGCATCAAACTCATAGCGCGGCAGAGCCGTTCCTTCCTGCGAGGGATACGTTGCCGGCCACGGCGCGGTGACCGATCCGCCAAAGCCATGCAGCTTCAGCCCACGGTTGCGGTAGGAAGCGTTGACCTCGATGCCGAGAAGATCCAGCTGATGCATGGCGCGTGGGGTGAGGCCATCGCCGCAGGTTTTATCGCGGGGGAAGGGGGAGGCGTCGATAAGCACAGTGTCGTGGCCGGCTCGCGCGGCATGGATAGCGGCCGCGGCGCCAGCGGGGCCGGCACCGACAACAGCGACGTCTGCATGGATGGAATCGATCTGCTCCGACATGGGGACTATCATTGCACGGGATAGTGGCCTTGAGTGTGTTGAGGGCCGTGCTATGGGCTACGGTAAGTAAACACTAGGATTTTTGAGTTAATAAGGAACGCGTTTAATGTCACACGGCCAAACTCACGCCAAGCACGTGAACTTGGGGGATGCGCAGCTCACCGAGCGTATCAACGCCGGGATGACTGCCGTTGAAGATCTGCTCAGCGCGGAGCTCGACCGCGGGCAGGACTTCCTTAAGGAGAAGGTACGTCACCTCTCGATGGCTGGTGGTAAGCGTTTCCGTCCAATGATGGCGCTACTGGCCTCCGAATTCGGTGAGCGCCCGGAGTCTCCTGAGGTGATCAAGGCAGCCACGGCTGTGGAAATGGTGCACGTGGCCACGTTGTATCACGACGACGTCATGGATGAAGCTGACCGTCGTCGCGGTGTGGAATCCGCTAACTTCCGTTGGACAAATTCCGTGGCAATTTTGGCTGGTGACGCCCTTCTTGCGCATGCCTCGCGGTTGATGAGCCAGCTGGATACGCATACCGTCGAGCACTTTGCCGAGACGTTTGAAGAGCTCGTTACCGGTCAGATGCGTGAGACGATCGGCGCCGGTGAGGCCAATGCGGTGGAGCACTACACGGCGGTCATACGGGAAAAGACGGCCGTGCTTATTGCCTCCGCCGGCTACCTGGGTGCTTATCACTCGGGTGCAGGCCCTGAGCAGTGCGAGGCCCTGCGTCAGATTGGCTCTGCCGTGGGCATGATTTTCCAGATTGTGGACGACATCATCGATATCTTCTCCGACCCTGAGGAGTCTGGAAAGACGCCAGGCACCGATTTGCGCGAGGGCGTGTTTACGCTTCCGGTGCTCTATGCCTTGGAGGAAGAAGGCGAAGTTGGTGACGAGCTGCGTGGCTTGCTCACGGGCCCGCTGACTGATGACGCCTCCGTGGACCGCGCCATCGAATTGTTGTGGAAGTCCACCGGCCGCGACAAGGCCATGGCGGATGTCAACGCCTACCTGCGTGTGGTGGAGGATCAGCTCTCGCTCTTGCCCGAGTGCACGGCGAGTGAAGCGCTGCGTCAGCTCGCGGATTACACGGTCCAGCGCGTAGGCTAATTGGGGCTCCTGCCAGTTGATTTGCATGTTGGGCGGGGCTTCGTAGTAAAGTACATAACCGCACTCGCGAGTGCATGCCAGGTTGCCCGAGCGGCCAAAGGGAGCGGACTGTAAATCCGCCGGCATTGCCTTCAGAAGTTCGAATCTTCTACCTGGCACAGAATGAATCCCGCAGACACAGAAATGCGTCTGCGGGATTTTGTGTTGGGCGGGGACGCGATCGCGGACACACAGGGCTGGGTTGGGCAAGGGTGGAGTTGAGGGGTGTTTAAACGCTTCTTCTAAAGGCCTAAAAACATTCACTATGCTGGCGATTTGTGTTGTTTACGCGTTTCGGGTTAATCTTTTCAAGGCTTCAACGAGAGCACAGCGGAGATAATCCGTTACTCAAACGAGGCTGTGCCCCCTTAGCTCAGTCGGCAGAGCGTTTCCATGGTAAGGAAAAGGTCGACAGTTCGATTCTGTCAGGGGGCTCCATTCATGTTTCCAGACATTTCTGGAGGGTGAATATGGCGGTGTAGCTCAGTGGTAGAGCAAGCGACTCATAATCGCTGTGTCGCGAGTTCAATTCTCGCCATCGCTACCGGGAAGGAAAAGCGCCCGCATTCAGGGCGCTTTTTTACTACCGACTCCCAGCCTTACGCGGCGGGTGGTTTCCAACAGGGATCACCGTTCTGGTAGGGTTATGCGTTGTCCCAAAAAGGGCACGCAAAGGGGCGTGGCGCAATTGGTAGCGCAACGGTCTCCAAAACCGTAGGTTGCAGGTTCGAGTCCTGTCGCCCCTGCCACATCACTTCAAGGAGGAAATCGCCGTGAGCGATGAAAAGCAGCCGAGCACCGGGGCAGCCCGCCCAACCGGCAAGCGTCAGCTCTCTGGCGCAGCGACCACCTCTACTGAGTCCTACACCGACAAGCGCGTTGTGCGCGTCGAGGACAAGAAGGAAGAATCCGCTGGTGGCTCCGTAGCCTCCTTCCCAAGTGAGGTTGTCTCCGAGGTGAAGAAGGTCGTCTGGCCTACTGGCAAGGAGATGGTCCAGTACGTGCTCGTGACCTTTGCTTTCCTTGTCGTGCTGACCGCACTGGTCTGGGGCGTTGACACGCTGACTGGCCTCGGAGTTGAAGCGGTCCTCGCGCCCAAGTAGAATCAACCACATACTTTCATCCCGCCGAATCCCACTAGGGGAACGGCGGGATACTTTTTGCCCTAGCCACCCCGAGTACCCTGGTGGTGACTAGACGGATTAATACACAGATGGAGCAAACAATGAGCGACGAAACCACCGGCACTTCTCTGGAACAGGCCATGATCGATAACGTCCAGGACCAGGCCGCTGAGGCGGCTGAGGCAGCGGAAGCTGCCGAGGAGACCACGGACGCTGCTGCCGCCGAGGAGCAGCAGGAGGAACTCTCCGCAGAAGAGCAGGAAGCTGCCGTGAAGGAAGCCGCTGCGAAGGCCGCTGAGGCAGCGCTGGGTGGCGGTGCTGAGGAGGGGGACGAGGAGGCGTCGGAAAGCGCAGCAGCCCCTGGTGCTGACGCTGCCGCTGCGGAGGCTGAGTACAAGACTCGCCTGCGCGCCTTTACTCGTGAGCTGAAAAAGCAGCCGGGCCAGTGGTACATCATTCAGTGCTACTCCGGTTACGAGAACAAGGTGAAGACCAACCTGGACATGCGCGCCCAGACGCTTGAGGTGGAGGATTCCATTTTCGAGGTCGTCGTGCCGGTCGAGCAGGTCCTGGAGAAGAAGGACGGCAAGAAGAAGGTTGTAAAGCGCAAGTTGCTGCCGGGCTACGTGCTGGTGCGCATGGAGCTTAATGACGCCGCCTGGTCCGTCGTCCGCGATACCCCGGGTGTGACGTCCTTCGTGGGTAATGAGGGCAACGCTACTCCGGTGAAGATTCGCGACGTAGCCAAATTCCTCATGCCGAACGACGCGACCGTTACTCCGGAGAGCTCGGCTGCCGACGCTGACGGCGAGCAGGTCGTTGCCATGCCGGAGAAGGAAATGGCCAAGGCTTATGCGCACGACTTCGAGGTGGGCGAGGCTGTCACCATCCTGTCCGGCCCGCTGGCTTCTGTTTCCGCCACCATCTCCGAGATTGATCCAGAGACCGGCAAGATGCAGGGTCTGGTGTCCATCTTCGGCCGCGAGACCCCTGTGGAGCTGTCCCCGACGGAGATCGAGCGTATCTCCTAAAAGCGATTTTGAGCTGGGCGCACGGTGTTCTAAACTTGGACGCCGTGCGCTTTTGCGCATGTTAAAACGTTCATCCTCCGGTGGCCCACAACGCGTGAGCATCCGGACGGGGTGCTGTTATTCATCGTGGCGGCACCTCGGTACCACAGGAAAGAGGTAATTCGATGGCTCCCAAGAAGAAGGTTACTGGCCTGATCAAGCTCCAGATCGAGGCAGGCGCTGCTAACCCGGCTCCGCCGGTTGGTCCGGCGCTCGGTGCCCACGGCGTCAACATCATGGAGTTCTGCAAGGCTTACAACGCTGCTACCGAGTCCCAGCGCGGCAACGTCGTTCCGGTGGAAATCACCGTGTACGAGGACCGCTCCTTCGACTTCAAGCTGAAGACCCCGCCGGCTGCAAAGCTTCTGCTCAAGGCTGCTGGCATCAAGAAGGGCTCCGGCGTTCCGCACACCGACAAGGTGGGCTCCGTGACCTGGGATCAGTGCAAGGAGATTGCACAGACCAAGTTCGAGGACCTCAACGCTCGTGACATCGAGAACGGCGCCCGCATCATCGCTGGTACCGCTCGCTCCATGGGCATCACCGTTGACGGTATCCCGGCTAAGTAATAATCGAATTAATGCGCGGCACGCCTAGTGCCGCGCGTGGCAGGGCCAGCTTCGGCCCGCTATCACCACATCAATCCAAGAAAAGGAATTGCACTTATGAGCACCAAGTCCAAGGCATACAAGGCTGCCGCTGAGCTGGTAGACCGCTCCCGCCTGTACCGTCCGATCGAGGCCGCCAAGCTGGCCAAGGAGACCTCCTCCAAGAACTTCGACGCCACCGTGGACGTTGTCTTCCGCCTCGGCGTTGATCCGCGTAAGGCTGACCAGCTGGTTCGCGGTACCGTTTCCCTGCCGCACGGCACCGGTAAGGACGTCCGCGTAGCTGTCTTCGCTGAGGGCGACAACGCTGAGGCTGCTAAGGCTGCTGGCGCTGACATCGTCGGCACCGAAGAGCTGATCGCTGCCATCAACGAGGGCAACATCGACTTCGACGTTGCTATCGCTACCCCGGATCAGATGGCCAAGGTTGGCCGCGTTGCCCGCGTCCTGGGCCCGCGTGGTCTCATGCCGAACCCGAAGACCGGCACCGTGACCGCTGACGTGACCAAGGCTGTTGCCGACGTCAAGGGCGGTAAGATTTCCTTCCGCGTTGACAAGGCTTCCAACCTGCACGCCATCATCGGTAAGGCTTCCTTCGATGCTGAGAAGCTGGCCGAGAACTACGGCGCGCTGTACGACGAGATCCTGCGTCTGAAGCCGTCCTCCGCTAAGGGTGTCTACGCCAAGAAGGTCACCATCTCCACCACCTCCGGCCCGGGCATCCCGGTCGACGCTTCCGTGGAGAAGAACTACACCGACTAGTGTTGTCTGTGTAAACGAATTTTAGGCCCCGGCTCTTGGATGAGCAGGGGCCGTTTTCGCGCTTTCTCTCTTTTGTTTATGCAGGTCACGGCCGGATATCTTTCTGACAGGTAATTGGCAGCTAAGTACGATGGCCTTTCAAGGAAAGTGCTGCATACTAATTCTTGTGCGTTTGAGAGAGGCGCATGAGAGATAGAGAGAACACCCTGAGTCTTGCAGGGCGGGCGGCGTGAGAAACCGCCTGATAGACAAGACCCCTTACAACGCGGGTTCCGGATTTCACTGGGACCCGCGTTGTACTGTGTGCGGAGACTTTAGCCCCAGCTGGCTTTTGGCTTTAGCCCCCAGTGCACCTGAGGCACGTGGCTGGAGGGGCCTAAACGACAAAACGTGTTGTTTTCCGGCGTGTCGAGTTAAACGACAGATTGTGTTGGCGGGGGTTGGGGTTTAGCGTATGTGGCCTTTGCGTATTCCCATAGAGTGGTTGTAGGTGTTAGGACCACGGATTTAGTAACGCCGTGGTG
>NZ_KV810436.1 GCF_001812805.1 Corynebacterium sp. HMSC078H07 | reverse complement strand
CCAGCTGCTCGCCGGCTTCCTCATAGTTGAGGGAGGCATAACCCTTGGTACGGGACTTGAGCATGTCAAAGAAGTCGAAGATGATTTCACCCAACGGCATGGTGTAGCGCAGCTCCACGCGGTCTTCGGACAGGTAATCCATGCCACCCATCTGGCCACGCTTAGCCTGGCACAGCTCCATCGTCGGGCCCACAAACTCCTCGGGCACAATGATGGTCATCTTCACAATCGGCTCATACACCTCGTTCAGCTTGCCGCTCGGCCAATCGGACGGATTGTGCACGACGGTTTCCGCGCCGTCTTCTGCTACCACACGGTAGGTCACCGACGGCGCCGTGGAAATCAGGTCCAAGCCAAACTCGCGCTCCAAGCGGTCGCGCGTGATTTCCATATGCAGCAGGCCCAAGAATCCGCAGCGGAAGCCGAAGCCCAGGGCCACGGAGGTCTCAGGCTCGAAGGTGAGGGAGGCGTCGTTAAGCTGCAGCTTCTCCAGCGCGTCACGCAGGTCCGGGAAGTCCGCCTGGGAGATGGGGAACAAGCCGGAGTACACCATGGGGTTCGGGTCGGCGTAGCCCTTGAGCGGCTCAGTAGCGCCATTCGACGCCCACGTAATCGTGTCACCCACCTTGGTCTCACGCACGTTCTTCACACCGGTAATGAGGTAGCCCACCTCGCCCGGGCCCAAACCCTCACACTTCTGCATGGTGGGTGAAACGATACCCACCTCCAGCAACTCATGGTTGGCGCCCGTGGACATCATGGTGACCTTCTGACGCGGGTTGAGCTTGCCGTCCATCATGCGGATATAGGTCACCACGCCGCGGTAGGTGTCATAGACCGAGTCGAAGACCATGGCGCGGGCCGGGGCATCGGGCCCGAACTCGGACGTTGGAGCAGGGATGAGCTCGGCGACCTTATCCAGCAGCTCAGGCACGCCCTCGCCGGTCTTGCCGGAGACGCGCAGCACCTCTTCTGGTTCGCAGCCAATGATGTTAGCGATTTCCAGGGAGTACTTCTCCGGGTCAGCCGCAGGCAAGTCAATCTTGTTGAGAACCGGGATGATCTCCAGATCGTTTTCCATAGCCAGGTAGAGGTTGGCTAGGGTTTGGGCTTCGATGCCTTGGGCGGCGTCGACAAGCAGGATGGCGCCCTCACATGCCTCCAGCGCGCGGGAAACCTCATAGGTGAAGTCGACGTGGCCGGGGGTATCGATCATCTGCATGACGATCTCCTCCCCCTGACACGCACCGGACTGAGGAATCCAGGGCAGGCGCACGTTCTGCGCCTTAATGGTGATGCCGCGCTCGCGCTCGATATCCATGTTGTCGAGGTATTGGTCGCGCATGTCGCGCTCCTCCACCACCTGCGACAACTGCAGGATGCGGTCAGCCAGCGTCGACTTGCCGTGGTCGATGTGGGCAATGATGCAAAAGTTTCGGATCTTGGACGGATCCGTAAACGTCGTGGCCGCAAAGTTTCTAGACATGCGTTTAGAATAGACGACATGTTTAGGTTGGCCCGCATTTTAGGCTTCGGACGCCCCGAGCCGGTCGATGACGGCCTGCAGCGCATCACCGAGCGCCTCGGGATGAACCAGCCCGATGTCGTCACGGAACCGCGCAAAGCCGCCGACATCCGCGTCGAGGCTGCCGCCGCCCATCCCCGCAGCGTCTTCTTTACGCCCGACATGGATGGCCAGGCTGACTCTGGTGAAGTGGTGTGGGTCTGGGCGCCTTCCGACGGCAAACAGTCCCCGCCGCGCGAACGCGCTGTGCTTATTGTCTCCCGCACCCGTACCACCGTGCTGGGTTTGCTGATTTCGGCTAACCCGGGGCACGCGAACAAGGAGGAATGGCTCGACATCGGCACCGGCGAATGGGACGAATCCGGCCGGCAGTGTTGGGTACGCATCGACCGCGTGCTGGAAATCTCCGAGGAGCAATGCCGCCGCCAGGGCACGCTCTTCCCGGAGAGGCGCTTCGAGCGCATTGCCAACCGGCTGCGCTCGCGCTACCACTGGGCGTGATTTGGGTTTTCATAGCCTGGCTTGCTAAATTTTGTGGGATGCCGAGGCATGTGTGGCGGTCAGGACCTTGGGTCCGCCTTCCTCGGTCAACATTCCTACGACTCTAAGAGGTATAACAATGGCAAACATCAAGTCCAAGCAGAAGCGCGTTCTCACCAACGAGAAGTCCCGTCAGCGCAACAAGGCCGTGCGTTCCGCCGTACGCACCGAGATCCGTAAGTTCCGCGAGGCCGTCGAGTCCGGCGACAAGGCTGCAGCGGAGAAGCAGCTGCGCGTTGCTTCCCGCGCACTGGACAAGTCCGTGTCCAAGGGCGTCTTCCACCGCAACAACGCGGCCAACAAGAAGTCCGGCATGGCCACCGCCTTCAACAAGATGGCCTAAATGAAACCGCTCCTGAAGTGGGTAGGCGGAAAACGTCAGTTACTTCCCGCCATCCACTCCATGCTGCCTGAGAGCTTCGACACTTATGTCGAGCCTTTCTTGGGCGGCGGAGCGGTTCTTTTTTCTTTGGCGCCCTCCCGCGCCCGGGTCAATGACCTCAATACCGAGCTCATTACCGTGTACGAGGTCGTCCGCGATGACGTGGACGAGCTCATCGCCCTGCTCAAGGGCTATCCGAATGATTCGGATTTCTTCTACGAGATGCGCTCCCGCGACCGTTCGCCGGAGTTTGCGCACTTAAGCGCCGTCGAGCGTGCTGCACGTACGATTTATCTCAACAAGACCTGCTACAACGGGCTTTACCGCGTGAATAACGCCGGCCAGTTCAACGCCCCGTTTGGCCGCTATGCTAATCCCACGATTTGTGATGAGCCGAACCTGCGGGCGGTTTCTTCCTATTTGTCCGCCAATGACGTGGTCTTTTCCAACGGTGATTACGCTGCGTTGGAGGCGCATGAGGGGGATTTTGTCTACTTCGATCCGCCTTATGACCCGGTAAACCCGACGAGTAATTTCACCGGTTACCAATCCGGCGGGTTCGGCCGTGCGGATCAGATTCGCCTCAAAGAGACGTGTGACGAGCTAGATGCGCAGGGAGTGAAGTTCCTACTGTCGAATTCCGCGACGGATTTCATCAAGGAGCTCTACGCCGACTATCGCATCGAGATTGTGGGGGCCACGCGCGCGGTGAACTCCGTGGCGTCGAAGCGCGGCAAGGTCAACGAGGTGCTGGTGCGCAACTATGCTTAACGACGCCGCGTGGGACCTCGTCTTCCCCCACATCCAGGCCGAGATTGCCGAATCCGGTTCCACGGTCCTGGAAGCGAGTGAGCTCAAACGGTTGTCGGGGCGTGAGCCGCGTTTGATGGCTAAGCACGATTTTTCTGCGGCACGCCCAAAGGTATTCCAAGAGCATGGGCTGTCGATGTTGCCGATTCGCCGCGATGCGTACCTCATTGGCCGCTTCGATCTGTACCAGCCTTTCCCGGAGCAGGCAGGCCCCCTGACGACGATGCCGGTGCCACGGCATATTAAGTCCATCGACTTTGACAACTTGAGCTCCGAAGCCACAGCGCTCACGGCGGCAAGCTTGAGCGGCATGGTGGATGATTTCATCGGTGCCGAGTGTGTCGCGACGGTCAGCGGACGCATGTCGACGCTGCAGCTGCCGATGACTATCGACGGCCGCGAGGTGGTTGTCGACCGTGCCCAGATGGAGATTGATGCCGGTTTTGAATCGGCGGAGCACCTCGTCCTGCTGGAGGCGAAGAACCACGTGTCCCCCGACTTCAATATCCGTCAGCTGTATTTTCCTTTCCGCCGCTTCAGTCTGGCGTTGGAGAAAGAGGTCGTACCGGTGTACATGGTGTATTCCAACGGCGTGTTCCATTTCTACCGGTATGCGTTTAGGGATCCTGCGGATTTCCGCTCTATCGAGTTGGTCGCGGCTCACCGTTATATCCTCGGTCCTTCGACGGTCACCGCCGAAACCGTGCGCAGCATTCTGGCCGCCACGCAGGTAGAGCGTCCGGGGTTCCCTTTCCCCCAGGCGGACTCCTTTGCGCGCGTTATTAGCTTGTTGGAAAACCCAGTTCCCAAGGCGGACATGCCCGAACAGTATGGTTTTACCCCGCGCCAGGCGGACTACTACACCAACGCGGCTCGCTACCTTGGCTTGACAGAGCTGCGCGGCACCCGCGATGAGCGCAATGCTGCCCTCATTCAGGCGCTGGCTTCGCGCCCGGTGTTCCGGGATATGCTCACGCACGTGGTGGACACGTGCCGTGCGCTGAACAAGGACGAGGCCTATGCCTTGATGCGTAGCGCGGACTTGGGGCTTAAAGAGTCCACGCTGCGCCGGCGCTCGTCCACGGTGACGGCGTGGTCGCAGTGGGTAGCGGAACTGCTCGAGATGGGCCAGCTCCGCATTCCGAGTTAGGTGGCTCGGCTTTTTGGGCTAGGCGGCTTGGATTCCGGCCCAGACGAGAGCGCAGCCGGCGACGACGAAGAAGGCGCCGGAGCCGATATCAATCCACGGACCCGCGGCGAGAAGGCGCCGGCGAATTGCGCGCGTCGAAATCACCGTGGAGAAGAAGACAAACATCAGGTAGCTCGATAGCGACAGGCTCAACACCAACGCTATCGAGAGCCAGATGGGCGGGTGCGGCGGCAGCAGCGGAGCCACCATCGCGGCCAAGAAGAGCACGATTTTTGGGTTGGAGAGGTTGGTGGCAAGCCCGGTGCGGAAGACCTTAGCCATCGACCCTAGGCGAGCAGCCGCATCGTCCTCATCTTGCGGGGGATGCTTGCGCAGCTCAAGGCCCGAGCGGATGGAAAGCACGCCCATGAAGACCAAGAAGCAGCCTCCCACGACCTGAATGAGCGACATGACCCCCGGGAATGCCGACAGCAGAGCCGCGGCACCAAAGACCGTCAGCGTGCACCAGAAGAGCACGCCGACCTGGATACCGGTGGCCGCCGCGATGGCATGGCGGCGCGAGCGCGTGGCATAACGCGTAATCAACACGACGTCAGGGCCCGGCGCGGCGGCGCCCACCAGGTTCATCAGCAAAATGGCCGCGAATGCGGACCAGCTCATGACAGGCGCTCGAGAAGATCCTCGCGGCCAAACATGCGAGCCGAGTCAATGGCATTGGGCTGGCCGGCGGTGGGATCGGCGTGGGCGTCAAGGAGGGCGTCAATCACCGCGTCTTCCTTCTTAAAGATAGCCCCGGCCAGCGGGGACTGGCCGCGATCATTGAGGAGGTTGACGTCGGCACCGGCGGCGACCAGCTGGCGCACCAGCTCGGCATGCCCGTGGTAGGCAGCGAGCATGATGAAGGACTGGCCTTCTTGGTTCACCATGTCGACGTTGACGCCCTGCGCGATGTAGTCGAGCAGAGTGGCGTCGCCGCTGCGAGCGAAATCAAAAAGCTTGGTTGCAAAGTCCTGGATCTCATCCATGGTGGGATAGTTTAGCGCGCTAACTCTGCCACCCGCCGCACGGCGGCCTCAATGGCGAATTCCTCGTCGCCGCCTTGGCCCTTCACCGCGCCATCGAGTTCCGCCATGAGGATGACGGCCTTGGTGATGTTGTCCCCCGACCAGCGGCGAGCCACCGGTTGAGTAATTTTAACGGCATACGGCGCCATGCCGGTCTGGGAAGCCAGCGAGTACTGGTCTCCTCGCGCAGAATACAGGCGCGCGATGTTGCCTACTTTGTTCGCCAACGCCGAAGCGATAGCCACGGGACTTGCGCCCAACTGGAGCGCGCGGCGGCACGTCGACACGGCCGCCTCCACGCGCCCGGCCACGGCCGCATCCGCAATGTCCCAGTTGGCCACCTCAGCCACGCCCACGTAGTACTCGTGGACCGCCTCGCGCGTGACCTTACCGCCGGTGTCGAAGACGAGCTGGGAGATGGCGGAGGCGAGTTCGCGGAGGTCGGACCCGACGCCGTCGAGAAGCGCCTGCACCACGTCCGGGGTCGGACGCACGCCGTGGGAGGCAAACTCGCGCGTGGCCCACGGAGCCAGCTCGTTGGGGTACAGGGAAAACACCTCGTGGACCTCACCGCTCTTGCGCAGGGCAGCGACGATCTCCGGTGGCTTCTTCTTTTTCTTCAGCGTCTTCGCCGTCACCGAATACAAGAGGATAAGGGTAATGCCGGGCATGGGGTTGGCGCAGGCGTCGAGAAGAATGCGCGTGACCTCCTTGCCTGCCTTTTCCACATCACTAATGACGATGCAGCGCTCATCCCCGAACAGGGAGGGACTGGTGGCCTCGAGGATTTCTCCTTCGCTGACCTCCGAGGCCTTGAGCTTGGTGACATCGCCCTGCTGAACGCTCAGGCGGGCGCGCTCGGCCAGGAATTCATCGTCGCCGAGGATGAGATGCACGGACATGCCTGTCATCTTAACAGCGCCGCGATGAGCCACCCCACGAGCAAGAGCACCGCGACGGGACCGGCCTCGACGGTGGTCAGCGGCATGGCGGCAGCAACGCCGTGAATCCAGTCCGCAAGCGGTTCAATGAGGATGACGAGCGGGCGGCCGAGCCCTACCTGTGCGAGCACGGCGGCAATGAGGCCCACGACGGTGATGATCGGTACGACGGGGGCTGCAAGCACGTTGGCGATGACGGAGACCACCGATACCCTGCCCGCCATGAGCGCGATGAGCGGCATGGTGACGATGTCTGCGGCAATCGCCACGGCGAAGGCGCGCGCGATAATGCCAGTACCGAGCACGCGCAGCAGCAGCGGGGTCAGCGCCACGATGCCGACGGTGGCTGCGACGGACAGCGCGAAGCCAAAGCTGACCGCAAGGTCGCTATCGGCAGCGAGCAGGAAAAGCACGCCGAGGGAGAGCGCGTGGAGTGGTTCCATCGTGGAGGAATTGAGCACGGCGAGGAGGCCTGCCACCCCGGCGACGGTGGCGCGCTGGACGGAGGGCTCCCACCCCACGAGTGCGACAAACAGTGCCAACGCGCCTGCCGACGCCCCCACGCGCACCCTCTGCCCCCTCACCACCAACGCCGCGGCGGTGCACACCATGGCAACGTTGGACCCGGATACCGCGCTTAAATGCGAGAGCCCGGTATCGATGTAGAGCTGCTTGTCTTCGGGGCTTTGGAGACTGGTATCGCCCAACACCATGCCGGGGATGAGGCCGTTATCGCAGATGGCGCGGAAATTCTCTGCCACGGCGGCAGTCCAGCTGTGTGAGTGGGCAGTGAGCTCGCCGCTGAAGACGGTCTGGCCCACCCCAACACGATCGGAAGAACCGGGCCGGCCGTGGATGGTCACGAGCGAGCCGGCGTAAGCTTCGGGCTGCTCGTCGAGGAAGACCGGCAGCTGCGTCGGATATCCGGGAACGCTCAAGCGGACCATCCAGCCGGAGGCGGTCTGGATGGGGTCTGCGGCGAGTGTGCCGGTGACCTCGGAGCCAAAGTGGAAAGCCTCGGCTCGCCGCATGCGCACCGCCGCCAACGTAGCGAAGAGTGCGCCGCTGGCCGTACACAAAATGGCCTGGCCGGGCGCGCGCCGAAGGAAGGCGAAACAGGCGACAAGCCCTAGTAACAACCACGGCTGGCCGAAGAGTACGGCGAGCGTGGCCAGCCACGCCACCACCGCAGCCGGTGCGAGCCGCAGCTCCCTCATGGACGCACCTTGTCCTTGAGCTGAGCGAACTTAGCAGGCCCTATGCCGGATACATCCATGAGCTGTTCTATCGACGTGAAGTGGCCGGCCTCCTCGCGGTGCGCAATGATGGCCTCGGCCGTTGCCGGGCCCACGCCCGGCAAGGTAATGAGCTCCTCAGCGGTCGCGGAATTGAGCGACACCGTGTCGTCACTGGTCTCGCCCCCGCCGCCGTCGTCCTCAGCGCCGGGGAGGGCGCCGACGGTGATCTGTTCGCCGTCGTTAAGCTTCTGCGCCAAGTTGAGGTTATCCGTGGGTACCTTGGGGCCCGCGGCCTCGAGGGCATCGTTCACGCGCGCGCCCGGCGCTAACGTGACCAGGCCAGGGGAATCCACCTCCCCCACCACGGACACCACGATATCCGCCGGCGGCGCGCTGCTCACCGCGGGAACCTCGTAGGGGTTAGCTGCCTCGCGCGAGCCACCCAGCCACAACAGCAGCCCTACCGCCGCCAGACCCACCGCAACCAGGGCAAGCCGCGGCGGCACCCGCAGGCGCGGGCGCGGGTAGTCCACGGAAAGCAACTCTTCTTCCCCGGTGGGCCGGGTGAGGTCACGCAGGCGGTCAGCGATAGCATTCATGACCGTGACGCTACGCAGCCCGCTACCTCACCGTCGAGGGCTTAGGCCGCAACCTGTGGATAACTTGTTGAAGGCGTCAACAGTTAGCTGAAGACGACGGAGACGCCGATGGCTCCGGGGCCGACGTGGACCGAGAGGACGTCGGTAAGCGCAACGCGCATAAACGATGACTCCGGCAGCGCCATACGCAGCAACTCTTCGAGGCGGCGCGCGGAGGCCTCGTCTTCGTTGTACTGCACCGCAACGAACGCGGGCTTGCCCTCCGCGCGGGAGGCCACTAGGTCCACGAGCTTGGTAAAAGCCTTAGTCTGCGTGCGGGTTTTGCCCACCATCTCCAGTTTTCCTGCCTGCACCGCCATGATGGGTTTTGTGGCAAGCAGGGCTGTGGATAACATCGCCGTCGCCGCCGACATGCGCCCAGAACGGCGAAGGTCATCGATGGAGTCGAGATAGACCCACGTGTGCCCGCGCTCCAGCGTGTTGATGGCTGCGGCGTAGCACTCCTTCAGGGACGCGCCTTCCTGGGCAAGCTTGGCAGCGGTCATGGCGGCCGCGCCCATGGCCATGCCGGCGGTTCCAGAGTCGATAACGCGGACGGTGTCGGGGAAGACGCCCGAAGCCGTCACCGCTGCCGACCACGTGGAGGACAATTCCTTGGACAGGTGGATGGCCAACACGCCGTCGTCGCCGGAACGCTCCATCTCGCGGCCGTAGAGAGCAGCGAGCTCTAGCGCGGTGAGGCCTGAGGTAGACAGCTCAGCACCGTCCTTGCCGTGGCTCTCCATGACGTGGAGATCCACCACGGTGATGTCTAACTCCTCCACGATGTCCGCGGGGAGCCCCGCGGCGGAGTCGGTAACGACGCGAATCACTAGACGTCCGCTCCCGCGCCGCCCACGACGGCACCGCCCATGTTCCAGCCGTCGAAGTACCACTGCGCGCGGCCCACGTTATCCGGGGTAAATTCCAGCGGGGACAGCGGCTGGGAAGCATCGAATTCGGGGCGGGCAGTCAGCTGCGACCAATGGGTATTCTTCAGCCCGGAGAGGATGCCGTACTGGTGGTGCTGCAGGCCCAGCAGGTGGCAGGTCAGCGCGGAAATGGCGCCGCCGTGCGCAACGACGAGCACCGCGCCTTCGTCCCATTCGGGGTGGGCACGCATCAGCTCATCGATAACAGGGCGGGCGCGGGTGGCCACGTCCACGCGGCTTTCTCCCTGCGGCGGGGCCCAGGTAGGGTCGTGGCGCCAGATGGCGCGCGCACCTGGGTACTGCTCGTCGACTTCGGCGGAGGTCATGCCTTGCCAGTCACCGAGGTGGGTTTCGCGCAGGCGCTTATCGACGTCCACCTTAATCCCCAACTTTTCCCCAATCACTGCCGCAGTATCGCGGGCACGGATGAGGTCGGAGGAGACGATAGCCGTAATCTGTTTGTCCACGAGAAGGTCAGCGGCGGCGCGGGCTTGGGAAAGGCCGACCTCAGAAAGCTCGGTGTCGAGGTGTCCCTGCATCCGGCCGGTGGCGTTGTAGGTGGTTTGACCGTGGCGGATGAGGAGGAGGCGGCGCGTCATAATTCGTCGTCTTCCGGCTCCGGCTGAGCCAGCGGAATCTCTTCGATGGATTCGACTTCGCGCGGGTTGATGTCGTTGGACCACTCGCCTGGGCGCTCTGGTGTCTCAAGACCAGGGATCTCGAGGAGCGGGCAGTCGTGGTAGAGGCGGTCAAGACCGTAGAACTCGCGTTGGTCATTGCGCTGGACGTGAACCACAATGGGGCCATAATCAAGCAGAACCCAGCGGTTTTCACGGTTGCCCTCACGACGCTTGGGCTCAAAGCCCTTCTTGGTTAGCTCGTCTTCGACTTCCTCAACGATGGACCCCACCTGGCGCTCGGTATCGGCAGAGGCCAAGACAAAGACCTCGGTGATGGCGAGCACGTCGGAGACATCAATGGCTGCAATGTTGGTGGCCAACTTTTCATCCGCAGCCAGGGCAGCGGTTTCCGCCATGAGGCGTGCTTCATCAGTAATCGACATGACTATCCCTACACAACGCGTACAGTACTAAGACCTCTAGTCTTACACGCCGAGAACCTATTTTCCTAGTCAATCGCCGTGGCCCTCCCCACGCCACGGAGATTCTTAAAGGGGCTTCTCGGGATGCGGGCTATAGAGGTGATTCTTGGCGATGTACTGCACCACCCCATCCGGCACCAAGTACCACACCGGCTGGCCCTGCTGGGCGCGGGCGCGGCAATCGGTGGAGGAAATCGCCATAGCGGGGATTTCAATGAGCTCGATATCATCTTGGGATTCGAGCGGCAACATGTCTTTGCTGAGCTCGTAGCCCGGGCGGGTCACGCCCACAAAGTGCGCCATCTCCAGCATCTCTTCCCAGTTCCGCCAGCTCATAATGGAAGCCACCGAGTCGGCACCAGTAATGAAGAAAAGCTCCGCATCCGGGAAAATAGCGCGCAGGTCACGCAACGTATCAATGGTGTAGGTCGGGCCTTCGCGGTCGATGTCTACTCGGGAGACCGTGAAACGCGGGTTGGATGCCGTGGCCACCATGGTCATGAGGTAGCGGTGCTCAGCGGCGGTGACCTTCTTGTCCGCCTTCTGCCAGGGCTGGCCGGTGGGCACGAACACCACAGTGTCGAGGCGGAAGCGGTGGGCTACCTCGCTAGCGGCGACGAGGTGGCCATTGTGGATGGGATCAAAAGTGCCACCCATGATTCCGATGCGTTGCGGACTAGTCATGGGTGGCAAGTATAGACCGCCTAGCGGAAGCGCACCCCATCAACGAAGCGTCCGATGGAATCGTAGACCTGGTAGTCCCACTCGTGGTGAGTGAAGAAGTACTGGCCGTGAGAACCACCGGTGGGCTCAGCGGCGTACAGGGTTCCTACGGAGAGGTCACACACGGCGTCGAGCGGCAGGCAGTAATCAACGCGGTTGCCAGTAGCGCGCGGGTAGGGCATGAAGCCCATCGGACCGCCGGCGCCCTGGGTATTACCCACCACGGAGGGATCGTTCTTGCGGGTCAGCGGGTTGCCGAAGGTAACCACGCCGGCGAGCTGGCCGCGGTTGGCCAGTTCCTTTTCGTGGCTAGCGATGACCATCGCACCCTGGGAGTAGCCGGACAAGATGTACTGCGGGTGGCAGCCGGTAGCGCCCTCGTAGTCGTTGATGGCGCTCATGACTCCGCGCTTGCCGGTCTCCACGGAGTGCGAGAACTGGTCCAAGGCAGATACGGCGGTGTTCATCACCGGCTTGGCGTACTGCAGGACCACGCCCAGTGCCTGCGCTGCGGTGGAGGGCAGGCCGACGTTAGGCACGGTGTACTCCGGGAAGGTTGCCGGGTAGTACTTGGGTTCCAGGCCGAGGACGTAGACGTCCTTCATCAGAGAGTTACCACCGTGGGTGGCCTGGTAATGGGATTCGGCGTTGCGCAGCATGGCGCGGATAGATTCGCCTTCCCATCCATTGGAGGCGCGGCCTCCCTGGTTGGAATACTGCGTCGGGTAGATCTGGCTGTTTTGGCCGGAGCCACGAGCGGCCACGAAGACCACTGCGGGGCAGTGCTCATCGGCGTGGGCGGCGGGCGCGGTTGCGGTCTGGGGAATGACAAGGGCAGACACTGCCATGACGGCGGCGGCCACGGAGGAAGCAATGCGGGACAGCATAGGAAGAAGGCACCAATCAGTTCTTTGTTATTACCGCGCTATAGATTACTCAGGACTTCACCGCCGTGCAGCACGAACCCCCCACGCAAGGCACACAATCTACTCGAAAAGTTTTCGAGTAGATTGTTTTGCGCAGGTCAGACTCGAAAAATTCCTTTCGAGTAGCTTTCGAGTAGCTTTTCGAGCTCTATTCAGCTCATCCAAAAGGCCCCTCAACAAACCACACTGCCCGCGGATCACGCGGGCCATTTCCCCTCCATTTCACGAGCCCCTTGTCACGCATGGCTTGCAATGCACGACGCACAGATGGAATTGACACACCTAGAGCTTCCGCCACCTCCCCCGTAGACATTGGACGTGCGCTCGTCTCCAACGCCGCCAACGCTCCTTCAGCATGTCGGGGCAAATCCTTCAGAACGTGCTCGTTCAATCGTTGAATCGCCTTCAATGTCAGAACAACGCTGCCGCTGGTCTGCACATAAGAGGGATCGGCAAAACCGACGCGACGCATACCAGCGAACATACGGCGGATCCCTTCTCCCAGCTCTTGGCCGATGCGTAGCTCAGCAGTAACGCGTGCGATGAGAGGGTTGCGCGCGAAACGTGCAATCGATTCAGGCTTAGCAGGATCAACAAGACCTGGGAAGCGTCCGGGGCTAGAAATCTCAATCCGGCCGGGGTACACCTCGAATCGAATATGGTCACCCGACATGCTGTATGAGCGGTGCACAACTGCGTTAACTAGCCCTTCTAGCCATACATCATGCGGAATGAGGTTTTCCTCCTCAAATAACCCTGCCCCAGAGAGTCTACGAACTGTCGGCAGCATCCCACCGATTACCTCTTGCGCTGCACGAATCTGCTCCGGCACAGGACCGTCAAAGCGATGATCTTCCGCCAACTGTTGTTGCTGGCCTGGCAGGCGCTCATCTTCTGCAAAGCGAAGTACTCGGATGTGAGCATTCGGGAAAAACTCTTGCGGATTCTTTCCAAACAGTAAGATCGCGGCGGCCCGCGGCCGCCCCTGGCGGTCAACCAGATTTCGCGCCCGAAGTGAATCTACACCGGAGGCCGAACCAATAGTGTAAGCATAATCTTCGACTAAAGACATATCGAGATCTTCTGCCCTAGCATGCGCCGGCACCGTAGCATCGTACTGTTGCTCGCCCTTGGTATATCGAAGCTCGAGGATGTCATCGGCCTTGAGGCGCCTAGACTCGTCCCCCACCCGCAGGTAGCACTCTCCCGACTTTAAATAGTGAACGCGCTCACTGGGCAGAATATGGAAGAGAAACACCTCAACGCCCTCGTTGATTTCGAGCGTTTCGATGCGAACTTTAACAGTCGGATCCGTAAAATCCAACGCTGTTTGCCGCAAATCGTTCCCCTGCCCAGCTGTGGGGAGCCCATCAAATTCACGATCCGTGATCCCCACCGCAACAACACCACCCTCGGCATTTGCCATTCCAACAATTGTCTTGGCCAAATCCTTGGGTTTGATTCGGAACGATTTACGGTCAAACCACTGATCTTCGGGCACACTTAAAAGCAACTGCGGCTCTTTGTAAAAGTTTCGCTGTACACTCACAGAGCGACATCCTACTCGAAAAGTTTTCGAGTAGATTGTTTTGTGCAGGTCAGGCTCGAAAAATTCCTTTCGAGTAGCTTTCGAGTAGCTTTTCTAGCTGTCCCTAGGGTCGGGTCTGGCCGGTACCCTGCAGCACCCACTTGGTGGAGGTCAGCTCCGGCAGCGCCATGGGGCCGCGCGCATGCAACTTTTGGGTAGAGATGCCGATTTCGGCGCCCATGCCGTAGACTTCGCCATCGGTAAACGCAGTGGAGGCGTTGAGCATGACTGCTGCGGCATCGACCTCGTTGGCAAAGGTCAAGAGAACATCAGCGTCTTGGGCGGCAATGGCCTCGGTGTGGCCGGTGGTGTACTCAGAAATGTGCGCGATGGCACCATCAACACCGTCGACCACCTTGGCGCAGATATCCATGGAAAGGAATTCCTCGCGCCATTCTTCCTCGGTGGCCTCCACGGCGTCCTTCACACCGAAGGCCTCAAGTTCCTTGACATCGCCGTGGATGGTAACCCCTGCTTCCTGGAGGGAGGTGATGATGCGGAGCTTCGAGGCGTCGGAAAGCGCGGCATCGATCAGCACGCACTCCGTCGAGTTACACACAGAGGGACGGCGAGTCTTGCCGTTGACCACCATGTCGATGGCCTTGTCCAGGTCAGCCGAAGCGTCGACGTAAAAGTGACAATTACCGGTACCCGTCTCAATGGCAGGGACGGTGGCGTTTTCCACCACGGCGTTGATGAGACGCCCGCCGCCACGCGGGATGACCAGGTCCACTAGGCCACGAGCGGTGATGAGATCCTGCACGGAATCGTGGGTCTCACAGGGCAAAAGCTGCACGCCCTCGCGCGGAAGATCGAACTCGGCCAGGGTGTCCTGGAGAAGTTCGACAAGCTTGGCGTTGGAATTCTTCGCGGACTTCGAGCCACGCAGCAGCGGCACGTTGCCGGACTTGAGCGCGAGGCCAAAGGCATCCACGGTGACGTTCGGGCGGGCCTCATAGACCATGCCCATCACGCCAAGCGGTACGCGGACCTGCTTCATCTGGATGCCATTATCCATGGTACGACCCTGCAGGATCTCCCCTACCGGGTCCTGGAGGGAGGCTACTTGGCGCAAGCCGCCGGCAATGCCCTCGATACGGGCAGCGTCAAGCGAAAGACGGTCAATGAGGGATTCGGACATGCCGTTGGCACGACCAGCCTCAATATCGCGCTGGTTGGCAGCAAGGATGTCTTCGGTGTGCGCGCTGAGGTTCTCCGCGGCACGGTTGAGGATCTCATTCTTGCGCGGAGTGGGCAGCTGCGCGAACTGCGGCGCTACCGCCTTGGCGGCGCGTGCTTTGGACAGAACTTCTTCACGTTCGGTGTTGCTCATGCCTTACCAGCGTACGGAAGAAGCACGGGTCCGTCAGGGTTTTCTTGTGAAATAGACCAAGCATGCTACCAGCGCGAAGACGGGGAAGACGAGCCACGCCAGATCCCAGTGCACGAGGAAGTGAAGTAGGAGGAATACGAGGACCGCGAGGATGCTGGCGATGAGGAAGATATTGCCGTTTCTTTTATTCATAAAACGGAATATACAATGATTCTTTACTATGTGCAGCGCAAGAGGGGTTTAATACCCGATTTCGCGGCGGCTAGCGGGTGCGGTGGCGCTTGGTGTGGAAAGCTCCGCATCACCAACGCGGATGTCTGGGTTCTCCATTAATAACCTGCCTTCGGGTCAACCAAAGTAGGCAGCGGCTCCCCCGCAGCGAAAGCCTTGGCCACCTTAACAGTGTGCGCACCAATCTTCTCCCGCACGGAGCGCTGCGTATTAGCAATGTGAGGGGTGATGACCACGCGCTTGTCCTGCCACAGCGGGTGATCCTCCGGCAACGGTTCAGGGTCGGTGACGTCGAGCGCCGCACCGGCAATCTCCCCTGCCTCAAGTGCCGCGACGAGGTCCTCGGTCTTAATGAGCGGCCCGCGGCCCACGTTGACCACCACCGCATGCTCCGGCATCTGTGCGAACGCTTCCGCATCCACCATGTGGCGGGTCTCCGGGGTCAGTGGGGCGATCAGGACGAAGTAGTCCGCCTTCGGCCAGACCTTTTCCACCTGGGAAACGGGGTAGGTCTCATCTGCCCCTTCGACCGGGTTACCGGAGCGATTCACCGCGATGATGCGCGGTCCGAATCCGGACAACATGCTAATCAGCCGCTTGCCAATGCCACCGGCACCAATGATGGCCACCGTCTTGTCGTCGTAGAGATAGGAGGTGTGCGCCTCCATCTCGGCATAGGAATCAAACGTCCCGTTGACGCGGCGATGAGCATGCAGCTGCGCCAACAGCAGCGCGATGGTGGATTCCGCCACCGTGTTGTCGTAGACACCAGCCGCATTTGACCACGGCACGCTGCTGTCCTTCATCGCCTCGAGGACGTGGTCCACGCCTGCCGAGGGAATCTGCACGAAGCCAATGTTGTCCGGAAGAGGGTCAGGGAAATCGGTGCCGTCACCGGTATAGATGAGGAAGGAGGCCTCATCTAGTGGGGCGCGCTCAAAGCCTGCGGCATCGAGCGCCGCGATGGTTTCCTCCCACGGCTTCGGTTCAA
Source organism: Corynebacterium sp. HMSC078H07 (assembly GCF_001812805.1). GTDB lineage: Bacteria > Actinomycetota > Actinomycetes > Mycobacteriales > Mycobacteriaceae > Corynebacterium. The sequence continues at coordinate 55,481 of NZ_KV810436.1, read as the reverse complement.
TGGCGTACTTCATGCATGTCCTCCACTAGTATCCAGCGTCCGGGTCGACGCGCGTAGGCATTGGTTCACCGCGCTCCCACGCGGCGGCGTTGGCGTTGAAGATAGCACCCATGTGGTGCTCGGCCACTTGAAAAGATGCGCCCATATGCGGCGTCATCGTGGCATTTGGCAAGTCATAGAGTGGGTGGCCCTCCGGCAGCGGCTCCGGGTCCACGACTTCCAGGCCCGCGCCGGCGATGGAACCCTCGCGAAGGGCCTCCACCAGATCATCAGTGACCACGGTGCTGCCGCGGCCGACGTTGACGAACACCGCAGAATCCTTCATGGCGCGGAAAATCTCAGCATCAAAGAAGTGCTCCGTCGCGGCCGTGGCGGGCAGAATATTGATCACAAAGTCCGCCTCGCCCCAGACCTCGTCCACCTGCTCGATGGGGATGGTGACATCCGCGCCTTCCACTGCGCGCCCGGAACGATTCACCGCAGTGATATGTACGCCGAAGGGTTTGAGGTACGCAATGAGCTGCCGACCGATTCCTCCAGCGCCCACAATCATCACGTGTTGAGGCCCTGCTGGTCATAAAGCCAGGCCTGGGATTCATCTAGTTCCCTGGCCACCGACCACGACCTGGCCAACGCAAAGGCCTTATGGTTGTGTGCTTGCGACAGCAGAAGTCCCAGCGCGGATTCCGCCACCGGTTTGGCAAAAGCCCCGGCTGAGTTGCACCACGGCACCCCATCAGAACGGATGATTCCGGCCTCAATGAGGTGGTTGACCCCTGTAAAGCAGTACTGCACCCACTGGATATTCTCCGGCAGGTCCGGCACCGCCGCCGGGTCCGAGGAGGTGTTGACGAAGACCTCAGCTTCAGCAAGGCTTTCTACTCGTTCGTGCCCTGCGGCGTCGATATCCCGCACCGTGGGTGCCCACACGTCGGGGCCGATAAAGTAGCGCATTAGATTCGGGAGGCAAAGTTGGACAGGTAGTCCGCGTGGATAACCGGGCGGCGCATATCCTCCGGGAGCTCATCGGTGTGCTTGCCCATGAGGCTGCGCAGCGTAACCGAGTCATATCCCACCTCACCGCGGCCGATGACCTGGCCCTTTGGGCCCATAATATCCACGATCTCACCGGCGTTGAACTCGCCCGTGACATCCGTAAGACCCACCGCCAAGAGGGAGTTTCCTCCGCGCACCACGGCCTCCATCGCGCCCTCGTCGAGGCGCAGGGAGCCGCCGGCATCGGCGCAGTAGAGCGCCCAGAACTTCCATGCGGACAGGCGGCGTTCCTCACGGGTATGGAAGACGGTGCCTACTGAGGCGTCGTCAAGCGCCTGCCCAATATTGTCCGTCGAGGTCAACAGCACCGGGATGCCGCCGCGCGTGGCCAGACGGGCCGCGGAAACCTTCGTAGCCATGCCGCCGGTGCCGACCTTGCCGCCATCACCAGCAACAACCGCCTTCAAGTCCTTACCGGTGCGCACCTCTTCCACAAACTTGGCGTCCGGCTCCGCCGGGTTCTTATCGTAGAGACCGTCCACGTCGGAGAAAAGGAAGAGCGCGTCCGCGCCAACAAGATTGGCCACGAGCGCGGAGAGGCGGTCGTTATCGCCGAAGTGCATCTCGGAGGTCGCCACGGTGTCATTCTCATTCACGATGGGCACCGTGCGCATCTGGCGCAGGCGGTCAATGGTGCGCTGAGCGTTACGGGCGCGATCGCGCTTGCCGACGTCCGACGCAGTCAGCAGCACCTGCCCAATGGTGCGGTTATAGCGAGCAAAGGACACTCCCCACTCATAGGCAAGGTGGACCTGTCCCACTGCCGCGGCGGCCTGCTTGGTGGCCAGATCAGTGGGGCGCGTGGTCAGGCCGAGCGGGCCCATACCCGCAGCAACAGCACCCGAAGACACGATGATGATGTCAGAGACATGCATACGCGCGCAGACGGCGTCAACGATCTTGTCGATCTTCTCCGTGGACGTGACAAAGTCATCACGGGTCAGCGAGGACGAGCCGATTTTGATGACGATGCGCTTGGCTTCAGAAATCTGCTCACGCAATGGTGAGGAAAACCCGCTGGATTTTTCCGACAGAGCGGGCGTTGCCGGATACGCCATGTCCGGGGTTGGCCCCTCGAAAGGTTCGAGAGGGAGAGGATAGTCGAGCTGGTTGTCGTTTTCGGATGACATACCAGCTCAGTATACCGGGCTAGCCCTGCCAGCGATCGCGGTTCGCGGACTCGCGGGTGACTTCCTCATCCACGCCATAATCGAACTCATCCACCAAACCGCGGCGCGCTTGGGAGGCGCGCTTACGCTCGGCGGCGGACACACGGTTGGTGCCCATGAGGCGGCCATCCTGACCGCGACCAGCATCGGTAGCGCGTCCGCCGGCCATCGGCTCGTACTCGAAAGCGATGTCCCCGATGGTCACCGGGCAACCTTCCACAGCACCCATCTTGTGCAGTTCGGCTTCAACACCGGCCTTGGCCAAGCGGTCCGCGAGGTAGCCCACGGCCTCGTCGTTCTCGAAGTCCGTCTGGCGGATCCAGCGGTCGATCTTCTCGCCTTCGACGATGAAGCCGCCCTCCACCTCGGGGTCCTTGGTGATGGTGAAGTCGGCGAAGCGGCCCTTTTTCTTAGCGACAGATTTCGGCTGAATGATGGTGTGTTCCTTATCCGCCTTCGCCTTCGGTTGGGACTTGCGGTGCTCGTTGACCATCTCCATGAGCTTGTACTTCAGTGGGTCCAAGCCCTTGCGCGCTACGGCCGAAATGATGAAGACGGGCCAGCCGAATTTCTCCTCAAGGTCGTCCTTGACGAATTCCGCGAGTTCTTCTGCTTCCGGCACATCGGCCTTGTTGAGGATGATGACGCGAGGGCGCTCGCGCAGGTCACCAAGGCCAGTATCTTCGTCCAGTAACTCTTGGTACTTGGCCAGCTCATTCTCGAGTGCTTCAATATCGGATACTGGGTCGCGCCCTGGTTCAATCGTGGCGGTATCAACCACATGAGCAAGGACCGCAGTGCGCTCGGTGTGGCGCAAAAAGTCCAAGCCGAGCCCCTTGCCTTCGGCTGCGCCCGGGATAAGCCCGGGGACGTCCGCCATGGTGAAGGACTCATGTCCCATGTCGACCACGCCCAAGTTGGGCTGGAGGGTGGTGAAGGGATAATCACCAATCTTCGGCTTAGCCGCTGAGAGGACGGAGATCAGAGACGACTTGCCCGCGGAAGGGAAACCGACGAGGCCGACGTCTGCCATGGACTTCAGCTCCAGCACCAGTTCACGGGCCTGGCCGGGCTCGCCCTGCAAGGCAAAACCTGGGGCCTTACGGGCAGCAGAGGCCAGCGCCGCGTTGCCCAGACCGCCGTAGCCACCTTCTGCCGCCACGAACCGGGTGCCCGGCACCGTCAAGTCCGCGAGCATCTCGCCGTCCTCGGTGTAGACAACAGTGCCGACCGGCACGTCGAGAATGAGGTCCTTGCCGCGCGCACCATTGCGCCAATCACCGGCACCGTTGCCGCCGCGTTCTGACTTAATGTGCGGGCGGTAGTGGAAATCCATCAACGTGTGGATCTGAGTGGAGACCTCCAGCAGGATGTCTCCTCCGTGGCCGCCATTGCCGCCATCGGGACCGCCGAGCGGCTTGAACTTTTCGCGGTGGACAGACGCGCAGCCATGGCCGCCGTCGCCTGCCTGCAGGTGCAATACCACTCGGTCAATGAATCGTGCCATGCTCGCTACTCTCCAAACGGGCCTTTGCCAGTTTCCGAATCACTCAGTACTTAATGTCTAAAGGTAGTCAGTCTACTCGCTGCCTACGCGCTTTTCCGCGACGCCGCTCATTCCACCACACGATCACCAGCACCGAGGTAATGAGGATGAGCGCTAAAATCATCCACCACGATAGCTTAGGTTGCCACCCTGATTCCTCCTCTACCTGAGTGGGGACTCTTTCTGCATGCACGAGCAGTCGATCCGTATTTATGCCATAAGGCGTGCAGGTAATAAGCGTGAGTTTGTCTTTCCCCGGTTCATACGTGACAGCTTCATAGTCTTCGGGTTTGACCACCTCGCGACCGGTGACTTTGTAAGTGAGTGTTTCCCCCATGACGTCGACAGTCACGGTCTCTCCATCACGCAATCTGGGAAGATTATCAAACATTGACGCATTAACCATTCCAGTATGCGCAGAAATCACCGCATTGGTTCCGGAGCCGCCAACAGGAAGCGAGGAACCGAACATGTGGCCAGCCCCGCTATACAAAACTGAAGAGGCTGTGGTGTGAAAGACCGGCAGATCCACACCGATGGAGGCAATGCGCAAACGGGCTATTACTCCGCCCGTCTCCGGAGCGTTGAGGGTATCTAAGTAACGCTCGAAGCCAGGTGAGTCGGGCGTCGGCGGATAAGCGTGGTGGCCTTGCTGCGCAAGCCAGTCGTTGTACTCATGTGCCGCACGAAGATAGTGCTGACGCTGAGTTGGCGGGTCTATATCATTCACAGACCTGCCATAGGACTCTGCTTGCTGGTACAGGTGATAGTCGTTGTACTGCGTAGCAACAATCGGATACAGCAGAATGAGGATTCCAGCGACGATGAGCCAGAAGGACCGGCGCTTATTCTTCCGCGTCGTCATCGTCCTCCCTGTTGCGCAGGTATATCCACAGCCCCAAACCCAATACTGCGAGGCCAAGCACAAGCATCCACACAAGGGTTTGCATTCCTGTATCCGGTAGCATTGCTGCCAACAAGCCGCTCAAACGTAACGCCCCATACGTATCGGAAGCCGACACCTGGGATGACGGTGCTGCGTCAGATTCACCAGCGTAAGCGTCTGCGGTGACCGTTACCGTTCCCTTATAGCTAAAGGCTGTGTCTGTGTTCTGGTCTATCACCACATCAAAAGAGCAACTCCGCTTCTCCCCCGCGGCTAGCCGGCCGCCGTCACCCAAATTGCATACGCCGACCGGTATGAGGCCGTTATTGTTGATCACATACTCTTCACCAGCGCTATCGCGAACTGTAAAACCAGCTAGCTCGGGCTCCTTGACCAAGAAGTTGCCGATGTGCAGGGCACCTTCGTTCTCAACTTCATAGGTAAAGCGCATGGTCTGAGCCGAATCCGGCAGAATTGCGGTATCGGCTACTGCTCCGCTGAGCGCGCTAATCGGTGCGCCATCGATTTTCTTCTTCACCTTGAGTCCCGGGAAGGAGTTCTTCGCCGTTAATGCCCACTGCGGCCCATCCGTCGACAGATCGCTTGGGGCACTTACCGGAAGCACGTCGAAAGTCCACGTACCGCCGGCAAGGCGTCCATCAGTGTCGGTCGTGGTTCGCGCTGTTGGCGTACCTAAACGGTCGCCAGCGCTTTCAACGGAGACAACAGCACCTACGTGTCCTTCGGCAGTCTGCTCACGGATCGTGCACGTGCGATCGACTTCAATTCCCTGCAGCGTGTGCGATTCTCCGGATTTGAGATCGAAGGATGTATCACCACAACTCGATGCGAAGCTAAAGGTCTTTCCTTCGCCTGCTGCACCAGTCGACGTCTTGGTGAAAGTGACGTCAACACGGTCACGAAGGTGCATAGCCTCCGCACCCAGCGTCATGACCGGCTCACCGGAACGTGACTGCAATTTCGGATCAATGCGGAAGTCATAGCTGTACTTCTTCATCGCATCCGTGACCTCATCAGCGGTCAGTGAAGCAAGCTTCTTTGTCGGGTTGTGGGCATCGGGCTGTCCGCCGATCCACTTACCGAATTCCACATATGGAGTGCGCTCGGACCTGGTCGCTTCCAGTTGTACTCGTGGTTGAAGGGCCGAGGACTTGCTCAGATCCAAGGTACAGTCATAACCGACGGGTAGTTCTACAACGGTGCCGCCAGATGGCTCGGCGGTATCGGTCACCGTGTAGGTGGAGTTAGTGCTCGCCGCAGGAATACTAAAGGACTCTTGCGTACCCGAAGGATCCTTGCATACCAAGTCATATTCGTAGTTGGCTCCATCCGCGCCACCTAGGTATCCATCCTGCATCGGAACGATGCGCACAGGCACAGTGCGGCGTTGATAAGTGTTAACAAAGTCGAAAGACTCTACGGCCGAGTCAGCTGACCCCACGCGTTGGGAAATATCCTTGGAGTTTTGGCTCCACGTCAACTCAGACGGAGTAAAAGACGGCTCAGCTTCTGTTGCCGTACACCATGCACCAGATGGCACTTCCACTTCTGGACTGGTGAACAATGGAGTGGAATCAGGGAAAGCTTCGGTATCTGCAGCTACCAATTCCGTAGGCAGCCCCACGTTAGAAGTGGAGTAACCCACGCCTTGACACTGGTAGGAGAAGTTAAAGTTCACCGGAGGATTGGCGCTGCGCAAGAGCTTCACGTCATCAGCTTCGGCGACAATCTTCTTGGTCATCTTTACCTTAGATTTGACGAACGTGTAGTAATTCGTCAGAGTCAGCACGTTGTTCGACGATCCATCCGCATTGTCAGCTTTGATGGAAATCGGCTGCGAGGTCGTGGTTCCTTCCGTGATCTCAGAATCAATGAAGGGCTCGGCGTCATTGCGTTGCAGGCGCCACTCCACCTTCTGCGGGATCAGATGCGTTTCGAGGGTGGGCTTGCCCTCACCCTGCGACTTCTTGAGATCCAGCTGACCAAATTTATCACCGGTAATGGAACAGTTTGCTCCTACCGGGGCATCCACAAATTGGGTGTGGCCGGGCCCCGTAATCTGCTTGACCTCAATCGGCGGCAGGTCACCGGATTCTGCGCTGGTGCCTTCAGGATCAGAACACACCATGGTGAAGTTGTGCGTGTAATAAACACTGTCACCGCTTACGTCCGGCTGGGCCTTCTCAATGTCAATCGGGGTACTGGCAATCTTGGTGAGATCAACCTTCGCCAAGGTGCGCTTGTAGGTATTAATAAGGCTGACTGGGGAGTCTCCGTTGACGGTAAACTCCAGTGTTTTCTCTGCACGTTTACCGCCAGCGGCTACTTCCTGTGTGAAGGTGATGCCCTCAGCTGCGGTGGTAGCACCTTCGGTTACCCGGCATGTCGAGCCATCAGGAATATCTGTGAACTCCAACGTATGCGTATCCGTGTTCGAGGACTGCGAGGAGCTGACTTTGCCATGGTGAGACACGGTAACGCCGCCATCCGGCGGAGTGCACACTACACTGACGTCGAATTCACGCTGATATTTCACGTTCTTGCGTACCTGTGAAATGTACTGAGCGGTGTCGGCGTCGAACTGAACGTCCTTGGTAATGGTCATCTTCTTATCGGAATAATCATAAGAATGGCCGATGTTAACCACAGTCTGCGGACCCACGGCAAAGGTTCCGGAGTCGACACCTTCTGCGGTCTCAAAAGTCTTGGAAATCTCGTCTACTTTGAGCGTGGAATCACGGCGGATCTCGTATCCATCCCCGCGCTTGCCAGTGTCAACGTTAAGTTCCTTCAGGTGACAGTTACTGCCTTCCGGAATAGAGCTGTTAGGCACTTGGTGGGAGGACACGCCCGGCTGCATAGTAATTCGAGCATGCTCTCCCAAATCAAGCGACGTGCCATTCGATGCCACGCACGACAGGGAGTATTCGACTGGCTGGGCAAAGTCGTTGATACCGGAGGTTCGTTGCTTGATGGTCACACCATCGCCAGCAGCCTGGAAGGTATTCACGATATCGGCTTTTTCTGCAGGTTCATCCACAGCGAGCTCAATCGAACCCGCATTGGATGTCCAGTCCACTCCGCGAACGGTGTCCGGATCCTTTTCGGAGAAACGGCACGTATTGCCGTAGGGCACACGCATTACACCTGCGGGGCCGTCGTTTACCAAAGACCCCAATGCTGAATCTGCCACGTCGGCTACGAGGTTTTTCGTTTCACTTCCCGCGATGCTGAGGGTTCCGCGCAGATCCACGTTGGTATACGCCCCGTCAGAAGTTTCGACATTGCGCACACCACAGTCAAAAGAAATCTCGTAGTTCGCAGGTAGCAAGTTCGAAAGACCGAGTTGGGCGCGGACAAGCTTGCTGACGTCGACGGTAGCCAGCCTACTGACATAGTGGTTCGACACCGTCACCGTATTCTGCTTTGCGTCAGTGGTGTCATCGACCTTAAGCACCGGTGTGGTCTGTGCTTCATCGTTACTCAACGTGGTTACCTGGTCAGAGGTATTGGACGCGGTAATACGGGTACGGTCTACAACTTGGTTCTGAAACTCGGGCTGCTTCGATTCCCAGATACGGCATTCGGAACCTACGCGAGCCCCTTTAATATACTGTGCGTTACTCTCACCACTTGCTAGGTGCAGAGTTCCTTCCACCTTGCCCGCAGCGTCGTCGGGGGTTTCACACACATAGGAAACCTCGTAGACCCCATCCGTCGGTACCTTAGCCGCAGCGGGACCAATCAAGGACTTATACACCTTAACATCACGCTTTTGGAAGGAATACATCGCGTCGATGGTCACGTTGGACGCTTCTTGTGGCTGATCGGAATCGGGAAGCTTGAGTGGGTAAGCTTCGGCCTCATTCTTTTCAATAACTGTCCCATCGAGCTTCACTGTACGGCCATTGAACACGATGGTTTCGGTTTCCGAACCAGTCAAACCGGACAACGGCTTGAGCACACAATCACGCCCCAAAGGTACGGACGTAAACTGGGCTTTTCCATCGAGTTCATTGTTCCCCGAACCCGTTGTGGTCATAGTGACAATCTGTTGGTAGTTTGCGCTATCACAGGTCAATTCAAAGCGGTAGTCACGCGGGCTACCCAAATTATTCACAGCCTCACCGTGGATGTGCTTAGACACATTAAGGGTACCGGTATGTCCGTGGAAGTCGTTGCCCGCGGAAACGCTACTGATACCAGTGGCATTTGTCGTCCCCTCGGCAAGTTTGACTTTCGCTGAAGGTGTGTTGCCGGTTCCCTGGGTCACGCCATTGCCCGACCACGTCAGTTTCAGGCTTGTACCCGGGCTGGGCTGCGCATTGTTTTCGACCAGAGTACAGGTTGCTCCCGCAGGCAAACCGGAAACCGTGTAGCTGGCGCCGTCGGCAAGCGGGCGGGAATCTGCAAGCTTGATTTCTGGATATGCTGCCTTAAAGCCGGCCGGTTCAGTACACGAATAACCAAGATCGTAAGTCCGCAGCTGGATATCTTTGTAGCTCTTAGCCGTACCGGAAACAGTCTTGCGCAGGTTAAGAGAAGACGGTTTAAACTTCGGTTTCCATGTGACCTTGCACGTCATGGGCACTGACGTTTTATTCTCCATCACCAAAGTCGAGGTTCCCGTAGCAGTATCTTTTTCCAGGGACACTCCCTTGCCCGCCGGGATACTGCCTTCCTTCACCGTGATACTCTTCGTCGCATCCGCGGGGTCGGTGCATTGCCATGTTGGCTCGTAACGGTTGAAGGCGAGGTTTCTTTGCTCGCCTTGTGCACTGGAGCGAAAAAGCATGACGTCACGGGCGGTATTTCCTAAAGAATTCACGGGATCCATCTGACGCAGTGTCTGGGTATAGGTTCCCTCGCCTTGCCACGGAACGGGTATCTCGGTGCTTCCCAGTCGAGTAGCCATGGAAAAATCGAAGCTGGTTTCCTGGCCGGTCGCCGCCTTCTCCATGGTGGTATCTACCGGAGCGACATTTCCGGTCATGCGTCCCATGTTGAGCGACAGAGCAAAGGCCTGCGTCCTATAACGGGTAAACAAACCGACATCAAGCGAGGTAATCCTATCCCCGCCCAGAATGTACGTGCCCGCTGGACTTTGGAAGCTAGTGTATTCCTTGCAGTAGACGTCCTTGAAAGTATTGTCTCCGCGATTGTAGTAGCTTTCCTCACCTGGTCCCAGAATATTCTTCGGTTGCCTCGCGGGATCGCAGGCCGAAAGATGCTCAGGAGGTGTAAACCTTCGGTATAGTTCCACGTCTTGGTTCAGCTCAGGAGCATCAAAGCTCATGTTCTCGCCGTACAAGCCAGACTCGGTAGCCTCAGCATCGATGGCAGTCAGCCGGTAGTCCTTAACGTAGGTACCGGTAGCCTTGTCCTTGACCTTGATATTTCGGAACTGAACTTTAGCCATCTGGCCGGGATCCCCCAAACTGCTAGGGTTGGTGAACGTGACAGCAGGGGAAGCGCTATCACCGGCAAATGGCGAGAAATACTGCACTCCGCCAAGCTCGTTGCCGAAAACACGACCATTGACTGGGCCTGTAGAAAGGCCGAACTGATTCACATCGGTAGACCAATTGGTGCTTCCTCCGCCTACGCGTTCAGAGTATTTAAGGAGATTTACGGTATAGCTCAGTTCGTAGCGGCCCAAGTCCTTGGTTACATTCTTGGGTTTATCGGACAGACCTTCCAGCAGGCCTGCCATGTCGATCCAACACAACTGCTGAGCATACGGCGCCACCTCGCCCGTACCTTTGCGGAAAGCACATTGGCGGTACACGTTCTCGTTCGTGCTCCAGTTCCGTGAAGTCTGCGCCTCTGCTTGCGCACTTGTGTGCTCTTCCCACGGAGTGTTAGGCAAAGCCAGTCCAACAACGACAACTACAGCGACAACGATCACTGCGCAGAAGCGCTTTAGCGCTGTGCTCAGAGCGGTCACGTGCACGAGAGCTCCTAAAGATTGAGGTTGGTGTAAAGGGCGGAAAGACAGCATCATGGTTTCTCACCCGCCTGGGAATCGCTATCGTCCACTTCAAGTATTGCGTCCTCAGAATCACGGCGGCGTGTGAGGAAGACGATGGCAAGAGCAATGAGCGTCAGGCTGGCCAAGATAAAGCCGATAACACTTGCACCGGTACTGGCCAGCGAGTCAATCGCTTGACGCACCGGACCTGGCTTAGTTGTGTTGCCAGAGCTCTCACTGGGTGACGTGGTGGCTTTCCCGTTCGGCTGTTGCGTGGTGGGTTCAGCGGAAGGCGAATCATTACTCGGCGGCTGCGATGAGCCTCCGGAGGAGGAAGAAGAACCTAGGCCCAACGCTGCCAGCAGGGCTGCGAAAGGCCACCACAGCTGAGGTGAACTAGACCCATTGTGGTCTCCCTCCTTCTTAACGCCGACTTCAACTGTGTTGGATTTCTCCGGAGCACGCCCCACCCGACAGTCAAGAGGAGAAAGAGTTCCATCGTGTTGCTCTACGTCGGCCGTCAAACGGTAATCTGCAGCATCCGTCTGTGTCTGGTCTGGTTGCGGGACACAGTACCCATCAGGGGAAAACAGTGCGGTGTTGCGAATCGGAGACCACTCCTGGAGGTTCTTATCAACCGTGGTGAGGATGTCGAAGCGCACGGAGGTATCCGGGTTACCATCACGGCTCTGCGCAAGCTTCGATAAACCCGTCTTGTTCATCGAGAAAACCACTCGGTTATTAACCGCATCAACCGTGAAGTGCTCCCCTTCGCGCAGCTCCACGCGTCCCTGAACGTTGTTAATGCGCACGTTGCGGACCCCTACCAGTTTCAACCGGGAATCTAAGGCGTCTACGACAACGTACTGATGAAGTTGCCCATTGGCGTCCCGAGGCGGGACAGAGGTAGTGATGTGGAAGACTACGTCGCTTCCCTGCGTTGCAGTGTCCGTGTTTGCTTTCTTTCCGATAACCGTAGGCTGGTTCTTCGCACGAATGAGCGCGGTCTTGTGCCCTACATAAACCAAGATAGGCGTAGCTATATCGCGGTGTTCGTTGCCGACTGCTTGATTGACTTCAGAGATTTGGTATACCCCAGGTTCCAGGTTGAAGAAAGCCGCTTTACCTTCGGCATCCGTATCTGCAAACTGGGGTGGATCCGTGCGCACGCCGGGGTCACTACTCAACAAGCGCGGGTTATCTTGGGCGAGCTTGCCCAGATCCGTCTTAGCGTCACCTGGAACATCAATGAGCCGAACGGCCTTGAACCGTGCCTGCGTATCGGCAGGCTCTCCCTGCGCACCAGAGCCCAGAGTTTTTGCAATGACCAAGCTGGCGTTGGACCCGGCCAAAGCCGGAGCCACATGCAGCAGGCTCAGACATACAATCATGAAAACCGCGAGCACGGACGCGACGTGTCCGTTGAAGTGAGCATTGATCCTCATGAGCATATGAACTTTCGCTAACGATAAACCTCTTGGCCTTGCTGGCGCTTCTTACGGCGCCGAGCCAAGAGCCAAAGCAGGTAGGCAACAATAAAGACAACAACAGCAATGGCTACGGTCATCCACGACTGCCACGGGGGCTTGAATCCTTGGTCATAGTTGGCGGGCACATCCGTGCGCTCACCATGGACCAGTAGCCGATGGGAGTTGATGCCATACGGTGTGCAGGTGACGAGGGTGAGAAGGTCTCGCCCCTCCTCGACCTGAAGGTGTTCGATTTCTTCTGGAAGAACGGTTTCGATCCCTGTGACCTTGTAGGCTAGGACCTCACCCATAACTTCCACGGTGAACACTTCACCGGTCGTGATGTGGGTAAGGTTGTCGAACATGGTCAGGGTGGCAAGCCCCGTGTGCCCCGTGAGCACCGAATGTGTTCCCTCACCTCCCACTGGAAGTGCGGTACCGTACAGGTGCCCTACGCCATGGGCAAGCACGCTTGTCGACGTCCCGTGGTACACCGGCAAGTCAATGCCTACGCTCGGAACTCGCACGCGGGCCATGGAGCCTGCGGTGCGCAGGATATCTAGATAATTCGTGTAAGCAGGTGAATTGACATCAACACCGTTGACCCACGGATCTGGGGCTCCGACTTCCGGCAGTTGCGCGTTATACTCCGCGGCCCGCGCGAACTCAGCGGCGCGCTCATCTTCAGACAAGCGCGACACTGAACGCGTGTATTCCTCTGCGATCTGGTGCTGCTCAATGTTCTTGTAGTACGTCACCACGACTGGGGACAAGAACACCAGCAGCGCCAGGATGAGATAAACAATGGAGCGCGGATTACGACGTCGCCTTCTGCGTTGGGTCATGCAGTGCCCCGCCTTCCCGGAAACCCCTATCTAAGCAGTGCGGGAATCCTTGTAGGAGGTGTAGATACCGCGGGCCAGCAGCGCGAGACCCACGAGGAATACCAAGACGATTCCCCAGGCACCGGTAGCCGGAAGCTGACCCAAAACGGAGTTGCGCTGGTTGTCGACTTCAACGGCCAAAGTCTTAGCGGCCACGTCCACAGTGACGTGCTGCGGAACCTCGTTACGGACGAAGTTCTTCGGAGCCTTGGTCTCAAGCACACAGTAGTCCTTGGTAGTCACGCCGGTGGCAGCAGCAAAAGACTGCACCGGGATGGCATAACCCTTTGCCTCAGACTTGAGGCTTGGTGCGGTGCCCGCAGAACCGGTGGTAGTAATCGTAGTTGCTGGAGTACCTTCCGCAGTGGTCGCCATGTTCAGCGGGGAACCGAGCAGCTGCCAATTCTCGCCTTCCTTCTTGCACTGGTAGAGCTCGAACTCGGCTCCGTCAAGGGAATCGCCCTCTTTGGCATTGCCAGAAGTCTTGGTGATGGTCAGGGTACCGAACGTGGTCTTGGTGGGATTGTCCTCTACATCCGGGGTAGCCGGGTCATCACCGTTGGTATCTACCTCAGCACCGTTGGGGAGGAGGATCTTCGCGGTGTTGGTGATCTCGCCGCCTTCTGGGGCCTTAGTGATGGTGGCAGGGAACTCAACGAGAACCTTCAGGCCAGGCGCCCCCTTACGGGCTTCCTGCAACTTGGCAAGGCCCGCCTTGGTGAACTCCACCTGCAGGGTATTGGAAGCAGCATCCAGGGTGGTCGTGTAATCCTCGGCTGCCAGCGTTGCACCATTGGTGGCACCAGCAAGCGAGACCTTTACATCTTCCGGCTTGACCTCCAAAGCCTCGTTGAGCGGGTCTTGAATAATGAAGCGGGTGAGTGTGTCTGCGGGTACCGGTGCGTTGACGGTGTAGGTCAGCTGCTTGCCGATAGTCGCATCAGCATCCTTAACCTGCTTGGAGGGAACCAGGTTCTGGTTCTTCGGCTGAACGGTCTGCTCGTAGCTCCACTTACCATCCACGTCGTGTGGCAGTGTAATAAGGAAGGGCGGAGCGGTGGTGTAGCCGCCGCGATTGATCTCAGTGATCTTGTAGGCGCCGACCTTCAAGTTGTCAGTTGCCGTATCAAAGGTGACAACACCACTAGCATCGGTCTTCTTGGTCACAGCGGTAAAGTTGCCGTCAATCGGAGCATCCTCTGCAGTGAAGGCAGAGAGCTGCTTCCAACCTTCCTGCGTGGTCAAGTCCACATTGACGCGCTCAACCTTGAATTCGGTATCTGCAAGCGGGGTACTGGTATCACCCGGATCGCCAAGGTACTTGGTGATAGTCAGCTTGACGTCATGGTTGGGGTCAATGAGGGAGGCTTCCTTGGGTGTAGCAGGTCCCGGAGGAACGTCCACGCCAGACTCAGAGCCAGGTGTCGCCGCAGCTGAAGCTGAAGACGGGGCGGCTGCTTCTTCACTAGGAGAGGCAGGTGCTGCTGGAGAGGGGGTTTCGGACTGTGCAAGGGCCGGAGCGGCAAAACCCGCACCTGCGATAGAGATGGTACCGGCTGCGATAACCGCAGCGAGGCGAGTAGAGACCTTATTCATATGCTTTTCCGTTCTCTCATTAGAGGGAATTAAAGGGCACGGTCACCGCACCCTTGAGGGTATTCCAACGGAATGCTACTTCGCTATCACACTTCTGACAAGCGACGGTCTGCACTTATGCCGCAACCTTCATCCATAGTTCGATACAGCTTCAAGTCCAAGCGCTCATAGACTGCTTCCAACGGAGCACACCAAAGCAACCACAAAACGCTGTAAGTCCTTCCCTTCTTATAGAAGAGGAAGGACTTACAATGCGAAAGCCTTGGTCTTATGCAGTAGCTTCTGCAGCGACCTCGTCGGCCGGCACGATGTTAACCATGCGGCGACCGCGCTTAACGCCGAACTCAACGGAGCCGGCAGCAAGAGCGAACAGGGTATCGTCGCCGCCGCGACCAACGTTCTCACCCGGGTGGAACTTGGTGCCGCGCTGACGCACGATGATCTCGCCGGCCTTAACCTGCTGACCACCGAAGCGCTTGACGCCGAGGCGCTTGGACTCGGAATCGCGACCGTTGCTGGAGCTGGAAGCACCCTTCTTGTGTGCCATGTGGTTTTCCCTCCTTCAGGGATGAATTAGAGCCGGTTAAGGCTTACTTGATACCGGTAATCTTCAGCGTGGTCACCGGCTGACGGTGACCAAGGCGACGCTTGTAACCAGTCTTGTTCTTGTACTTGAGGATGTCGATCTTCGGGCCCTTGCCCTGCTCGACAATTTCAGCGGAGACAGAGACCTTCTCCAGGTCAGCTGCCTTCGACTTGACGGTTGCGCCATCGACGAGCAGAACCGGGGTGAGAGCAACGGAGGAACCCGGCTCACCCTCGATCTTCTCGACCTTGACGAGGTCACCTTCAGCAACCTTGTACTGCTTTCCGCCGGTCTTGACGATCGCGTACATAGAGGGCTACCCCTTATCTAAACTCGGCTCGCCAGCGGCTGGGTGATGCCCCTGGCGAATGGACATTGGACATTTGCGTTCAGACCAAAAGCCGCGAGAGACGCGCGACATCAGCGCGCGGCCCGTCCAGCGCATTCATGGTCTAAACAGCGACTGTCAAAGACTACCCCGTGAGGGGGCGAAAAGGCAAAACGCCTTTTCTAGCGCGAGCTGCGACGGGTTACGCGGCGCCTACCACGGCCGACCTTGCGGCTTGCCGACGCCCCCTTGGCCCCACCTTCCTTCTCCCGTGCGGAGGTCTCGTCGCGTTGCCGGGACTTCGATGCCCGTGACGCCTCCTCAATGACAACCGGCTGCTGGGATTTCATCGAGCGGCGCACCGCACGGCGACGACCACGCCCGCGGGAGCTGCGCGCCGTTGTGACGTCGCCATCTCCAGATTCTTGGGGCTTGGCAGATTCCTGGGCCGTGGCAGCGCTGCTGCCCTGCTCGTCTGCTGCCTTCGAGGCTTGCGGCTCGTGCTCGAAGTCTTCACGCTTCGGGCGGACGTCAGAACGCGAGTTGCCGCGCGTGCGACGCTTGCGGCGCGGTGACTTCTCGAACTCCTCAACGGCCTCCTCGTAGGTCTGGCGCGAGCGCTGCTTCGATTGCTTTTCGTGCGACGGACTCTGAACCTCGGCCTTCTTCTCGGACGTGCGCGAGGTGCGTGTTGCCCGGCGCGGCTTGCGGGAGCGCTTCGATTTCTTCGGCGCCATACTCTCCGCCACGGCGTAGCCGATGGACGCGCTGTCCGGTGTGCCGGCGTCGACCTCGTCATCGCCGTCTCGGCCGTCGCGGTTGTCGCGGCCGGAGGCATCGTCGTCTGAGTCGACGACCACCACGTTAGCCACAAGGTCCTCGAGCGCAGAATCCTTATCTTCTACCGCATCCACGTCATCTGCGTCGACACCAGCAGTGTTCTCCTCATCATCATGACGGTGCATACGCACGGCAGCCGGGTGCTGCTTCGGATCGCGGTGTGGCGCGCGGCGCTCCTTACGGCCTCGGCGCTGCGGCTTGGAGTTCTCCTCCTCCGGCTCCTCATCCACTGGGTACTCGTGGATGATAATGCCGCGGCCGTTGCAGGCTTCACACTCGGTCGAGAAGGTCTCAACTAGGCCGGTACCGACGCGCTTGCGGGTCATCTGCACCAGTCCCAGCGAGGTGACCTCGGAAACCTGGTGGCGGGTGCGGTCGCGCCCCAGTGCTTCCTTCAGTCGACGCAGGACGAGATCCTGGTTTTCCGGCAGAACCATGTCGATGAAGTCGACGACGATCATGCCACCCATATCGCGCAGGCGCATCTGGCGCACGATCTCCTCGGCCGCCTCGAGGTTGTTGCGCGTGACGGTTTCCTCAAGGTTGCCACCGGAGCCCGTGAACTTACCGGTGTTGACGTCAATAACCGTCATGGCCTCGGTGCGCTCGATGATGAGGGTGCCGCCCGAGGGCAGCCAGACCTTGCGGCTAAGAGCCTTGTGCAGCTGCTCGTCAATACGGTAGGTGCTGAAGGCATCCTCGCCATCGTGCTCACGGGCGTCGTAGCGCACGACGCGATCCGCCAAGTCGTGCGCCATGGAATCCACGTAGGCGCTCACCGTGTTATAGGACCGTTTGCCATCGACGACAAGGGTGCTGAAGTCTTCGTTGAACAGGTCACGCACGACCTTGATGAGCAGGTCCGGTTCCTCATACATCGTCACCGGCTTGGCACCCTTGGTGGCCTTCTCGTGTGCAGCACGGGCGCTGATGTCCTCCCACAGGGAGTGCAGACGGTTGACGTCGGTAGCAATGTCTTCTTCCGGAACATTTTCCGCCGCGGTACGGATGATAGCGCCGCCATCGCCCGGGATGACACGCTCGAGGATTCCCTTGAGGCGCTTGCGCTCTGGGGCCGGAAGCTTACGGGAAATACCTGCGCTGCGCCCGCCCGGAACATAGACCAGGAAGCGACCAGCCAGAGAGATCTGGGTAGTCAGGCGTGCGCCCTTGTGGCCGATTGGGTCCTTGGCCACCTGAACCAGAATCTGATCACCCGACTTCAGGGCATTTTCAATCTTTCGACCGCGCCCGCCAATGCCGAGCGCGCGCCAATCGACGTCTCCCGCATACAGCACACCATTTCGCCCCTGTCCGATATCGACGAAGGCGGCTTCCATCGAGGGCAGGACGTTCTGAACGCGGCCGAGGTAGATGTTGCCAATCTGGGAGGGATGCGATTCGGTCGTGACAAAGTGCTCGACAAGAAGGTCATCCTCCAAGACACCGACCTGGGTAATGATTCCGGCACCGTCGGTGCGCTGCTTGTCACGTACCACCATCGTGCGCTCCACCGATTCCCGGCGAGCCAAGAATTCGGCCTGGGAGACGATGTGCTGGCGCTCGCGGCCCTTCTCGCGCAGCTCAGCGCGGCGGCGGCGTTGGGCTTCGATGCGCGTCGAGCCTTTGATGGCCTTGGGTTCGTCGATAAGCTCAGCCCCACGGCTGTCGCCACTGCGCCCCTCGGCACCGCGTCCACGCGAAGTACCGCGGCTGCCACGGCGGCGGCCACGCTGCTGGTTCGACGGCGCTGCGTCCTCGTCGGACTCAACAGCCTCATCGACGTCCTCTGTTTTCTGACGCTTCGGCTTAGGAGCAGCCTTCGGCGCCATGAAGACTGGTGCGTACTCGTAGACCTCCGGCTCCTCCTCTGGCATCGGGGTAATCAGCGGGGTGAGGTCATCTTCGTCGAAGTCATCACCGGATTCCGCGAGTGCCTCATGCAGCATCTCAGCGTCGACCTTGTCCACAATCTGGGAGATTTCGTTGTCAACGTTCTTGCGCACGCGCTCGCGCAACTTCTCCTCGTCTTCGCTCAGCTGCTCAGACTGGACGGGCTGTTGTGGCTGTTCCGCAACGTTATCCGTGGAGTCCACCGGCTGGCTGAACGAGTCCTCCTTCGCAGACTTGTCCTTCTTCGACTTATCCTTTTTCGACTTTGCTGTCTTAGTTTCCTTAGCTGCTTTTTCCGTCTTGTCGGCCTTGGCAACGCGCTTCGTCGCGCGCTTGGCCCGCTTCTTCGGGGCAGTCTTCGCTGGCTTCTCCTCGGCCGATGCCTCTGCAGCTACGGCTGCGGCCTCTTCGTTGGCCTTATCCTCGATCTTCTCGTCCGCGGCCTCGGCCTTGGTGTGGGTGGCGGGTGCAAGGGCGGCGATAAGCTGCCCAATCTCCTCCGGCGTTGCCGAGGACTGCGCAGATTTTTTCATGCCCATCTCTGCGAACTGCTCAACCAGGTCCTTGGAGGCCACGCCCAGTTGCTTAGCTAGGGCGTACAGGCGGGTTTTGGGCGCAAGCGCGTCACGGTCAATCCTCGCTACCGCCGCTGCCAGAGCCGATTCACTACGTACTTCTTCTTTTTTCTTGGATGCCATGGGCGGCTAATCTCCCGACGTCTGCTCACCCCGGGCGCAGGTTGCCGCCACACGGTGGTGAGACTTTAAAAACTCTCTGTTTCCGTATTCAGTTATATGAGTATCTGTGCCCTCCATTCTGGCACAGGTTTCAGTTTAAGCTACATGTTAGTATCGCCGCTATGTCCGGACTTGAGAGCGCTGACACACCGAACACCCCAGCGCGACGTGTATCTGCACCGCGCACAGTGGCTCAAGCACGCGCCCGCAACGAGATTGCACTGCGGGATATCATCACCGTTGCCGTACCGGCGGGCATCGCCTCCGGCCTTCGCGCTGTTGACCTTCCCGACCCCTACGCGGTCCCCGTGTACGCCGTGCTGTGGATCGCCATAATCTATGGTGCCTTTCGCATCATTCGTAGTAAGCCGAAGTTCGTCCAAGCTGCGCAAGAAGAGTACCGGGCGGGCGATTACCCCGTTCTCGCCTACTTTCTGCCCGTCCTTGCTCTCTTGTCCCCTCTCATCGCTGAGGGAATTAGGTCCACCGGGGTTCTCGGCGATATCTCACCCAACCCCATCCTTATCGCCGCTGGGCTTACTGCCTTCTCCATCCCCGCGTTCATCATCGGCGGCCGCGCATTCGGCACGACCTCTTTTCGCGTTGGCAAGCGCCGCATCAAGGCCATCACCGAACAAGGAAGCCTCGAAGGCGTCACTGAGCAGAGCATAACCGCGGTGGAGAAACACCCGGAAGTCCTCAGCGGGCTGGTCGCCGCCGGTGCAGTCACTGGCAATACCACTTCCATCTCTGAGCTGGGACGACTGCTCGGCTACGAGGAGGGGCTCGAAGAAGAACTCCGTGAACTAGAAGCGGCCGGCGTGGTGAAGCTACCTGGTCTCATCCAGTGGAGTGGTGAGCGGACCTTTAACATCACTCTGACCGAATCTGGCGTGCGCAGCATCGACGCCTCGCGCACGCGCTAGCGCGGAAGGGTGTCATCTTCCGGGAAGAGTTTCGGACCAATCCACAGCATGAAATAGACCAAACCAACGAGGACTGGGATCTCAACAAGGGGACCAATCGTACCGGCAAGGGCTTGGGCAGACATCGCTCCGAAGGTGCCGATGGACACTGCAATAGCAAGTTCAAAGTTGTTTCCTGCTGCAGTAAACGCCACGCTGGCAGACTGCGCATAGTTCATGCCAACAGCCTTTGCCACGCCCAGTGACAGCACAAACATGCCCACGAAGTAGATAATCAGCGGCACCGCCACGCGCGCTACCGTTGCTGGTTGCTCCACAATGTGCTCGCCCTGCAGGGAAAAGAGCAACACAATCGTGTACAGCAGACCAATCATGGCTAGGGGCGATACGGCCGGAAGGAAACGGTTCTCAAACCATTCGCGGCCCTTTACCTTTTCACCCCAAAAGCGAGACAGCACACCCAACAGGAGCGGGATGCCCAAGAAGACGAGCACGGACTTCACAATGGCCCAGAAGGAAAAGTCAACACTTGTCACATCCAGTCCCAACCAGCCGGGGAGGATGCGAAGGTAGAACCAGCCCAGAACACCAAACATAGCGACCTGGAAGATGGAGTTGAGGGCGACAAGCACAGCCGTTGCTTCGCGGTCAGCGCACGAGAGGTCCGACCACACAAGCACCATGGCGATACAGCGCGCAAGGCCCACAATGATGAGGCCGGTACGCAGCTCCGGTTGGTCTGCCAGGAAGAGCCACGCCAGGGTAAACATAAACGCCGGTCCCACCAGCCAGTTGAGGACGAGCGATACCGCCATGAGACGGCCATCCGTGGCAATTTCCTTGGTCTTCTCGTAGCGGACCTTGGCCAAGGGCGGATACATCATGACAAGCAGACCAATGGCGATCGGGATGGAAATCCCGCCCACTTCAACGGCGCCCAAGGCTTGGCCAATTCCGGGAACGAAGTGGCCAATGAGTAGTCCGGCGGCCATCGCCAGAATAATCCACACGGGTAAAAATCGGTCAAGAAAAGACAACTTCGGGCGCTGCGACACGGCCATGCCTTCCCTCCTTCTAGCTTGAACAGAACGTGATACGAACATTCAATCTACAGTTCATATTGATAGGCGTCAATATAACGGCGGGAGTGTGGATAGCTCCTATACTGATCGCATGGCTTCCTCTTCCACGCCCGAGACCAGCGCGCGCGGCACTGAGTGCTGCTCCTTAAGCATGGGCCCGCTCAGCGACGCCGAGGCGATGCATTTTTCGCAACAATTCAAAGTCCTCGCAGACCCAGCCCGACTTCGTCTCCTGTCCATTCTGTGCGAGGAAGGCTGTGGCCCGATGAGCGTCACGGAGCTCACCGGGCTCACTGCGCTGAGCCAGCCCACGGTCTCCCACCACTTAGCGCGCCTGCGGGAGGCCGGCCTACTATCCAGGCAGCAATGCGGCCGCACCGTCACCCACCAGGTGAACAAAGACGCTTTTGCAGCCTTGCGCACGCTGCTGTCATTCGACTAACCAGCGCCCGATCTGATCTGCGCTCGAGCACGCAAGGCGGGTTCGAGCGCAGAAATGACAAAAGCCCGAACAGTTCATTCATCATTGTGAACTGCTCGGGCTTTATTGCGCGCTAGGCGCGGTGAAATTCTTTAGAGGTTCGGGAACCAGATGGAGATCTCGCGCTCAGCGGACTCCGGGGAGTCGGAACCGTGGACGACGTTCTCGCCGACGGTCAGGGCGAAGTCACCGCGGATGGTGCCCGGGGTGGCCTTCTCTACCGGGTGGGTGCCACCGGCAAGCTGGCGCCATGCGGCGATAGCGGACTCGCCCTCGACGATGCCAGCAACCAGCGGTGCGGAGGTGATGAAGTCAACGAGCTCACCGAAGAACGGCTTGTCCTCGTGCTCGGCGTAGTGCTTCTTGGCGGTCTCCTCGTCGGCGACGCGCAGATCCATGGCGACGAGCTTCAGGCCCTTGCGCTCAATGCGGGAGATGATCTCGCCCACGTGGCCGTTCTTCACGCCGTCCGGCTTGATGAGAATGAGTGTACGTTCAGTCATACGGCACATAGTACAGGTAAGCCGTGCTCGCGTCCGCACAGAGGGCTATTAAGTGAGACGTCGCACGATTTCTTCGGCGCGCTCGTGGCTGGTGCCACGGAACCACATCTGAACCTGGCGCACGGCAGTGCCGAACTGGCCGTTGTCGAGCAAACCCTGAAGCTCCTCGCGGTGCCAGCCCTCAAGATCCTCAAACTGGACTGGGCGCTGCTCACTCCGGCTTCTTAGCATTCCCACGACAAGGAAAATGAAGGCGGGGACGAGCAGGGCGAGCGGGAGTGCAAAACCGCCATGGAAAATCTTGGCCACCACAGCCGCGAGACAAAGAAGTGCAGAGAGACCGAAGAGAAAGTAGCGCATGCCCGCTAGTCTAGCGCGTTCAGTGTGGAGTCTAGCCACATACGCGAGCTCATGAGCAGGTGCTTTGCTGCGGCTGTATGCGGGGCCCAGAGTTCAAAAGCGTGAACGCCACCTTCGACGACCTCGCACTGCGTGGGTACGCCAGCTGCCTCGAGTCGCTCGGCATAGTCCAGGATTTCGTTATAGAAGAGCTCGCTTTGCCCAGCGTAGAGCCAGGCAGGCGGCAATCCAGTGAGGTCCGCACGGCGGCCGGGCACAGCATAGGGCGCAGTCGGGTCATCCTGGACGTAGTAACGCCAGGCCTGCGCATTGGAATCTGCGTCCCAGATGACGTTGCGCTCATCGGACGCAGCGCGGTCATCGAGCATGGGACAAAACAGCCACTGCCCCACCGGCTGGGTTCCGCCCTCGTCATAAAGGCGCTGGCACAGAGCCGCAGCAAGCCCGCCGCCAGCGCTTTGGCCACCAATGACGATGCGGTCGGCGCGTACCCCAAGCTCATCGGCATGGTTAAGGAGCCAGTAGTGGGCCGAGTGGACGTCGTCAAGCGCTGCCGGGTACGGATGCTCCGGGGCGAAACGATAGTGCGGTGCCACCACCGTCACACCCAGCTGCGCGGCGGTGTCCTTGAGGTGTTTAACGTCCTGGCGGGAATGACCCATGAGCAGACCGCCGCCATGAATCCACAACACCACGGCGCGGGGATTATCCGGCTCATAAATGGTGGCACGGATGTCGCGGTTTTTCACGCGGCGGGTACGCACACCGTAAATGTACGGCGCGGGCCACAGCGCCGGAACGACGCGGCCAGCGCGGCGGATGAGCGGATTCGTCGGATCGAACAACGACATGACTGCCGCACCCGCGCGCAATTCCGGCCGAATATACACAGACTGCTCTCCCCCTCGCTCTACTTACTTCTCGTTGAGGTGCTGGGTGGTGAGGTAGCCGCGCTCCATACGAGCCACGATGACGGAGCGCATATAGGCCGCCAGCGCCCAGAGCAGGGCAAAGATGATAAAGATGGTCGCTACTGACCAGTGGATCATAAAGCCCAGCACAATGCCGATGATGTGGAGGACAATCTGTACGCCCACAATCCACGGCTTATTCATGAATGGAAAGGAGGCCAGCAGGAGGACCATAAACCCGATGACCACGCCGTAGTTGAACGGGGTCCACAGGGTGCCATCGTAAAGCTTGTAAAGCATGGGCAGTGCCAGGACGAGAGTAAGCAGCTCCAGGGTGAGGGAGCTGGCTACGACCATGCCGCCGAACTGCTTGAGCGGGTCCTTAGTGGGGGCTTGGCCGAGGCCTAGCGGGCCAATTTCGTCCTCGGGGATGGGCTTGCGGGAACTCATGCGGGCTCCTTTCCAAAGAGGGCGCGGGCATCGCCTGCAGTGACGACCGAGCCGGTAATGATGATGCCGGAGCCGGACTGGACGTCGGCGTCTTCTGCCAGCTCAACGGCCTGAGCATAGGCGCCGGGCAGGTCGGGTTCAACAAAGACGCGTTCCTCACCGAAGATATCGCGGGCTAGTTCGGCCAGCTCATAGGCATCGCGGGCACGCGGGGAGGTGTTCTGAGTGATGACGACTTCCGTGAGCACGGATTCTAAGGCCGTAAGGATGCCGGTGGCGTCCTTGTCGGTGAAGATGGACACCACGCCGATAAGGCGCGCGAAGTCGAAGTCACGGTCGAGCGCTGCGGCCAGGGCCTTAGCGCCATGCGGGTTGTGGCAGGCATCTAAGAAGGTTGTGGGGCTGGTGCGCACGCGCTCTAAGCGGCCGGGCAAAATGGCCTTGGCAAAGCCAGTGCGCACGGACGCGATGTCGATGGGGTTGCCTGACGACGCCCCGAAGAACGCCTCCACTGCCGCCAGCGCCACAGCCGCGTTCTTGGCTTGGTGCTCGCCGTGTAGGGGCAAGAAGATGTCTTCGTAGAGACCGCCTAGGCCCTGAATGGTGAGCTGTTGGCCACCCACAGCAATGCGGGATTCCAGCGCAGCGAATTCGGATCCGGCGCGGGCCACGCCGGCGCCGACGTCCACGGTGCGCTGCAGGATAACCCGCATGGCTTCTGGGTCTTGTTCGGCGATGATGGCGATGTTTTCACCCGGGGTAATGACATCGTCGGCTTCATGTTCGCGAGCCTTGATGATGCCGGCCTTCTCGCTGGCGATTTCCGTGATGGTGTCACCGAGGTAGTCCGTGTGGTCCATGCCTACGGGCATGACCACGGCAACTTCGGCGTTGACCACGTTGGTGGCATCCCACGTGCCGCCGAGGCCGACCTCGACCACGGCGACGTCGATAGGCGCATCAGCAAACGCTGCATAGGAAATGCCCACGAGCACCTCGAAGGTGGACATGGGAATGTCCGAGCGGGAATCCACCATCTCAACATAAGGCTGAATCTCACGCCAGATGCGCACGAAATCGCGCGGGTGAATGGGGTGGCCGTCGATACCGATGCGCTCGGTGACCAGCTGCAGGTGCGGGCTAGTCACCAGGCCCACGCGGCGGTGGAAGGCGCGCAGCAGCGAATCGATCATGCGCGCGGTCGAGGACTTGCCGTTGGTGCCGGCCACCTGGATGACGTGGAAGGAGCGCTCCGGATTGCCCAGCAGATCCATGAGCATCTCAATGCGCTCCAGGCTCGGCTCAATGATGGTCTCCGGCGCACGCTCGTTGAGCTCCGCGGTGACCTGGGCCAGCTCGGCGAGTTCTTCCGGCGTGGCCTGCTCGGGCGCGGCCTCTTCGTAGTCCTCCTCGCCGCCGAGGTTGAGTGTTAGGCCAGAGTCGGTAATCTCCACTGGGCCGCCATCGGTGCCCTCCGCGAGGGCATCAACGATTTCATACTCCTCGCGGCCTTTCTCCTCCGCCACTACTTGAGTCCCTCCAGACGTGCGGTGATGCGCTCAACTTCTTCCTGGGCCACCTGCTGGCGGGTGCGGATCTTCTCCACCACGGCTTCCGGGGCCTTGGACAGGAAGGCCTCATTACCCAGCTTCTTGCCGGTCTGATCCAGTTCCTTCTGCGCCTTGGCCAAGTCCTTCTCCAGGCGCTTGCGCTCGGCTTCCACGTCCACGGCACCGGACGTATCCAGGGTGACCTCCACGGTGGCCTGGGACAGGCGCACCTCGATGGAGGCGGATGCAGTAAAGTCCTCGCCCGGCTCAGTGGTGTTGGCCAGGTTGCGGATGAGGCCCTCCTGGTTCTGCAGGTCAGCCGCTGCGAAGTCGAGGCGACCCGGAACCTTCTGGGAGGGCTTCACACCCTGGTCGGAGCGGAAGCGACGCAGCTCGGTGATGAGCTTGTCGGCATCCTCGATGCGGCGGGCAGCCACCTCGTCCTTCTCCGCGCCACCGTTGGTGTGCTCCTGGGTAGGCCACTGCGCGGTGACGATGGTCTCCCCGCCGGTGAGTGCCTTCCA
This sequence comes from Corynebacterium sp. HMSC078H07, assembly GCF_001812805.1. Classification (GTDB taxonomy): domain Bacteria; phylum Actinomycetota; class Actinomycetes; order Mycobacteriales; family Mycobacteriaceae; genus Corynebacterium. The sequence continues at coordinate 29,712 of NZ_KV810436.1, read as the reverse complement.
CAGGACTTCAGTGACGAAAGGCATGGTCGGATGCAGAAGGCGCAGGACCAGGTCGAGCACGCGACCCAGGACGATTTGGGTACTGCGTCCCGTTGCCTGCTCCTCAGCGGTCGCTGCATCAAAGTCGCGCGGGATCTGTGTCTTGGCAATCTCCAAGTACCAGTCACACAGCTCATCCCACACGTAGTGGTAGAGCAACTCGTTGGCCTTTGCGAACTGGTAATCATCGAGATAGGCGTCCACCTTGACGCGGACTTCTTCGGCGCGGTCGAGGATCCAGCGGTCGGCGTCGGTCAGCGCGTCACGTGCCGGCAGCTTCGCCACACCCGCGCCGTTCATGAGCGCGAACTTGGTGGCGTTAAAGAGCTTGGTGGCAAAGTTACGTCCGGCCGCAGCAGCGTCGACGGCCAGCGGCAGGTCCACGCCCGGGTTGGCGCCGCGGGCCAAGGTAAAGCGCAGGGCATCCGCACCATAATCGCGGACCCAATCCATCGGGTCGATTCCATTGCCCAGGGACTTCGACATCTTGCGGCCCTGCTCATCGCGGACGAGGCCGTGGAGGTAGATGTCCTTAAACGGCACCTGTGGGCGGCCGTCCTTGCCCGCACCGAGCAGTTCCGGAGTGTGGGCACCAGCGAAGGTGCCGAACATCATCATGCGGGCTACCCAGAAGAAGAGGATGTCATAAGCGGTGACCAGCACGTTCGTGGGGAAGAACTTTTCTAGGTCGGCGGTCTTCTCCGGCCATCCCATGGTGGAGAAAGGCCACAGCGCAGACGAGAACCAGGTGTCCAGAACATCCGGGTCCTGGACGTAGCCTTCCGGCGCTTCCTCGTCAGGGCCGAGGCAGATGATGTCTCGTTCCACTTCGCCGGCCTCGTTGGTCTTTTCGGGCCCATACCAAATGGGGATACGGTGGCCCCACCACAGCTGGCGGGAGATGCACCAATCGTGCATGTCATCGACCCACTCGAAGTAGCGCGGCTCCAACGCCTTCGGGTGGATGGTGGTATCACCTTCGCGGACGGCGTCACCGGACATCTTCGCCATCTTCTCCACGGCCACGAACCACTGCAGGCTCAGACGCGGCTCAATCGGCTCACCAGAGCGCTCCGAGTGGCCCACGGAATGCACGTAGGGGCGAATCTCCTTGACAATGCGGCCCTGCTCGCGCAGCGCCTCACGGATCTCTACGCGGGCTTCCTCGCGGGTCAGGCCGTCGAATTTCGTGCCGGTGTTGGCGATGTGTCCGGTGGTGTCCATGATGGTGGGCATGTCCAGGTCATGACGCTGGCCCATGGCGTAGTCATTCGGATCGTGCGCCGGGGTGATCTTCACCGCACCGGTACCGAATTCCATGTCCACGTAATCATCGGCGATGATCTTCAGGCTCAAATCATCGCGGAAGGGGTGCGGCAGCTCCTGGCCCACCAGGTGGGCGTAGCGCTCGTCGTCGGGGTGGACGGCAATGGCGACGTCACCCAGCATCGTTTCCACACGGGTGGTGGCGACGATGAGGTGCGGTTCGGCGTCGTCAAGCGAGCCATAGCGGATGGACACGAGCTCGCCCTCAACGTCCTTGTACACCACCTCAATATCGGACACGGCGGTCTCGAGCACTGGGGACCAGTTGACCAGGCGGTTGGCCTGGTAGATCATGCCCTCGTCGTAGAGGGTCTTAAAGATGGTCTGCACGGCGCGGGACAGGCCCTCATCCAGCGTGAAGCGCTCGCGGGACCAGTCCACCGAGTCACCGATGGCGCGCATCTGGTTCTGGATGGTGCCGCCGAACTCTTCTTTCCATTCCCAGACCTTGTTGATGAAGTCTTCGCGCTCATAATCCCAGCGCTTCTTACCTTCCTGCTCACGCAGGCGGGCCTCCACCTTGGTCTGGGTAGCGATGCCGGCGTGGTCAGCGCCCGGCAGCCACAGGGTGGCATAGCCCTGCATGCGTTTGCGGCGAATGATGGAGTCGATCAGAGTGTGGTCCAGGGCGTGGCCCATGTGCAGCTGGCCGGTGACGTTCGGCGGTGGCAGGACAATCGAGTAGGGCTCCGCCTCGGAGGAGGCGTCCGGGGTGAAATAACCGGCGCTTACCCAGCCTTCGTAGAGGTCTTTCTCTACTGCCTGCGGCTCCCAGGACTTGGGAAGCTGGTCCGCGCGGTTGGTGCCAACGAGTTGCTCTTTATTCTGATCAGTCACCTGGTCAACTCTACCCTGTGCGTCAACTGGCACCTGACCCCTGGCTAGAGTAAGGGCATGTCTCACACCCCTGGCCACCGTGCCCGTCTTCGAACCCGCCATTTTGCCCGCGCCAAGCAGGAATCTTCGGCTTTTGCCTGCATGACTAGCTATGACTGCATGACCGCCGAAATCTTCGATGAAGCAGGCATAGACCTCCTCCTCGTGGGCGATTCCCTGGCCAATGTGGTGCTGGGCCGCGAGACCACGTTGTCGCTCACCCTCGATGAAATCATTCCGTTGGCCCGCGCGGTGGTCACGGCCACCTCCCGCGCCTTCGTAGTAGTTGACCTGCCTTTCGGCACCTACGAGTCCGGCCCTGCCCAGGCGTTGGAGTCTGCCGTGCGCGTCATGAAGGAGACCGGTGCGCAGGCCGTGAAGTTGGAGGGCGGCGCGGAGCGGGCCCCGATTGTTGCCGCGCTTGTCGACGCCGGAATTCCCGTCTGCGCCCACATCGGTTTCACGCCCCAGCAGGTCCATGCCTTGGGCGGCTTCGTGGTCCAGGGCCGCGGCGCTGGTGCGGAGAAGCTGCATGAGGATGCCCGCGCGCTTGCCGACGCCGGCGCTTTCGCCGTGGTTCTCGAAATGGTCCCTGCTGCTCTTGCCGAGCAGGTAACCGCGGATCTGCCCATTCCCACCATTGGTATTGGTGCCGGCGCACAGACCGACGGACAGATCCTGGTGTGGACCGATGCTTTCGGTTTAGGTGGTCCCAAGGCGCCGCGCTTCGTACGACGCTATGCGGATCTGCGCGGCGCGCTGCTTAACGGCGCAAAGGAGTACGTGGCCGATGTGAAAGAACGCTCCTTCCCCAACGCCGAGGAATCCTTCGAGGACTAGGGTTTGATCCATGAAGATTCTTCGTACCAAAGCTGAGCTGCGGGATTTCCGCGCATCTCTTAGCGGATCTGTCGGTTTCGTGCCCACGATGGGCGCGCTTCACGACGGCCACGGTTCCCTCGTGCGCCGCGCCCGCGAGGAGAACGACCACGTCATCTGTTCGGTTTTTGTAAACCCGCTGCAGTTCACTGACCTAGGCGACTGCGAGGATTACCGCGCCTATCCGCGCGACCTTGACGCCGATGCCGGGCTGCTGGATTCGCTAGGAGTCGATGCCGTCTTTGCTCCCAGTGTGGAAGAGATGTACCCCGGCGGCACTCCCCGGGTGTGGGTTCGCACGGGCGAGATGGGCTCGGTCTTGGAAGGTGCTTCGCGCCCCGGCCACTTCGACGGCGTGGCCACAGTGGTCACCAAACTATTTAACCTCGTGGGCCCCGACCGCGCCTACTTTGGACAGAAAGACGCCCAGCAGGTGGCCATCCTGCGCCGCATGGTGAGTGACCTCGACCTGCCAGTGGACATCATCAGCGCGCCCATCGTCCGCGCAGCAGATGGTGTGGCCGAGTCCAGCCGCAATGCTCGCTTGAGCCCTGCTGAGCGCGAGCAGGCCGTGGCCCTATCCCGAGCACTCTTCGCACTAGACGCCGGCGCCTCGCTCGACGACGCCCAGGCCCAACTCGCCTCCTCCCCCGGCGTCACGGTGGATTACCTCACCGTGGTGGACCCCGCCACGCTCGAACCCGTTGACGCACAACACCGGCCCGCTCTAGCACTGGTGGCAGCGCAAGTGGGGCCGGTGCGGCTTATCGATAATCTCGTGCTTGAGGCCTAGTCCTTGAGCAGGTGAGCGACAGCCTCGCGCTCCTCACGCAACTCCTGTACGGAGGCCTCGATGCGCTCCTTCTGGAAATCGTTGAGCTCGAGGCCCTGAACGATTTCCCACTTGCCATCGCGGGCCACGGTGGGGAATCCCGCAACGAGACCCTCATCCACGCCATAGGAGCCATCCGAGACGACGGCCGCGGTACGCCAATCCTCCGTGCCGTGGATCCAATCGTGCATGTGGTCCACCGCGGCAGACGCCGCCGATGCTGCCGAGGACTTACCACGCACAGCGATAATTTCCGCTCCGCGCTTGGCCACCTTCGGAATCATCTCCTCCTTGTACCAGTCCTCATCCACCTCAGCGTTGGAGAAAGTCAGGTCTGGGAACTGGGACGCGGAGTGGTTACCCCACACGGCCACCTTGGTCAGCTCTGCGGTGGGCATGCCGGTCTTGAGGGACACCTGGCTCTGGGTGCGGTTATGGTCGAGGCGCATGAGAGCGGTGAACTGGCTCGGATCCAAATCCGGGGCGCTCTGGGACGCAATGTAGGCGTTGGTGTTGGCCGGGTTGCCCACGACAAGAACACGGACGTCGCGCGCGGCGACGGCGTTAAGCGCCTTGCCCTGCTCGGTAAAGATGGCACCGTTGGCCTCGAGCAGATCGGCACGCTCCATGCCTTTCGTGCGCGGACGGGAACCCACAAGGAACGCTGCCTTGGTGTCCTTGAAGGCCACGTTCGGGTCATCGGTGACGGTTATGCCGCGCAGAAGCGGGAAAGCGGAGTCATTGAGCTCCATGGCCACGCCTTCAGCGGCGCCAATGGCCTGCGGAATCTCCAGCAGGGCCAGCTCCACTGGGGTGTCCTTGCCATAGACATCACCGGCAGCGATGCGCCACAGCAGCGAGTAGGCGATGTTGCCGGCAGCGCCGGTCACAGTGATCTTGACGGGTTGCGATGCGGTCATGTGTGACATCCTTTCGACTCGGTACTCGCCTTCCCAGCCTAGTCCCGTTTCTTTCCCCCATGGGGTGCAATTTCACCCCCGAAATACCCAAGATTGGTGTACTTGAACTCCGTCTCCACAGTTTTTCGGCATAGTAGTAAGAAGCGGGCATAACCAGCCACCAATTCAACGCGTACAAGGACGGAACATTCATGAACACTGAGGTCACATCGGTCAACGCCGGCTCTGTAGAGCACGTGATCGATGTTGCGATCGCGGAGTTCTCTGACCATGGCTATGCCGAGACCAAGCTCGACACTGTGTCGAAGCTTTCTGGCATGTCCAAGCGCATGATTCACTACCACTTTGGGGACAAGAAAGGTCTGTACCAGCAGGCCCTAGCCACCGCAGCCAAGCGCCTGAACCCACCGGAGGGCAGCTTGGCCGTTGACTCGGCCGTTCCTGTGGAAGGCGTGCGCACTCTCGTTGACTGGATGTTCCGCCAGCACGTGGAGCACCCGGAAGCCATCAAGATGATGACGATGGAGTCCTCCCACAGTGTGCTGGAGTCCTCGCGAGCGATTATCGACGTCTCCGAGATCTCCCTCCACCTCGACCGACTCCTCATGCTGGGCCAAGATTCCGGCGCTTTCCGCCCAGGCATTTCGGCCAATGACATCTTCACACTGATTTCGGCGCTGACGATGTACCGCGTGACGAATCACGCGATGATGGGCAATCTGCTCGACATCGACATGCATACCCACAACAACACGGAGGGTCTACACCGCATGGCCGTCGATGCCGTGCTGGCCTTCCTTACGGCGAATATCCCCGACATCGGTTTTGAGTCTTACCTCACCCAGAACGAGACCGAACTTGAGGCCGAGTCAGCGCCCTTGGATGTGTACTCCACTGAGGACGAGGGCGGCGCATCCACGAGCCTCTACGGGTAACCTGCCCTCCTTACGGCTCCATAGCCGCCCCTCGGTTCCCCGCTCTAACCGCACAGTATTCGCCTGGGTCTCTTTTCCGACTCCGCGCGAGCTCCCTTGCCCCCGGCACCGCACGAGCAAAGGAACCAAAGTACAGGAACCATCTGCGCGTCGAGCTCAACAAAAGCCCAGCTCACGATCACGCGCCACTGCCAAAAGGTCCCACTTATCTGGTTCCTTTGCCCCTTACACCAGCTTCACGCCCCATCACCACACGGTGGGCCTATATTGCTCTGCGTCCCAGGACACTCCTCGGTACAAAGCCAACGCATCGACACGAGTATGGCATCTGCTAGAAAGCGTTTTCACGAGTAAAAACGCCATATGAACAGCACAAAAGGCATCTTCAGGAGTGAAGATGCCTTTTGAGTAATGCCACCTGATTTGGCAGGTAGTACGTGGCAAGCGTTGGTTACAGGCCTAACTCACGCTTGAGTTCCACAGCGATGCGGTCCAGTCGCTCTTCAGCGCCTACCCAATCGACATCGCCTTCCCGCACCACTTCGAGGTAGCACTTGAGCTTCGGCTCCGTACCCGAGGGGCGGATAATGACGCGGTCGTTGGCCTCGGTTTCCAGGACCAATCCGGGGGTCGGTTCCAAGCCTTGGTAGCCCTTCGACATATCGCTCGCACGCAGGACGGGCGAACCGGCCAGCGATTCCGGCGGGGATTGCAAGATCTGCTCCAAGGTGGGAGCAATCTGCGTGATGTCGTCGAAGCGGAAGGTCAATGGCTTCGTCTTGTGCGTGCCTAATTCAGCGGCGAGCTCGTCGAGTCTATCTTGCAGGTTCTTGCCTGCCGACTTCAGTTCGGCTGCCAAGCACGCAACGGTCACTGCTGCCGAAATACCGTCCTTGTCCGCAACGGCTTCGGGGTCGCAGCAGTACCCGATGGCCTCTTCGTAGCCAAAAGTCAGGTTAGGTGTGCGCGCAATCCTTTTAAACCCAGTGAGCGTCGTGCGCCACTGGGCGCCGCGTGCCTGTGCAATGCGCCCGAGGAAGCGGCTGGATACCACCGAGTTGGCCAACACTCCGCCGTCGCGAGCCAAGTAGTCACCTAACAAGGCACCGGTTTCATCACCGGTGAGCTGACGCCACCCGCTTTCAGTAGGGATGGCAACAGCACAGCGATCTGCATCAGGGTCCAGAGCCAAGATGATGTCACTTCGTGTTTCCTGAGCGGCTGCAAAGGCACAGTCGAGTGCACCTGGCTCCTCGGGGTTGGGAAAAGTAACGGTGGGGAAATCGGGATCCGGCTGCGCTTGCTCCGCCACCAGTTCAACTTCAGTGAACCCCACTGCTTCCAGAGCGTTGAGCGCTAGGTCGCCTCCTACGCCGTGCATCGGTGTGAGAGTGATGCGAAGATCTCGCGGCCCTTCACCTGCTCGCTCTTGAATGCGCGATAAGTAACGCTCGCGGGTATCAACCTCTTCTACTTTCCCTGGGCCGTTGGCTGCATCACGGGGCACTTGGTCAGCCGGGGGAGCTGCAGCAATTGCGGCGGCGATCTCAGAATCGAACGGCGGCACGATTTGCACGCCTTGACCATCACCTTCAACTACCCGACCTCCCAAGTACACCTTGTAACCATTGTCCTGAGGCGGGTTGTGTGAGGCAGTCACCATAACCCCGGCATCAGCTCCTAGTTCCCGAACTGTGAATGCGGTGAGCGGAGTGGGGTTCTGCGGCGGGAGAACCAATGCGTGTCCACCCGCGGCGGCCACCACATCAGCAACATCGCGATGGAAAGCAGCAGATCCATGACGAGCGTCGCATCCGACCACAACTCTTGGTACGTCCACCTGCTTCTTCAGCACGTCCATCAACCCCGCTGTCGTCCGGATAACGACAGCTCGGTTCATCTGCGACTCACCCGGACCGATTGTGCCGCGCAGACCAGCAGTGCCGAAAGACAGCGGGCCTGCAAACAGAGTGCGGAGCGTTTCCTCATCCTGTGCCTCGACGAGGGACTCTACCTCTGCGCGCGTTGCCGGGTCTGGGTCGTGTTCGGCCCACTGCCGAGCGGTCTCCAGTATGGATGTCATTTTAAGCCTCGAATCCTTCGAGCACGGCTGCAGAGGAAGACAGACCCAAGCGCGTTGCGCCAGCATCAATCATGGCCTGGGCGGCCTCAGCATCACGGATTCCACCCGAGGCCTTTACACCGAGGCGACCCTCGACGGTGTCTGCCAAAAGCTTCACGGCATGGACCGAAGCACCACCAGCGGGGTGGAAGCCAGTCGAGGTCTTGACAAAATCGGCGCCTGCGCGCTCGGCGGCTTGGCACGTGGCGACGATTTCTTCATCGTCAAGCGCAGCAGATTCAATGATGACCTTCACGATGACTGGAGCCGGTGCAGCATCGCGCACGGCCTTGATGTCGGCCTCCACCGCGGCGTAGTCATGGGACTTGACCTGGGAAAGATTGACCACCATGTCAATCTCTTCGGCACCGTCTTTCACTGCACGTGCAGTCTCAGCTGCCTTAACCTCGGTCTTCACAGCACCGGAAGGAAAGCCAACGACGGTGGCTACGTGTACGCCCGCCGGCACCTCAACAGGCAATTGGTTCGGCGATACGCAAATTGAATAGGTGCCCAGTTCTCCCGCTTCCTTGGCCAAAGCGGCCACCTGGTCCGGCGTCGCTTCCGGTTTAAGCAGGGTGTGATCAATCATCTGGGCAACGTCAGTGCGAGAAGTCATAATGTCTCCTAAATGTCGGTGAATGTGTGTTAGCTGATTCGGTCAAGAATGATCGTGCGCTCTTCAGACAGCGGTTCATTGGTGATCTGAAAACCGCTGTTGAGAACCTCCAAGGAGCGCTCGAAGCGGTCTGGGGTTTCCGTGTGGAGAGTAAACAGTTTCTGTCCCTTGGTCACCTTCTCGCCCTTCGTGGCATGCAGTTCAATACCAGCGGTGGCCTGTACCGGATCTTCCTTTCGAGCACGACCGGCACCCAAGCGCCACGAGCTCACGCCGACAGCGAGAGCATCAAGTTCGGTCAGGTAGCCATCGGAGTCCGCGATGACATCGTGGGTGTGGCTCGCCACCGGCAGAGCGGCATCTGGGTCGCCGCCCTGCGCCTTAATCATTTGCTTCCACTTGTCCATAGCACGGCCGTCCTTGAGGGCTGCCTCAATGTCGGCGTCGTGAACGCCGGCTGCCTCGAGCATCTCGCGGGCCAGAGCAACGGTGAGTTCGACGACGTCCGCCGGACCGCCACCGGCGAGCACCTCTACAGATTCCTCAACCTCAAGGGCATTGCCTACCTTGCGCCCCAGAGGGGTCGACATATCAGTCAGCAAAGCAGTCGTCTTCGTGCCAGCGTCTTTACCCAAATCGACCATGGTTTGCGCCAACTCGCGAGCCTGCTCTTGGTTCTTCATGAATGCACCGGAACCGACTTTAACGTCGAGGACCAAGGAAGACGTACCTTCCGCGATTTTCTTGGACATGATGGAGGAGGCAATCAGCGGGATAGCTTCCACCGTGGAGGTGATGTCACGCAATGCGTAAATCTTTTTATCTGCTGGAGCCAAGCCAGCACCGGCAGCACAGATGATGCAACCTGGATCCTCCAGGATTTCCATCATGCGCTCGTTACTCACATCGGCCTGCCACCCTGGAATTGCCTCCAGCTTGTCCAGTGTTCCTCCCGTGTGTCCGAGGCCGCGTCCAGACAGCTGAGGTACGGCGACACCGAAAGCCGCAACGAGCGGTGCGAGCGGTAGGGTGATTTTGTCACCGACGCCTCCGGTGGAGTGCTTATCGGCGGTCTTTTTCGACAAAGAATCGAAGCTCATCGTTTCGCCGGAAGCGATCATCGCCTGGGTCCAACGCGAAATCTCCTCACGGTTCATGCCGTTGAGGAAAATGGCCATATTAAGTGCGGCCATCTGCTCATCGCCCACCACTCCACGCGTGTAGGCGTCAATAACCCAATCAATCTCGGCAGGGCTCAGCACCCCCTTGTCACGTTTGGTACGGATAACGTCGACTGCATCAAATTTCTCGGCCACGACAACTCCTTCACTCTTGACCTACCTACTCCGGGATGCGGAATGCAGCCCGCTGTGCTTTACCTCACTTGAATTTCGGGCTTGTGCATCGCAACACAGCCCATTATTATCGCTAATAGAACAGATGTCAATGAGGAGTTTTATTTTTGTTCCTGAAGCGCTGGAACACGCCTCCTCCCGCACCGCAAGAAAGGACCCATCGCTATGGATGCGACAAAAACGCCAACAGACGTTGAGCTTTTGGAGAAGGCGAGGGAAGCAGCACACCACGCATGGGCACCGTATTCCTCATTCCCGGTCGGTGCCGCCCTGCTTCTCGACGATGGCCGGGTCATCACCGGCTCCAACGTCGAAAATGCCTCCAGCCCCCTTGGTATCTGTGCCGAGCGCAACGCCGCCGCTCACATGATTACGTCAGGAGATGCCACCGCTGATGACGGCCACTTGCCCAATCTGCCCGTAATTCGCGCTGTTGCCATCGTTGGCCTCAAGGCTGAACCGTGCTATCCGTGTGGCGCCTGCCGCCAGGTGCTGCGCGAGTTCAATTGCGAACGAGTCATCGTTTCCGTCGATGGTGCACCCCGCAGCTTCGACTTCAGTGAAATCCTTCCCCACTCCTTTGGCCCCGAGGCCCTCTAAGAGAATGGTCTGATAAACATGGAACGCCTACAAGGTCTTTTAGGAATCCTCGCGATCCTTGCGGTCATTTACGTTCTTTCCAGTTCCCGCAAAAACATAAAGTGGCGCACAATCGGTGTGGGCCTCGCCCTACAGATTGTCTTCTGCTACCTAGTGCTGGCATGGGAGCCCGGGTTCAAAGCTCTCGAAGCGGTCTCCCACGGTCTCACCAAGCTCACTGATTTCACGAACGAAGGTACGTCGTTTGTATTCGGTGGCTTACTCGGGGAAAACTTCATTTTCGCCCTCAATGTTCTTCCTGTAGTCATCTTTTTGGGCGCAATTATTGCTGCGCTCTACTATCTCCGGGTTATCCAGTACTTCGTCGAGTACGTCGGTTCGGGCATCAAATGGCTTATGGGCACATCCAAGGTGGAGTCTGTCTGGGCCACGACAGTTATTTTCCTCGGCCAGTCGGAGGCCCCTCTCGTCATCAAGCCGTACCTGCCCAAGCTCACTCGTTCGGAGCTCTACACCTGTATGGTCGGCGGCTTCGCCTCGGTCGCCGGCTCCACGCTCATTGGTTATTCCCTATTGGGCGCACCGTTGGAGTATCTTCTGGCCGCATCCTTGATGAACGCCCCCGGTTCCCTTCTCATCGCCAAGGGCCTCATGCCGGAGACCGAGGAATCTAATCTAGATGCCACGGTCAAGGACGTGCGCGATAACGATTCCAAGAACATCATCGATGCCATCAGTAGCGGTGCCATGGCCGGTGGCAAGATTGCCATTTCAGTGGCCTGCCTCCTCATTGCCTTTATCGCCATGATCGCTATGCTTTCCGCCATCCTCGGCGGCGTAGGTTCCATCTTCGGTCAAGACAATTGGTCTCTCGAAGGCCTCTTTGGTCTCCTCTTCGCGCCGGTGGCATGGCTTATCGGCGTCCCGTGGGACGACGTTATGCAGGTCGGCAACTTCATTGGCCAAAAGACAATCCTCAATGAGTTCGTTGGCTACACCGCGTTTGGTGAAAACATCGACCAGCTCAGCGACAAAGCCATCATGCTCTCTTCCTTCGCCCTGGCTGGCTTTGCCAACATCTCCTCCATCGGCATTCAGATTGGATCAATCGGCGGCCTTGTACCAGAGCGCCGCGGCGAGATTGCGAAACTCGGGCCTAAAGCCCTGTTCGGTGGTTTCTTAACCAATATGCTCAACGCCGCCATTGTGGGCGTCATCGTCGCCCCCATGGTTCTTTAACCCGCGCCAAGGAGAGCCTCTCAGCACGAGGGGCTCTTTTGTTTGTTTTCTCCTAAAGCTGAAGCAATCGGTTCGCTGTTTCTTTGTCGATAACGACATGCGTCGCCAACTTCATACGCAGCGCGGTATCGATGGCTGCCATCTTTTGAAGCCCACCGGCCACCAAGAAGCGTTGCGGAATCGCCTTTAGTTCTGAGAGTGAAATGCCGATAGTGCGCGCATCTATAGCTGGCGAGGCCACCTCCCCATCGGCCGTGTAAAAACGCGAGCAGGCGTCACCAACGGCCTGGCGTTCAAGCACGTGGATCTCCTCTTCACTGAGGTATCCAAGGTTCATCAACAGGCTATCGCGCGAGACAGCTCCCACAGTGAAAACCGCAAGATCAGCGTGGCGCCCTGCATTCAAAATGGAAGAAATGTGTCGATCTTTTTCGACGATTTCTTTTGCTTCCGCAGAATCGAAAATGACCGGCAGAGGCAGACTTAGAGTCTCGGCTCCAAACGCCGCACTAATGCGCTTGAGCGTGTCCATGTCATTCGTCACGCGGATAGAGTGCGAATGTCCGCCTTTGAGCTGTACAATCTCGACTCCAGCCACGCTTTTTGGCTGCATATGCCGCGCCACTGAGTGCATGGTATTCCCCCAGGAAATTCCCACACTCATACCGTCATGGACAAGTTCATGGAGCATCTTGGCCCCGACGCGCCCCAAGCCCTCTGTAAGCGTGTCTTCATCACCACGAGGGCTAAAGACGAGACGAACATCCTCAAGCCCATAACGCTCCATTAGACGTTGGCCTAGTTCATCGCCGTCCTCACGGGGATCATGGATTTCCACCGTGACGTATCCGCGGGTTTTGGCATGTTGCAAGAGCTTGGCAACGGTTGGCCGGGACAACCCCATCTCAGCAGCCACCTCGCTTTGACTCAGTCCTCCGCGATAGTAAAGCTTGGCCACCTGCAGTGATTGTTCGTCACGTAGCTCCATGGTCGATTCCTCTCATCCACTCTGATTTGAGCCACAAAAATGGCCGAGCGACGCTTTCCAGCACCACCCAGCCATAAATCTACAGCCGGTTTAAGCGGATTCCTTCGCTTCGTCCGAGTAGACGAACTCCGGCTCACCTTCGCCCTTCACGCAGGCTTCGGTGATATGGACGCTGGCAATATCCTCGCGGTCCGGCAGGTCATACATCACCGGAACAAGCAGCTCCTCCATGATGGCGCGCAGGCCACGCGCACCGGTCTTGCGCTCCAGTGCCAACTCAGCGATGGCATCGAGCGCTTCATCCTCGAAGTGCAACTCCGCGCCGTCCATGCTGAACAGGCGCTGGTACTGCTTGACCAAAGAATTCTTCGGCTCCACGAGCACCTTGACCAGAGACTCTCGGTCCAAGTTGTCCACCGTCGCCACAATCGGAAGACGGCCAATAAACTCCGGAATCAGGCCGAACTTCACCAAGTCCTCGGGGCGGACCTGCGAGAAGAAGTCAACAGACTCTTTTTCATCCTTGGTTTCCAGCTTGGCGCCGAAACCAACGCCCTTCTTGCCCACACGCTCCGAAATCACCTTGTCCAAACCAGCAAAGGCGCCAGCAACAATGAACAGGATGTTAGAGGTATCCAGCTGGATGAACTCCTGGTTCGGGTGCTTGCGCCCGCCCTGCGGCGGGATGGCGGCCACGGTGCCTTCAAGAATCTTGAGCAGCGCCTGCTGCACACCTTCACCGGAGACGTCACGAGTGATTGACGGGTTCTCCGACTTGCGGGAAATCTTGTCTACCTCATCAACGTAAATAATGCCTTGCTGCGCGCGCTCAACATCGAAATCGGCTGCCTGGAGTAGCTTGAGAAGGATATTCTCCACATCCTCGCCCACGTAGCCGGCCTCTGTCAGGCTGGTGGCATCCGCGATGGCGAAGGGGACGTCGAGAAGCCGGGCCAAAGTCTGTGCCAGGTAAGTCTTACCGGAGCCAGTGGGGCCCAGCATGAGGATATTGGACTTGGCAATCTCCACGTCCTCTTCCTGTGCCTTCTTGCGGCGACTCTCCAAGCCCGCGGCTTCTTCTGCCTTGATGCGCTTGTAGTGGTTGTACACCGCCACCGACAGCACGCGCTTGGCCTGATCTTGGCCGATGACGTACTTATCTAGGAAGGCCGAAATCTCCGAGGGACGCGGCAGACGCATCTCCTTCTCTTCATCCGCCTCGGCCTGAGCTGCGCCGAGCTCCTCCTCAATAATCTCGTTGCAGAGCTCAATGCATTCGTCACAAATGTAGACGCCGCCGCCGGCGATAAGCTTCTTTACCTGCTTTTGACTCTTTCCGCAGAAGGAGCACTTGAGCAGGTCAGCGCTTTCTTGCATACGTGCCATGAACGCCTTTCGACTCTTTTCTCTGAGGGTGTTAGTGGGGCGATTCTACCGCAGCCCCCGCGGTCTTCATTCCACTCTAGTAAACCACTCACCCATGAGCTTCATTCCCCACTGAGTGGCGCGCCATTGAATTTAAAACAGTCTTTAATCAACATAGACAGAGCTGCTTGCTCGTTTACTTCTGCTGTCCGCCCCTTCACCGACATCGGCGTCAACAAGGCCCTCCACACCACCGGCGCTAGCCATACCACTGGCGCTAGCCTCCTAGGCTGAAGCTCGGACACATCCGCCCCAACCGTTCAGGAGCAACTCCAGGTTCGACCTTCAAGACCAGGCCGCGACCGATCTCGACGCAGACGCCCTGCTTGTCGACGTCACCTCGCGCGACTCCGTGCGAAACCTCTCCTGGGACGTCGACAAGCGCTATGGCCACATCGTCATCTTGCCAGTTTATGAGGGCTAAGCCGCTCTTCGCCGAAAGCAAGCCCCGCCCCGGACCAAATCCGGAGGCGGGGCATCGCGCCTACACGCAACTTACCTAGGCGTTGAGCTTACGGTAATCAAAGACGGTATCGATGAGACCGTACTCCACTGCTTCCTGGGCGGTGAGAATCTTGTCACGGTCAGTATCGATGCGAATCTGCTCAGCGGTGCGGCCGGTGTGCTCGGCCAGGGTCTCCTCCATGAGGCGGCGCATACGCTCAATCTCGTTGGCCTCAATCTCAAGATCAGAGACTTGGCCCTGGGTGCCCTGCGTGCGCGGCTGGTGGATAAGCACGCGAGAGTTCGGAAGTGCTGCGCGCTTACCCGGGGCACCGGCAGCCAGCAGGACGGCTGCGGCGGAGGCGGCCTGGCCCAGGCACACGGTCTGCACGTCCGGGCGCACGTAGCGCATGGTGTCATAGATGGCCATCAGCGCGGTGAAGGATCCACCCGGGGAGTTGATGTACATCGTGATATCGCGGTCTGGGTCCTGAGACTCCAGCACCAGCAGCTGCGCCATGATGTCGTTAGCGGAGGTGTCATCGACCTGGGTGCCCAGGAAGATGATGCGCTCCTCAAACAGCTTGGAGTACGGGTTGGTGGTCTTGGATCCCTGCGCGTTCTGCTCAATAAACTCTGGCAGAACGTAGCGGGAAGAAGGCATCTGAAGGTTAGACATTGTAATAAGGCTCCTTGTTCCCTAGTTGCTGATAGGACCGTTGACGGACTCGATGACTTGGTCGACGATTCCGTACTCCTTGGCCTGCTGGGCGGTGAACCAGCGGTCACGGTCAGAGTCCTTGGTGATCTGCTCGAAGGTCTGGCCGGTGTGCTCAGCGATGAGCTCAGCCATCTCACGCTTGGTCTGCGCGAACTGCTCAGCCTGGATGGCGATGTCAGCTGCGGTACCACCGACACCAGCGGAAGGCTGGTGCATCATGATGCGCGCGTGCGGCAGAGCGTAGCGCTTGCCCTTGGTGCCGCCGGAGAGAAGGAACTGACCCATAGAGGCAGCCAGGCCCATGCCGTACGTGGCAATATCGCACGGCGAGTACTTCATCGTGTCGTAAATGGCCATGCCCGCAGTGACAGAGCCACCCGGAGAGTTGATGTAAAGCGAAATGTCGCGAGTGGGGTCCTCGGCAGACAGCAGGAGGATCTGGGCGCAAAGCTTGTTCGCAATCTCATCATCGACCTGGGTTCCCAGGAAGATAATGCGCTCACGCAACAGGCGCTCGTACACGCTATCGCTCAGATTCATACCCGTAGACGACGAGTTCATTGAAATCTTCTCAGACATTAGTGGTTCTCCTTCAAGTGAAGAATGCTTTAACTGGCCCCACCTTACCGGCATTCCTCTCAAACTTGGCTTCTGTTCGCTATGAGCGTTGGGGCACAGCGCCAAAGGCGCACTCGGAAGCTGGGTTAACATTTACTCATGTCTGTTTCCGAGCTGTCCACCAGTACCCAGAACTATTTGAAAGCTATCTGGGGGCTAAAGGAATGGTCATCCGAGCCCGTTACCGCCACGCTTATAGCAAAACAGCTGGGACTCAAGCTCTCCTCGGTCTCTGATGCAGTGCGCAAAATGGCGAAGCAAGGGCTCGTGTCACACACGCCCTATGGCTCTGTGGAGTTAACCGAACTTGGCAGGCAGTACGCATTGGTCATGGTGCGCCGTCACCGATTGCTTGAGTCTTTTTTGGTTCAAGCATTGGGCTACACCTGGGACGAAGTCCACAATGAAGCCGAAAATCTCGAACACGCGGTGTCTGACGTGCTCATAGAACGTGTGGATAAGTTCCTTGATTACCCCACTAGGGATCCGCACGGCGATCCTATCCCTACGGTTGATGGACAGATCACAATCCCCAGTGCGCATCGCCTCACCGACAGCGGTGCACAATCGCAGGTGACCGTGGAACGCATTTCTGATTCCGACCCACAACTGCTGAAGTTCCTTGAGGAGCGCGGCATTGTCACTGGGGCTGTTCTTAGCACGCGCGAGGGAGCGCCCTTTTCAGATTCTCTCGAAATACAGGTGGCCGGCAGCACTCAGTGGGTAGTACTTGGACGCCCAGCTACCGACGCAGTGTTTGTAGCACACCACAACCTTTAGACATTCCCCTTTGCATTAATCCTGCTCTCACCTGCTCTTTTCAAAACTACGTTAGACCGTAGTTGCAACTACGCCATTGCGTAGTTAGTCTTTTCGAATATCACCTATCCCACTTATGGCTAAGGCCAGGATGAGCAGGATTGCTATGTCAGACTCACCAGATTTGGTGTACTTTTCCAGCGTTTCAGAAAACACGAAAAGATTCGTCGAACGCTTAGATAGACCCGCGGTGCGCATTCCACTGCGCCCCAAGAAAACCGGGATGATCCAGGTTTCACACCCGTACGTACTCATCGTTCCCACCTACGGCGGCGGCTCGCTCAAACGCGCAGTCCCCAAACAGGTCATCGACTTCCTCAATGACCCAATCAACCGCTCCTTTATCCGGGGCGTTATTACCTCAGGGAATACCAACTTCGGAAGTGCTTACTGCGTCGCCGGACGCATCATTTCCGCCAAGTGCCACGTACCGGAGCTGTATCACTTCGAGCTTCTCGGCACCCAGAAGGACATCGCCGCCGTAAAGCAGGGCCTTCAGAAGTTTTGGGAGCAGCAAAAGCAGCTAACGATGACACCCCATTAATCCCCCACAAGATGAAGAACACATCCGCATCACACAGATTGGACAACACAATGTGGCCTCTTGATGCCACCCCCACACAGACTATTGGCGCTACGCCCCGCACCGCTTCAGCAGACAATGCCGGCGGTGTCGGCAAGCGCAAGAGCTACCACGCACTCAACGCGCAGCTGAACTTGTTCGACGCTTCTGGAAAAATCCAGTTTGACAAGGACATTCAGGCAGCACAAGACTATGTCACGCACCATGTCGCTCCCCGCATGCATCAGTTCGATTCCACCAAGCAACGCTTGGAATGGTTGGTTGATAACGAGTACTACGAGCGGGATTTCCTTGAGCTTTATGATGACGCCTTTCTGTGCGCCATGTACGACAGAGCTCATCGAGCTAAGCACCAGTTCCGCACCTTCCTCGGCGCATTTAAGTTCTTCACTTCATATGCACTGAAAACCTTTGATGGCTCCCGATTCCTAGAAGGCTACGAAGAACGTGTCGCCACCACAGCTTTATACCTTGCACAGGGCGACGAAGAGCTCGCAGAAAAGCTGGTGGATGACATCATGACCGGACGCTTCCAGCCCGCCACCCCTACTTTTCTCAACGCAGGCAAAGCCCAGCGCGGCGAAATGGTCTCCTGCTTCCTCCTGCGAATCGAAGACAACTTGGAGAGCATTGGCCGCTGCGTGAACTCTGCACTGCAACTATCAAAGCGCGGTGGTGGAGTGGCCCTGTTGCTGAGCAATCTGCGCGAATCCGGAGCCCCGATCAAAAAGATTGAGAACCAGGCTTCCGGCGTAGTCCCAGTCATGAAGATTCTCGAAGATAGCTTCAGCTATGCCAACCAATTGGGTGCCCGGCAGGGCGCTGGAGCCGTCTACCTGCATGCGCACCATCCAGATATTCTTCGCTTCCTGGATACCAAGCGGGAAAATGCCGATGAGAAAGTCCGCATCAAGACTCTTTCGCTGGGGGTTGTTATTCCAGATATAACCTTCCGGCTGGCCAAAGAGAACAAGGATATGCATCTTTTTAGCCCGTATGACATCGCTCGCGAGTACGGCGTAGCCATGTCTGACATGTCCATCACCGAGTACTACGACGAGCTGGTTGCCAATCCGCGAATTTCTCACACGACCATTAAGGCCCGCGAGTTTTTCACCACGCTGGCTGAGCTTCAGTTTGAATCCGGATACCCCTACATCCTCTTTGAGGATACGGTCAACCGCGCTAATCCCCTCAAAGGACATATCAATATGTCCAATCTGTGTAGCGAAATCCTCCAGGTCAACACGCCATCGACCTACGGAGCTTCGGGTGACTACACCACCGTTGGCCAGGATATTTCCTGCAATCTAGGTTCGCTCAACATTGCGAAGGCTTTTGAATCGCCGGACTTCGGGGAGACCGTCGAAACCGCGGTGCGTGCCCTCACGAAGGTTTCAGACCTGACGAATATCGAAGCTGTTCCCTCCATCGCTCACGGAAATGCTTCCATGCATGCCATTGGTCTGGGCCAAATGAATCTCCACGGCTTCCTTGCTTCACAGCGTATTCCTTATGGCTGCGCCGAGGCACTGGACTTTACAAATATCTATTTCCTCACGGTGACCTACCATGCGCTCCGCGCATCCCATGCACTCGCGGTTGAAAAAGGTCAACGATTCACAGGCTTCGAAGAATCCACCTATGCCACTGGCGCCTACTTTGACAAATACATCGACCAAGACTGGGCGCCAGCCACTGAACACGTAAAACAGCTCTTCCATGAAGCAGGCGTGCAGATCCCTCAACGCGAGGATTGGCTACGGCTCAAGAATCAAGTGATGCAAGACGGCATCTACAACGCCTACTTGCAGGCAGTTCCACCCACTGGATCAATTTCCTACATCAATGACTCTACCGCGTCCATCCACCCAATTGCCTCCAAAATTGAAATACGCAAGGAAGGCCGCTTGGGGCGCGTGTACTACCCCGCACCGGAAATGACCAACGACAACCTGGAGTATTTCGATGACTCCTACGCCGTGGGATACGAAAAAATCATCGACACCTACGCCATGGCCACCCAACACGTGGACCAAGGGCTTTCCCTGACCTTGTTCTTTACCGCTGATACCACCACGCGGGACATCAACAAGGCACAAATCTATGCCTGGAAAGCCGGAATCAAGACCCTCTACTACATCCGTTTACGCCAATCCGCGCTCCAAGGAACCGAGGTCGAAGGCTGCGTCTCCTGTGCTTTGTAGGAGCACGGTCCTCCCCCTTGTCCACAACCATTCACTCAGAAAGAAAGAAGCTATGTCTTCAACATCGAATAGTGCTGAACTAACCAGCATTTCAGTTACTCCGCCGAGCTACCGGCATGATCCTTCAGCCCGCATCCGCGCCATCAATTGGAACCGGGTGAGCGATGACAAGGATCTTGAAGTGTGGAACCGTCTCACCGCCAACTTTTGGTTGCCAGAGAAGGTCCCGCTTTCTAATGATCTCCCGGCGTGGCAGAAGATGACACCCGAGGAACGCAACCTCACCATGCGGGTGTTCACGGGACTCACCACCCTGGATACTGTCCAGGCCACCGTGGGTGAAATCTGTCAGATTCAAGATGCCCGCACCGAACACGAGGAGGCCGTGTATACCAACATCGCCTTCATGCAGTCAGTCCATGCCCGTTCATACTCTTCAGTGTTTTCTACCCTGAGCAGTACAAAGGAAATTGATGAAGCATACCGCTGGGCGGTGAATAATGACCTTCTCCAGGCACGCGCCAAGAAAGTGCTCGCGCACTATTTTGGGCCGGATCCACTCAAACGCAAGGTGTCATCGACGCTGCTTTCCTCGCTGCTTCTCTACGCGGGTTTCTATCTTCCCTTGCACTTTTCTGTCCACGCCACCCTGACAAATACGGCAGACATGATTCGCCTCATTCTGCGTGACAAGGCAGTGCACGGCTACTACTCGGGTTACAAGTATCAGCGCGGTCTGGAATCCACGACCCCGCTACGGCAGAAGGAGATGCATGATTTCACCATTTCTTTGCTCGAAGAGCTTTATGCACTAGAGCTGGACTATTCCGGCGAGCTATATGAGCCTTTGGGACTCATGGATGATGTAGCTGTGTTCGTTCGCTATAACGCCAATAAGGCACTCATGAATTTGGGCTACCCGGATTATTTCCCGCCCGAAGAAACGGAAGTGAACCCAGAAATCCTCGCGGCCCTAGCCCCCGGAGCAGATGAGAACCATGACTTCTTCTCCGGATCTGGTTCCTCCTATGTCATTGGTACTGCTGAAGAAACGAGTGATGATGACTGGGATTTCTAAACCTTTTCCGCGACCGGACCAAGGAAGCTGGCTTGAGACCATCGCGCTGTTTGAAGCCATCCGCGAAGGAAACCAACCCGCAGCCATGCGGCTGTTGAATACATCCGCCGCACGAGAAGCAGTCCTCGGGGGGCTTCTAGGACTCATCGAACTGTACTTCCGCCATGAAGAAGGAGACAAAGTAGATGGCTTCCTCACCGCCGCCCACGCTGCCGGCCCACCACCGGCCTTTGGCTGCAAGCCTTTTCTCCCTTGACCACGTCTCCCTACACCCAACTAAGAAAGAAGGTTTACCATGACCACCCCACGTATCAGCGTTATCGTCGGCAGCCTGCGCCGAGAATCATTTGCACGCAAGATTGCACACGAGGTGCTCACGATGATCCCTGAAGACTACGAGGCAAACATCGTGGAAATCCGTGACTTGCCGCTCTATGACTTCGACTACGATGACCCCGCCGTCACGGACAAGCCCACTCCGGCTGAGTACACCACCTTTCGCGAGACCATCAAGAACTCGAGCGGGATCCTCTTCATTACGCCAGAGAACAACCGCACTATCCCTGCCTGCCTCAAGAACGCAGTGGACATCGGCTCTAAACCCAACTCAGATGTGGCGTGGAAGAACCTTCCCGCAGGTATCATTAGCCACTCTGTAGGCCGTATGGGCGGCTACAGTTCACAGAAAAACCTTCGCCTCGCCCTGTCCTACTTCGATATGCCGCTCCCTGGTCAGCCCGAAGTATTTCTGGGCCAATCCCCCACCCTTTTCGAAGAGTCCGGGCATCTCAATCAACGTACCGCAGACTTTGTCAAGGATTACGTTATGCGCTTCCTGCAGTTGACCGACGAGGCCTTTAGAGCCAAGAACGGCTAGCGGTATCCCCAGCCAACACACATCACGCCCTCTACGAAGTACTCAAAGACTCCTAGAGGGCGTTCACAATGACACAAACCCCGGATTCAGGCTCATCTTTGAGTTACCTGAATCCGGGGTTTCATGCGCGCTCGCCACCACACATGTGGCAGCAGCGCGTTACAAGCGGGAGATTACTTCTCCTCGGAAGCCTCAGCCTCGTCCTCATCGATCTCACCGAAGTACTGGTCAACATCAACCTTGTTGCCAGCCTCATCGGTGACCTCGGCACGGCAGATAGCCATTGCCAGGGCCTTGCCACGGCGAACGTCAGAGAACAGGTTGCCCAGCTGGTTGCTGGACTGCAGCTGCTGGATGAACTGGTTCGGGTCCATGCCGTAGGACTGCGCGGTGAACAGGATGTGGTCGGTCAGCTCCTGCTGGGATACCTCCGGCTCCTCAACCTCAGCCAGTGCGTCGAGGAAGAGCTGGGTACGGACGGACTCCTCAGCGGACTTGCGAGCATCAGCATCGAACTCTTCGCGAGTGGTGCCCTGAGCCTCCAGCAGCTGAGCCAGTGCCTTCTCGTCGTGAGCCATCTGGCCCATGATCTGGTGCAGCTGAGCGTGAACCTGCTCGTCGACGATGGACTTCGGCAGCTCGAAGGAAACCTCGTCGAGAGCGGCCTTGAGGACCTCATCGCGGATGTTAGCCGCCTGCTCGGACTTCTTGGTTTCCTCGACGCGGGTCTTGGTGTCCTCGCGCAGCTCGTCCATGGTGTCGAACTCGGAAGCCATCTGTGCGAACTCGTCGTCGAGCTCCGGCAGCTTGCGTTCCTTGGTCTGCTGGACGTGGACCTTAACGGTAGCCTCTTCGCCCTCGTGCTCACCGGACTGGATAGTGGTGGTGAACTCGTTGTCCTCGTCGGTCTTCATGCCGCGCAGAGCGGTGTCCAGACCCTTGATGAGGTTGTCATCACCAATGCGGTAGGTCATGCCCTCGTGGGAAGCCTCATCCAGCTTGGTGCCGTCCACCTCAGTGGTGATGTCGATGACAGCGAAGTCACCGGTCTTCATCTTGCGCTTGGTGTCCTTGAGCTCACCGAAGCGCTCAGCAAGGTTCTCGAGTGCCTTGTCGACGTCCTCATCGCCCACCTCGAGGGCCGGAACCTTGACAGAAATCTTGGAGAAGTCCGGAACCTCAAACTCCGGGCGCACGTCTACCTCAGCGGTGAACTCGACAAAGTCGTTGTCCTCCAGCTTGGCAATGTCAACCTCCGGCTGGCCAATAACCTTGAGCTCGTTTTCTTCAACGGCCTGCTCGTAGCGAGACGGCAACATGTCATTAACGACCTGCTCGAGGATAGGGCCGCGGCCGAAGCGGGCGTCGATAAGCTGGCGCGGAGCCTTGCCCTTACGGAAACCGGGGATGGAAACCTGCTGCGCGATCGCCGCGTAGGCCTGAGCGATTTCCTTGTCCAACTCAGCGAACGGAACGTTGACGGTGAGCTTGACGCGCGTATCGCTCAGCTTGTCTACGGTGGTCTTCACGAGAAACTCTCCTGATTGTGATCGTTTAAAAATGTAATTAAGGGGCCTGGATGAGTGTCCAGGCCCCCATACGTCGGGGCGACAGGATTTGAACCTGCGACCCCCTGCTCCCAAAGCAGGTGCGCTACCAAGCTGCGCCACGCCCCGTATGGAAAGCCTCTGCGCCCGGAAGTCCCGTACGCAGCTGCGCTTCATACTGGGGCTAGTGTACCGATAGCCGCTTGACTATCCCAACACCGGCCCCATTTTAACGACCTTTCTGCATGTCAGAGGCTCTTTCTCCGCTTAGAAGTCGAAGTCAAAGTCAAACATTCCACCATCGCCTCCGTCGCCGCCAAAGAGACCATCGAAGAACCCTCCTTCATCGCCTCCTCCGACATCACCGGCGCCCATATCTCCGCCGCCATCCATGTCACCGCCAACATCCGCCATGTCGCCTGCATCATGGCCACCCCAGTCGCCGCTTTCAGCCGCCGCGGCAGAGTAGCCGACGCCGGACATGCCCGCGAACATGGCGTTGAACATCATGGAGTAGCCCACCATCCACACTCCGGTGGTCAACGCATCAGCCCACCACGGGCGCGAGTACCAACCGGCCGGGACCGGGCGCCCTGCTACGACACCACCCGGGTAGTAGTTCGGGGTTTGTGCCGATGCGCTTGGCGACGCCGTCAGCGTCTCCCCATTTGCCTCCACCGTGCGGGTCTCCGTGACCTTGCCGGCCTGGCGCTGGCCTTCCAGCGGCGGGAGTTCTGGGCCTGGGTCCATGCCCATAATCTCGCGCGCGGCCGCCACGTAGTACAGACCCTCCAGCGCGGACTCACGCGCAAGGTGCGCCTGCTTGACTGTGCTGGCCTGGGAGATTGCGGAGTTTGCAGCGGTGAAACGCTCGGATGCATCCGCCATGGCCTGCTGGGAGGCAGTATCGGTTCCGCTCAGGTTCATCACCTGACCGCCCAAGCGCTCAGTCCAGCGGCGGGCATCCGCCAGGGCATCATCGAAGCGCTCGGATTCTCGCAGCTCCTTTTGCTTCTTTCCGTTTAACGAAGACAAGAACCATACGCTGCCACCGACAGCGATAATGATGAGCCACAGAGCGGCCACGAGAACACCTCTCCTATCAGAGCCGTGAGTTTTACAGTGATTGCATTCTTACCCACCGTAACGTCTAAAGCCCTGCTCTAGTTCCCGTTTTCGCATCGGCGCCGGTGTGCGCTAAAGTAGACGCCACGCCGATTCGCGCGCTCATCGCGAGGAGTTTCGGGGTTGTGGGAATGTCGTATAGTGGCTAATACCTCAGCCTTCCAAGCTGAAGACGCGGGTTCGATTCCCGTCATTCCCTCCAAATTTTTCTGGCGGTCTCCTCCACAGGAGCCCGTCTTTTCTGCGTACAGTGGTGCCCATGACTACATCGAACGCTGTACCGACGATCACACTCAACGACGGCAACACCATCCCCCAGCTTGGCTACGGAGTCTTCAAGGTTGACCCCGACAAGACCGAAGAGCTGGTTCTCGAGGCCCTCAAGCTGGGCTACCGACACATCGACACCGCTGCCATCTACGGCAACGAAGAAGGTGTGGGCCGCGCGATTGCCAAGTCCGGCATCCCGCGCGAGGAGCTCTTCATCACCACCAAGCTATGGAATGACCGTCAGACCGACGCAGCCGCAGCACTCGACGAATCGTTGGAGAAGCTCGGACTTGACTACGTGGACCTCTACCTCATCCATTGGCCCTGCCCGGAGAACGATACTTACGTCGAGGCCTGGAAGCAGCTCATCGAGCTGAGGAAGGCCGACAAGGCCAAGTCCATCGGTGTCTCCAACTTCGAACTGGAGCACTTGGACCAGCTGGAAACCAAGACTGATGAAACCCCCGTGGTCAACCAGGTAGAGCTGCACCCCTACCTGCAGCGCTGGCGCGAGCTCGATGCCTTCCGCGCCCACCAGGTGCACATCGAGGCCTGGGGCCCGCTGGGCCAGGGCAAAACCGATCTCTTCGAGCAGCCGGAAATCACTGAGCCCGCCGAGAAATACGGCGTCTCCCCCGCTCAGGTGATCATCCGCTGGCACCTACAAAATGGTGTCATCGTGTTCCCGAAGTCCGAAAACCCGGAGCGCATCGCGCAGAACTTCGATGTCTTCGGCTTCGAGCTTGATGATTCCGAGATGGCTGCGATTACTGATCTCGACCTCGGGGAAGAGGGCCGTGGCGGCACTCACCCCAAGGAGATGAACTACTAAGCCTCCGGAAGCTCCGGCGGAATGTTGGTGCGCTCGTACTCGGCAAGAATGTCGATACGGCGCTGGTGGCGCTCAGCACGGGACCACTCCTGATCCAGGAAAGCGTCCACGATAGCGAGCGCCTCCTCCTCGGAGTGCATACGGCCACCGATGCCGATGAGCTGGGCATTGTTGTGCTCGCGGGCGAGGCGTGCGGTCTCGGGGGACCACGCCAGGGCGCAGCGCGCGCCCTTGACCTTATTCGCGGCAATCTGCTCGCCGTTTCCGGAACCGCCCAGCACGATGCCCAGCGAGCCCGGATCGTTGACGGTCCGCAACGCCGCCTCAATGCAAAATGCCGGGTAGTCATCCTCGGCGTCGTACTCATGGGCACCGCAATCAATGACGTCGTGGCCCTGCTTCTTTAGGTGTTCGGCGATGACGTTCTTCATCTCGAACCCTGCATGGTCTGCTCCTAGATAAACGCGCATGCCCAACATCTTAGCGGTCAGCGAACACACCCGCCGACCCGTTTTAGCAATAACTCAAAATTGATATGGTGGGGCAGGTCTACTCCCCTAGGAAGGACCCAGCTACGCCTATGAACACTCGTGTTTGTGTCCTTTACGTCGGCGCAATCCTTGTCGGCGCAGGTTTATTCGCCGCCGATTTCTTCACCGACAACGTCTTCATTCTGCCTCTTCTCTTGGCAGCAGTGATGACGCTGGCCCACCTCAGCGTGGGCCTGTGGTGGCTCCTGCATAAGCCACGCACCGCCGGCGGAATCACCGCCGGCGTCCTAGCGCTACTTGCGGGCGCCTCGTGGGGCACGTGGGTAGCCGCCGAGTGGGAGGAATATCAGGCGCAGAGCTATCTGCCCATCATTAACATCGCGGGACTTCCTGCTTTCGTGCTCACCCCCATCGTCCTCGTTTGCGTCATCGCGGCGGCAATGCGCAACCGCACGCGTTAGACCTGCGGGGCTTCCGTGCGGGAGCGCTTGAGCTCGAAGAAGTAGGGGAACTGGGCGAGGCGCACGGAGGCGTCGAAAAGCTCGCCGGCTTCCTCGCCGGCGGGAACGCGAGTAATGACCGGGCCGAAGAAAGCGGTATCGCCGAACTTCACTACCGGGGTGCCGACCTCATCGCCGACCTCGGAAATGCCGCGGTTATGGAACTCGGAGAGCTTGTCATCCATCTCTTCGGTGTTGGCCACGGAGGCGAAGGTGGCGGGGAGGGAGGCGTCGGAAAGCGCCTGCTTGATGATGTCGTCGTAGGCGCCGTAACCCTTCTTGCCGCCCTGGCCCTCGGTGTGGATGCGGGTGCCCATTGCGGTATAGAAGGCATCGACCTTCTCCGGGGCCTCCACGGCAATCTTGGCTGCCACGCGGGCAGGGCCCCAGTTGGCCTCCATCATCTTCATGTACTCCGGATCCAGGTCACGGCCCTTGTTGAGCACGGACAGGGACATCGGTTCGAAGGTCACCTCGATATCGCGGACCTTCTCCACTTCTTTAATCCAACGCGAGGTCAGCCATGCGAAGGGGCAGGAGCAGTCGAACCAGAACGTCACTTGTTGAGCCACGGTAAATCTCCTTTGATTGTGCGGTCTGTGGCATCCCACCCTAGGCGTGTGACTACGCTGGTGCAGAGACTTAATCACCGACGAAGAGGAGTAACCTACATGACCTCGATTAACCTCACCCGCGAGGAAGCCCAGCAGCGCTCGGGCATGGTGGAGGTAGAGCACTATGACGTCGCCCTCGACCTCACCGGGGAGGAGTTTTTCACGTCTACCACGGTGGTGAAGTTCCGGGTAAAGGAAGCTGGCTCAACCTTTATTGACTTGCGCGGGGACGAGCTTGTCGAGGTCCGTCTCAACGGTGCGCCGTTGCCTACCAATGCCTATGACCCGACTTACGGCATCCCGTTGTCGGGTTTGCAGGTGGCTTCTTATGAGCTAAAAGTCGTGGCAAAGATTCGTTATTCCCGCACGGGCGAGGGCCTGCACCGCTTCGTTGACCCGGTCGACGGCGAGGCTTACCTCTACACCCAGTTCGAGACTGCCGACGCCAAGCGCGTCTTCGCCTGCTTTGACCAGCCGGATTTGAAGGCGACGTACTCGCTGGCTTTTGAGGTTCCGGAGCACTGGACGGTGATTACGAACTCCCCCATCACGCGTTCAGGCAATACCGTGCGCGCGGCGGTGGACTACCCGCTGTCGACCTACCTGATTGCCCTGTGCGCCGGCCCGTACGTGGGCGTGACGGATACGTGGACCGGCACCTTGGCGGAGCACCCGGAAGGCTCGCCTGCTCAGTCCGTTGAGGTGCCGCTGGGGATTTACTGCCGCCCGTCGCTGCTGGATTCGCTCGACGCGGAGCGCATTTTTACTGAGACCAAGCAGGGCTTCGATTTCTACCACCGCAACTTCGGCTTTGCCTACCCCTTTGGCAAGTACGACCAGATTTTCGTGCCGGAATTCAACGCTGGTGCGATGGAGAACGCCGGCTGCGTGACCATTCGCGATGAATACGTCTTTACGTCGCAGGCCTCGCATTACAAGTATGAGCGCCGCGCGGACACCATTCTGCACGAGCTGGCGCACATGTGGTTCGGCGACTTGGTGACCATGCAGTGGTGGGATGACCTGTGGCTCAACGAATCCTTTGCCACGTGGTCCGCCGCTATCTCTCAGGCGGAGGAGACCCAGTACGACACCGCGTGGGTGACCTTTGCCAACGTGGAGAAGGCCTGGGCTTACCAGCAGGATCAGCTGCCCACGACGCACCCGATTTCCACGGATGCCTCCGATATTGAGACCGTGGAGCAGAACTTTGACGGCATCACCTACGCCAAGGGCGCCTCGGTGCTCAAGCAACTGCAGGCTTATGTGGGCCGCGAGAACTTCTTCGCCGGCGTGCGCCGCCACTTCCAGGAACACCAGTGGTCGAATGCCACATTCGGGGATCTGCTGCGCCACTTGGAGGAGGCCTCGGGCCGCGACCTGTCCTTCTGGGCGCAGCAGTGGCTGAAGACCACGGGAGTCAACACGCTGGGTGTGGCGTTGGAGACGGACGAGTCCGGCACCATCACCCAGGCCCACCTCACCCAGCGCGGCGATACCCTGCGCACGCACCGCGTCGCCGTCGGCGTCTACGCGCTGCAGGGAGAGAAGGTGGTGCGCACCGAGCGCATCGAGATGGATATCGATGGTGCCTCCACAGAGATTCCGGAACTCATCGGCCGCCCGCTGGCGGATATCGATTTCGTGCTGCCCAATGACGATGACCTGACCTACTGTCTCATCGAGCTGGGTGCGGGTTCCCTGCAGTTCCTGTTGGAGAATATCGACAAGTTCGAAGACCCCATGGCCCGCACGCTGTGCTGGTCCACCGCGTGGGAGATGACCCGTGCTGGCTCGATGCGCGCCCGCGATTTCGTCGCACTCGTCGCCCGCGGTGCTGAGGCCGAAACCGAGCTCGCTGTGCTCGAACGCATCCTCTCCCAGGCAGCTTTGGCTCAGTCCACCTACGCCGACCCGGAGTGGGCAAAGGAGGATACGCAGCTTGCCGACGCCCTCCTTGAAGGCGCTCGCTCCGACAACACTGAGCGCTCCATCGTCTTCGCCCAGGCGCTGGCCGGCATCAAGCTTCACGACGCCTCCCGCACCTTCTTCCAGGACCTCCTTGAAACCTCCTCGGATGCGGGCCTGCGCTGGAAGGCCCTCACCGCGCTCATTGCTGATGGCTCGCTTGCCAGCGCCACCGGCCCCGAGCACGCCGGCGCCGCCATGACGGCCGTGGCTGAGGAACTCAAGCGCGATAACACCGCGACGGGCTATCAGGCTTCCCTCAAAGCGTTGGCAGCTGTAAACACCGAGGACAACAAGCGCGCAGTATGGGACGAAATCGTCGCTGGTGAGTTGGGTAACCGCGACTTGGAGTCAAAGCTAGCGGGTCTGACGTTCGTAGGCGCCGACGAGCTCCTGCCGAACGCTGAGTTCTTCGACGTGGCGGAAAAGATTTGGTCCGCGCAGTCCAATGAGATTGCCCTGAC
Source organism: Corynebacterium sp. HMSC078H07 (assembly GCF_001812805.1). Taxonomy (GTDB): domain Bacteria; phylum Actinomycetota; class Actinomycetes; order Mycobacteriales; family Mycobacteriaceae; genus Corynebacterium. The sequence goes on along the minus strand of NZ_KV810436.1, from coordinate 399 downwards.
CACGGTGACCGGGTTGTTCCCGCGCTGGGATGTCAGCCAGGAGACCCTCGACCGCGCCGACGAGTTCCTCTCCCGCGACCTGGCCGGCGGCCTGCGCCGTACGGTCACCGAGCAGCGCGACCGCCTCGCCCGCGCCCTGCGCAACCGCGCCGTCGACCGTGGTTAATCGTTTTCTCCCCGCAACCAGTGTTTTTTCTGCTTCGGTTGCGGGGTTGGTGGGCCTGTTTTAAGCTTCGTGGTCATGGGGGTATTAGAAACCTACTTCCACTACCGCAACTCGGGGATAGCGCTAGTGGAAAAAGCATCCAGCTCACCCGACGAGCTTCGCGCACTCGGCGCCGACCCAGCCGACGCCACCGAGCTTTCCCACCTTCACCGCACCTACTTCGGGCACACCCG
>NZ_KV810435.1 GCF_001812805.1 Corynebacterium sp. HMSC078H07 | reverse complement strand
ATGAGCACGGGCTTTATGGTGCTAAACGCATCGCCGCAAGCCTCAAGGAGGACACGACGTATACCCCGATCAATCACAAGAAAGTTGCACGCATCATGAAATCCATGGGGTTAAAAGGCTTTAGCAAACGGCGTCGATGCATTACTACCAGGCGTAAGCCTGGTCACCGTGTCATGCCAGATCTAGTAGGCCGCAAGTTCACAGCTGGCGAGCCAAATCGTGTGTATGTCGGTGACATTACTTACCTGCCGTGTAGGGGAGGCAAAAACATGTACCTTGCCACAGTCATTGACACGTATTCACGTAAACTTGCAGGTTATGCACTCGCAGACCACATGCGGGTCTCACTAGTTATCGATGCTCTAGCCCACGCACACGGCGTGCGCGGCAGTCTTGACGGGACTATTTTCCATTCCGATCACGGCAGCGTGTACACCTCACAAGCCTTTA
>NZ_KV810434.1 GCF_001812805.1 Corynebacterium sp. HMSC078H07 | reverse complement strand
GGGGCCCGACCCCCGGAAAGTGGACACATCGGGGGCTGGCTATGCTGCTGTGGTCAGTATAGCCGAAGTCTCGGCTTCAAAGACATCAGGAGCTACGAGATTGCACCAGGAGTGCCGCCGGCGCGTGTTGTAGCGCATGCACCACCGGAAGACCTCTTGACGACAGCTAATTGGGTTGTCAAAGACTTTCCGATCACGCAGCACTTCCCGCTTTAAGGTGGCGTTAAAGGATTCTGCCAGGG
>NZ_KV810433.1 GCF_001812805.1 Corynebacterium sp. HMSC078H07 | reverse complement strand
TCGTATCCGCGGTGGTTAGTATCAGTGCTTTATCATGGGCGCGGACATACGGGTACCAGAATATCAACTGGTTGTCCATCGACTACGCCTGTCGGCCTCGCCTTAGGTCCCGACTCACCCTGGGAAGACGAACTTGACCCAGGAACCCTTAGTCATCCGGCGGGAAGGATTCTCACCTTCCAATTCGTTACTCATGCCTGCATTCTCACTCGCACACACTCCACGCCTCCTTACGGTAACGCTTCAACACATGCACGACGCTCCCCTACCCAAACAAAATGTTTGCCGCGGCTTCGGCGGTGTGCTTGAGCCCCACTACATTGTCGGCGCAGGACCACTCGACCAGTGAGCTATTACGCACTCTTTCAAGGATGGCTGCTTCTAAGCCAACCTCCTGGCTGTCTTCGCGATCCCACATCCTTTTCCACTTAGCACACCCTTAGGGGCCTTAACCGGCGATCTGGGCTGTTTCCCTCTCGACTATGAAGCTTATCCCCCACAGTCTCACTGCCGCACAACACGTTGATGGCATTCGGAGTTTGGCTGACATTGCTAAGATTGTAGTCCCGCTCAACCAACCAGTAGCTCTACCTCCACCAAGCTCATGCGACGCTGCACCTAAATGCATTTCGGGGAGAACCAGCTATCACGGAGTTTGATTGGCCTTTCACCCCTACCCACAGCTCATCCCCGCAGTTTTCAACCTACGTGGGTTCGCGCCTCCACAACCTCTTACAATTGCTTCACACTGGCCATGGGTAGATCACCCCGCTTCGGGTCCAGGACATGCCACTAAAAACACCCCATTAGGATTCGGTTTCCCTACGGCTACCCCACACGGGTTAACCTCGCGACATGCCGCTGACTCGCAGGCTCATTCTTCAAAAGGCACGCCATCACACACTAAAAGGTGCTCTGACGGATTGTAAGCACACGGTTTCAGGAACTATTTCACTCCCCTCCCGGGGTACTTTTCACCATTCCCTCACGGTACTAATACACTATCGGTCACACTGAGTATTTAGGCTTACCGGGTGGTCCCGGCAGATTCACAGCAGATTCCACGAGCCCGCTGCTACTCGGGCAACCCAACAAC
>NZ_KV810432.1 GCF_001812805.1 Corynebacterium sp. HMSC078H07 | reverse complement strand
ATTAATGCTCCTTAGAAAGGAGGTGATCCACCCGCACCTTCCGGTACGGGTACCTTGTTACGACTTCGTCCCAATCGCCGATCCCACCTTAGACAGCTCCCTAACAAGTTTGAGCCACTGGCTTCGGGTGTTACCAACTTTCATGACGTGACGGGCGGTGTGTACAAGGCCCGGGAACGTATTCACCGCAGCATTGCTGATCTACGATTACTAGCGACTCCGACTTCATGGGGTCGAGTTGCAGACCCCAATCCGAACTAAGACCGGCTTTCAGCGATTCGCTCCACCTCACAGTGTCGCTGCGCGTTGTACCGACCATTGTAGCATGTGTGAAGCCCTGGACATAAGGGGCATGATGATTTGACGTCATCCCCACCTTCCTCCGAGTTAACCCCGGCAGTCTCTCATGAGTCCCCAACTAAATGCTGGCAACATAAGACAAGGGTTGCGCTCGTTGCGGGACTTAACCCAACATCTCACGACACGAGCTGACGACAACCATGCACCACCTGTACACCAACCACAAGGGAAACTACATCTCTGCAGCGATCTGGTGTATGTCAAGCCCAGGTAAGGTTCTTCGCGTTGCATCGAATTAATCCACATGCTCCGCCGCTTGTGCGGGCCCCCGTCAATTCCTTTGAGTTTTAGCCTTGCGGCCGTACTCCCCAGGCGGGGCGCTTAATGCGTTAGCTACGGCACAGAAGACGTGGAAGCCCCCTACACCTAGCGCCCACCGTTTACGGCATGGACTACCAGGGTATCTAATCCTGTTCGCTACCCATGCTTTCGCTCCTCAGCGTCAGTAACTGCCCAGAGACCTGCCTTCGCCATCGGTGTTCCTCCTGATATCTGCGCATTTCACCGCTACACCAGGAATTCCAGTCTCCCCTACAGCACTCAAGTTATGCCCGTATCGCCTGCACGCCCGGAGTTAAGCCCCGGAATTTCACAGACGACGCGACAAACCACCTACGAGCTCTTTACGCCCAGTAATTCCGGACAACGCTCGCACCCTACGTATTACCGCGGCTGCTGGCACGTAGTTAGCCGGTGCTTCTTATACAGGTACCGTCACATAACGCTTCGTCCCTGTCGAAAGGAGTTTACAACCCGAAGGCCGTCATCCCCCACGCGGCGTCGCTGCATCAGGCTTCCGCCCATTGTGCAATATTCCCCACTGCTGCCTCCCGTAGGAGTCTGGGCCGTATCTCAGTCCCAATGTGGCCGTACACCCTCTCAGGCCGGCTACCCGTCGACGCCTTGGTAGGCCATTACCCCACCAACAAGCTGATAGGCCGCGAGCTCATCTTGCACCGAAAAAA
>NZ_KV810431.1:1458-57444 GCF_001812805.1 Corynebacterium sp. HMSC078H07 | reverse complement strand
CGCGAGGTTGACAAACTATATAGGAACACCCCCCCAATAACGCGAAACGTCATTAACGCTCCGCGTTACACGTTGAACTTGAACTCCACGCAGTAATCATCCTGCTTACTGCATTGCGAAGCGGAAGCTTCGCGTAGCGGACTGCAGAATCTTCCCGTAAACTCGCAGACACATTAACGGGGGACAATCACACACCATCGGCTTCGGCTGAGGGGCTGTGTTGACCCATGTGTCATTGCTCAAGTTTCCGGGGGGATTCTTCTTGTCAGCTCAGCCGACCGATCGTGAACTCGTCGACGCCTTCATTGGCGGAGATACTAAGGCCTTTTCGGCAATCGTCGAGAAGCACCGTGCGCGCCTGACGGCCATGGCGCGGCGCTATACGCGCAACGATGATGATGCGCAGGACATTGTGCAGGAGGCACTGCTCAAGGCCAGCTGCAACATGGCCTCCTACCGGCACGATGCCACGCTGAGCACGTGGTTGCACAGGCTGGTGATGAACTCCGGCTATGACTTCCTCAACCATCGCTCCAACCGTGAGAACGCCTCCCTCGATGCGGAAATTATTGACGATGACCGCAATTACGCGCTCGCGCACAATCCCAGCGAGCACCTGGCGGAACGCATCACGGTGGCCCAAGCCATGCAGACCTTGCGCGAGGACCAGCGCGAAGCGCTGTACCTGACTGATGTCGCCGGCTATCCCATCGATACGGTGGCCAAGGTCCAAGGCGTGGCTCCCGGCACGGTGAAATCGCGGCGAGCCCGGGCCCGACAGGTTCTGCGTGCGGCGATAGACTAGGCCCGAGTACAATCTCAGTGTCCTCCGCCCTTTATGCGCGGACATGATCAGATTCTCTACAGGAATTGTCGTCTCAAGGGAGTTTTTAGTGACTATCCACGATGTTGCCATCGTCGGCTCCGGCCCCGCCGGCTACACCGCAGCCCTCTACGCTGCGCGTGCTGAGCTCAACCCCATCGTCTTCGAAGGTTTTGAATACGGCGGCGAGCTCATGAACACCACCGAGGTGGAGAATTACCCGGGATTCCAGAAAGGCATCATGGGTCCAGAGCTCATGGAGGAAATGCGCGCCCAGGCTATTCGCTTCGGTGCAGACCTGCGCATGGAAGTTGTGGACTCCATCGAGCTCGACGGTGACGTGAAGAAGCTGCACATCGGTGACGAAGTCTTTGAGGCCCGCACGGTCATCCTGGCCACCGGTGCCGCTCCGCGCTACCTGGGCATTCCGGGCGAATCCGAGCTTGCCGGCCGCGGCGTATCTGCATGTGCCACCTGCGATGGTTTCTTCTTCAAGGGCCACAACATTGCCGTCGTCGGCGGTGGCGATTCCGCCATGGAGGAGGCCACCTTCCTCACCAAGTTCGCCGAAACCGTCACTATTATTCACCGCTCGGAGAACTTCCGCGCCTCCAAGATCATGCTGGAGCGCGCCAAGGACAACGAGCAGATTAAGTGGCTGACCAACACCACCGTAGAGCGCGTCTTGGAGAAGGACGGCAAGGTCGGTGGCCTTGAGGTTAAGAATGTACTGACTGGTGAGACCAGCGAGCTTGATGTCACCGCGATGTTCGTGGCCATTGGCCACGAGCCGCGATCGGGCTTCCTGGAAGGCCAGGTAGAGACCAACGAGGCTGGCTACGTTGTGGTGGAGCAGCCTTCCACCAAGACCTCGCTGCCGGGTGTCTTCGCCTGCGGTGACCTCGTGGATGACCACTACCAGCAGGCCATCACCGCCGCGGGCTCCGGCTGCCGCGCGGCCATTGATGCGGAACATTTCCTCGCCGATAACCGTTAGTAATCACATGAGCAACATTAAGAACGTCACTACTGATTCCTTCCGCGCAGACGTCGTGGAGGCAGGCAAACCCGTCGTCGTCGATTTCTGGGCCGAATGGTGTGGGCCGTGCAAGAAGCTGTCCCCAATCCTCGAAGAAGTCGCCGAGGAGTTGGGCGATGACGTTTCCGTGGTCAAGGTCAACGTGGACGAAGAACGCACCCTGGGCGCCATGTTCCAGATCATGTCCATCCCGTCCGTGCTGATTTTCAACAACGGCGAGAAGGTGGATGAGTTCGTTGGCCTGCGTTCCAAGGCTGACATCGTGGCACAAGTGAAGAAACAGCTCTAACTGGTATTCTTTAACTCGTTGACGGCGCACCAAGGTGCGCCCACCTTGATCACGAAAGGGGTAGGTGTGAACCGCGTTCTACGGGTTGGTGACCAGAGTGTTCGGGTCGCCGAAGCACGCGCAACCCTTGCCCGCCTCGGTCTTATGTCGGACTACCAGGGGACGTTGTCCGACTGGAAGAAGCAGAAGTACTCCGAAGCCGATAAGCACTTCGACGCAGACCTCTCCCAAGTCCTCAAGGCTTTCCAACAGTCACGCGGTATTGTGCCCAGCGGTGATATCGATGAGCTAACGCTGCGCGAACTGCGCCAAGCCTCATATTCCTTGGGTGCCCGCGTTCTGGCCTACGAGCCGGGCAACCTGCAGGTAGGCGATGATGTCTCCCAACTTCAGGAACAACTGCAGGAACTCGGTTTTTACCAGGAACGCATAGATGGCCATTTTGGGCCGGCTACCTACGCCGCCTTGGCGGAGTACCAGCTCAATTGTGGCCTGCGTAGTGACGGCATTTGCGGCCCAGCCACCATTAATGCACTAAGCCTCTTGGGCCGTCGCATCACTGGTGGTTCGGCGCACAACATCCAAGAGCGTGAGCGCGTGCGCAACGCCGGCCCGAAGCTGGCCGGCAAGCGCGTCGTCATCGACCCGAGCCTCGGTGGTTTCAACACCGGCCGCACGGTCAAAGGCCGTTATGGCGACATCACGGAGGAGGAGATCCTCTGGGATCTCGCTGAGCGCGTCGCCGGCCGCATGATTGCCGCTGGGATGGAGACCATCATTTCCCGCCCGCGTACCGACGATCCTTCCGTGCGCGACCGCGCTGGCCTAGCTAACGCCTTCGACGCCGACTTTGTCATCTCCCTCGCCTGCGATGAGTACCCCACGGAGAAAGCCAACGGCGTGGCCACCTTCTACTTCGGTTCGGAGTCTGGCAACTCCTCCCTCATTGGCGAGACGCTCTCCGGCTTCATCCAGCGTGAGATCGTTGCACGCACTGAGCTGGGAAATTGCCGCAACCACGGTCGCACGTGGGCGCTGCTGCGCCTGACACAGATGCCGGTCGTACAGGTGGTGCTGGGATACCTCACCAGCCCCAAGGACGTGGCTATCCTCACCAACCCGGATTGCCGCGATGACATCGCCGAGGCCATCGTCGTTGCCGTCAAGCGTCTGTATCTCCTCGATGACGACACCGCCGTGACCGGCACGTACCGGTTCGACGAACTCCTGCGCGCAGAGCGATCCTCGTAAGAAGTGGGGCAACGTTGTATGTTGCTCCGCTATCAGCAGTCTAAGCTCGGACCCCCAGTTGTCCCCGAAAAGAAAACCACACCATCACGGTTGAATCCGAGAGTGGGTGTGGTGTGCGTATCTACAACCATAAAGGGTTTAACCGCAGTGTGCAACAGTGAAAAGGCAACTCACACACGTCTATTCAACGAGTCTTTGTAGGCCCAAGTTTTAAGCCAAGGCACGGGCGAGGAGGTCCTCCACCGCGGCGGCAGTGAGCAGGTCGAAGGCAGGGGGAAGTTCCAAGCGCAGGCGAGGCGTGATGGGGTGATCACGCACCACCATGAAGCCAGCTGACTCCAGGGTTTCCACTGGAAGCAGGCCAATGCGACCAGGTTTGTCGCGCAACAAGTCCTCGGCTTGGCGAGCATCGCGGTAGCCGAATGCTTCCAGCGCGGTGGCATCGCGGGAGGTGAGGTGCATTATTGTGGCGTCGAGAAGCACGGCTTCCAAGCCCTTCGCCGCGCGCTCCGACTTCACAAACAAAGAAGACACCAACACGGCGTCCTCAGAAACCGGGGAGGTGGGCAGCTTAGCCGCACCGGGCGCAAGCTCCGGTGGGCAAAAGAAGACGGTAGCCTCATCGCCCACGGTGAAACCGCACTCGCCGTAGCTCAGCAGGGTAGCGCTCAGCCACGCTTCCTTCTCGAAGGCGGGATCAGCGACCGTAGACTTCATTTCCCAAAAAATGGATCGGGCCGCCAAGGGGTTGATGGCAACACCTTCCTTGACGGCCTCAATAAGCATGATTGGGAGCTAGCTGCTTTCGTTTCCCTCAATGAGAGCCAAGATGCGCTCGAAGTCTTGCTGGTCACCAAATTCAACGACCATCTTGCCCTTGCGCTTGCCCATGGTGACGGTGACCTTGGTGTCGAAGCGATCAGCAAGGCGCTCAGCGGAGTCGGTGAAGAACTGCGGCTGCGGGGCGGCCTGCTTCTTCGTAGGCTCGGCTGGTTTCCCTTCACGTTTGTACAGGGTAACGGCTTCCTCCGTGGCGCGCACAGATAAGCCTTCGGCCACGATGCGGTTCGCAATGAGCTCCATCGCTTCTGCATCCGGCAGGCCCAACAGCGCACGGGCATGACCACCGGACAGGGTTCCGGCAGCGACGCGTTTTTGTACGTTGACCGGCAGCTTGAGCAGGCGGATCATGTTAGTGACCTGGGGGCGGGAGCGGCCAATGCGATCAGCAAGCTCATTCTGGGTCACGTCGAATTCTTCCAACAGCTGCTGGTAGGCGTGGGCCTCTTCCAGCGGGTTGAGCTGCACGCGGTGGATATTTTCCAGCAGGGCGTCACGCAGGAGGTCATCGTCCTTAGTATCGCGGACGATGGCCGGGATGGTGGCCAGACCTGCCTTGGAGGAAGCGCGCCAGCGGCGCTCACCCATGATGAGCTCGAAGCCGCCTTCCTCAGAGGGGCGGACAACGACTGGCTGCAGGAGGCCGAATTCCTTAATGGAGTGCACCAGTTCTGCCAGCTCATCCTCGTCGAAGACGGTACGCGGCTGCTTTGGGTTGGGAAGGATGTCACCGACGGAAATCTCGCGGTAGGTCGCGCCAATGACAGAAGGCTTGGCCTGGCGCTTCTTTGAGCCGGAAGATTGCTGGATGGTCGGAGCGCCCTGCACCTTCTTCGTGCCGGTGTCCTTAGATCCACTGGTGGAGGCACCGAGAATAATGTCCGCGGCGGAATCGCCCAAGTGTGGTTTGCGGGACGGAGCACCCGGGCCGGACGGAATGAGCGCAGCCAAGCCCTTGCCCAGACCACCCTGACGCTGTTCCGGCTTGTGGTCTGCCTTCTTGTTTGCCATCCGTTACTCCTATCCTTCCAGTTCCGCGAAAATCTCCGGGCTCACGCCAATGGCACCCGTAGTCGGGTGCGGCGTGTAATCACCGCGCTTGTCCAGCTCGCGTGCAGCGGCGGCGTATGCGCGAGCGCCGGTCGACGACGGGTCATAAGCGATAACCGTCTTACCATAGCCCGGCGCCTCTGAAACGCGCACGGAACGTGGGATTACGTTGCCTAGGACCACGGCACCGAACTGTTCGCGGACCTCATCCGCCACCTGCTGGGCCAGCTTGGTGCGAGCATCAAACATCGTGAGCAGGACGCCAGAAATGTGGAGATCCTCGTTGAGGTGCTCCCGAATCATGGAGATATTGCCCAACAGCTGGCCCACGCCCTCCAGGGCGTAGTACTCGCACTGGATGGGGATAATGACCTCTTCGGCACACGACATCGCGTTGATGGTGAGCAGGCCTAGAGAAGGCGGGCAGTCAATGAAGACGTACTCGAAGCCATGCTCCTCCAGGAAGCCGTTGTGGAGGGCATCGTAGAGGCGGAATTCGCGGCGCACGAGGGAGACCATTTCGATCTCCGCACCGGCCAGATCAATGGTGGCAGGGATGCAGTACAGATTCTCATTGTCGGGGGAGTGCTGCATGGCGTCATTAGCCGTGCAGTCTCCTAACAGGACCTCGTAGCTGGATTGCGTGCCAGAGGTATGTTCCGCGCCTACGGCGGTGGAGGCGTTGCCCTGCGGGTCCAGGTCGATCACCAGTACCTTCTTGCCGGCGTCAGCGAGCGCGGCGGCAAGGTTCACGGCGGAGGTGGTTTTACCCACGCCACCTTTCTGGTTCGCGATGGTGATAAGACGAGGATGAGTCATGCCGTCTACTTTAGTTCACGCGGGGGACACGGATAATCGTGGTGCCGTGGATGGTCATGACCTCGGCTTTTCCACCGCCAGCGCGCTTAATATTCGCGGCGTCGCGCTCCAGTTCCTCGTGCACCGAGGAACCCTTAAGAGCAATCATTTCGCCGCCCTTGCGCACAAGCGGAAGCGACCACTTGGCCAGCTTGCCCAACGGGGCCACCGCGCGGGAGGTCACGATATCCGCGCCCTTAACGGCTTTCTTCACAGGGCCCTCTTCGGCGCGACCACGGATGACGGTGACGTTGTCGAGGCCCAAAAGGTCGACGACCTCGTTGAGGTAGGTCGAGCGCTTCAGCAGCGGCTCGATGAGGGTGATGGTGAGGTCCGGACGCGCGATGGCGAGGGGGATGCCGGGCAGGCCGGCGCCACTGCCGACGTCGATAAGCGTAGCGTTCTGCGGCATCACCTCCGCGACCACGGCGCAGTTAATGAGGTGGCGCTCCCACAAGCGCGGGACCTCACGGGGGCCAATAAAACCACGAGTGGACCCGTCCGTGGCGAGCGAATCGTGATACTTTTGCGCGAGCGGCAGACGCGATCCAAAGACGTCAGACGGGTCCAGTGGCACAGTTGCAGGCTGATGTTCAGGCACTGTGATAACTCCTGGGTCGTGTTTTAGTTGTTGTTGCGGCGCTGCTTCTTGGAGCGGTTGTCCTTCTTGCGCGCGCCCGGCTTCGGAGCGGAGGTCCGCTTGAGCTCGGCCTTGGCGGCCGCCTCCTCTTCCTCTTCGCGGTCCATCTTGGCGTAGACGATGCGCGTCTGGAAGAAGGTCCACACGGTGTTGGCCAGCATGTAGAACAGGAGGCCGATGGGCCAGATGAAGCCGGAGAAGACCAGCATGGCCGGCATAAACCACAGCATCATCTTGTTCATGAGGGCCATCTGCTGCTGCATCATCTCGGAGTTCTGGCCCTGCGGTGCCGAGGTCTTGCCGGCGGCGCGGCGGGCCTCCTGGCGGTTCAGCGTCATGCGGGCGTTGAAGTGCGTCAGGATGGCAATGATGGCGATGAGCGGCACGATAATCATCGCGGCCTGCTGCACCGTGGTTTGCTTGACAATCTCCAGGCCGGAGTTGAGGCGCAAGTTAGCCACGAGCGGCACGCCGAAGATCTTGGCGTCCACGAACTGCTGGACCAGCTCCGGCTTGAAGATGTAGTTGGCGATGGAGCCGTTCATCTCCTCCGACATCGCCTCACCTGCCGGGTGGCCAAAGCCGCCCGCGACAGCCACGGTGCGGTCGAAGGAACGCAGCACGTGGAAGAGACCAATGAACATCGGAATCTGGGCGAACATAGGCAAGCAGCCCGCTACCGGGCGCACACCAGATTCCTTGTAGATGCGCTGCATCTCCTGCGCAGCCTTGGTCTGGTCATTGGCGTATTTGGTGCGCAGTTCTTGGATTTGCGGCTGGATCTCCTGCATCTTGCGTGAGGAGCGCAGCTGCGTGATGGTCGGCTTGACCATGAGCGCTTTCAGCGTCCACGTCAGCAGGACGATGGCGATGATCCACGTTCCGCCCCAACCGGAGTCGAGGACGAAGCTCAGAAGCCAATGCCAGAACCACAGAACGGCTGAGATTGGCCAATAGATGAAATTAAGCACGAGTGTTGTTTACCTTCGATGTTGTTTGGTCGGTACCGGATCGAATCCGCCCGGATGCCAGGGCCCACACTTGCAGAGCCTGGCGACGGCCATGCCCACTCCCTTGAGCGCTCCGTGCACGGAGATGGCCTCGAGGGCATAGGCACTGCATGTCGGTTCAAAACGACAGGTCGAAACCATCTTAAGGGGTGAGACATGCTTTTGGTAGAAGCGCACCCAGTGAACTAGGACTCGCCCGAAGCCGCGGGCAGGGGGAATCTCTTCTCCCTGGGAGTTTAGATATCCCATTTTGCTAGGGCTTTGCGGATATCGCGGGCGAGGCGCTCACTTGTTGCCTCGGCGCTGGCGGGCAGGGCTCGAATGACAATGTCCACATTCGGCGGAAGGGGAGTGCCATGAGCACCGTCCCTCATCACCGCCATGCACACATGACGAAGCCGCCGGGAGGTGCGGTGGCGAACCACGGCATTCCCGACGGCCTTCGAAACGATGAGGCCAAATCGCGGGCCAGTAGCCGCGATGGCGTCCTCACCAGTGTTGATGTGCATATGCACGACAACGGTGCGCGTGCCCGCCCGGCGTCCGCCCTTGATAGTCCGCCGAAATTGCCTCGGGGACGTGAGCTTGTGCTGGGCTGGAAGCATGAATTAAGCGGTGAGCTTAGCGCGACCCTTCTTGCGACGAGCTGCGACGATAGCGCGGCCAGCGCGGGTGCTCATGCGGGTGCGGAAGCCGTGCTTACGAGCACGACGACGGTTGTTCGGCTGGAAGGTACGCTTACCCTTTGCCACGATTAACTCCTTGAAGTTGTACGCAGATAGCTCAAACCCGCCGCGCGGCGCGGCTGGGCCTGAGCATCCACTGATGAATGGTGTTCGCGGGGATGAGGCTTCGCCCGGATAGCGCCATGCGGCGGGGCGAGGCAGTCCCACATGCAACATGTGCGTTATGCACTGCTGCGATAGACCATCACAGGTTACGTGACAGATGGGGCGTAGAACAAATCGACACACTGGGTGTACCCGAAATGACATCGATGTTTTTATCCCCAGCTAGAGCGCCACTTTTGGCCCTCATGCTGCGAGTCAACCCCAGACACATCGCACCTTCACAGGGTTCGAATCAACCAGACCTACTGCATGCATAAAAAGTGCGTTAGACAGCCTCGGGACAACGCGGTAGAACTAAGGAATCAAATTCCACAGCTACCCACAAGGTGTGGATAACTCTCAACTGAACCTTGAGACTTTCGCCGTATACCCGGGTCAGAGCCATTAAGGAGCCAATGATTAGTTATCCACAGCCATGCGCTAGGCTGTGAATAAACCACCAATTCACACCTGTGGATAACTTTGTGGAAACCGAGGTGACGCACTAAAACATCGTGTGGAATCCTCGGTGGAATCTCATTCGTTCTCTCAACAGTCCATCCGTCCGTCCCCCGATAATTACAAGAATCACTGCGCTACCCGCACAGTGGTCAAGTACGTGGGTCGAGTACCTGCCCTGTGGCCTCTCACCACTGGCAGTGTGAACTCGAACTACATAGAAGGTAGGCGTCTTGTCTGATCCGCAAGCGGCCCTCAGGGCCAGCTGGAAAGCAGTGGTCACTGATCTGCTGGCACAGTCTGAGCAACCGAATTCAAGCGTGCCGAACTTTACCCACAGCCAGCGGCTCAACTTGCAACTCGTCGAACCCATCATGATCGGCGACGGATACGCCCTCATCGCCGCCCCACACGAAAACGCCAAGAATGTCATTGAGACCGAGCTAGGGGAGCACATCTCACGCACTTTGTCCCAGCACATGGGCCGCCCCTGTTCCCTGGCCGTAACCATTACCGCCCAGCAAGCAGCGCCCGAACAGCCAGCAGCGTCTGCCGCTGCTGAAGTTGAACCAGACCCCACGCCCCAGCGCCCCATCCAGACTGAGGCACCACAGTACGGCATGGACCACCAGTCTCAGCCGGTCCAGCCACAGCAGCAGGCCACGAGGTGGGATTCCACCTACTCACCGGCCAGCCTGGACGAGCTTGCGCAACACTACAGTGAGCAGCAGGCCACCGCGCCAGCAAACTACCCGGAGGCAGCCGGCGCGCGTATTCCCCGTGAGGAACCCGCGCACAATCCGAATCACGAGAAGTCCCTCAACCCGAAGCACACGTTTGAAAACTTCGTCATCGGTTCCTCCAACCGTTTTGCCAACGGCGCGGCCGTAGCTGTAGCGGAGAACCCCGCCCGCGCATATAACCCACTGTTTATTTGGGGCGGTTCTGGTTTGGGCAAGACACACCTGCTCCACGCCGCCGGCAACTATGCCCAGGTGCTGCACCCAGGGCTGCGCGTGAAGTACGTGTCCTCGGAGGAGTTCACTAATGACTACATCAATTCGCTGCGTGATGACCGCCAAGAATCCTTCAAGCGCCGCTACCGCAACTTGGACATCCTCATGGTGGATGACATTCAGTTCCTTGAGGGCAAGGAGTCCACGCAGGAGGAGTTCTTCCACACCTTTAATGCGCTTCACCAGGCAAATAAGCAGATCATCTTGTCCTCTGATCGTCCGCCCAAGCAGCTGACCACCCTGGAAGATCGCCTGCGTACCCGCTTTGAAGGCGGTCTCATCACGGATATCCAGCCGCCGGACTTGGAAACGCGCATTGCCATTCTTATGAAGAAGGCCGCTGCGGACGGCACTGACGTCGACCGCTCAGTCCTGGAGCTCATTGCCTCACGTTTTGAGTCCTCCATCCGTGAGTTGGAAGGCGCGCTCATCCGCGTGTCTGCTTACTCCTCCCTGGTCAACGAACCGATCAGCATGGAAATGGCAGAGATTGCACTGCACGATCTGGCACCGGATTCGGCCGACCGCCAAATTACCGCGGCCGCCATCATGGAGGTCACCGCGGAGTACTTCAACATTGACGTCGAAACCCTGCGCGGTTCTGGTAAGAAGCGCGCCGTGGCCCACGCCCGTCAGCTGGCAATGTATCTGTGCCGCGAGCTCACAGAGCTTTCCTTGCCCAAGATTGGTGATCAATTCGGCGGCAAGGACCACACCACCGTCATTTATGCGGACCGGAAGATCCGCAAGGAGATGACGGAGAACAGAAACACGTACGACGAAATCCAGGCACTGACCCAACGCGTGAAGAACCACCGCTAACGACGCGCGCTTTCCGACGCCCCTCCCACCTCACCACGCCACGGTGAGGGCCTTGGGAGGGGTGCTTTTCGTTATCCACAGCGTTATCCACACCTGTGTAATTTCACTGTTGTAATTTGTAGATCCTCGTCACGTTTTCGGATTCCACAGCAGATCAAGACCAGTTTCTCTCTTGTGGGCAACCCTGTGATCAGCAGCGATAGATTTGGGGATGGATTGTGTATAACTCTGACCTCGATAGAGTTACTCACATTTTGTGTCATTTGATCACAGGGATCCCACATCCTGGCCCACAGATCGATTCGCCGGAACGAGCTTGGCTTTTAACGGGTTCTCCACAGATCCCACAGCGCTTATTACTACTTCTATTTTGTTTTCTCCCTAACTAAGAAGAAAAAGGATGTGTGTGATTCGTCGATGCCCCGCCTGGCCGCCGGTCCCCAACGAAGAGCAGAGATGGTGAATGACAAAACTCCTGTGGTGTCGCGGCGATCCTGTAAGTTGGAGTGAGCTTCCAAGAATTTATCCATCAGGAATCTATCCATCCGCAACCAGAGGAGCGTCTCACCACCATGGACCAGTCCGTGTCATTTCGCGTTGCCAAAGATGACCTCGCCAACGCCGTCGCATGGGTCGCGCGCAGTCTGCCGTCAAAGGTGACGCAGCCGGTGCTGCGCGCCATGCTGATCACCGCGGATGACAATGGTTTGGAATTCACTGGCTTTGACTACGAGGTCTCCACGCGCGTGCGCATTGCCGGCATGGTGGATGAGCCGGGTCGCATTGCTGTCGCCGGCAAGCTGCTTTCTGACATTGTTGCGTCCTTGCCCAACAAGGAAGTGGAGATGACGCAGGAAGATTCCAAGGTTTTGCTCACCTGTGGTTCCTCGCGCTTCGAGCTGCCGCTCATCCCGCTTGATGATTACCCGCAGCTGCCGGTCCTCCCGGAGGTCACTGGCACCATTAACCCGCAGCTTTTCGTTGAAGCCATCAGCCAGGTCGTGGCCGCGGCGGGTAAGGATGACACGCTTCCCATGCTCACCGGCGTGCATATTGCGATTAATGGCTCCCACGTGGAGATGACTGCTACCGACCGCTTCCGCTTGGCCATGCGCACCTTCGAGTGGGAACCGGTTGCAGACAACGTCGAGGCCAAGCTCCTCGTTCCAGCTAAGACTCTCCAGGACACTGGCCGTTCCTTGGATACTCACCTCAACATCCCGGTGGAGATCGCCGTGGGTACCGGTGAGAACATTGCAGCTGAGGGCCTGTTTGGTCTGCACGCAGATAACCGTGAGACCACCACCCGCATGTTGGATGCAGACTTCCCCAACGTGGCACCACTGCTGCCGAAAACCCACACGGCCATGGCCAGCATCGAGGTAGCTCCGCTGCAGGAAGCTATTCGCCGTGTCTCCTTGCTGACGGACCGCAATGCCCAGATCCGCATGGAATTCAGCGAAGGCGAGGTCACCCTTGCCGCCGGTGCTGATTCTGGCCGGGCGACGGAGACTCTTCCCTGTGCCTTCAATGGCCGCGATAGCTTTGTTATCGCCTTTAACCCGTCCTACCTCAAGGACGGCCTTGGCGTCGTCCACACGGATCGCGTTGTCTTCGGCTTTACCGAGCCTTCCCGCCCGGCCATCATGATTCCGGAGCCGGAGGAGCTGCCGGAGGCCAATGAAGACGGCACGTTCCCCACCCCGGAGACGGACTTCACCTACCTGCTGATGCCGGTACGCCTGCCAGGCTAGGCCGTATGTACATCCGCGATCTCGATGTCAGGGACTTCCGCTCCTGGCCCGAGCTCACCCTCGGGCTAAAACCGGGGATTACCCTTTTCGTTGGCCGCAATGGCTTCGGCAAAACCAATATCGTCGAGGCCATCGGCTACACCGCGCACCTGTCCTCGCACCGCGTCTCCCACGATGCCCCGCTCGTGCGCCAAGGAGCGAACAACGCGCGCATCTCCGCCACCGCTGTTAACCAGGGCCGCGAGCTTACCGCGCACCTGCTCATCAAACCGCATGCGGCGAACCAGGCGCAGATTAACCGCACACGTCTGAAATCCCCACGCGAACTGCTCGGTGTGGTGAAAACCGTCTTGTTTTCCCCGGAGGACCTCTCGCTTGTGCGCGGCGAACCTGCAGCACGCCGCCAGTACCTCGATGACATCATTGCCTCGCGCACCCCACGCTTGGCCGGGGTCAAGGCAGATTATGACAAGGTATTAAAGCAACGCAATGCATTGCTGAAGTCGGCGTCAGCGAGCTTGCGCCGTGGCTACAACGACAATGACGGCGCTTCGGCGCTGGCCACCCTCGACGTGTGGGATACGCAGCTGGCCTCGCTCGGCGCGCAAGTGATCCAAGCACGCTTGGCGCTTGTCGACACCCTCCAGGACCTCATCCCTGCCGCCTACTCTGGCCTGGCCCCGGAATCGCGCCCAGCCAGCATCGAGTACAAGTCCACCGTGGATATCTCCGACCGTGAGGTTATTGAGGCCATGATGCTCACTGAGCTGGCCGCAACACGCCAGCGTGAAATCGAGCGCGGCATCTCGCTCGTGGGTCCTCACCGCGATGACCTCGTGCTGAACTTGGGCACCAGCCCCGCGAAAGGTTTTGCCAGCCATGGGGAGACCTGGTCTTATGCCATTTCCCTGCGACTCGCAGAATTCAATCTGCTGCGACAGGACGGTACCGATCCGATCCTTATCCTCGATGACGTCTTTGCAGAGCTCGATGCCAAGCGCCGCGAGAAGCTCGTGCATCTTGCTGCCGAAGCCGAACAGGTACTCATCACCGCCGCTGTAGACGAGGATTTGCCTGGCAACTTGCAACCCATCGAGCGTTTCACCGTCACCGTGCACGACACGGACGAGGGCAGAATTTCTGAAATTACACCTCATGCCGCTGCCGCTGATGATGAGGATGGTGATCAGCATGACTGAGCAGGACAGTGATTCAGTTGATCCAGTAAAGGCCTTGTTTGAGCGCACTCGAAGTAATTCCAAGAACGCGCCGAGGCTAAACAAACCCGCGCCCAAGATGAATCTGGCCTCCACACCTACAGAGAACCAGCCCAAGCCATATCGCCGTGGACGTCCCAGTGGGCCGGATGGGCGCCGCCGGCGACGCAGCCTAGAGATTCCGAGCCTGGGCGCACAGATCCAGCGTGAAATTGGCAAACGCGGCTGGGAGCACGAACTGGCCCACGGCTGGGTGATGGGTAATTGGGAAAACCTCGTGGGCGAGCGCATTGCTGCTCACACACAACCGATCAACATCAAAGAACAAATCGTCTACATAGCCTGCGATTCTTCGAGTTGGGCCACGGAGTTGCGCTACCTTCAGCGGCCCATCTTGCAGAAAATCGCCGAACGCCTCGGCCCTGATGTTGTGGTGAAGCTGCACATCCAAGGCCCCAAGCAACATCGCAACTATGAAGGGCGCCAATGGGTCAAGCCGCAAGGCTCACAAGACACATATGGTTGATCCGGCTATCTGGACTGATCGCGAAATTCACGCAAATTTGGGCTTCTCACTGGCGTGCAGTGTCCCTGCGTGGGGGGACACAGTGTAGAATGGCTAAAGTCTTAGATTTAGCTCTAGCCAAAAGGAGAACACGAATCCGTGGCTGAACAACACGCATATGATGCGGGGTCAATTACGATTCTGGAGGGCCTCGAGGCCGTCCGCAAGCGCCCCGGCATGTACATCGGTTCCACCGGTACCCGTGGTCTGCACCACCTGATCTGGGAGATCGTTGACAACTCCGTCGATGAGGCCATGGCGGGCTACGCCGACAAGGTCATTGTTACTCTCCGTGAGGATGGTGGTGTCGAGGTCATCGATAACGGCCGTGGTATCCCAGTGGAGATGCATGCCTCTGGCATTCCTACTGTCCAGGTCGTCATGACCCAGCTGCACGCGGGCGGTAAGTTCGACTCTGAGTCGTACGCCGTATCCGGTGGTCTCCACGGTGTGGGTATTTCCGTAGTCAACGCTTTGTCCACCCGTGTTGAGGCAGACATTAAGCGTGATGGCAAGCACTGGTACCAGAACTTCACCAACGCCATCCCGGATGAGCTCGTCGAAGGTGAGAACGCCCGTGGCACCGGTACCACCGTCCGTTTCTGGCCGGATCCGGAGATTTTTGAAACTGTCGAGTTCAACTACGACACTATTGCACGCCGCCTGCAGGAAATGGCCTTCCTCAACAAGGGCCTGACCATTGTTCTTCGTGATGAACGTGCTATCTCGAAGGAGCAAGCAGAGCTTGAAGAAATCGCCGAGGCTGGTGACGCAGCGGTTAGCCTGAGCTCCCTCGATGAGAAGGACGCTACTGGGGAAGACGGTAAGGAGAAGATTTCCAAGAAAAAGAAGGAAGTCATCTACCACTACCCAAACGGCCTGCAGGACTACGTTGAGTTCCTCAACCGCAACAAGTCTGCCATTCACCCCACCATCGTTGGTTTCGATGTCAAGGGTGAGGACCACGAGGTTGAAATCGCACTGCAGTGGAACCAGGGCTACAAGGAATCCGTCCACACCTTCGCCAACACCATCAATACCCATGAAGGTGGTACGCACGAGGAAGGTTTCCGTGCGGCGCTGACGTCCCTGATGAACCGCTACGCCAAAGAGCACAAGCTCATCAAGGAAAAGGATGGCAACCTCTCTGGCGATGACTGCCGTGAAGGCCTGGCTGCGGTTATTTCCGTCAAGGTGGGCGATCCCCAGTTCGAGGGCCAGACCAAGACCAAACTCGGCAACTCTGAAATCAAGGGCTTTGTCCAGCGTGCAGTCAATGAACACCTCAATGACTGGTTCGATGCCAACCCGGCTGAGGCCAAGGTCATCATCAACAAGGCTGTTGCTTCCGCACACGCTCGTGTAGCGGCACGTAAGGCCCGTGAACTCGTTCGCCGCAAGTCTGCCGGTGACCTTGGTGGTCTGCCAGGCAAGCTAGCGGATTGCCGCTCCAAGGATTCCAAGCTCTCTGAGCTGTACATCGTGGAGGGTGACTCCGCAGGTGGTTCCGCTAAGGGTGGTCGTGACTCGATGTTCCAGGCCATCCTTCCGCTGCGAGGCAAGATCCTCAACGTGGAGAAGGCCCGCATGGATAAGGTGCTCAAGAATGCCGAAGTCCAGGCCATCATTACCGCTTTGGGTACTGGTATCCACGAAGAGTTCGATATTTCCAAGCTGCGCTACGAC
The DNA here is from genome assembly GCF_001812805.1 of Corynebacterium sp. HMSC078H07. Lineage (GTDB taxonomy): Bacteria > Actinomycetota > Actinomycetes > Mycobacteriales > Mycobacteriaceae > Corynebacterium. The sequence goes on along the minus strand of NZ_KV810431.1, from coordinate 41,295 downwards.
AAGATTGTGCTTATGGCCGATGCCGACGTTGACGGCCAGCACATCGCCACGCTGCTGTTGACGCTGCTCTTCCGCTTTATGCCGCAGCTGGTGGAGGACGGCCACGTCTACCTGGCTAACCCGCCTTTGTACAAGCTCAAGTGGGCCAAGGGCCAGCCGGGATACGCGTTCTCCGATGCCGAGCGCGACAAGCAGTTGGCTGAGGGCTTGGCTGAGAACCGCAAGATCAACAAGGATGACGGAATTCAGCGCTACAAGGGTCTCGGTGAGATGAATGCCTCCGAGCTGTGGGAGACCACCTTGGATCCGAACACCCGCATTCTGCGCCGTGTGGACCTTGAGGATGCCCAGCGTGCCGACGAACTCTTCTCCATCCTTATGGGCGATGACGTCGCAGCCCGCCGCTCCTTTATTACTCGCCGCGCAAAGGACGTGCGCTTCCTCGACGTTTAAACGTGTAAGACCGAGTAGGACAAAGCTGCACATACCTTCCGGCAGCATAAGAAAAGACCAGCCCTCACAACGAGGAGCTGGTCTTTTTGTGTGTTTATGAATCCGAGGTGACGCTTCCTAAACGCTACCCATGTGGCGCTGCAGCACACGGCCGATAGTCGGCACGTTCGGCTCCAAGATGGAGGACGCCTTTCCGCGTAGCGACTTGTAGGTACGTGCAATGCCTGGTGCTTTGATGTCCGCAGCGGACTTATCGGCAGTAGCCATAATGGCATCAGTAATTTCAGCACTGCGTCCGTCAAGGTACGTGCCGAAGTCTGATTGCTCAGAACCTTCGAATTCCTTCCAGTAGGAATCGAGGCTGTTCAAAAGTTCTGGGAGCATCTGGTTGACTCCCTTGGATACAACTTTGGAATCAGCCTTCTTGGCGGCTGCTAGGGCACCTTTGAAGGCCATTCCAGAAATTCCGGACAGAGAAGAAACGGCTTCATCGGCGGCCGTGGACAAGTCCGCCACCACGGCATTGCGGGTAGGGGACTGAAGAAGCTGGGTGAGGTTTGCCATATAGGTGAGCTTACTGTGCTGGGGCGCTAGAGCCTGCCTTGAGCGCGGCGAGCTGGTCAGCAATCTCCGGGAAACCATTAGTGCGGGCGAGACGCTCGAGGTCGAAGTCGAGGCCACCCTGGTTCAGACGGCTGTCCTCAGACGAACCGGAAGAGCCAGCAAGGCCGACCTGTGTGGCAAACTCATCGACCTGAGCGCGCAGGGCTGGGACGTTGTCAACGACCAGCTTAAGCAGCGCCAAGGCACCAGCAATGGAGCCACCGATGATAAAAGTCATGTCCAGGGGAGTGGAACCCGTGAGTGAGGAGCCAGCCTTGCCCTGCTGGAAGTCAGGGTTGACGTTGTGCTTCCAGTCGTCATTAGTGGTCTCAGCGCTTGCTGCTGGTGCAACAGCAGTAGTAAGGGTGGTGGCCACAACGCCGGCGGCGAGAAGCTTCTTCATGGACATAGGGAATTCCTTTCTAGAGGGAGAGTGGGGCGGTTGCGAACGTCCCACTACTTAAACGCGCGATGGTTAAAGCATCTTTATCATGTTTAACTTACATAACTTCTGTCACAGAAAGATAGACCTGCGCGCAAAAGTGCGCGAATTCTTCATTCTTTGCGTTCAGTGCTGGAACCGCACGCAACACGTTTTCGAGGGCGGCTGCAGACTCTTGTCGCGTCCCGTAGATGGGAATGCCCTCTACTGAAGCAGTACTTGCACCTGCCGCAGCGGCCAGTGCCGCAAAGGACACAATCCGTACGCGATATAAACGGCAGAACTCGCGAGCTATGAGAAGTAGGTGCTCAACACTCATGAAAGCCCACGAGTCTGGCGAATCTCTGCTTCAAGTTCAGCGCGCCCAGGCAAAAGCCGACGGGCCGTGTCCTGAACGGCAGCATCAGATAGCGTTCGAGAAGCCGCAGCCACCACAGCGCGGACCACAGCCTCGTGTTTCGATGTTCCCTGCGCTGAAGCCAACAGTGTTAGGGCGTGATCTTGCTCTGGGGTGAGCCTGAGTGTCATTGCCATGTCTGACATCCTAGCAGTGTGATACCACAGTGATACCGCTATCGTGGCACAAAGGGCTTCAAAGCGCCTCAGACGGTACGATAAGGTGTTATGAGTGATAACAACGGCGATCTTTTTGATCGTATTCATCCCATTGACATCAATGAGGAGATGGAGTCGAGCTACATCGACTACGCCATGTCCGTCATTGTTGGCCGTGCTCTTCCTGAGGTCCGCGATGGCCTGAAGCCAGTGCACCGCCGCATCCTGTACGCAATGTTTGACTCCGGCTACCGCCCGGATCGCGGTTATGTGAAGTCGGCTCGTCCGGTCTCGGACACGATGGGTCAGTTCCACCCGCACGGTGACTCCGCTATTTATGACACCCTCGTGCGCTTGGCTCAGCCGTGGAACATGCGCTACCCGCTGGTAGACGGCCAAGGTAACTTCGGCTCCCGCGGTAATGACGGCCCGGCTGCTATGCGTTACACCGAGTGCCGCATGACCCCGCTGGCCATGGAGATGGTGCGCGATATCCGCGAAAACACCGTGGACTTCGCTCCCAACTACGATGGCAAGACCGAAGAGCCGGTCATTCTGCCTTCCCGCGTTCCGAACCTTCTGATGAATGGTTCCGGCGGTATTGCAGTCGGTATGGCTACCAACATCCCGCCCCACAACCTCAACGAGCTGGCGGATGCCATTTATTGGCTATTGGACAACCCGAATGCCAGCGATGAAGAGGCTCTTGAGGCATGCATGAAGTACGTCAAGGGTCCGGATTTCCCCACCGCTGGTCTGATTGTTGGTGACCAAGGTATTAAGGACGCCTACACTACCGGCCGCGGCTCCATCCGTATGCGTGGTGTGACTTCCATTGAGGAAGTGGGCAACCGCCAGACCATCGTTATCACGGAGTTGCCGTACCAGGTAAACCCGGACAACATGATCTCCAACATCGCGGAATCCGTGGTCAACGGCAAGATTGCCGGCATTGCCAAGATTGAGGATGAATCCTCTGACCGCGTCGGTATGCGCATCGTCGTCACGCTCAAGCGTGATGCTGTCGCTCGAGTGGTGCTTAACAACTTGTACAAGCACTCCCAGCTGCAGACTTCCTTCGGCGCTAACATGCTCTCCATCGTTGATGGCGTGCCGCGCACGCTGCGTCTGGATCAGATGCTGCGCTACTACGTGGCACACCAAATCGAGGTCATTGTTCGCCGTACCCAGTACCGCCTCGATGAGGCGGAGAAGCGCGCCCACATCTTGCGCGGTCTGGTTAAGGCGCTCGACATGCTTGATGAGGTCATCGCGCTCATCCGCCGTTCCCCGACGGTGGAGGAGGCACGCGAGGGGTTGAAGGAACTTCTCGATGTTGATGATGTCCAGGCCGATGCCATCCTTGCCATGCAGCTTCGCCGCTTGGCAGCTCTGGAGCGCCAGAAGATCATTGATGAGTTGGCGGAGATCGAGGAGACCATCGCAGATCTCAAGGACATCCTGGCTCGTGAGGAACGTCAGCGTCAGATCGTCCACGACGAGCTTGCGGAAATCGTGGAGAAGTACGGTGACGAGCGCCGCACCCAAATCGTCGCTGCCTCTGGCGACGTCACCGATGAGGACCTTATTGCTCGCGAGAACGTCGTGGTCACCATCACCGCTACCGGCTATGCCAAGCGCACCAAGGTAGATGCCTACAAGGCACAGAAGCGCGGAGGCAAGGGCGTGCGTGGTGCTGAGCTGAAGCAAGACGACATTGTGAAGAACTTCTTCGTTTGTTCCACGCACGACTGGATTCTGTTCTTTACCAACTTCGGCCGCGTTTACCGCCTCAAGGCCTACGAGCTTCCGGAGGCGGGCCGTACCGCCCGCGGCCAGCACGTGGCTAACCTGCTGGAGTTCCAGCCGGAGGAGAAGATCGCACAAGTCATTCAGATTCAGTCCTACGAGGACGCTCCTTACCTGGTCCTGGCCACCGAGCAGGGTCGCGTGAAGAAGTCTCGCCTCACCGATTATGAGTCTGCACGTTCTGCTGGCCTCATCGCCATCAACCTCAACGAGGGCGATGCGCTGATCGGCGCACAGCTAGTTAACGAAGGCGATGACATCTTGCTCACTTCTGAGCAGGGACAGGCAATCCGCTTCACGGCGGATGATGACCAGTTGCGTCCGATGGGCCGTGCTACCGCCGGTGTGAAGGGCATGCGCTTCCGCGGCGATGATCAGCTGCTGTCTATGTCTGTGGTCAATGACGGCCAGTTCTTGCTCGTGGCAACCTCTGGTGGCTACGGAAAGCGCACGGCGATTGAGGAATACACCCCGCAGGGTCGTGGCGGCCTGGGTGTCATGACCTTCAAGTACACCCCGAAGCGTGGCAAGCTCATCTCTGCCATTGCTGTGGACGAGGATGACGAGATCTTCGCCATCACCTCTGCCGGCGGCGTTGTCCGTACTGAGGTCAACCAGATTCGCCCGAGCTCCCGAGCCACAATGGGCGTTCGACTAGTTAACCTGGCTGATGATGTTGAGTTGCTTGCCATCGACCGTAACGTCGAGGATGACGGCGAGGAAGATGCCCAGGCAGTAGCCAAGGGGGAGAAGTCCGTTGAGGACGTCAAGCCCGAGCATCTCAAGTTGGGCGAAGATACCAAGGACAATAAGGACAAGGCCGCCGACGATAAGACTGAGGAGTAATCTATGATCGGACGAGAGCTTCACTTAGCGCGGATTTCACCGATGTCGGCTTTCCGCGTGGGTCTCGCCATGTCCCTCGTCGGCTTGGTCGCCTGGATCATTGCGGTGTGCCTGCTGTACATAGGCCTTGACCAAGCAGGAATCTGGGATTCCTTCAACAGCCTTGTAGGCGGTGTCGGTGGAGGCTTTGAAGTCAGCTTCGGCCTTGTAGTCTCTGCAGCTGCTCTCTTCGGTGCCATTATTGCTGTACTTATGACGATTCTGGCGCCGATCATGGCTGTTATATATAACGCCATCGTGGATGTCTTCGGCGGCTTCAAGGTGCGACTACAAGACGAGCCACAGCGATAGCCAAAAGAATCGCAGTAGCAGTACTCAAAAACTACCTAGGAAATGCCTACTGAACTGGCGATTTGTAATAGATCGCCAGTCCTATGTAGAGTAACTACTCGTTCCGGTACGGGCCTATAGCTCAGTCGGTTAGAGCGCATCGCTGATAACGATGAGGTCGCTGGTTCGATTCCAGCTAGGCCCACCACGGAACGATGGGGCATTAGCTCAATTGGTAGAGCATCTGCTTTGCAAGCAGAAGGTCAGGAGTTCGATTCTCCTATGCTCCACAGCATAAAAGTGAAGACGCCCAGCGATGGACGCTGGGCGTCTTTCTTCAGTTGAAATCCACATGTGGAAATGGACCCGGCGGAAACCGGCTAGCCCGTTTGATCAGGGGGCCGAGTGGTTCGGATTAAGAACGGCAGAATTGGCGCATCGTTTCCGTCCCTATCGAATGACATAAATGCAATTATTACCCGGATAGGGGTAAAATCATTCACAGCATTCACAGAGGTTCGAAATAGTTACACCAGCCCCTCTCGTATAAAACACTGTCATCTACCTGCTGATTAGTCAGTGACGGCCAACAGAGGGTTGGAAAAACTTTGGAAACTTGTTGCGTTTGACTGGAAAGAGCGACAGAACTCCGATAATCTTGCGTACAGCGACAAAAGCTGCACTACTCGTTGAGAATGTGAAGATCATTCATAAAGAACGATTGCTAGCGTCGCCCTACACGACGGTTATCGTAAGATAATTTTCACAGTCCGACCTCAACTCTCATAGGGGAATTACATGTTCAAGAACCGTGTTCGCACCGCCGCTCTCGCAGGTGCCATCGCAGTTGCCACCGGTGTTTCCGGTGTTGCAGTCCCGGCTTTCGCTGAGGACACCACTCCGGCTTCCACCCAGGGTGGCGGCTTCAACGAGGCAGACGCCTCCCTCGCCAAGGACGCTGTTGCTGACAACGCAACCGAGAAGCAGCTCCTCGACATGACCGATGCAACCGCTCACTACATCATTAACAACAATGAGTGGGAAGAGCTGTACAACTCCGCTTCCAAGTCCATGGGCGACGGCATCGACCTGTCTGAGAACGCTCAGTACAAGGTCTACCAGGAGAAGGCCAACGAGGCTACCAAGCAGCTGGCAAAGGCTGAGGCCAACTTCCAGACCGCTCGTAACTCCGTCAACTACGCTCTCGAGGTAGACAAGGCCGCTGACAAGGCTTGGGCTGTCTACGAGGAGAAGGCCGTTGATTACAACAACACCGTGACTAACATTATCGGTCAGGAGGGTGACTACAAGTCCGACGGTCTTTTTGCTAACGACATCAATGCTGCCAACGAGGCCGGTAAGGCCGGAGGCCGCGACACGCTGAAGACCCCGGAAGAGCTTGGCTTCCCGATCCAGAAGATCGACCCGGAGAACAGCGACAATGTCAACGAGATTCCGGAGCAGAACATCAAGAACCTCGAGGAGACCATCAAGGTCTACAAGAAGGCTCTGGATCGTGCAGGTGACCGAGACGCTGACAAGAAGGATGGCGACTACATCCCGCGCGACTACGTTGGCAAGCTCGAGACCCTCATCGAGGATTCCGAGATGCTGCTCGAGTCCCTGAAGAAGGACCACGCCGCTCTGGAAGAGGCACGTGAGGCTGCTCAGGCTGCTTCTCGCGAGGCTCAGAAGTCTGACGTTCTGGTTCGCCAGGGCTTCCTGGAGCGTGCTTACGCTCAGGTAAAGGTCCTCCGCGTTCTCGAGGCTTCCTTCACTGCTGGTGCTCGCGAGCTCGAGCTGCGCGAGTCCAACGACAACCAAACCGTTGACATTGATGGCACCACCCCGAAGCCGACCCTGCGCGAGGCTTACTTCAACCTCATCAAGCACGGTGGCATCCTGTCCGAGGCTCTTGACCACAACTACCAGCTGATCAAGGATCAGGAGGCCGACTGGACCACCCTGCAGGGCTTCGCCAAGGACGAGGCTAACTACGACGGCAACCGCATCTTCGAGCCACAGGTCCCGGCTGACTTCGGCAACCCAGAAGCTCCGTACCACGATGCTCCGGTTGCAGCATTCAATGGTGACGCTCACAGCGACGCTGAGCGTAACGCTTACACCGCTGCTAAGGCTGCCGCTAACAAGGGTGTCTTTGGCCCGAACAACTACGACATCAAGTGGGAAGAGACCTACAAGAAGGTCGTCAACGCCGACAACGGTGTTCAGGCAGATAAGAAGCAGCGCGAGGACGATGCGCAAAACACCGCTGACCTCATCAAGGCTGTTCAGGACCTCGCTAATGGTGAGAAGTCCGGCAAGGACGCCGACGCTGACAACGGCAAGGGCGCTGACAACGGCAAGGACAACGGTGGCAAGAAGGACCAGAAGTCCTCTGACATCAAGAGCAAGCTGTCCTCCGAGGACGGCAAGCCGACCGCTCTGGGTATCTTCGGTATCGTCGCTGGTATCCTGGCTGCAGTTGCCGCTGCTTACCCGGCAATCGCTCCGGCAATCTCCAAGGCTCTGAACATCAAGCTCCCGTTCTAATCCCTCGGTAGCTGATATCACTCCCCCGCCCCTAAAGGAGTAAGCCAGTAGTAGGGCCCCGCCTATGGCGGGGCCCTACTTTTATTTCGTCCGAGGGCGGTAGAATCCGCCTTGCAAGACAGGTGGAGTAGTAGGGCTTTCTCCTTAAATCGAAAGTGGAAGGCTCCAACCAAAAAGTGGTTGGAGCCTTGACTTGTAGTTGGTTTAGAGCATGTTGTTCTAGGCCATCCTCCTGGATAAGCGGAAGCTTCTGTCAACTAGCGGTTTAGGTACTGTCTTCCAGGTTCTGGGTTGGGAATGAGGCGGTCTAGGCTGACAGGCTCAAATCCTTTGGCGCGTAAGCCGTCGATGATGCAGTCGGCAGCCGCTACAGTTGTGGGATGGATGTCATGCATGAGGATGATGGCACCGGGTTGTGCGCCGTCGACAGCGGCGCTGCATATGTGCTCGCTGTTGCGGTCCTTCCAGTCCAAGGTATCGACAGACCAGAGAGCTTGTGCCTGGTCATTGGCCTTGGCGGCGTTGCTGACGGTGGTGTTCGTGGCGCCGTAGGGAGGACGGAGCCACCGTGGGCTATCGCCGGTGGCTGCCTTGATGGCGGCTGACCCTGCTTTGATCTCACCGTCGACTTGGCCCGGCGAAAGCTTGTCGAGCTCGCGGTGTGAGGCGGTGTGGTTGCCCACGGTGTGACCTTCGGCCTTCATACGGCGGAGAAGCTCCGGGTGTGCGTAGGCATTGGGTGCGAGCACCATGAAGCTGGCGTGTGCGTTCTTGGCATTGAGGGTGTCGAGCAGTTGGTTCGTGAGCTCACCTGGGCCGTCATCGTAGGTGATGGCAACGCAGTTGGAACATGTTGCATCCGCTACGGATTGAGTCTGGTTGTTCTTTTCTTTGCGCTTGTTCGCGTTCTGGTTGTCGTTCTTGTTCGCGGACTTCTTCTTGTCTTTCGATTCGTTCGTTTGGGGACGAGACGAGCCGGCGAAGACAGGGTTGTCTTGCAGTTCCTTTGGGAGGGCGTTGTAAGCGTCCTGCTCTAGGCGGTCGATTTCCTTTTGGACATCGGGAAGCACCGGCAGTTGTGGTGCCGGGATTCCCGGTTGGGGGACGGTGGGAAGCTCAGCTGCGGTGGCAACGCCGGGCAGTGCGGTGGAGACTGCGAGCGTGAGGGCAGCGAGCGAGTGTGTAAGGATTCTGTTTCGACGCATGACAACCTTCTACGGAGACAATTCGACCCCTTATTCTTGCTCGGGTGCAAATGTAAAAGGCCTAGTGACACGCAACTAGAGTGAAACAAGTTGTCATATGTGACGTATGGGGTTTAGCTGAAACGCTTGACTAGGACGATGTGACCGTCGCGCTCGCTGACTGGCTCAAAGCCAAGATGCAAGTAAAGGCGGTGGGCGCGGTCATTGTCTTTGGCCGCGGAGAGGGAAATGCCGGGAGTGTTCATCTCACGGGCGAGGTCCGTGGCGGCGTCGATAAGCACAGTGCCCACACCTTGGCCGCGGAATCGAGATTCGACGGCGAGGGCAAGCTCTGGAATGCCCTCAGCCACGTGGCCAAAGCCGTGGCGCTCAGCCGTGCCCCAGTTGAGCCATACACCGCCGGCGGGTACGTGGCCTTCCCAGGCGATGAATCCCCCGCGGGAAGGTTCCCAGCCGCCGAGGTAATAGTCAAAGCCTTCCTCAAAACCATCAGGGAGTGCTTTGTGTTCACCGCCGAACGTATCGGCAAGGAAGTTAAGGCGGGCGAGGTAGGTGCGGTCGGCTTCAGTCAAGGGGAGAAGATGCATAGCTCCTATGGTAGAGGCCGTATCCAGGAATGGCGTTTCCGGAATTGAAAATTTAGGCGGGAAAGTGAGGTGAAGACACGTGTTGCCACGTCTGGCATAATCATAGGGAAAGATGGGTATTTGAAACGGGATGGCAAGTTTCACATAGAGAAACACTTAACAACCAGCGTTAGGAATAGGAGGAGGGGAATGGGTGATGACCACTTCAATAGTGATAGCAACGAACAAGCAAGGTCGAGTGATAGCTCGGTCCAGCGACGGCCGAGTGATTCGAGCGACGCAAATCCAGGCACCGACGGAAAACCTGGACAAAGCTTGGAGGCAAACGGGGAGGTTGCTCCGAACAGCAATGACCAGCTACAGCGCGGAGAAGAATTAGAAGCTGAATTAGTCCATCATGTACGTGACGAAGTAGAACAGCAACTAACAAGTATTACCCGTATTGCACCGTTGCCGCATCCGAGTGAGTTGCAAGGATATGAAGACATTCAATCTGGTTTGGCAGAGCGAATAGTCGCAATGGCTGAAGGGTCCGCGAGTGCAGCAAATATGGCCACGCAGTCGAATGCTGCAGTCAATGAAGCACTCGCAGATTCGATCCGAGAAGAAGCAAAGGCAGCTGAGAGGGGGCAATGGATGATTTTCACCTTGGTAATCCTGCTGCTCATTGTGACTGTAATCTTCGGCCTGGCAGGCAACACTCCTTTTGCTGCCGGAATGGGAGTTCTTCTCTCAATTGGTGGTATTCGCCTCTACCTACGTCCTACTAGCGGTATGCTTTGGCGTCCAGGAGCACCTGAAGAGAATGCCGAGAGTTAAGTAGTATCTTTTTGACTACCTAATTAATGATCAGGATACCGCGCAACCCCGAGCTCTTTCCCAAGTACTTGGGACTCCTATTGCCCGTGCTCCCACTGTGCATAGGCCTTGGCGTAGCGGCCGTTCAGGGCGATGAGTTCGGCGTGGGTGCCGTCTTCAACGATCTGGCCTTGCTCCATGACGATGATGCGGTCGGCCTCGCGGGCTTGGTCCAGGCGGTGGGCAACGACGAGTGCGGTCCGGTCTTTGGTGACAGCCTTGGCGGCGTGTTCGAGGACCTCGGCATGCTCGGAACCGGCTTCGGAGGTGGCCTCGTCCATGATGAGGACTGGTGGCTGGCGCAGGATCATGCGGGCTAGTGACAGCTGCTGTTCGGCCTCCGCGCCGATTTCCTCATTGCCGGCACCGATGAGGGTGTCGAGGCCCTGGGGCAGCCAACGGGAGTGCTCGTCCAAACCCACGGTATGGAGTGCCGCCCACAGCTCCTCATCGCTGGCACCGGGCTTGGCCAAGAGAAGGTCATTGCGCAGCGAGCCGGAGAAGAGGTGGACTTCCTGGGTAATGAGAGCGACGTGTTCGGTGATCCACGTGTTGGGGACAGTAGCGGTGTCGATGTCGTCGAGACTGATGCTTCCCTGGGTGGGGTACTGCAGGCCGGCGACGAGGGACGCCAGGGTGGATTTACCCGCGCCGGAGGTGCCCACTAGGGCGGTGGTGCTGCCGGCGGTGAGGGTGAGGGAGACGTCGCGAAGCACAGGCGCGCCACCCGGGTAGTGGTAGGAGAGGTACTTAATGGTGATGGTGGGGGCGTGGGTGAGACGTGGAGTGTCCTGGTGGTGTCCTTCGCCGGCAGTACTGGCGGTGTCATCGAGGGTGGCCAGGGCGACGGCACGGCCGAGGGAAGTCACGGAGTGCTGGATCTCGCCGGCGAAGAAGAGGATGTTGAACACGTGGACTTCCAGGCGCATGACGAGCAGGACCGCGGCAGTAGCTTGGCCTTGGGTTAGCCAGCCGGCCATGACCATGGGCACGGACATGGCTACTGAGCCCAGCAGCAGCACGCCGAAGGCGAGGGCGCCTTGGCCGACGATGCGGTTAATGAGCGGGACCTTGTTGCCCCAAGCCTGCACGGTGTCCCAGGAGTAGCGCTCCATGCGGGTATGCGCCCAGTCCTTAAGCGTGAACTGGCGGAGGGTTTCCAGTGCGCGGATGGTATCCAGCAGCACGTTGTTGCGGTAGGCCTCCACCGAAGACACTTCGTTGGCAACGGCGGGGATGTCCCGCATGGTGCCGCGGATGAAGGGATAGAGCAGGCAGCCCACTGCGATGAAGAGTAGGGCATAGGCAGGGTGGATGAACACCATCATGACCGCGGTCAGCGGTAGCATGAAGAGGGTCAGCACGAGGCGGTCACCCATCATGGAGATGGTCATCACCACGGTGTCAATATCCTTGGACAGGCGCGTGATGACGTTGCCGGTGCCGAGCTCCATGACGGCTGGCACGGGTGCGCCGAGGGTGGAATCTAACGCTGAGGTGCGCAGATCCACCGACAGGCGGCGGGTGGTGGAGGTGACGAGGTAGCGGCCCAGGGTGCGGCCGGTGACCTCCACGAGGTAGCCCACGGCAATGATGATAAGTGCGCCCACCATGGCGCTGCGCCCCGTGCCGAGGACGGGCAGCTCCACGCCCTGGATGATGTCCACGACGCGGCCGAGAACTTGGGAAACCAGGTTCATCATGATGACAGTCACGGTAAACAGTCCAAAGAAGAGGGCGATGCCGAGCCTGCTGGGCGCGCTGGGCAGGGTCTTGAGGAAGCGCAGGCACTCCTGCGGGGAAGCGGGGGCGAGGGCGTCGGCGCGATCTACGGTGGCGCTCTTGTGTGCGGTGCTCATAGTTCCACCACCTCATCGGCGTTGGCGGCCCACGTGGAGGCAGAGGTGATGACCACGGTTACCTTGCCGGCGCGCAGGTCACGTACGCGCTTGGCGACGTCCGCCAGGGTCAACGAATCCAGTCCCGTCGTGGGGTTGTCGAGCACGAGGACATCGGGGTCGAGCGCGAGCGCGCGGGCAAGTGCGACGCGTTGGCGCTGGCCACCGGAGAGGTTGAGTCCGGCCTCACCGATGGGAGCGGAGGGTAGCTCACCGTTGGGGCCGAAGCCACCGAGACGGATAACGATGTCCTTGCAGGCGGAGGCGTGGAGGGCGTCGTGAAGCTGCGCGGTGCTAGCGCTGCGGAGGGGATCGACGTTGTCCTGCAGGGTGCCCTCCAGAACGGAGATGCGGTGCGGTGGGCACAAGGCGCCGTGGTCGTTAAGGTAGCGCACCCAGGAGTCCACGGTGGTGCGACCTTCAGTGGTGGTGGGCATCCACACGTGGAGGCCAGGGGAGAGCTCGATGGGCGCGCTGGTGGTGTCGGTGGTGTTGGTGGAGAGGTCACCGAGTAGTTCGCCGACGCGCTCCACGGAGGCCTGTGCCCGGGCCCAGTTCTCAGTAAGTAGGCCTAGGGAGACTCCCAACACGGTCAGTGCCGGCGGCACGAGCATGGTAATCGCCATCATGCCGCCGGGGGCAATGCGGCCCTCAAAGGTTTCCCAGGAGGTCCACGCGAGAATACCCACGGCGAAGGCAGCGGGAACCATCTGGCGAATCCACGCCATGAGGGATGCACGCTGGGCTTCCTTGAGCATGGCAGTCAGCGCGTCCTGGGCGGCATCGGAAAAGCGCTGGCGGGCAATATCTTTGGCACCGAGGCCCTTAATGACGCGGGAGCCTTGCGCAAAGTCCGTGGCGAGGGAGAGTGCGGTGTTTTCCAGCTGGCGGCGGCGCGCAGCTACCTTAGTCAGCGGCTTTGCCGTGGCCCAGGACGCCAACGATGTGGCGAACGCGCCGAGGAGGAGCGCGCAGGAGACCTGCCAGGAAATCGGGGCGAGGCTAACCATTGCGCCTAGAAGGTAGCCCACCATGACCAGAGGGAAGTTGAGGATCTGCTTGAGTTGGCCGATGTAATGCGAATCCTCATCCATCGTGTTGAGCAGCCGGCCCGGATTGATCCCAGCGGTGGAAGCGTCCAACAACTTATCCAGCAGGTTAAGGCGCAGCGTGTGGGTAGTGCGTGCCTGGCTAAGATCCGTAAACGCATCCGCCGTGGCCTCGCAGATGTAGGCGATGTAGAGGATGACCGCCGTGGCCGCAAGCGGCAGGGCTACGGTGCGCCAGGAGGGATCAGAGAAGGCATACTGCGTGGTCTGGCCGATGATCACGGAGACCAAGGCGCCCAGCGGGGCGTTGATAAAGGTGGCTATGAAGATGCCGATAACGCCGGTGCGCTGCGCACCGAGCAACCGCCACGTGGCTTGAGCTGGGCGGGAGAAGTCGGTGGTGTCGGTGAGAGAAACCTCCCCCGTAGGTGGTTCATCGGGGAGGTACCACGACCACGTCTTCATGCGCGGATAGTGAGTCATAAAGACTCATCTTATAACCCTGCAGCGATGTATGGTGACTTAGATAACAGTTTTAGGAGAGGTGGTAGTTGTCCACGTCGTAGCCGTTGAACTCGCGTTCCACGCCGTAGTCGTCAACAGAGTTGAACTGGGTGCCATTCTCAATGGCGAAGCGCAGGTTGTCTACGCGGGAGGAGGGGTCGCCCGCGACGGCACCTGCGGGGAAGTAAAAGGTGTCGCCACCTTTGAGCTTGACAATGAGTGATTCGAAGCTCATGTCCTAATCTCCTTGGGGGTGCTGCTACCACTAAAACTCCAGCGCGAAAACAACGCGCGGGCACCGATCGTTGGGCGATCGATGCCAGTCATAATCGATTCAAGCAGGTCGCGCGCGCGGGGGCAAAGCAGTGAGATCAAGACAACGAAACCCTCTCCCCCAAAGTCGGGGGAGAGGGGGACGTGAGGTGTGAGCTAGGCAGGTGTGAACTAGGTAGGGTGGCCTAGCTGGCGAAGGGATTAATTCTCATCCTCGGTGCGCAGGCGGTGCTTGCCCTCAGACTCGTGGTCATCGGTAATGCGGGAGGTGTCAACACCCTCGCTGTCAGCGTTGCTGACCTCGATTTCGGTTTCCACGGCGTCCTGGATAGCGGTTTCTTCCTCGCGGTGCTTGGCCAGCTGCTCATCGAGGGAACCCAGCAGCTCCTCATCGCGCTCGACGACGCCATCCTCAGCCAGGTCGGAGCCTTGCGACGGGACCTTAGCGTCATCTTCGGTGGTGGAGGTGTAGACCAAGGTGGAGCCCTGCGGTGCAGAGGTAGACGGGGTGGTGAAGTCCTCCACGCGCGGCGGAACCTTGGATTCTTCCTTCTTCTGGGTGAAGAAGTAGTAAACACCACCGGCGATGGCGGCGATAGCGGCCACGAGTGCGGAGATGAGCCACACCTTCGAGCCCTTCTTCTCCTTGCCGGTGGCCTTGCGGGCCTTCTTCTGGACCTGAGCTGCCTTCTTACGGGCTTTCTTGTCTGCCTTGGTGGCCTTCTTCGAGGCCTGCTTGCGCAGCTTCGACGCCTTCTTGTCTGCCTGCTTCTGTGCCTTGCTCAGGCGCGTGGAGGCCTTGTCCTGGGCGTCTTCGGCCGCAGCGGCCAGCTTCTCGGCGGTGTTCTCGCTGCGCTCCTTGAGCTCCTCCAGGGCGCGCTCGAGGCGGGAGTGGGCAGCCTTGGTTACGGCACCAGCCTCACGGCGGGCCTCCGGGAACCAGTCTTGGTCGCGCTCGTCCATACGTGCGGCGGCGGTTTCAAGAACGGAGTAGGCCTCGCGGGACTTTTCCTCGCGGTAGTCCTGGAAACGGTTCCACAGGGAGGAGGCCACCTGGACGGTGGTGGACAAAGCGGTGGAGTTCATCGGGAGTGGTTCTCCTTTTCGTAGCGTGTGTACAGGGAGGAGCGGTGTTATTTCGCTGGGTACTCCCTTTCAGCGTAGTGGCGCCGGCCATGCCCCGCCACTGAGTGTGGGGAGCGCCAAGCAGCACGCCCGAAATAGACAGCTTTGTACGGATCGGGAATATTTTATTCACCTTGGGTTTTGCTAACGGTGCAGCTGGCTGGCGTAGAAAGGTATCACCATTCGTCAAATGCTTCCCGTGAAAATGGACAGCTTGGTACGTTTTCATCAACAGCAACGAAGACTTACCCCGATAACCTGCAGAGGAGGTGACCATGTCCCCGCGACTCTCCGCATCCGCGCCACTAGACCAAATCAGCGAAGATACACCTAAGCACCTTGAGCGCACCGCGCTTTCCTTCGAAGTGATCCCGCCGCGTCACGACGCCGATGCCGCCAAAATCGACCGCCTGCTCGCCACTCTGTCCGCGTATAACCCGGACTACATCGCGGTGACCAGCTCCCAGCGCTCTGGCTGGCTTAAGGGCACCGCGGCGTTCATTGAGAAGATTTCGCGCGATACCGCGATGCGTCCACTGGCTCATCTGGCCTGCACCGCCGGTACTGAGCAGGAGCTTATTGGCTGGATCGACGCGCTTGTCGACGCCGGCGTGCGCGGCCTCCTCGCCCTCCGCGGTGACCTCCCCGAGGAGGGCATGCCCGAAGGCCATCTGCCGCACGCTGACTCCCTCGTCCGGCTCATCCGCCGTTGGGAATCCGCCCGCGTGGCGCGGCTGGCGGCCGGCCGCTTGGCCGTGGGTGTGGCCTGCTATCCCAACGGCCACGCCGAGTCCGCCACACCGGACGAGGACATCGACGTCCTTTTGGCCAAGCAGCGCCTCGGCGCGGACTTCGCCATAACCCAGCTTTTCTTCGACGCGGAAGATTACGTCCGCTTTGCCCAGCGCGCCCGGCTGGCGGGCGTGCGCATTCCGCTCATCCCCGGGATCATGCCTATGACTAGTCGTGCTCGGGTGGAGCGAATGTGCCAGCTGTCCGGGCTGGATGGGCCGACAAAGGTCCTTGACCGGCTCGCGGCAGCGACCTCACCTGAGGAAGAACAAGAAATAGGCATGCAGATTACAGCCTCATTGGCGCAATCCGTGCTGAACGCCGGCGCCGATGGACTGCACATCTACACGCACAACAATCCTGACATTACGACTGACCTGCTTAATCGAATTGGAGTCACCCCATGACCGCATCCTTCCCTAAGGCCACAATTGAGGGCTACCCCCGCGTTGGCGCTCACCGCGAACTCAAGCGCGCGCTGGAGTCCTACTGGACCGGCAAGATTGACGCTGAGACCTTCGAGTCCGCCGCGCACTCCCTACGCCTCGATACCTATGCTCGCCTCAAGGAGTTGGGCCTCACTGAGGATTACGCCATCCCGGCGGACGTCGCCTACTACGACCACGTCCTCGAGACCGCGCTGACCGTGGGTGCGGTCGAGGGCGAGAGCCTCGATGACGAGTTCACCCTGGCCCGTGGCAACAAGGACACCGCGCCACTGGAGATGACCAAGTGGTTCGACACCAACTACCACTACATCGTTCCGGAAATCACCGATGACCAGCCCTTCACCGCCCGCCCGCAGCGCGTGCTGAAGATCGTGGAGGAGGCCCGCGCGGCTGGCCACACCGTGCGCCCGGTCCTCGTTGGCCCGGTGACCCTTCTGGCCCTGTCCAAGCAGGCTGAAGGCGCTACCACGCAGCCGCTCGACCGCCTCGACGAGCTGGTGGAGTCCTATCTCATCGTGCTTGAGCAGCTTGCCGACGCCAACGTGGAGTGGATCCAGCTGGCCGAGCCGGCCCTGGTTGCTGACCTCGCCGCGGCTGACGACGCCTCCCTAGCCGCCGCCCTTAAGATCGCCTATGGTCGCATCCTCGCCGCGGAAAAGCGCCCGCAGGTCTACCTGACCACGCCGTATGGTTCCCTCAACGCGGGCCTCGACGCCATTGCTGAGCTTAAGCCGGAAGCCGCCCAGGTCGATCTCTCCGTGGGCACCCTGGCACTGGACAACTCCTACCTCGAGCGCGTGAAGAAACTCGCTGAGGCAACCCACCTCGCCGCCGGCCTCATCGACGGCCGTAACGTCTGGGCCGCGAACCTGCGCGACCTGCGCGAGAAGCTCGAGACCTTGGGCGAGGGCGTTTCCGTGACCACCTCGGTGTCCCTGCAGCATGTGCCGCACACGGTGGAGGCGGAGACCTCCCTGCCGGTGGATGTTGCTACGTGGTTCGCCTTCGCTGACGAGAAGATCCGTGAGGTCGTAGCACTCGCCGCCGGCCCCCTCGACGCCCCTGAGGCCTATGCACAAGCCGACCGCGCTGTGCGTACTCGCGCCGAGTCCTCTCGTACCCACAACCAGGCTGTGCAGGATCGCACCGCGCAATTGCCGGAGGGCCAGGTCCAGCGCCAGCCGGAGTTCGCCGAGCGCACCAAGGCACAGGAGGCCCTCGGCCTGCCGCAGCTGCCGACCACCACCATCGGTTCCTTCCCGCAGACCTCTGAGATTCGTGCTGCGCGTGCCGCTCACCGTAAGGGCGAGCTGTCGGACGCCGACTACACCGAAGCCCTGCGCAAGGAAGTCACCAGCGTCATCGAGCTGCAGGAGCGCCTAGGCCTCGACGTCCTCGTCCACGGCGAGCCGGAGCGCAACGACATGGTGCAGTATTTCGCCGAGCTTCTCGACGGCTTCGTCGTCACCGAGAACGGTTGGGTCCAGTCCTACGGTTCCCGCTGCACCCGTCCGCCAATCGTCGTTGGCGACATCTCTCGCCCGAAGGCCATGACCACCGAGTGGGCGAAGTTCGCTCAGTCCCAGTCTAAAAAGCACGTCAAGGGCATGCTCACCGGCCCGGTGACCATTCTGGCCTGGTCCTTCGTGCGCGATGACGTCCACCAGTCTGTCTCCGCCGACCAGCTGGGCGTGGCGCTAGCCGACGAAGTCCGCGACCTCGAAGAGGCCGGCATTGACATCATCCAGATCGACGAGCCCGCCTTGCGCGAGCTGCTGCCGCTGCGCGAGCAGGACCGCAAGGCCTACCTGGATTGGGCTGTGCGTTCCTTCCGACTCGTAGCACTTGAGGCCAAGCCGACCACTCAGATCCACACGCACCTCTGCTACTCGGAGTTCGGCCAGATTATCGACGCCGTCGCCGGCCTCGACGCCGACGTCACCTCCATCGAGGCAGCCCGTTCCCGCATGGAGCTCCTCGAGGACATCGATGAAAAGTTCCACTCGGAGATTGGCCCGGGCATCTATGACATCCACTCGCCGCGCATCCCGTCCGTGGCGGAGATGGCCGAGCTCATCCGCGCCGCTCTCAAGAACGTGCCGGCCGAGCGCCTGTGGGTCAACCCGGACTGCGGCCTGAAGACACGAGGTTACGAGGAGACCGAGGCCTCCCTGCGCAACCTAGTCCTCGCCCGCGACGAGGTCCGCTCCAGCCTGTAGGCTCAAATCCTCTGGTTTAAACCTCTGAAGAGGTTTAAACGAAGTTCATCGCCGTGAGCTCACTGAGCGCGGCGATGTCTCCGTGTCCACTCCTATCGAAGTGCAACGCCGTGAGCCCCGCCGCCCGTGCGCCCATAACATCGTTGGCGAGCGAATCTCCCACCATGAGAGTGGAGCTGGGCTCCACATTCAAACGTCGACAAGCTTCGAGATAGGCCTCTCGGTGCGGCTTTGGCTTAGTCATCTCCACAGTGGGGAAGAGCTCGATCCCAGGCAGGTCGAGCCCGCCTGCGCGTAGTTTGCTCTCCTGCATGTCTCGCGCCCCGTTCGTCAGCACACCGACCGTGAGACCTAAATCCAAGACGTATTCCAGTGCTTCCCGTGCGCCGTCCACCGCGCACCAGTGCTTCTCGTACGCGGCCAGATACTTGCTATATTCCGCCAGAGCCTCCTGTTCCGTCATCTCCGGCCGGCCCAGAAACTCGCGGCAACGCTCCACTCGTTGGCCTTGGTGGCTTACTTCGCCACGCTCGTACGCGGCGAACCACTTCCTTTCTATTTCGGCAAAACGCTCTTGATGCCCGCCCGGAAGCCAGTCCTCCACAGCCGCATGCATGGCAGTGGTGTGGTCCATGAGGGTGTCATCAAGGTCGAAGAGAACAGCGCGGATCATGCTTGACACACTACGCAGATCGCTGACAGCGTCGCGCCGGAACGACGCGCTGGGCGAAATTTCCATACAATGGCAGGCATGACTCAGAAGACCGCAACTGCAACGATGCACACCAACTACGGTGACATTGTTATCGACCTGTTCGGTAACCACGCACCGGTAACCGTTGAGAACTTCATCGGCCTGGCCAAGGGCGAGAAGGACTACACCACCCAGAACGCAAAGGGCGAGCAGTCCGGCCCGTTCTACGATGGCGCTATTTTCCACCGCGTCATTGACCAGTTCATGATCCAGGGTGGCGACCCGACCGGCACCGGTCGTGGCGGCCCTGGCTACCAGTTCCAAGACGAGTTCCACCCGGAGCTGCAGTTCGACCGTCCGTTCCTGCTGGCCATGGCTAATGCTGGCCCGGGCACCAACGGCTCCCAGTTCTTCATCACCGTGGCGCCGACCCCGCATCTGAACAACCACCACACCATCTTTGGTGAGGTTACCGATGCCGCCTCCCAGGAGGTCGTGTCCAAGATTGCGAAGGTCTCCACCGACCGCATGGACCGTCCGGCTGAGGACGTTGTTATCGAGTCCATCGAGATCGCCTAAGCGTTCTTAACTTTTCATCCGAGCCCGCTGCCACAAGATGTGGTGGCGGGCTTGGTGCGTATAAGGAGCTTGTGTGAAGAACTATCTGAAATCAGCACCGGCCACCCTGGTGCTCATGGTCTTGTGCATCGGTGCTTGGTGTGCCACGGCCATTCAAGGCTCGTCCCTCTCCGCGCCCTACTATCGCAGCATGCTGGCCCAAGACTGGACACTGTGGGGCCCTGAGGTGTCCGACCACCCCACAACTGTCATTACCGCGGGCTTTATGCACCTGGACGCCGGGCACCTCCTGGTCAACATGGTGATGCTGTTCTTTGTGGGCAGGGAAGTCGAGCGTGCGCTGGGGAGCGTGCTGTACGTAGCGGCTTATCTCATCTCCATTGTGGGCTCTTCCGCCGCAGTTCTGTGGATGGACTTCGGCACACCCACGGTGGGAGCCTCTGGTGCTCTCTTTGCGCTCATGGGCTTGCTGATTGGCGTGTACCGCAGCCGCGGTCTGGATCTGCGAGCACCCATCGTCCTCGTGGTGGCCAATGTGATCTACAGCTTCGTGGCGGAGAACGTCTCCGTGTGGGGGCACTTGGGCGGTTTGCTCACAGGGCTGCTGTTGGCACCATTCCTCTTTCAACAACGCACGTGGCTGCGCTGGCTGGGGATATGGCTTATTGCTGTCGTGGTAGCCGTGTTAGCGGCGCTGCGAGCTGGGCTTTGGGGATAGCTCGGGCGTGTTATCCACCAAAACCTTTGTGCGAAAGAATTCCACATAAGTTATCCACACTGTGGATAACTACATTTTTGTAATTCACCGAACGTGTACACCAAGATTTGCCCAGATCAGCAGGTGAATCGCTTTCGATTGCAGTTTTTAATCGCCCTGTGAGGAGCGTGAAAACACTTATCCACAGGCTGTGGACAAGGGTTGTGAAATTCGATTTTCACAGAGTTATCCCCACCCTGTGGATAACTTTGTACCCACCGTGTTAACAGCTCTACGGTTATGGGATGGTGTTTGGAATTGCGTACTTTCGAATAGCGGTTGTCTATGTGGAATTCCCAAAGGTGCTCATCGAAAAAAGATCGCACCCTAGTTAGCTCACCACTCCTGCGCGAAAGGCCCAGATCACGAGCTGTACTCGCGAACTAGCTCCCACTTTGGCCATCGCAGATGACAAATGAGTCTTGACCGTCGAGGGCTCCAAATACAGCTCGCGCCCGATTTCGATGTTGGTCAATCCTTTGCCCAGGGCCCGTACGCACTCGAGTTCGCGCGGCGTGAGTAGGGATGAATCTACCGTGGCCCGCGCTTTCCGCCGACCAAATTCCGCAATCACCCTTTTAGTAACCGCAGCGTCGACCATGCCTTCACCTGAGGCCGCGTGTTTGACGCCTTGAATGAGGTCGGTCATTGGGGAGTCTTTCAGCATGACGCCACAGGCACCGGCTTCGAGGGCGCCAAAGACGTATTCGTCTAGGTCAAAGGTCGTGATCACGATGACTGCTGGGGGATTGTCTTGCTTGTTAATCTCCGTGGTCGCGTAGATACCGTCCCCGTCAGGCATACGGATATCGAGGCACACCACGTCAATGTCGCGTACCCTTGCAGCCGCTATCGCCTCATTTCCAGAAGCTGCCTCAGCCACAACTTCGATCTCTCCGGTGGCCTCGAAGATTGCCTTTAATCCCTGTCTGATCAGAGGTTGGTCATCAACTAACAAGACCCGAATCATGGCTTCCTCCAGGTAATGAGCACCAGCCAGCCATCTTCGGTAGGTTCATTGAAAGCGGTTGCACCGACAGCTCGGGCGCGCTCTTGGATGCTGATGGTGCCACGGCCCGTGGGGCTATGTGTGAAAGTGCCGCGGGTGATTATCCGCAGTTCATCATCGCTCAGCATGACATCAACAGGCGCGCCTGTTGCATGTTTGCGGGCATTTGTCAGAGCTTCTTGGGTGATTCGATAAGCCGCAATCAACTCGCCCTCCGACAAGTGGGAAGTGTCCGAAAACGTTACTACCTGTCCCAGAGCGCGAACTTCCGAAATTAGCGCAGGTAAATTTGTAGGCTGAGGGATGCGGTGTATTTCGGCATCGGAAACCGAGAGCTTGCCAACGGTCGCGCGGACATCCTGGAGTGCCTTCGTCGTCGACGAGGTCACGTGTTGGAGATGTTCTTTGGCAGCGATGGGGTTGACATCGATGCATGCCTGTGCGGCTTGAGCTTGGATGGCGATGGCTGAGAGGTGATGGGCGGTGGTGTCGTGAAGCTCTCGCGCAATGCGGGCGCGCTCCTCGACAATGGCGTTTTCCTCAGCGAGTTCTGCTTGACGGGCAAGGGATGCGGTGAGCTCACGGTTATTGCGGACAGCGAGTCCAATAGCAAAGAGCACTATGAGGGGGAGTATCCAGCCCAGGGCTGTCAGCAGAGTAAAAAGTGGAGGCTCGATTCCTCCCAGCGGTGGCATGACAGTGGCGCGGAGGATGCCGACAATGAGACCCGAGATAATGAGGGTAATAGTGTCGCGGGTTTTTGACTTCGTGTGCAGCGCTAGCGAAAACGCAGCCACCGAAGCAGCGATGCCGTTGTAGCCGAGGCTGTAGTCTGCGGTGACGAGACAGTAGAGGGACCACACGAGCTCAGTAGAAGAAATCGCGAGTAGCACGCTTAAGGGGAATCTACGGCGCCACAGTAGGAGGATGCCTTTGGCAATGATGGCAACAAGAATCAACCAGTACTGCGCTGGAGACAATGCGGTATTGAAGGGGGTTGGTTCCATCGAGCTAGCCACCAGGAACCCAACGAGGTCAAGGCCTAGAACGATGACAGCGAGAGCGATGTCTCTGGCTGAAAGGCGATTCATGTAGCCCATGTTAAAGATTTGCCCGGTGAAAGCGGGTGAGCCCAAGTCCCATACTCACAACCGACCAGCCGGTAAGTACAGCAATACCCACCCATGGATTCATAGTCTGCGTTGGCCCCTGTCCACCAGCAATTGACACAGCAGAAGAAGGAAGCCAACTGTAAAGATACGGTTCCCACCCAGCCATGACGCCGATAGTTCCCAGGATAACTCCTGCCATTAACACTGCGACAATAACGCCGATGGCTGGACCGATTTTCTGTATGGCTAATACGACACCGATGATTGCGAGGGTTAGTAGTAGCACCGCCAGGCTGCCTCGAAGCCACATGACGGCGACATTAGAAGCAGAAGCAATCAGAGAAACATCATTCATCGGAGCCGCAACCAGTGCGATCAGTGAGTTAAGAACACAGGCTCCCGCGCACACTAGGAGGACGGTACTAAGTACAGCCGCGATCAAAGAACGCACCCATTTCATACGCGAACCAGCGCCAACCACCTTCCACACCACTGCACCGCTGGAAAATGGGTAGCTAGCTGCGGTGATTGTGAGTGCAACAATGGCGATGAGGAAGATTGAAATGCCTGTCGACTGGCCAGAACCTGTGATGTCGAGGGCGGCCAATTGGAAACTGGACGTCGTGGGATCGGAGCCGTCGATCAGCGCCTGAACTTGTTGGCCTGTTGGACTGTCACCGACTTGTGGCGGGTCAATTTTCAAAAGGAACGGAAGTGCCCACTGCAGGACTGCGCTGATGCCCGCCATCATAACTGCGAGTATCGTGACGATCAGCACGTTCGGGAGGTGACGAAGGGTATAAAGCTCGGATTTCATGTCTAGTCTTTCGTAGTGTGGGCGAAGTAGGTGGCTTCAAGGTCGGGGATTTCACTTAGAACGCCTGTGAATGTGGTGTGACCACGAGAAATGATGACTACGTCGTGGGCGACTGCGGCTGCTTCAGCCAAATGATGGGTTGCCATGATAATTGCCTTCCCACGGGAAGCCTCCGCACACAAGACTTCGCCTAACCAGCGAATGCCGTCAGGATCAAGACCAGAGGACGGCTCGTCCAAGATGATGATGTCGGGATCTTGTAACAGAGCTCCTGCTAGCGCTATACGACGCTTCATGCCTAACGAGTAAGTTTTGAGCTGCCGGTCGCAGCGGTGCGACATATCTACCAGCTCTAAAATCTCTTGTACCCGATGCTTATCGACGCCATATAGCCTCGCCATTGCTTGGAGATGCTGACGCCCGGTGAGACTGGTAACGAGGCCGCCATCGTCGAGGAGCAGCCCGATGGTGCCATTGATTTGCTTCGTTCCGGTGGCTTTCACCAAGCCGAGGGCAGCCCGGAGCGTGGTGGATTTGCCGGCGCCGTTCGGACCAAGCAAAGCGGTGATCCGTCCGGGCGATGCCGTGAGGTTCGCGCCGTGGACAACCTCATGTTCGGCGAAGGAGACGGTGATGTCTCGAGCAGTGAATACGGTGTTCATACCTCTGACGATATTGATCAGGGGCATGAGAAACATCGCCTAAGCAGGCAATCTTTTGCCTCCGCCATTTGGGGGAGAGGCCCGTTAATCGAGTAGAGCGCGGTACTGCTTGCGGGCCTTCATGGAATGAATGATGGTCTCGGTCCCGTCGTCCCAGATAAGAACAACGAGCTCAAGTAATCTCATTGAGCCGTCGAATCCGAGGCGAAGCTCTCGCTGTGGGTTCTCGTCGTCGAGTGGCGCTTTAAAAACACAAGTTGATGTTGCTGCGGTTACGGAATCCTCCGGCTTGATGCCGTGTTTTGTGGCGCTCCGGCGAACCTCCATTTAAATGGCTTTTCTTAGTGCTTCACGGATTGCCTGTGACCTAGACCATCCATGCGCTGTAGCATACTTATCCAGGTCTGCAATTTCATTGGGCGAAAGGCGAATCGAGACAATCTTTGCGGCTTGGTTGTCGCGGGGTTTCCGCCCCCGAGTGCGAAGGGTCTCCACGTCATAACCATTTTCGGCTTCCATTACCCATTCATCAATTTGCTCTTCGCTGATCGGCTGTCCATTGATAGTCTTCATAACCGTAATCGTATTACGAAAAGGGGTTCTGTCGCTAGAGTGAAATTCGGACTAGGAGCCAGCGCCGCCAAGAATCTTGGTCACTAGGTTCAAACGCGTAGTGGCCCCAAAGACGGTGATGAGGCGGGAGACGTGCTTTTTCACGGCGGACTCGGAGTAGCCGGTAGCAGCTGCGATTTCAGAGTTGGAATTACCTGCTAAAAGCAGCTTGAGAACGGCAATTTCCGCCTCATGGAGGTCGTGGCCTTCAATGGCGGCAGCGACGGGATCGCGTGGGGTGGCGGGCTCGCCGATGTAGTCGACCAAACGGTGCATGGCGGCCGGGGCAATGACGGTGCCGCCCTCTACAGCCGAACGAACCGCCTCGATGATCGAGCGCGGGCGTTGGTTCTTCAAGATGTAGCCCGCGCCGCCCGCACGCAGGATCTTGAGCATTGTGTCATCCGAGTCGAAGGCGGTCACCGCCAAGAATGTGGGCGGGTTCGGCGCGGAATTAAGGTGCTTCAGAAGGGTAATGCCATCCATCTGAGGCATGTGAATATCAGCCAGCACGAGGTCCGGCTTGGTTTCCTCAATCTGGGCCAAGCAATCCGCACCATTGGTGGCCTCACCGACTACTGAGATGTCGTCGGTGGTCTGGAAGTAGACGCGGAAAGTCGAGCGGACGAGCTCGTCATCGTCGACGAGGAAGACCCGAATGCTCATGGGAGATACGTAGTCAGAAGGAACAGGGGCGTGGTCTTAGCCCCCGCACCACCAGCGCTCCGGGCTGGTGGAGCAACGGAAGTGGTCGGCGAATTCGGCGCCGTATGACCTGTAGAAGGTGAATCCGGTGGACTCGGAAGCGGTGGTGCTGTCTGTAGTTGCGGTGGGCTCAGATGCACCGGCTACCGGTGCAGAGAAAAGGGCCAGTGCTGCGGCGGCCGCGGCGAGGGAAGTGCGCATGTTGTTACCTTTAATATTCAAAGATCGGTGATTACCGGGCCACTTTACTATATTTTTCTCAGGCAGGCAGCAGGAAGCGATAGGCGTGTGACCCATTGATCAGCCTCTTTCCCGCTGCCAAATGTGCCATGAACTCTCCGCACCCGGCGGGCGATCTCACCCAAACCTAGGCTGGTCGTCATGAATTGACGCGATTGCTGTGAGGCAATGGAAGACGTGATGCGCACATCAATGTTTTTGGAGTTGCTGCTGGCTTCGATGGTTACGCGTGATTCGGGTTGGGAGTATTTGAGTATGTTCACGGCGAGTTCGGAAAATACGAGTGAGAGCTTCTGCGGTAGTGCAAGCTGACCGGTCTTTCCTAGCTTGATGTCTGGCTCGCACACAAAGCCATGGCTCGATAGGAAGCTCACCATCGTGTCGAGATCTTCTTCCAGCGACTTCACTCCCTGCGTTACGCTTTCGTTCTTCATTACTCGCAGAAGATCGCGGACTTCACCCATGGCCCGGCGAGCGTCATCGGCGATTGCTTCCGCGGAGTCGGCCGCGGAAGGATCCGTTTGGGTCAACGCCAAGGTTTCCGAGCGCATGACCACGGAGGTTAAGGTCGCAGCCACGGAATCGTGAAGAGCAGTCATGAGAGCCTCGCGTTGCTCGGCGGCGCGCTGCTCGGAGGCAAGACGCTGGTCCCGGGTTCTGCGCAGTGCGGCGCCAATGCCGATGGCCACCGCATATAAGAGAAGCGGAAGCGAAAGGTTAAATGGATCGAAGTCCGGTAGATAGTTGTTCGACGGATCTGTCGTGATGAAGTACGTGTACACCACCGCAAGGGGAACCGCCCACAACCAGCGCTTCTGAAACGCCACAATGCCCACGATAACGGGGCTCCACGCCAGGAATAGGAAAGACCGCCAGTCTGGGCACCACATGGCGAATGCAAAAAGCGCACCGTACCCGCAGGCCGCCACGAAGGGACGTCGGATAGCCAGCGGCGTCAAGCTGACGCCGAGGCCGGCGAGTAGGAGTGCGCCGGGAGTAAGGAAGTTCTTGTCCACCGTGACGGTGAGCATCACTAAAATGATGCAGCCGACACCGGCGACGCTATAGAACCTCGAGGAGCTCATCGCTTCCGTGTTTTAAGCGTGTAAAACTAACGCCAGCCCATCGTCATGAGCAGGCCAATGATGGCCAAGCCGAAGCCAATGCCGTAGTTCCACGGGCCCAGTTCCTGCATGAACGGGATGGACTCACCGGCCAGGTAGTTCACCACGAGCCACAGCAGGCCGATGAGCATAAGGCCGAGCATGATGGCGATGTACCACTTCGGGGTGCCCTCAGAGTTGATCTTGACCGGGGTGCGGTTGGTAGCAGAGCTGGAGGACTGGGGGAGCGGGTAGCCCTCCGTCGTGATCTTGGACTTTGGCATTTCTACACCTTTAGGTAGGGAGTTTTAATCTGTGGGATACCTTAGCAGCTACGGCATCAAGAGCTACTGCGGGATCAACGCGGACGGGTCGAATTCCCAGAAGCGGACGTCGATGGTGGCGTCCTTGCGGATGACATCGCCGCGCTTGACGGATGCCCAGCCAATCTTGTCGCTGTCGATGGGATTAGAGGTCGGAATGTGCTCGCCCACCTCAAGGGAACCGGACCAGCCCTTCGCGCGCAGCGCGGATTCTGCTTCACCCTGAGTGGAGTGCACCAGGTCCGGTGCCTGAATCAGCATGCCGTTAGACACCTCAATGGTGACCGTGCTGCCCTTGGGCAGCTTCTGGCCCTTTTCGGCAACCTTGATGACTTGATTCTCCGGCAGCTCGGAATCCACCGAATTAACGTTCACCTCAAAGTCCATGGAGCTGAGCATCTCCACGGCGCGGTCGCGGTCCATGCCGGATACGTCCGGGACGCTGACATCCTTCTGGCCCTTGGACACCGTGATGTGGACCTTTGAGCCCTTGGACAGCTGCGAGCCGCCGGCTGGGTTCTGCGAAATGATCTCACCCGTAGGCGCATCATCGTTGACCTGCTCGATGTCTTCCTTGAGTTCCAGGGAAGCCTCCTCCAGCGCCTGGGTGGCCTCTTCCACGGTCATACCGGTGAGGTCAGGGACCTCAGTAATCTCCTTACCGGAGGACACGGTCAGCGTGACGGAGGACTTCTTCTGCAGCTCAGAGCCTTCCGCCGGGTTGATGCGGATGACCTTGCCGCGCGGAACGTCAGGGCTAGGCTCCTCATTAATCGCGACAAAGAGGCCGAGCTTCTCTAGTTCTTCCACGACCTCGTTGCGCGGGCGGTCCTTCACCTTGGGCACGACGACCATGTTGGCGCGCTGCGCGGCTTCGTGCTGCGCCTGCTCACGTTCTCGGGCCTCCTGCTGGGAGCTTTGCCAGAAGTCCCAGGCGAAGTAACCGACGATGGCGATGAGCGCCGCCGCGAGCAGGGCGGCGAGCCACTTGAGACCGCCGCCGCTCTCGTCGTCCTCGCTCGGCCTTGTCGACGCCACCGGAGCGCGGTGCTGGGCTGATACCGGAGCCACCATCGTGGTCGGGTGATCTTCATCGTTGACGTGCGAGCGTGCCGCCTCCGGCAGCTGGCCCTGCGCCAAACGTTCCAGGTCATCGCCCATCTCCCACGCGGACTGGTACCGGTCCGCCGGGTGTTTAGCCATAGCAGTGAGCACTACGGCATCGAGGCCAAGGCGCTGCTTCTCAGATAGATCTTCTTCAATGAACTCCGACGGCGGGGTCGGATCCTCCTGCACGTGCTGGTAAGCCACCGCGAAGGGAGTCTCTCCTTCAAACGGGGTGCGGCCGGTCACCGTTTCATACATGACGCAGCCGAGTGCGTAAACGTCGGATCGGGCGTCGGCAGGCTTGCCACGGGCTTGTTCCGGGGAAAGGTACTGCGCGGTGCCAATGACAGCGGAGGTCTGCGTCATCGCGGACGTGGAATCATCAAGCGCCCGGGCGATGCCGAAGTCCATGACCTTCACCTGGCCGGTGTTGGTGAGCATGATGTTCGCCGGTTTGATATCGCGGTGAATAATGCCCGCTTCATGGGAGGATTGCAGGGCATCTGCCACGGGTTTCAGGACGCGGGCGGCTTCCGTCACCGGCAAAGGCCCGTCCTCACGAACGATATCGCGCAGAGTGCGGCCCTGGACGTATTCCATGACGATGTAGGGCACCATCATGCCGTCGACGTCCTTTTCACCGGTGTCGAAAACGGCCACGATATTGGGGTGATTGAGTTTGCCGGAATTCTGGGCTTCGCGGCGGAAACGTTCACGGAAGTTGACGTCGCGCGCCATGTCGGGGCGCAGCATCTTGACGGCGACGGTGCGTCCCAAGACGGAGTCTTCGGCCTCGTAGACTTCAGACATGCCGCCGGTGCCGATGGACTGGCGGAGGTGGTACCGATCACTGACCATGGTGGGTTACTGGCCTCCCTGTAGCGCGGATTCTTCGGTGGGGTTGTCCTGTGAGTCTAGTTCGGGTGTGGCTGTGGGGCCGTCATCGACCTGCGGTTGTGTCCCCTCAGGTAGGAGTTCTTCGCCGGTGGGTTGGTGTGGGGAGATCTCGTGGGTGGGCGACGGCATGATCGAGTGTGTCGTCGTGACGGTGATGGGGGCTGGGGGTTCTTCTTCCACCGTGGTGGTTTCCACGGTGTCACGGGTCGTTGGGGCCTCCGTGGTGGGCTCCTCCGTGGTTTCCGGCGTGACGGTTTCGGTCACGATGATTTCCGTCGGCTGCTCCGAGGTGGTGGGCGCAGGTTCACTGGAGTTCTCGGTGAAGAACCTGTAGCCCGCGAGGCCGACGCCCACGAGCGCAGCGATGGCCACAGCAATGAGCAAGCCGGTGCCGAAGCCACCTTTCTTCGCCGGCGGTTCCGCTTCCGGCGGCTGTGTTGCTGGGCGCACCGTCGTGGGATTGGCCATGTTACCCAGCATTTCCGTCGATGCGGAGGGGGAAGGTTCGGCGGCGAGCGGAGCGAGTGCGGCAGATTTCGGCTGCGGCGGGCGCTGGCCCTGGCGCACGGCCGAGATGGCGTTGGTGAACTCGTTGCCGTCGGCAAAGCGGGTGTTGGGGTCCTTGCGCAGGGCAAGGCCGATCAGTTCGCGCGTGGGCGCGCTTATCGACGTCGACAAGGGCTCCGGCGCCTGACTAATATGCGCCAGCGCTACCGATACCGAGGAATCACCGCTGAAGGGGCGATTGCCGGCGAGCATCTCATAGCCCACCACACCAAGCGAGTACACGTCCGAGGCTGGGCCGACTTCGTAACCTTGGGCCTGCTCCGGCGAGACGTACTGGGCGGTGCCGACCACCATGCCGGTGCGCGTGAGAGGCACGGCTGCGGCGGCTTTGGCGATGCCAAAGTCAGTGATTTTGACCTGGCCGTTCTGGGTAATCATGAGGTTGCCCGGCTTAATATCGCGGTGCACGAGCCCCATGTGGTGGATGACGGACAGGCCGTGGGAGGCCTGTTCCATGACGTCGAGCGCCAGCGTTTCCGGCAGTGCGCCTTCGCGGGCCAGCAGGTCAGCCAAGGATTCACCGCGGATGTACTCCAAGGCCATGAAACAGAAGGTGCGGCCGTTGTCCTCAAGCTCGCGGTAGTCGTAGGTGGCCACGACGTTTTCGGAATCAATGGACTCTGCCGCCTTGGCTTCGTTGCGGAAGCGCGAGAGGAATTCGTTGTTATCGGAGAATTCCGGCCGCAGGACCTTGATGGCCACCTCGCGGTCGTTGTGGACGTCATCCGCAAGCCACACGGTGGACATGCCGCCGTGGCCGACGATCCATTGCAGCTGGTAGTCCTCGCCGATGAGTGCTTGTAGGTGCTCCTTATTATCAGCGCTGTTCACTACTGCTCACCTCCGTATGCGCGCAGGATGGCGCGGCCGATCGGTCCGGAGACCTGTCCACCAGTAGCGCCTTCGCCTAGGTTGCCGCCGTCCTTGACCACGACGCCGACCGCAATGTCCTTTTCCGGGTCAAAGGCCACGTACCACACGTGCGGGGCAAGGCCCTCACCGTGCTCGGCGGTACCCGTCTTGGAGGCAAAGCCATTGCCGTCGTAGCCCCAGGTGGATCGTTCAGAAGCGAACATGAGGTCCGTCAAGGTGTTGGCGGTGTCTTCGTTGATGGCCTCAGCGGCCTGACGCGGTTGGGTCGTGCGCAGCTCATTCATCTGGGCATCGGTGATGCGGTTGATGAGGTAGGGCTCCATGCGCTTGCCCTTATTCGCCACGGTGGCGGCCATGACCGCGGCTTGGAGGGCGGACATGGTGACGTCACGCTGGCCGATGGCCGATTGGGCGACCTGTGCGCCGTCGCTCAGCTCACCCAGCGCACCCGAAGAGGTCTCCACACCGAGCGAATACTTCTCACCCACGCCGAAGCCTTCTGCGTACTTGCGCAGTTCATCGGCACCGATACCTTCAGACATCTCCACGAATGCCGTGTTGCAGGAGAGCGCAAAGGCGGTTTGGAGCGTGACGCTGTCCGCGCCGCCGCAGGCTTGGTTGCCGTAGTTCGTGAGCTCCGTAACCGTATCCGGCAGCGTGATGGACGCCGCGCCGGTGAGCGTGGAATTCGGATTGAAACCGTTGTTGAGGCCGGCAGCCGTGGTGATGATCTTAAAAATCGAACCCGGCGGCAAGGTCTCCTGCGTGGCATGGTTGATGAGCGGATTGCCCTCTTGGTTCTGCAGCTGATCCCACGTTTCGGCCGCGTTGCCGCCCATGAGGTCGGAGACATTGAAACTGGGGGAGGACGCCATAGCCAGTACTTTGCCCGTGGAGGGCTGAATGGCTACGGCCGCGCCTTTGTAGCCTGGCCCGGCCAGCTGGTCATAGGCTGCCTGTTGCAGCGCTGGGTCGATGGTGACTTCCACGTTGGCGCCCTTCTGCGGCTTGCCGGAGAGCATATCGAGCCAGTTGTGTGCCAGCAGCGAGTCGTCCTTGCCGTTGAGGATGTCATTTTGCGAGGCCTCCAACTGGGAGGCGCCGAAGCGCTCCGAGAGGTAACCAGTGACATCGGCGAAGGCTGGGGAATCGGTGGGGTAGGAGCGCGAGTAATTGCCGTTTTCATCCGCGGTGGACTGCGCCAGGACCGTATCGCCGGCGAAGATCTGGCCGCGCGGGGTCGTGCGCATCTCCAGATAGCCGCGAACGTTCTTGGGGTTGTGGGCGTACTTATCCGTCGAAAACGCCTGCACCACCGTGAGGTTCACGAGGAGGACGGCGGTGAGAAGGAGGGCAAAGAGGGAGACGAGGCGAATCGATCTATTCATCGGGTGGCCTCCTGGATGGCGGGGAACATGGACGTATCACTCGGAGCATTCGAGGTGAGCTCTCGCGCTGGGCGACGAGCCGCGTTGGAAATACGCAGCAGCACGGCTAACAACATGTAGTTGGCCATGAGCGAGGAGCCGCCGGCGGACATAAACGGCGTGGTGAGACCCGTCATGGGCAGCAGGGCGGAAATGCCGCCGGTGACGACGAAGACTTGGACTGCGAGCGTAAGAGCCAGGCCCGAGGCCACCAGCTTGCCATAGGTATCGCGGCAGGTCAGCGCAGTGCGGAAACCGCGGGAGACGAGCATAGCGAAGAGGACAAGTACCGCAGCCAGGCCCACCAAACCGAATTCCTCGCCGATACCAGCCAGGATGAAGTCCGAATGCGCCACCGGCACCATGTCCGGGTGACCCTGGCCCAAACCGGTACCAGTAATGCCGCCGGAGGACATGCCGAACAGCGCCTGGGACAGCTGGAAGCCGGTGGTGTCATAGTTGGCCAGCGGGTCAATGAAATTGGAGAAGCGCTGCTGAATCTTGTCCGAGACCTGGTAGATGCCGAATCCGCCGATGCCCACGAGGATGACACCAATGATGAGCCAGCTGACGCGGTTGGTGGCCATAAAGAGCATGCCGAGGACCGTGCTAAACAGCAGCAGTGCCGGGCCGAAGTCATTCGAGATGCCCATAATGACAATGGCGATGCCCCAAATCACGAGGATGGGGGCCAGGTCACGCAGGCGGGGCAGGGATAGACCCAAGAACTTAAAGCCCGCCACGGTGAACAGGGAACGCTTCTGGGTAAGCAGCATGGCGAAGAACAAGATCAGCAAGATCTTGGAGAACTCGCCCGGCTGGATGGAAAAGGGTCCGAGCCACAACCAAATGCGGGCTTCCACTCCTGGCGGCTGCGGCCATACCAGCGGCAGGGCCAAGAGAATGAGGCCGAGCGCGCCCAAGATATAGGAATAGCGCGTCAGCGAGCGGTGATCCCGCAAAAGAACGAGTACCAGCGCAAAGAGGATAAGTCCGACGACGGTCCACATCACCTGTCGCACCGCGAGTTCACCGCCACTGGCCAGGTCAAGGCGCTGCAACATGATAAGCCCCGTGCCGTTGAGCACCGCGACGATAGGCAGCATGATCTGGTCCGCGTAGGGCGCTAAGAAACACAGGAAGAGATGCGCTACAGCGAAGACTCCGATGAAGCCACCGATGAGGTAGAGCACGTCGAGGGTCAGCACGTTGCCTTGGGAGAGCTCGAGGCTCACCAAGGTGATGGCGAAAACTACCGTGGCGAAGACGAGCAGGCCGAACTCAGTTCCACGGGAAAAGAGCTTGCTCACCTACTTCACCTCCCGGCAGTTGCCCTGTGGGGGCTTGTCCGCATCCTTCTTGGCGTCCTTTTTCGCCTCATCCGCAGCGTCTTTGTCCTTATCCTGCGCGGCGTCTTTCGACGTGGCGCACGGCTTCAAGGCCTTCTCCGACAGGCGCGTCAACTGTGTCTGCACCTCGTCATAAGAGCCTGCGGGCAGGTTGCCCACGGCTGCTCGTTCTGACTCGGGAAGATCCGTGAGCCTAAACGGCGCATACTCGCCTGTGCACTCACCGGTGCTCAGCTTGAGTGAATTGTCCTTGTTCAAGCACGCATGCTGATAGGTGTGGTGCAGGGAGCGGCCAAAGAGATCGAAATCCGCGCCTTGTTGGATGGTGAGGACTTCCTCCTCATCCGTGGCCACGTAATAGTTGCTGGCCAAGTGATTCTTCATCCACAGCCCGCCGCTCACCACAATCACCAACACGAGGACGAGGGAGGCGATAACCTTCCACCCCACCCGGCTGCGTCGCGGCGGCCGCTGCGGCTCATCCTCGGTGACCTCCCGGGGTTGTACCTCAGCGGCTTGTGCTTTTGGGGGCGAGATCAGCTTCGCCGCACGGCTTGCTGAAGAATCCGGGTGCGTCGGCTCGGGCACGACGCCTTGGATGGCGCCGACGGTGATGGGGGAGACGTCGTCAAGCTCTGCGTCCACGACCTCCGCCACCACGATGGTGACGTTATCTGGACCGCCCGAACGCAACGCGAGATCGCGCAGCATAATAGCGGCCTCATCCACCGAACCCTGGTTCAGCGCCTGCTCGATGGTCGACGCCGTCACCGGATCCGACAGGCCATCCGAGCACAGCATGATGCGGTCGCCCACCTGGGCATCCAGCGTAAAGAGCGTCGGCTCCACTGGGCGGCCGGTGTAGGCCTTGAGGATCAGAGACTTCTGCGGGTGGGACGAGACATCTGCTGGGTCGAGCTTGCCCTCATCCACGAGTGACTGCACGTAGGTGTCATCTTTTGTCACCTGGGTAAGCTTGCCGTCACGCAGGCGGTAGCCGCGGGAATCGCCCACGTGGCACACGCCGAACTGCGAGCCGTTGAACATCATCGCAGTCAGCGTGGTGCCCATACCTTCGGTTTCCGGGTGCTCATCCACATGGTCGCGGATTGCCGCGTTGGCATCTTCCGCCGCCGCGCCCAGCAGGGCCAGCATGTCGTTATCGCCCGGATCGCGCTCGAGGGGCGCCATGTGCTCCACCATCGTCGTGGATGCGACTTCGCCGGCGGCGTGGCCACCCATGCCGTCGGCAAGCACCAGCAGGTGAGGTCCCGCGTGGGCGGAATCCTCGTTATTGTCGCGGACCAAACCGCGGTCCGTCACTGCAGTAAATTTCAGGCTCAACGTCATGCCATCAACCTCACGGTCGTCCGACCAAGTTTGATATCCGAACCCACACCAACGCGTTCCGGCTGGTCAATACGGGCACCACCCACGAAGGTGCCGTTGCGGGATTCCAAATCCTCCACAAACCACTCGCTGCCCCGACGGAACAGACGAGCGTGGTGGCCAGAGGAAAAATCATCACCAGTGACAAAATCACAGTCCTGCGCGCGGCCCATCGTACAGTCTTCGAGGGTGCCTAGCTCCATGTGGGAACCGCGCAGGGGACCCTCCACGATGGCGATTTCACGCGGCGCTTCTCGACGCCTCTGTGACCCCTTCACCGGGGCCGATGCCTGGTACACGCCGGCCGCCTTATTGGCGTCACGGCGCATAGCGTTGAGCGCGACCAGAATAAACAGCCACAGCAACACCAGCAGGCCGATGCGCAGCGACAGCAGCACGATCGAGTCCATGGACGGTCCTTACTTTAGAGGGAGTGGGGGCTTAATAATTCTGGTTCTCAAGGCCGGTGATGCGGACCTCGATGTGGGAGTGGCCGAGGGTGATCACGTCACCATCAGCTAGCAGCCAGTTGTCAATCGGGGTGTCATTGACCGTGGTGCCGTTGGTGGACTGCAGGTCAACGAGTACCGCGTCCTGACCGTTCCACGTGATCTCCGCATGTTGGCGGGAGACACCCGTATCCGGCAGGCGCAGGTCTGCGTCGTTGCTACGGCCGAGGATATTGGAGCCTTCGCGCACGTGGTACACGCGGGAGGAGCCATCCTGCAGCATGAGCGTTACCGCTGGGCCGTGTGGCGTGGGTGCCGGCTCATTCGGGTTCGGCGCCATGAAAGCGGTGGTTGCGGCCTCATCGGCGTTGTGCGGCTGGGTCATAGAGTCCTCCTGACCATGGTCGTGGTGGAAAATCGCATCGAATCCGGTTTCCTCTGTGGGCTCGTGGTCCAGGAAGGACGACACGCGCAGCTGGCCCGTACGCAGGCCTGACTCCTCCGCAATCCGCACGATGACCGGCCCCGCGAGGGACCAGCCACTGTTGCGAATAAAACGAGTGAGTTGATCAGATAGATCCGTAGGAATATCCCGATTTTGGGAGAGGTTCTCAATGTCCTTGGAGGACACACCGACGGTCATGACGTTGGGGCTGTACAGCTTGCCGTCATCACCGCGGGACAGGTTGTCCTGCGCCTCCTGCTTGAGCAACTCTTCAATCTCCGCGGGGACGACCTTGCCGCCAAAGACAAAGGCCATGCCGTTGTCCAATCCGCGCTGCAGGGAAGAATCCAGCTTGGCGAGTTTTTCTAGCAATGCCATGGGGAAAGTGCCGTCCTCCTTTCAGGGTATTCCAGGGAACTATCTCACTGCGATGGTGGAATACAGCGATATAGCAGCGATCAGTATAGGTGTCTTTCCCCCTCTAAACGTAGACGCGCGCGGCAAAGTTCCCTGTGTATTCAGTAAAAAGCTCGGGTTTGCCAGCGGATTTGTCGGTTTATCAGGGCAGCGTGCTAAGGTTAGCTGGTCGCCAAGACATCAATACCCTGCCCGGGTGGCGGAATTGGCAGACGCGCTGGCTTCAGGTGCCAGTGTCCTTATAGGACGTGCGGGTTCAAGTCCCGCCCCGGGCACGCTGTGACAGCCCCGCCTTCTCGTTGAGAGTGCGGGGCTGTAGTCATGTTCTGGAGTCAGTCTGAGCTTTCTTTGCTCCAAGATCGTAGCAATTCGAGCAGTTCACGCTGTTGGGTTTTGGACAGGTGGTTGAGGGCTTTTCGCTCAGCTGTGGCATGGGCTTCAACGATGGACATTATTCGGTCGTGTCCTTCGGGCGTTAGTGTCAGAGTTTTTCCTCGCTTGTCGCTGAGATTTATTTCTTCATCAATGAGTCCTTGTTTCTTGAGCTTGTTAAGTCTTCCGGTTATTCCGGCCTTTGACAGAAGTAGGGCGTGTGCAAGTTGACCCGGGGTGATGTTTTCCTGGCGGAGGATCGTTGCTAGAACATCGAAGTCGCCTGGGGCTAATTCAGCTTGTTCATGGATGGTCGTCACTTCATCTTTGATTGCTCTTAACAGATGGGTGAGGCGAAGGGTTGTTTCCATAGCATCCACATCGACGTGGGGATTTATCCTCGTCCACTTGTTCATGGCTGTGGAGATGGCGTCCATTTTGTTCCTTTCGGGTTGCTGAAACTTAGTGTAGCGCTTGACAAAAGAAGTTCGGTAGCGAACTATAAAGTTCGTCAGCGAACAATCTAAGGAGATCTGAGATGTTAATTTTTGATCCCGAAATAGTGGCAGATGCTTCCTCCACTCGCCTTCCGAAGGCAAGATTGCTGGTGGATGCCTCGGATGCAAAAGGGAACGTGAGTGTACAAAATATTCAACTTTTTGATGGGGGCGAGGGAGCCGTTCCACATTTTCATAAGATTTCGTGTGAGTTCTTCTACGTCACTAAAGGGAACCTGGAGTTTTGGGAGGAAGGCCAAATTCACCAGCTAGGTGCGGGTGATTGCGCATTGGTTCTTCCGGGTGTTCCTCATGCTTTTGGAGCGGCTAAGGGTAGCGACGCGGATGTACTGGTAACTGTCGCACCCGGTGTGGAGAGGTTTGAGTATTTCCGTATCTTGGGAGGGATAATGAGTGGCAAGGTGCCTGAAGATGAGCTTGCGCGTCGAGAAGATGAATTCGATACGTATTTTGTGGAAGCACAAGATTGGAAAGCGCATAGAGGAGGATAGGGAGCCAGAATCTACGTTGCTTGCACTCCGGATGTAGGGAGACCGGACTTCGAGCATCTTAGGAAGATTGATTTTTGCCAATCATGTCGAATCGGAAATCGAAAGCAGATATACCAGTCCTACAATTGACAGGGTTAGCGTTTGCCGCTTTCTTGGCCATAATGACCGAGACCATTCCTACGGGGGTTTTGGTTGATATGGGTGAGTCCTTTGGAACGACAACGGGAAAAGTAGGACAGTTTCTAACCGCTTATGCAGCTGGATCTGTGGTGGCTGCAATACCGGTGATGACAGCAACTCGAAAAATGCCGCGTAAGCGACTTTTGGTTATAGCTATCATCGGGCTTGGCGTTTTCAACGCTCTTACTGCTATTACTTCGTATTTGTGGTTAGCCTTTCTTGCTAGGTTTCTTGCTGGTATGGCCGGAGGCGTCGTTTGGGGCCTTGTGGCAAATTACGCTCGGAGTTTAGTCAGTTCGGAAAACCAAGGTCGCGCACTTGCCATTATCGGTTTTGGGCAGCCTTTCGCCTTAGCTTTTGGAGTCCCGCTTGGTGCATTAGGGGGTCAACACTTTGGTTGGAGATTGACGCTCGGCATGCTAACAGTTGCATCCATCGTTTTGGCGTTATGGATTATGTTTACAGTTCCTCCCCGGCCGGGACTTGTTGGAGATGGCCCAGGAACCAAAGTCCTTAAGAGATCGATTTTGATGCCTGGTGTGATGGGGGTGCTTGTCGCGCTCTTCGGCTGGACAGTAGCGCACAACATGGTTTACACGTACATTCAACCTTTAACCAGTGGTGTGGGAATAGCTCTTGGTGTAGATGTCGTGCTTCTATTATTCGGGATTTCTGCGGGGATCAGTATTTTACTTACTGCTGTCGTTGTAGATAAGAGATTGTTTCTGACTGGTCTAATCTCAGGCGCGTTGATGCTTTTAGGATTCTTGCTCTTGTCGGTACCGGCAGCTCCCAACTATTTTTTCATTTCTGGAATAATCGTCTGGGGACTGGGATTTGGTGGTGCACCGACAGTTCTGCAGACTGCCTTAGCCAGAAACGCAGTGAACTTGGCAGATATTGCACAGTCCTTTTTCGTTACTATCTTCAATTTTGGTGTAGGTATCGGTGGTGCGCTCGGAGGGGCAATATCGAGTCTTTGGGGTGCTTCTGCCCTTAGTATTGGTGCAGGGGTGATGTGTGTCTTAGTTTTCGGATTGCTCGTTGTGAGGAGTAGAGATTTTGGAAGGCAGCTTTGAGAGCTAGGCCGCACACTCAGTTCGGGAAGTGCTTCTTAAAAACAGGCTTGAACTTCTCCATCTTGAGTAGCACACGCCAAGAAGTCTCGAGACTTTAGTGTTAAATAATTCCGCTGGCATTCACTGTCGAAGTT
Organism: Corynebacterium sp. HMSC078H07; assembly: GCF_001812805.1. Taxonomy (GTDB): domain Bacteria; phylum Actinomycetota; class Actinomycetes; order Mycobacteriales; family Mycobacteriaceae; genus Corynebacterium. The sequence goes on along the minus strand of NZ_KV810431.1, from coordinate 2,438 downwards.
CTATCTGCGAACTCGGGCGCGGAAAGTTGGCCCACGCCTGCCGGAAGACAGCCCAGTAGCGGTGCGCCGGTAACTTTCGGCATTTCCTCCACGTTCAGTTGGGTCGCTAGGTCTGGCTCTGTGGGAAGCGAGCCACCAATGAGCCCGAGAATTTGCAGACCCCGGGTGCGGGCGGCTTCCACGGTGAGCTCCGCGGCGTTGAGGCTTCCTAGTCCCATGCTAGTGACGATGATAAGTGGCGCGCCGAGGTCGGCGGCAATATCGGCGAGCGTGAAGTCGTCAGCTAGTCGAACGAGGAGGCCGCCGGCGCCTTCGACGAGCACGACATCCGCCTCGATGCCGCGAATCCACTCAACCAGCTCCTGCCGATCCGGTTGGGGCATTCTTGCACGCCGGGCCGACAGGTTGGGGGCAAGCGGCTCGGGGTAGCGCACAAACTCGCGGGTCTCAACCCCGGCTGTTGCGACCGGCTATTTGGTAGCAGTGTCGTGACTATCCGGTAGCGCTTCAGTGAGTATCTGGTAGCAGCTCGCGGCGCTCGGGGTGATACTTCCGGTAGCCGCACCACTCGGGTGCGGCGCGTACTGGAAGGAGTCCGCTGATGACGGATTACCGTGCGGTGATGACGCTGCTGATTAGGAAGCGTTCCTACCGCCAGATTGAAGACCAGCTCGGGTGCTCGCACCGCGCGATTTCCCGAGCGAACCAAGCGCTGCGAAGCCTTGGCCTGACTACTGCCCAGCAGGTCGCGGCGTTGACGAATGACGAGCTGGACGAGATATTCGTTGATAAACGCACCAGCGGTCAAGGCGAGTTCGTCCCGATTGACTTTGACGCGGTCGTCAAAGCACGCACAGGGCGTGTGAAGCAGACACTGCAAGTATTATGGGCTCGCTACACCACCACCCCCACCCAGCCGGGCCAGCGTCATTACAGCTACGACCGTTTCCGCCAGCTGGTTGCCTCCCATGTCGATGCGG
>NZ_KV810431.1:418-1358 GCF_001812805.1 Corynebacterium sp. HMSC078H07 | reverse complement strand
ATGCGCCTGTACGACCCTGCGGGCACACCGGGTGCGAAAGTCAGCATTTTCGTCGCTTCGCTGCCGTATTCAGGAATGCTGTTTGCTTGTGCGTGTGTTGACCAGCGGCAACAGTCCTGGCTTGATGCACACCGCCAAGCGTTTGACTACTTCGGTGGGGTCTGCCAGGTTGTTGTCCCCGATAACGCGTCGACGGCATCAAACGCAATCAGCACTGCCGATAGGAATCGGAAGGTCAACGACACCTACCAGCAGTTCTTGGAGCACTACAACACAGCAGCACTTCCCACTCGCGCGCGTCGGCCGAAGGATAAAGCGAATGTGGAAGCTGCGGTAAAGATCGTCACGCACAAGATCATCCACGCCCTTGAAGACCACCAGTGTGTTGACTTAGACGAGCTCAACGGAAAGATTGTGGGCTTAGTCGATGCGATCAACACCTCCGTGCCGTTTCGCAGTCAGCAGTCAAGCCGCAGGGATCTCTTCGAAGCACACGAGCAGCATCTCCTTGCTGACCTGCCGGCAACCCCGTGGCAACATACCGAGTGGAAGCGTGCGAAAGTAGCCCCGGATTTCCATATCACGGTTGCAACGGTGCGCTACTCCGTTCCGCACCAGCTTGTTGGCCGCACTGTCGATGTGCGCATCACAGGCCAGGTCTTGACCGTCTTTGACCAGGGGACAACCGTGGCAACCCACCAGGTTTCGCATAAGCGTGGGGCCTATGTCACTGACTATGAGCACATTCCATCTGGAATGGACTCCACCCGTGGACTGTGGACAAGCGACTACTTTTATCGCGAAGCCAGCAAAACCGGCCCGGCAACACGCAAGGTCATCGAAGAACTCATCGCGGCGAAAGCCATCCCGGCCCAGGCGTACCAGTCCTGTAGAAACGTGCTGTCGATGGGCAAACACGGCAACAAACCAATCCTGGAAG
>NZ_KV810431.1:0-318 GCF_001812805.1 Corynebacterium sp. HMSC078H07 | reverse complement strand
GTCATATACCGCGGTCAAAAACATGATGGCCGCCATACGCAAAGAACACGCCACCCGGCCCCGCGGGTTAGACCAGGCCCCGCGCAGCACCACAGTCAACCAGCCCACCGCCCCTGCAATCACCGACCGGGATACCACCGGCGCGTTTCTCGGCGGTGCAGACCAGTTCAGCATGGACAACCTCGCTAAGAAAGGACACTAAAGCCCATGCCATCACCAACCCCGCCAGCAGATCGCTTCCTTGACGAGTCCGTCCTGCCCGACTTCACCGCGCTGCGGATGACTGCCTTCGGCAGAAGCGTCATCGACATCGCCAAC